>NZ_CP033068.1:1233805-1850708 GCF_003668995.1 Flavobacterium sp. 140616W15
CAAGAAAATCAAAATAAGGTTTTAGAGTATCTGGGTTTTCAAGTTTTACTTGGGCATCTCTTATCTTAAAAATTTCAGCATCTGATACGTAGTCGGATAAATCGATATCGTGTCCATCGACGTATAATTTTGCTAAATGTGACGCAATTGTTGAAATCCCTAGCTTTCTTTTTGCGGCAATTGCTTCAATAGAAACTCCTTCCTGAAATAATTCTAGTGTTACTTTATAGGTAGTGCTTTCTTTTTTTGATTTTACTTGAGGTTTTTTTTGTTTTTTTGAAACTCAATTATGGCGTTTACAAAATCAGGGCCATATTTTTCAAGTTTAGCTTTTCCAACGCCATCAATTACTATTAGTTCATCATCACTCATTGGGCGTAATGTCTCCATTTGTCTTAAAACAGCATCACTAAAAATAACATAAGCAGGAACTTCTTCTTCTTTTGCAATATTATATCGCAGTTGACGAAGTATTTCGAAAGAGAATTAGATTTGGCTTTGGTTGCTTTTTCTTTTATTTCTATACTTTCAGTAGATTTTTTGACTACAGTTGTTAGTTTTACTTTTTCACCTTCAAATAAGACTTTTTTAGCAAAAGGAGTCAGTAGAATTTTATTATGCTGATGAAAGGCAATTTCGCAATAACCTAAATTTATTAGTTGAATTAGATATTGATTCCAATCGTACCATGAGATATCAGTGCCAATTCCGTAAGTTTTTAGATTCTGATAGTCGTTTTCGTATATATGTGCATTTTTAGAACCTCTAAGAAAATCCACAATAACTGGTAAGGTTTCTTTTTCTTGTAAACGTGTAATTGCCGAAAGCGCCTTTTGTGCTATAAGAGTTCCATCAAAAAACCTTGGTGGATTTTTACAAATATCGCAATTGCCACAATTTTCATTTACTAATTCCCCAAAATAAGAAAGCAATATTTTTCTGCGACAGCTCAAAGCATCCGCATATTGTTTCATTCGTTCTAGTTTTGCAAGTTGTACTTCGGCATTTAACCCTTCCGAAGCAAATTTTTGCAGTTGAATTACATCACTATAGCTTTCAAATAAAATGGTTTCTGAAGGTAACCCATCACGGCCAGCTCTTCCAATTTCTTGGTAATAACCTTCAATATTTTTTGGTAAATTATAATGAATCACCCAGCGTACATTCGATTTGTCGATACCCATTCCAAAAGCAATTGTAGCACAAACTACCTGACAATCATCGTTAATGAAATCATCTTGAGTTTTGGAACGTAGTTTGCTATCCAAACCTGCATGATATGCTTTGGCATTAATTCCTTTTTTCTTTAATTTTTGGGCAAGTTCTTCCGTTGTTTTTCTGCTCAGGCAATATATAATTCCAGATTCATTGGGTTTGGTTTCAATAAAATCGATGATCTGTTTTACTCTGTCGAGAGCAGGGCGTACTTCTAGACTTAAATTTTTTCTGTCAAAAGAGGCGACAACGGTTTTTGGGTTGTTTAAATTAAGCTGCTTTGTAATATCGGTTCTAGTTGCTTTATCAGCAGTAGCTGTTAATGCTAATACAGGAGTAGAAGGGAAGCGATTTTTTAAATATCCTAAATTAGTATATGCTGGACGAAAATCATGACCCCAAGCCGAGATACAATGTGCTTCGTCTATCGCTATTAGGCTTATTGTGAGTTGGTTAAAAAGTACATCGAGATAAGATAAGCTCTCAGGAGCAATATAAACCAATTTTATAGTGTTAGATTTTAAACTTTCCATATAAAATTGCTGCTCTTGTTCGGTTTGGCTACTATTTATGAAGCAAGCTGTAATTCCGTTTGCTTTTAAACTATCCACTTGATCTTTCATTAAGGCAATAAGAGGAGAGATTACTATTGTGATTCCTGGCAATAATAGGGCGGGTAACTGAAAACAGATTGATTTTCCTCCACCAGTTGGCATAATAGCTAAAGTATCCTGACCTGAAAGTATTGTATTTATTATATCTTCTTGGTTTGGTCTAAATTTTTCGAATCCAAAATTTTCCTTTAGTTTGGCATGTAATAGCGCAGTATCCATCGGCTTATATTTTTGTAGGTAATTTACTAAATAAAAAAGGAACTCATGTGTGAGTTCCTTTTTTATTTTGAAATATTCAGATTAATTAATCTTCATCATCTTCGTCATCATCCTCATCGGCGATGTCTTTATCATTATCTTCGTCGTCGTCGTCTCCATCAAGATCTGGTTTGTCCAGATTCTCGTCTTCGTCTTCGTCGTCTGCATCATCTTCTAAATCAAGACCTTTAATTGGTTCGATTGTGTCAACGTCTGCGTCGATTTCATCATCTTCATCGTAATTTTCAATTCTATCAGCAAGTTTAGTACTAATTTTCACTAAATAAATAGTGTCTTCTGTGCGTACTTCAACAGCTTCTATTAATTCGTTTTTAGCATTTCTAAAACGGATAACATCCGAATCATCATAACCATCAGGAAATTTCTCAACTAGTAAGTTTAAAATTTCGTTGGTAAGTTTAGCGTAATCAACTATTACTCTTTTCATAAAGTTATTCTATAAATCTAATAAATATGCAAAAATTAATGGTGCTACAATGGTAGCGTCTGACTCAATAATGAATTTTGGAGTTTTGATATCTAGTTTACCCCAAGTAATTTTTTCATTAGGAACAGCTCCAGAATACGAACCATAACTGGTTGTTGAATCTGAAATTTGGCAGAAATAGCTCCAAAATGGAACATCATGCATTTCCATATCTTGGTACAACATTGGTACCACGCAAATTGGGAAATCTCCAGCAATACCACCACCGATTTGGAAAAATCCAATTCCGTTAGTACTGTTTTTAGGATACCAATCAGAAAGGAAAACCATGTATTCGATTCCAGATTTCATCGTAGATGCTTTTAGTTCACCTTTGATTACGTATGAAGCGAAGATATTTCCCATTGTACTATCTTCCCATCCTGGTACAATAATAGGTAAATTTTTCTCTGCTGCAGCATACATCCAGCTATCTTTCAAGTCAATTTCGTAATATTCTTCTAATACTCCAGAAAGTAACATTTTGTACATGAATTCATGTGGGAAATAACGTTCTCCTTTATCATCTGCATCTTTCCATATTTTGTAAATATGTTTTTGCAAACGACGGAATGCTTCATGTTCTGGGATACAAGTATCTGTAACTCTGTTTAATCCTCTCTCTAATAATTCCCACTCATCTTGTGGAGTTAAGTCACGGTAGTTTGGTACTCTTTCATAGTGAGAGTGCGCTACTAGGTTCATGATATCTTCTTCAAGATTTGCTCCTGTACAAGAAATAATTTGAACTTTATCCTGACGAATGATCTCAGCAAAAATCTTTCCAATTTCGGCAGTACTCATTGCTCCAGCCATACTTACCATCATTTTGGCACCATTAGCCAATTGTTGTTCGTATGCTTTTGCTGCATCTACTAATGATGCAGAGTTAAAGTGTAAATAGTGTTTCTCAATAAACTGACTAATTGGTCCTTTCATTTTTTCTTTTTTTTATGATTTCAAAGGTTGAAAGCCTTTAAAGATTGTTATGCAAATTAATAAATTTTATAATTATTTAGTGCAATTTGCGATTTTTTTTATTGTTTTTTACTGTACCCTAATATCTTTAATACTTCATCTGATGTTTGCTCTTGAGAAAATACCTCAGTTGCCAAAAATCCATTTTCGTCTCTATCAATTAAAATATGCTTTGGTTGCGGGATTAAACAGTGGTGTAATCCTCCGTAACCTCCAATTGTTTCTTGATAAGCTCCTGTGTTAAAGAAACCAATATACAAAGGTTTTTCTTTATTGTATTTAGGTAAATAAATGGCATTCATATTTTGCTCAGAATTGTAATAATCGTCACTATCACAAGTAAGACCACCTAATAGAACCCGTTCGTAAGTATCATTCCACCGGTTTACGGCTAGCATAATAAATCGTTTGTTGATTGCCCATGTGTCAGGTAAAGTGGTAATGAAAGACGAATCAATCATATTCCATTTTTCTCTGTCATTTTGTTGTTTTTGGTACAAAATCTGATAAATAGCACCTCCGCTTTCACCTACGGTAAATGAACCAAATTCAGTAAAAATATTAGGAACATCTACTTCAGCTTCGTCACAAGCAATTTTAATTTGATTGATAATCTCATCAATCATATATTGGTAATCGTACTCAAAAGCCAATGAGTTTTTAATAGGGAATCCTCCACCAATATTTAAACCATCAAGAGTAGGGCATTCCTTTTTTAAAGCTACATAAACTTTAATACATTTTACTAATTCGTTCCAGTAATATGCATTGTCGTTGATACCAGTATTAATAAAGAAGTGTAGCATTTTCACTTCTAAATTTTTATTTTCTTTGATCTCTTTTTTGTAAAAAGGAACAATGTTTTTGTATCCAATTCCTAATCTTGAAGTGTAGAACTCAAATTTTGGTTCTTCTTCAGCAGCAATTCGGATTCCGATTTTAAATTTCCCTTTGATTTCTGCTTGAAGCAAATCAAGTTCTTCGTAGTTGTCTATAATCGGAATGGTATTTTTATGACCATTGTTTATAAGTCTTGCAATATTTGTAACGTATTGGTCTCTCTTGAAACCGTTACATATAATGTGCGTGTTTTTGTTGATTTTACCATTTTCTAATAAATTCTCTGCAATATTAATGTCAAATGCAGATGAAGTTTCTATATGGATATTGTTCTTGAAAGCTTCATTCATTACGAATTCAAAATGAGAACTTTTAGTACAATAGCAGTAATAGTATTTTGCTTCGTATTTATTTTTTTCCATCGATTTTCTAAACCAACTTTTTGCTTTGTTGATGTTGTTAGAAATTTGAGGTAAATAAGTAAATTTTAATGGCGTACCATATTTTTCTACCAATTTCATCAAATCGATATTGTGGAAATGTAGGTTGTCTTTGTTTAATGTGAATTCCTCTTGAGGAAAGTAATAAGTTTGATTTATTAAATCAGAATATTTTGTATTCATTGAAATGGATGTATTTTAAATTAAATTAGTTGTAAACAATAAAATAATCTAAAATTCAAACTCTAATATTTGCGAACACGATCTGTAGTTTCTCGTGCTCAGCTTTTAAGCATTGAAAGATATCAAAACAAAAGTTTCCTTTTATATTGTAAAAACGGTTCAATATCCTCAGGAATGAGGCATTGGCGTGGTTTCTATATGAACCAAATTGTTTTTGTTTTTGACTTTTTTTCACGGTGCAAATGTAAAAAATATTATATACGTAAAGCAAAGCTTTTTTATTAAAAAATAAGTTAAGATTTGTAATCTTGAAAGGAGTTAAGAATCAATTCATTTTCAACGGATTGATTGATTTTGATTTTTCCGATTCCTTCAATCAACGCAAACTGAATTAATCCATATTCATTTTTCTTATCATGAATTAACAATTCTAAGATTGGCTCTATATCATTTTCTTCAATAATGACATCGTCATAAATTGATTTTATAGTCGATTTTATCTGAGAATATTCTTCTTTAGTAAGTAGGTTTTTGTGTAATGAGATATAACTTTCGAGAATCATACCAATAGCAATTGCTTCACCATGTAGTAATGTTTTCTTGTTCTCATTCTCTAAAAAATAACTTTCTATGGCATGTCCTAATGTATGTCCGAAATTTAAAGCCTTACGAATATGTTTTTCGGTAGGGTCTTGCATTACAATTTCGTTTTTAATTTCTACAGAACGGTATATTAATTCATCAAGATCTGCAAAATCGATAGCTTTTAAGTCTAAAAACTTTTCCCAATAAGTAGCATCGTAAATTAATCCGTGCTTTAGCATCTCTGCAAGGCCAGAGCGCATTTCGCTTTGTGATAAAGTTTCTAAGTATTGTGTATCAATTAATACCATTTTAGGAACATTGATAACACCAATCTGATTTTTAAGATTTCCTAAGTCAACACCATTTTTACCACCTACAGAAGCATCTACCATAGATAGTAAGGTGGTAGGGATGTGTATAAAATCGACTCCACGTTTAAATGTAGAAGCTACAAAACCACCTAAATCGGTAACAACACCACCGCCAAGGTTAATTATCAATGTTTTTCTGTCGGCACCAAGTTCAGTTAGTACTTTCCATATTTCGATACAAGTTTCAATGTTTTTATTGATTTCACCCGATTCAAACTCGATAATCTCTATAGTAAGGTCGGTTTCTAATAAAGGTAGAAATTTAGGTAAGCAATGCTCATTTGTGTCTGTATCTACAACGATGAATAAATTAGAATACTTATTTTCGTTTAAATGATTATTTAATGCTTTGTATGCATTTTCATTAAAATGAATAGGGTAATTATTGGCGTGAATTGATTGCATGTTGTTTGTAGTTAATTGAAAGCGCAAAAATAAGTTATTTTAAACTAAAATATATTCAAACTCGCTCTCTAATTTGTTTAAATTATTCTATTTGTAAATAGTTTATGTTATTTAAATGTTTCTACAGGATACTTCTATCTGATGTAGAATATTAGGGAAAATTGAAATAGAACTAACTATGTAAATAATTATTTTAATAATGTTAATTGCTTGTTGTTCTATTATATATATGTCGCGATAGCGTTTAATCTTGTTTATTAGTTGTTTTAAGTAGTAATTGATGTGAAATAATGAATTTTTAACAAAAAAAGTATTCAAACTCTCACTATATTTGCATAAAAAAAAATCCCTAATAATGGAAAAAATATTTAATAATACACAAGTTGCATTTTCGTTAAAAAGTGATACAGAACTTGAGAGAGCTTATTTTCTTTTTAAAATGATTGCCAATCAACCATTAGTTCGTATTGGAACAGCCGTTACAAACTTTGCTTTAAAAGCAAATTTACCTGTAGAGAAATTAATTCGCGCCACAGTTTTTGATCATTTTTGTGGAGGAGTAAATGAAGATGACTGTATTACTGTTGTTGACAAAATGTACACTAAAGGTGTTTGTTCAGTATTAGATTATTCAGTTGAGGGAAAAGAAGAAGAGGAGCAATTTGATGCTGCTTTAAAAATGACTTTAAAAACAATTGAGTTTGCTAAAGAACGAGAAGCAATTCCGTTTGCGGTTTTCAAGCCAACTGGTTTAGGTCGTTTTGAATTGTATGAAAAATTAGGTGAGAAACAAACTTTAAGCCCTGCTGAACAAACAGAGTGGAATAGAGTAGTAGAGCGTTTTGATATTGTATGTAAGGAAGCGCATAAAAATGATGTTGCTTTACTTATTGACGGTGAAGAAAGTTGGATGCAAGATGCTGCCGATGATTTAGTTACTGAAATGATGCGTAAATACAATAAAGAGAAAGCAATTGTATTTAATACATTACAGATGTATCGTTGGGATCGTTTGGATTATTTGAAAAAATTACATGAACAAGCTAAAGCTGAAGGTTTCTTTATAGGAATGAAATTGGTTCGTGGTGCTTATATGGAAAAAGAAAATAAAAGAGCTGAAGAGAAAAAATATGTTTCTCCAATCTGTGTTTCTAAAGAAGCTACCGATATTAATTATGATGCGGCAGTTTTATATATGTTAGAGCATTTAGATACAATGTCTATTTTTGCAGGAACACACAACGAAAATAGTTCTTATACTTTGATGCAATTAATGCAAGATAGAGGGATTAAAAATAACGACCACAGAATTTGCTTCGGTCAGTTATATGGTATGAGTGACAATATTAGTTATAATCTGGCTGAAAATGGATATAATGTTGCTAAGTACCTTCCGTTTGGACCTGTAAAAGATGTTATGCCATACCTTATCCGTCGAGCAGAAGAAAACACTTCGGTTGCCGGACAAACAAATAGAGAGTTAGAACTTTTAAAAACAGAGCGTAAGAGAAGAAAAGAGAAGTAGTTTTTAGTCTCAGTCTCAGTTAATATAAAAAACTCCAATCAATTTTTTTGATTGGAGTTTTTTTATGAATTTTAATTTTAAAATCTAAGAGTTATTAAACTGTAGATTACTTAAATTTTTATAGGTTCCGTTTTCTAGCGCTATTAATTCTTGGTGAGTTCCTTGTTCCGAAATTACTCCGTTGTCAAGAACTAGAATTTGATCGGCGCTACGAATGGTTGATAAACGGTGTGCGATGATTATACTTGTTCTTCCTTGCATCAAAATTTCTAATGCTTCTTGAACTAATTTTTCACTTTCACTATCCAATGATGATGTTGCTTCATCAAGAATCAAAATGCTTGGGTTTTTAAGTAATGCACGTGCTATAGCTATGCGCTGACGTTGTCCGCCAGAAAGTTTAATTCCTCTTTCTCCAACCAGTGTATCGAATTTTTCAGGGAATCCTTCAATAAAGTTAAACGCATTGGCTTGTTTGGCTGCTAATAAAATTTCTTCTTCAGTCGCATCTGGTTTTCCATAGGCGATATTTTCTCTAATAGTTCCTCCAAACAAAATTACATCTTGAGGAACAATACTCATGTTCCCTCTTAGGTTTTCTAAATCATAATCGTAAATGTTTTTTCCGTCAACAATGATTTCTCCTGCATCAATATCATAAAAACGTAATAATAAAGAAGAGATTGTTGATTTTCCAGCCCCACTTGGCCCCACGATTGCAATCTTCTGTCCGAATTTTGCAGTAAAATTAACATCTTTTAGAACCATAATTTCTTTTCTTGACGGATAGCTGAATTGTACGTTCTTGAACGTTACATTTCCTTGTATTTTTTCGATAGCCGTTGAATTTTGGTTCGAGTTTATTTTCTCTGGTTGCTCATCTAATAATTCAAAAACACGTTCGGTTGCACCAATTGCTTTTTGAATTTGTGCATACAATTCGGCGATTCCACCAAACGAAGCTCCAACAAAAGTAGAGTAGAGTACAAACGAAATTAATTGACCTACGCTCATTTCGCCCGCAATACTTAATCGTACTCCATACCAAACTACGGCTACGATAGCTCCAAACAAACAGAATATAATAAATGAAGCAAAGTAGCCACGGTATTTACCTCCTTTGATTGCTAGTTTTACTACTTCTTTGATTTTTCCGTTATAACGTGCGATCTCGTACCATTCATTAGCAAAAGCTTTTACGATGCTAATTCCTTGCATTGTTTCTTCAACAATTACCTGACTTTCGGCAACTTGGTCTTGTACTTTTTTTGAATATTTACGAATGAAACGACCAAAAATAACTGCTGCAACTGCCACAAGCGGAACGACAGATAGCATTAATAAGGTTAGTTTTAAACTTTCGGTAGCCAATAAAATAACTCCTCCTATAATTAGTATAAACTGACGTAAGAATTCTGCAATTGTCGATGTTAAGGTATCTTGTATCTGAGTAATGTCGGCACTGATACGGCTATTTAATTCACCTACACGTTTTTGTGAAAAGAATGACATTGGTAATTTTACCAAATTACTGTAAAGTGCCGAACGTAGATTTGCTAGCGTATTTTCGGTGAAATTTACAAATAATGATAGTCTGAAGAAAGAACAGATAGACTGTAAAAAAAGAATAACAACCAGTCCGAGTGCGATCATATTGGCCTCGGAGTTGTCTTTGTTCTTAACACAATCTATTAACATTCCCATTAATTTAGGGAAAGCTAATGCCGTTGCTCCTGTAAAAAGTAAAAAAACCAATCCAACATAAAATTTCCATTGGTGGTTTCCTGCGTATTTAAATATTATTGTTGCTTTATTGAGTGAAGTAGCGGTTATTTTTGATTTAGGTAAATCATTTTCTTTGAATCTTGCCATTGTATAATATATATAAATACAAATGTATGACTATAGCGAGTTATTACAAAAGAATTATACCATTTCGTGATGTAATTAAAGTGTTGTAAAAGAGATGTGTAAAAAAAACTTTAAATTTATTTAAAAAAAAGGCTTGTAATTATGAATTCTAGCTGTATATTTGCACACGCAATCAGGATATGATAGCAACCTAAGTAAAATAGGGCGATTAGCTCAGCTGGTTCAGAGCACCTCGTTTACACCGAGGGGGTCGGGGGTTCGAACCCCTCATCGCCCACCAAGAAACTCCTTAAGAAATTAAGGAGTTTTTTTTATGCCTTTTTTTGAAATAATTTTTGGCATAAGTAGATAATTTTAGGGTAATCCACAAAATAGTAAGTAAATCTTATCGTTATCAGAATTATATACAAGTTTGTAGTAATTTTATCTCCGAAAGCTTAAAATTGAACAAAAAACATGAAAAAAATTATTTATTATTTGATTATTAGTGCTCTTTTGGTGTTATTGTTTTTAGATAGATGTACGCCCCATAATATATCAACAAATGATTTTTTTAAGCCAAAATGGTATAAAAATTTTAAAAGCCTAATAGAAAAACCGCAATCTGAAAATTATGAAATTTTACCAGTGAATGGTACTTTTCCAATATTGTATGATAGCATTAATAATGATTATTACGTTTCTAATAATAAAGGATTAACAAAATATAATTATTTAGGAAATATTATTATATCAGATGATTTAGCAAAAGAAAAATTTACATCTGTTTTTGATTTTGCAAATTTTATACCGTATGTATTTGCTGAAAATGGAGTGTATGATTTTTCAGGAAAGAAGCTGGTATATACTAAATTTTCGCAAATACTAAATTTTAAAAATGAAATTAAAGACAGCGATTTTAAAATACTTTTTGAGAAATATTACAAAGATGCTGAAATGGTAGTTTATGACACCAATAGGAATTTTGATTATCTAGCCGAAAATTATCCAATGTATTTTAAAATTAAAAACTATTGGATTTTATTATTCTCACAAAAAGGAGATTATAGGTTTACGCATTCTGGAAGTAATAAATTGGAAAATGATACTATTGGTCAGATTGATTTTTTAAATTTTCCCGCAAAATTTGCCGATAAAAGGTTAATTGTTTTAAAAAACCAAAAAACCGGAATTTATTCAACCAAACAGATTGGCGAAAAAATAGATGATGATTATCTAAAAATGTATTATACACAACTGTTAAAGGAGCAAAAGTTGGATTACCAAACTTCAAATTCAATCGAATTGCTTTCTCGCAAAAAAGATGAGTATTATTTTACTGGAGGTTTCTTTGATTTTCCAGATTGGGTTTTTCCATCGTTTATTAATACAGCCTACTTTCAAGTTGCTTATAACAACGAAAGTTTGTTTTTCAAAGAGAAAGCAATAAAATATTTTAAAGACTCCAAATGTAAAAATGATTTATATTTATATGAATTACCCAAGCATTTGAGAACAAAATCAAAAGTGGCTTTTTTGCATTATGATATCAATATTGGCGGCTATATGAACGATAGCACAGGTATCGTTGAGCCTATCATAAAAAATGGAGGATTGTATATTTTGAAACAAAAAAACTAACGCTAACAGTCCTATTAGGTGTTCGATTGTAATCACTGGTGCTATACTAAGAAACTCCTTAATTTCTTAAGGAGTTTTTTTATGCCTTTTTTTGAAATATTTTTTTGCACTTAAAGGGGATCAAGTGCAAAAGTTGGGATTATCTAAAAATATTGGATAATCTAAATACGGGTAATTTAGAGTTATAATCTTACTTTTTCGTTATATTGATTTTAATTTTTTTATGAAAATAGTACAAAATAATTTGTTTGTTTCATTTGTAGTCATATATTTACATTAATATTGATTACGAATCACTCTCATCTTCCTACCAAGAAGTAAATCAAAAAAGTACTTTTAAGTATAAAAAAGAGGTATTCTAAGATCAGTTTAGGCTACCTCTTTTTCTGTTTATATTAGTCAGACATTAGAGAGAGGTTTCTAAAAAATAATTTTTAACAATTTAACAATTTATATTATGGCATTTAAAGCAATTTTAGAATTCGAGGGAAACGATTATCAAGTATTATTCTCAAAAGTAGAGATGATAAGACATACTGATGGTAAAGGTGCAGTTTCATCTGAAATTAAAGGAGGAAGATTAAATTTAAAAGTAAAATCTACAGATAATACTACTGTTATTGAGCAGGCAGTAAACAGTCAGCACAAACCAGTAAGTGGGAAAGTGAAATTTTTCAAAGCCGATTCTGAGCAAGTAATGAAAGAACTTTCTTTTGAGAATGCTTTTATTGTTTTCTTTAGTGAGCAATTAGATGCTTTGGCTGAAACTCCAATGGTAACTGAGATTACTTTTTCTGCAGAAAAAATTACATTAGGTAATGCTACATTAGATAACAATTGGGCTAAAATTTAATTTCTCAATTGACAAGAAGCGGTAATGCATCGCTTCTTGTTTCTTTCATTATACAATTTCTTCAAAAACATTGAATAAGTATCACTTCTATTTTCAGAACATGATATTTTTAGCTTAAAATTGAATTCTCCATAAGAACTTTAGAAACAAGAGCTTAAGACTATAATCTATTTAAGTTAAAATTTTAAAAATCAAACTTATAATTAAACATATTATGGTCATTTCTAAAATTACATTTGGTATTGATAGAAAAGAAATTTCACATTTCACTACTATTGAGCTACATCAAACGATTAATAACCACCATCATTTTACAATTAGTGTTCCGCATTCTGTGGTCGAAAAACCAAGAGCATACACTATAGAGAGTGCTCAGAATTGGCTGGGAAAAGTGGTGCATATTGCCTTTGAAAATAATAATAACTTTTTAGGAATAGTGACCAATGTCCAATATGCCCAAGAACTAGGACATGTGGGAAGCCAAATTATTATTTCTGGTTATTCTAAAACGATACTTCTAGAATCAGGAGCAAAACTCAATTCTTGGGAAGACACCAATTTGCATGATATTATTGAGGAAGTAATACAAACAACAGCAGGTGAACAATTACAAAACAACATTAAACCTGAGCTCGGTAGTAATTTAGGCTATCAAACCCAATATCTCGAAACCGATTTTCAATTCATACAACGCTTGGCCAAACAATACAACGAATGGCTGTATTATGATGGAGAAAAACTATTTTTTGGCAAACCAAATGTTAGTATGGATTTTACAAAATTGATTTATAACAAAGATCTTTATAACCTAAATATTTCTGTTCAGGCAATTCCTAATCAATTTGAAGCATTTACCTATAACGAAGATATCAATAAACTGTATCAAGCTAAGACTAGAGACGAAATAGAAGGGTTTCCAAAGTTGGGCACTGATGCTATAACAGCTTCTCAAAAACTATATGCTACATCTTCATTAGAATATGGCAGAATAGCCACTGGAGACGATATGTATTTGCAAACCATACTGCAAAACCGTCAGCAAAGTGCCGCAACAGAATCTAATTTTATAACCGCCACTAGTCGAAACAGAAGTTTACGAATAGGCATGAGTATTAGCATAGATGCCATGCAGGTAAAAGATAAATTAACGGCATTTACCAGTGGACAAGACATTAATAAAATCAACTACGAAACCAACGAAGTAGGGATTTATATCATCACCGAAATAACACATAAAGCTAGCGACATAGGTGAGTATGAAAATACTTTTAAAGCCTTGCCTGCCAAAATACGCAAGTTACCAGAGCCAAACATCAGCTTTCCTATAGCTCAAATGCAACAAGCAGAAGTAGTAGCCAATGATGATCCAAAAGGGCAGGGCAGAATACGTGTAAAGATGCTATGGCAAGCCACCAAACAACAACGTACACCATGGTTACGAGTAATGACACCCGATGCAGGAACCAGTGGTGAAGTCACCACCAATCGAGGAATGGTTTTTATTCCCGAAGTAGGAGATCATGTGATGCTTGGTTTTCGCTACAATGACCCCAACAGACCATTTGTAATAGGAAGTTTGTTTAATGGGAAAATTGGTGCTGGCGGTCAAGCAGACAATAATATTAAAAGTATTTATACCAGAACCGGAAGTACCATAACCTTTGATGAGGGTGCAAGTAGCATATTAGTAAAAGACCCATCAGGCAATACTTGGTTTATGGATGGGAAAGGAAATATTAATGTTACTGCCCCAAAGAATATTACAATGCAGGCAGGAGAAGATTTTATTGTCAACGCAGGTAAAAATGTAAAAATTGATGCAGGAGAAAATATGGATTGTGACGCAGGTAAAAATATTTCGCAAACGGCGGGTAACGATTTAACCCAAACAGCAAATGGTGATATTACTGAAAGTTCCGATAATAGAAAAGAAATGGTTGATAAAGATTTTATGTGTCAGGCAAAAATCTCTAATGTGGTAGCTTCTAGTGTTACTATTTTCAGCAATAAAGAAAATTTAACCCTGAAAAGTGGTAAGACGGTTGAAGTTAATAGTGCAGAAAAATCTAAAATGTTTTAATTATGGCAATCTATAAAATTTGTAAAAACAGAAAAGTGACGGTTAATAATGAATATACTTTAATAGTAGGTGGTACATTAACAAAAATCGCAAACCAATCTAATATTGAAGCTACAACAGAGAACCTTACTTTAATTTCGAATAAAAAGATAACGGCAGATGGCAACAAACATTAGTTTCGGCTATTACACGCCACCAGATAAAACGGAAAACACGATAAAGCAAATTACCTTAGCAGTACTATTTGATGGTACCTTAAACAACCAGCGTAATACTTACATTAGGAAAGAAAAAGAAAAAAAGGAAAAAGGAGATTTATATGATAAAGAGGCGGTAAAAGATGATCCTTGGGGGGTAGACAAAGACAGTTATGACAATGATTATTCGAATGTTGCCAGAATGCAGGAATTTTATCTTATAGGAAAGGATAAAGCATTATATGTTGAAGGCATAGGCACTCTGGATGGAGATACTGATACTGTTGCGGGGTATCTTACAGGAACAGGCGAAACAGGCATAAGAGCAAAAGTGCGTATTGGCTGCAAAAAAGTTTTTGACGAGGTATCTAAAGTTAAGAGTCCAAAAGTAAATTTAGTTTTAGATGTCTTTGGTTTTAGCCGTGGCGCAGCAGCGGCAAGAGCTTTTATTAATGAAATCACCAAAGAGTGGTACTCTGCTAGTAAGGTGTGGAATGCAGAGCAAAAAAAATACGACTACTATGATCTGGATTTAAAGCAAGTCGAGAAAGAACAGTTGCCCAAACGAGGTCATTTGGGCTTGTTATTCGAGACAAATAAAATTGAAATCAATGTCTTGGAAATTAGATTTGTAGGGTTATATGACACTGTTTCGTCCTATGGTGTTAATTTTAATGACGATACGAAAGCTAAAGGTGATGTTAAGGAAATTAATTTGAGAGCAATAAGTAATCGTGCTGTCAAAAATGTGGTACAAATAGCAGCTGGTCATGAATGGCGCAAAAACTTTAACCTTACCAATATTAATAGTGCCACAACTAGAGGCTTTCAATACACATTACCTGGCTGTCACTGTGATATAGGAGGGGCTTATGAAAATGGAAATTATGAGCAGAAGCATTTGGTTAAAATGGATAAAGAAGGCATAGCTACACTAATAAAATACGGGGTCGCAAGTAAACAATTTGAATATTTTAAAGAAAAACACAAAAAAGAGTTGGTAGAGAGTGGCTGGTATAAACCTGATCAGTTAAAATATATAATGATTACAGACAATCATAACATTATATACAAAGGGACTCGCTATATAGATCAGAGATACAGTTTTCTTTCCTTACACTTTATGTGTGGGTTTGCTAAAGAAAAAGAGGCAGGATTTGATATGGACGGTATAAATAGAAAATTTAGAATACCTGAAAAAGCTGGAGATAAAGAACACATTTTGAGTTATGTAAAAAAGAAACTAGAAGCGTACATCCAGGCTGTAAAAGATACTGAAGATTACACACGTTTGCCCATATCTTATCAAAATTATCTTGATTTTGCCAATGAAAAAATACTCATTAACACCAACCTGCATTGGTCGGCCACAGAAAAAACGGGTCATGAACCAAGAGCGAATAATATAAGAACAGTAATAGATGGATAATCCTAGAAAACAATTAATCAATATTATACTCTTAAGTATTTTGAGTATAAACCTAACTTCTTGCCAATATTTTACCATGAAAGAATATAAATATGATGCTTATGCCAGTTGCGATAAACAATACCAAATTACTGTTTATTCCAGCTCTTTTCACACCCCCAATGGCTTTTTACCACTTGTAGGGCCTACTGGTACATTAGGAGGTCCTTGGGGCTCAGGTGGTAATGATGCAGTAGGGGATGGATTTAATGAAGTGCCGAAAGATTTGAGAATTCATTTTTATTCAGAAACTGAAGATAAATTTTATGAGAGCACTTTTGATTTGCCGTCCGAAGAAATAGAAAAGATGCTACAAGAAGAAAGTACAGACCCATCTAATCAAGGTAAAACCTTTGATGACGAACAATCCGGCAGAAAATTAAAATACATGAAGTATGACCAGATCATTGCAGGCGTTTCTTTAGGAGGGGAAGTTACCGTTTGGATGGCAGGCATGAGAGAGCAAAAATTAATAGCGACCTATTATGCAAAAGAAGTAACAAATGTAAAATGGAAGAATATATCTGAATACGGTACTCGTGAAGAAAATATGCAAGACAACATGAATAAAATATTTTCAGAAAAAGTAAAACAAGAAATAAAAAGCAACACATTGCCCTATACATTATGGCAAACTTATAAAGAAAAATACAATTGGTCCTTTAAACTCATAGGTACCAATGGAGAGCAATTAAATGAGATTTATTTTAGAATGATCAATGCGGAAGAAGAAAGTGTCTATAGCAACAATCCCTTATTAAATAGTGATCCTCCTCAGTCTAGGGCTATTCCTTATAATTTAGAGCCAAGATGGCAAGATGCATCTGGACAAAAATATGTTGCTGATGTTATGTTAAGAGAAGACATTATATATTATCTAAATAGATATCATTCTGAAATAATTAAGGATAAAAACCCACAAGATTTTCAAGAAGAAGAAATATTTAAAGCATTCAATAGTTTGGATAAAAGCAAACCCATCGAAATCTTATTTAAAGTTAACGGTTCTAATAAAGAATGTAATGTAATCATAAAACAAGAAAGTAAAGAAATCCCATTAACCAAAATAATTGTCAGGGTTTTTGAGGATTAATTGTGGAGTTTATTTACTCAACTATGGAATTTTAGGCAAAAGAAGAAAAAAGCACCCAGCTCATGAAAAAAACAATGCTTTTATTGCTTTTAGCAATAACAATAAATTCATGTATGGAAAAAAAGTATGAGTGGTCAGCAGATATTTCTGCACCAAGAGAATATCCTGTAGAAGTGTACACAGGAGCAGCAGGAGGTTATTTTTTTAGCCAAATGGGAGGATTTAGCAACACTGGTTGGGGAGGCGGAGGCAGTGTAGATTTTATAAAAGCGCCCTTGCCTGATAAGCTCGATATGACATGGTTATCGTATGTTGATGATAAATTTTATGCAGGCGAATGGAAACTCCCTATCGAAAAAATACAACAGCTATTTGATGAGGGTTTTTATGCTAAAAGAGGACAAGAAGTAGTAACAGAACCTTATAAACATATAAAAATTGGATTTGCCCCAAAAGGAATGGTAGTAGTTTGGGTTGCTGGAATTGGAAGACAAGTTGAAGTAGCTCGATTTCAGGCTCATGAAACCATTATAGACCCGAAACTTATTAGCAAAGATGAGAAGTATATGTTTAGAAATGGTTATAGTCAACATAGATTAGAAAACAATTTTGTTATATCTAAAGACGTTCGAGAACAGATTAAGGAATATGGCTACCCACCACCAGAGGTTTATGAGGAATATCGTGAAAAATTCAACTGGAAACCAAAAGTAATCTTACCCGAAGGCAGTAAAATAGCTTCAATGTATATTAAAATGTGTAACGGAGAAATTGAAAATCCGTATGATAGACCAATAGAGCTAAAAAATAGAGCAATTCCTTTTTCTTTTGAAATATTCTGGTCTGTAGGCAGTGGCAAACAAGAACAAGAGTTTGTTTCTAGAATAGCTTTTACGCACGATAAAGAATATTGGGCAAAGTATCTTGATGGTGGAGAGGATGAAATTCCGGTAGATTTTGATAAAAATCAAATTAGAAAATTTTTTAAAGAAGATCTTGATAAAAATAAGGCTGTAGAATTGGTTATAAAAATTGATCCTAATGTTGAGATAAAATCAGAGCGAGTTACTGATTTATATTTAGAACAAGATGGAAAACGATATGAGATAAAAGAAAAGGTAACAAGAACAGGTAAATACGAATAGTTATGAGCGTTATATTTGGACATTATACCCCTCCTAAAAAAGAAGATGAAGTTACGGAACTGACCATTGGTATTTTTTTCGATGGTACTAATAATAATAAAAACAACACCAATGCCAAAGAATATTATGACAAAAGGGCTAGAGGTGAAAAATTAACACCTGAAGAAACCATTTCTGCAGAGGCGTATAGAAAAAACGGTAAAAATTCCCCAAGCAACAGTTATCATAATGCCTGGTCCAATGTTGCACGGCTTCATGATGCTTATCCTAAAAAAATAGCTGTATATAGATTTTCGAGAATATGTGGAAGCACAAATATTAAGACAAAGACCCTACGCTAAAATTTTATTTTTAGAGCTATTGTAGTAGCTAATTTGCCTAGTTATAAAATTTTAAGCCAGTGTTTTAATAAGAAGATAAAAAAATAGTAAGAAAATGATTTACTGGACATACTAACTTAACTACTACAACATATTTGGGCAATATACTTAGTGAGGAAGTTGTTTTTGTATTCAGAATGTTTAGGCAAATCCGAAATGAGTTTTGATTTAATCCTAAACCTCTTGTCGCAAAAGAACTCCGTTAGTGATAATTTTATGAATAGTATAAATGAAGTCGTCAAAAATGAAACGAGATTTAAAGAAACACATTTTATTTAGAATTGTATTTGGACTTATTCCAATTGGAATTCTTGCTAATTTATTTTTTTTACATAAAAAACAAAGTGGGAATAGTGGAATTGGAATAAATGTGCCTCTCTTTTTTGCATTTACTTTATTGATACTATTTGGAGTTTTTCTATTGTTTGAAATGTTTAAATTATTTTATAATTCCAAAATAAAACACGCAATTTCTAATGTTGGAATAATATTACTTATTACAGTTTTATATATTATAGAACTATACTTAAACCATTTATTAAATTAATAAAAATTTAGAAATCATATGTTGGAGTGAGCGGTATCGCTCATGAACATAAAAATTACGACAATAAGAAGCCACAAATACAATAAAAAATGAAATTAATCTATCTTACAAAATATCCTATACTAGAAGGAGACACCCTAGAGAGTGTTGCTGAAAAATTAAAAATTCAGACAGAATACTTAAAAGAGGTACACAATGCTAAGGCTGGATTCTGGGATAAAATAAGAAGAAATAGGTTTCCTAAACACTTGACTGAAATTTATGTTTATTCAGATGTATTACAAGGTCAATCGCCCGAAAAATTGGTGCAAAGAGAAACAGGACGCAATCTGTTTCCTGTTAGGTTTTATGCCCCAAAAACCTATGGTTATACTTTTGAAAATTATGAGGGAGATCTTCTAAAAAGCAAGATTCATTATGAGGTAGATGTCGTTTATAAAAAAAATGATTTTAATTTTAAAATAATAGAAATAAATCGCAGACAAGTTTATATAAATCAAAAAATGCCTGACGTTGCAATAGAACAGCTTTTAGATAAAATTGCCCAAAATATCTTCCCTATTGCATTGGAAATTAGTAATACGGGAGAAATAAAAGGAATTGTAAACCATAGTGAAATCAAAAAACGCTGGATCGCTAATAAAGAAGAACTAACACATTATTATAAAAAAGAACAGTCGGATACTATTATAAAAAAAGCAGATCAGTACTTTAATAACGAAAAAGTATTGCTGAAAATGCTGTCAAAAAATTGGTTTTTCAATCTGTTTTTTAAACCTATATATGGTAATTATCCTGAAAAAAAAGAAATTCAATATACGGAAAAAGTACCCTTCTTGTCTAAGAGATTACTAGAATATGAAATAACACAAACTCTGAAAAAATTTTATACAAAGAGTGGTAAGTTGATTATCAATTACATTGGTAAGGTATTGGAAAACAGGACTATTGGTGAAGTTTTGCAAAATAAAACGATATTAGAAAAAGACCGCCCTAACATTCAAATTATACAATCTGAGGGAAATGTACAATACAAACTTAACAGTTCTGATAATAGCATATTTTCTATAATAGGAACTTTTAGTACCAAAATGAGCGATGAAAAAATAAACAAGGTTCAGGTAGAAATATATCAACAATAAATTTTATTTGAACCTATAAAATAAAAAATTATGGCAGAAAAACACGTAGTTGTTCATGGAGCTACTTGCCTATGCAAGTTTAGCGAAGCTCCTCAAACAGATGTTTTACAGGTTAAAACGCACTCCAAGCATTTTGGAAACGACAAAGATGGGGGCAAAAAACTCATTGCTACTACCAAAGAAATCGGGCAAACCCTAGAGGCAAATACCTTTGGTAAATGCAAAAAACAACCGACAGCTTTTGGTTACAAGCCTTGCCAAGCTGTAATTACAGAATGGAGCAGTTTTTATGAAGAAGTAGTTCTCTCGAACAAAGGAAAAATCTTGCTTGAAGATAGTAAAGCTTCATGTCCTATAGGAGGACCAGATTGTATAAGCATAAAAAATCACGGGCAAGTTGCTGAACTAAATAAACAAAATATAAAAAATACTAGTCCTGAAGTTGCAACCGAATTATTTCCTGGCTTTGATTTAGATGCTTCAGAGAATGATATTTTAAAAATACCTAATGATTTATAATACAAATTAGATGGAAAAGCAAGTACACATCATACCACAAAAGGTCGAAGAAGGACAAAAATATGATCCCAGACTAAATAGTTTAGTACTAAAAAAGGCAGGATCTTTTACTATAACAATAAAGGAAATAGAGGACTTAAAAAAACAAAAGCCCATAGCACCTAAAGCCATAACCGAATTATCTAAGGAAGAATATAATAAGCTAAACAAAACCGGAAGATGGAATTATGATGTTGATGTACACCAATATAATATTGACGTTAAAAAATACAGTGAAAAACTAAAGTTGTATAACGAACGTTTAAAAAAATTTGACGACTTAAACTGGACTTGGCAATTAGTTTATAATGGGGTAGATCCCAATAAAATAACGCCTAATGTTGCTTTTAAAAAAGGCATTCATGAGCGTATCTCATTTCCTAAATTATTAGAAGGAGGAGGTATTGCGTGGCTCGAAGCCTGGCATGAAGAAGAAAAGCCAAAAGGAATAGCTCCCTTCGGGATGTATGTGCAAGCAGAAGGGGTTTCTGGGATTGTTCGTACTGAATGGACTGATTTAAGATACAATACTATTAATGAAAGTACAACAGTAGCTTTAGGATCTAAGGTTATATTACATATTTATACTACTGGACTTTATGGTCAGGAAGTCGAGGTACATTTGGTAGATAGGAATATATTTACTCCTAATGATAAACTAAGCATATCTGGGGAAGATTTTTTTACTCGTGAGGTGAAGGTTCATAAACTAAAACCTAACGATAGTAATAAAAAAGGGATATCAGGTGTTTTAACAATAGATAACACCCAAATAAATTATGCTCAAAAAATAGAACTAGAGGTAGTACTTGATAATGCTTGGATAAAAACAGCTGGAGACGATTTAAAAATATTTCCTATTGTAAAATCTATAAAAACAGGAGTTTTTTTTACTGATTTTGGTAGGAGTTATCTACAAGTGAGTACAGATAAAAAAAGCATAGTACTTGATGAGCTGCCAATTCCTGCTACCAATATGCCCTTGATTGTAGGGAATGTTGAGACTAATGTAGCGTATTTTGATCATTGTAAGTATACTGCTATTGAATTAGAATATGAAAAAGGGGCAAAAACAGCAACTGTAGAAATATTTAAAGAAAACCCTAGCGTACTTTACAATCCCAATATTGAGATAGGATTAATCTTAGGGTCTGAGCCTAAAAAATTCTCAATCAAAGTGGATAAGGATAGTAATACCGATGAATGTAGATATGTAGATAAACCCAAAGATCATGGGAAAAATATTTTTACTTTCGATAAGTCAAAATTGCCTAAAAACATAAGTATTACCAAGCACGAGCCTAAAAGTATCGAAGGGACAGCTTATTTTGAGTTTGATCTTGTCGATTTACCCAAGTATTTTTGGTTATCTGAAAATAATTCTAAGGCGATATCCAAATTACCTATCACTGCTGCTACTTGTAGGCACAAACACAATATTTTATTAAAAGTGGTGCCTGAAATAGAATGGACAATTAATTTCATGTATAACACACCAGACCCTATCTGGTACGGACAATCTGAACCTACGTATGATATCTATGGTACAGAAAAAACTGCTGTAAGAGATAATACCACCATTGGTGATATTAGAGATAAAGGAGATCGAGTTGCATTGGCTGATTTAAAGAGAGAAGAGAATATAGA
This sequence comes from Flavobacterium sp. 140616W15, assembly GCF_003668995.1. NCBI lineage: Bacteria > Pseudomonadati > Bacteroidota > Flavobacteriia > Flavobacteriales > Flavobacteriaceae > Flavobacterium > Flavobacterium sp. 140616W15. The sequence continues at coordinate 1,256,309 of NZ_CP033068.1, forward strand.
CAATAAAAATGCAAGAGAAGGAAAGAAAAAAATAACTACGAATGCCAATAGACATTTTGGAGATGCTAAATCAAACTTCGGACTATCTGTAAGAGCGGTTTATGACGGTGGTAAAAGCCAAGAATTGAGTTTTAAATTTGCCGAAGAGTACCGCAAAACATTGTCTATTATAAAATCTATTTATGATCTGGTCGATAAAGTAGCTGGAGCAAATGAAGCAAGAAAAGCATCTGAAACGTTGCCTCCTTCTTTGGCAGGAAGAAGAAATATGATGAGTCTTTCTCTTTTACCTCCTTCACCCTCTGTAGGAGTAGGCTGGAAATACAATACGCTAAATAATCAATTGGGTATAGAATTAGCAGCGAGAGCCAAAATAGTACCATTTATAGGAGGAGAGCTAAAGATTGATGTACTGGCTCTGGCTGATAAAATACCATTGTTTGGCAAGTTAATAACAGTACTGGATTTAGCAACCTGGTTGGCAGAAAAAATATCGAGGGATGCCTTAAGTATAAATTATAGAATAGACCTTACTTTTTATGCTAATCTCGCACTAGAAGAAGCTTTTATAAAATACAATACCGCCAAAGCAAAAGGGGAAAGATTGGACGCTGACCTAAAAATTTCTGGAACTTTTGGAGGGAAATTGGAGATATCTACGGAAGTGAAATTTAAAATAAAAAAGAGATAATTGTTGAACCTGAGATGACTTTCGAAGCAGGGATTAAAGGGGATTGTTATTTTAAAATAACAGCAAGTCCAAATGCCGATTATGATAACATGATAGATTGGACTACCAAATTTTCGGGTTTAATTATTACAGGATATGTTAAACTATCTTATAAAAGTAAAAGAAGTAAAGATAAGTCTAAAGTATTGAACCCTTTGACATTGATTCCGAGTTACACTGGAACTCCGATCAGTATGAAATTCGGAGAAGGAAAGGAAAATAATTATTAGAAAATGAAAACAATAATTTTAATATTCTTGTTTATAGTTAGTACAGGAAGTTGTCAAGAGAAAAAAGAAAATAATGCAAAAAATAAGGTAACAATGAAGAAAACTCCAATAATATATGGTATTGATTATGATATTCAAAACCACTTCCAGATTTTAGTAAATGATGATCTTGTAGCCCAAAATTTTGAAGATATAAAATCAAGTGCTTTTTTACCTATTAATGAATATTTACTTTCAAATAAAAAAGCTATTTTAAAAGTAAAGTTATATAAATCTGCAAAAAAACAATATATTACTAAAGAGTTGTATAAAAATTTTAGTTTAAAAATAATGTTTTGTAAAAATAATTTATTTGAAGGTTTTAGTCTTTTGCAAGAAATAAGTATTCCTAAAGAAATAAAAGAAGAAAGTTATATTGAATATACATATTTCTTGAATGTAGATTTTGATAAACTTAACCCTATTTTGGGTTGGTATTCGTCTAAAAATTTAGCTGAAAATGAAAGTAATTTATTAAAAGAAGTTCAAGGATATTATATAAAAGTATTTAATATTTTGAATTCTGGATCTTATAACGATTATTATAAAATTATTAAAAAAGAGAAGAAGAAGTTTTGTTAGCCTATTTTGATGCTCCTGAAATTTTACAAGAACAGGACGATGAAAAAGAGAAAGTACAACAAGCAAAAGGATTAATGAATTCTATTGACTTTAGTAAATATTCATTGAAATTTTATGGAGATGGAAGATTAATTACTTTAGAGGATAAAAATGGAGATTCTCCTCTTTATTACGAAGATAAGGATTATAAAAGGATTTTTGGAATACTACTCCATCGTCCAAAATCAGGATCACCATTAGAAGTTATTAGATAAAAAGTGATGATATTAAGGTGCTTATATGATAATTTTGTATCTACTTTATTTAATGGTTATTTATTATATCAGTATTTACATTTATGGTTTAGTATAAACCCAGACCCCATAATCGTAGAAACTTTAGCTGTTTTAATTTGTTTTGAATTTATCATGGTTCATTCAGCAGTTTTTATGGCTGTTTTTCAGAAAAAGCTTTCAATATTGTTTTTTGTAATAGCATATGCACTTTTCACCTATGAGTTTAATAAAATGCTTCCCTTGCAAGATAACAAGATAATGATTGCTTATTTTACTGTTGTTCTTCATAGAATGCGTTTTGCATTTTATAATATAAGCAAAAAACAGCAAGATAAATTATTAGGATTTTCGGGATTGGCAGCTATAATATATATATTATCGATTGGTTTTTGCATTGTATTTTCAAATTATCTACCGAAATTAATTTACACAAATGCATTTTTGAATGAAAATAATTTTCATCACAATGGTTTTGATCTTTCAAAAGATTCTACTCTTATAGCAACAGGTAGTATTTATTATTCGTTATTAATTTTTTCTATTTTGTATAATGCATATTTGGAAAAATATCATGGTAATTAATTAGGGCACTGAAAAGTCCTTCAAATGAGTAAAATAAAAAAAGAGCAAAATATAATGTTTTCACCCTTTTTTAACTGTTATAAACTCTCTGTAATTACTTCAAAAAGATCAAAAAGTGATAATGAAGAAAAAAGAATGGATCCTCTTACACTAATTCCAAGTTATACAGGTACACCAATTAGTATGAAATTTGGAGAAGGACAAGAACATAAATATTGATATAATTAAAAAGAATATGAATAAATTGATTTTAATTGGCTTGCTTGTATTTAATATAGCAAGTTGTCAGAATAAAGAAAATACTAATACTATAATTAAAAAAAGCAATATAATGAATGATCAACCCATATATACTCTTAAAATATCTGTAGCAAATCCTTATGAAACGTATGTAAATGACATGCCTGTTGAAAAAGATTATGAAAAAGGAAGTACTAATACGGAGATTCCAGTAAATGATTTTATTTTGAAGAGTGGTGTACAATTTGTAAAAATAGTTCTGCTACCAGAAAAAGGAAAATCAGAAGTAGACAAATCAGGAATAGATTATGTAAATGTTAAAATTTATCAATATCCTCATGGTTTGTCAAATATGTCTTCTGAAGATAAGGTATTAATAAAAGAATTTAATTTAAGTGAGTTTAGAGAATCTCCTGTTATTTCCAAAGAAATACAATTTGAAGCTCGAGTTCATTATGAAGTAAAGGGATGGTCTGAATCTGCTGATTTATCTAAAGAGAATTTGAATGTTTTAAAAGACGAAGTATTAGATAAGTATTCAGAAATTAAACAAACATTGAATGAAGGAGATACCCTAGGTTTGTCAAAAAAATATCAGAAAAGAAATGAAGAAATTTATACCTCTTTATATAATGATATTACATCTATTACAGAGGACAAAAAGTGGATGCATGAAAGGATCCTAAAAAGTAAAGGAAAGATGATTCCGTTTGAAAACTTAAAAGTTGTTTTCTATGCTAAAGGAAAAATTGTTTCATTAGAAAACTTGAATCATGAATCTCCTTTAATTGCAAACATTGACGATAAGGAAGAAGTTTATAATATACTTCTCCATCGTCCAAAATCAGGATCACCATTAGAAGTTATTAGATAAAAAGTGATGATATTAAGGTGCTTATTTGATAATTTTATATCTACTTTATTTAATGGTTTAGTATAAACCCCGACCCCATAATCATAGAAACTTTAGCTGTTTTAATTTGTTTTATTTTATTTGCTGTGTAACCAGTAATGCCAGAGGGAAACGACGGAGAAAGTGCTTTAAATTATTTATTCTATTTACCAAAGGGGAAAACTGAACTAGGAATTTTTTTAAGATAAAAAAAAGGAAAATTACAGAAGAAGAGATGTTTTTTTTGTTTAATATATTCAAGCAGTGTTAACTACACTAATTACTGTATTTGTTTTTCTGAAGCTCCATTACGGACAATCAATTATTTTTTAAGAGAGACTTTTTTAAGATCTCTTTTTTTTGTTTTGATAATTTCAATGCCAATAGTTTTAATTGTTTTTGAATAAAAGACTAATGCTTTTAATCTAATAATTTGTAAAACAAGTATTTGTACTTGTTTTAGAGTCTTCAGATACTTTTATATTTGATGTCTTAACCTACTAACCTATTATTGATTATGGAAGCATTAAATTTTGAAGATCGTTTTAAAGAAGTGTGGAAACACTGTCAGAGAGGATTGGTTTATCCGTCTCCTTTTGCTATTTTTTCTACTTTCTGGATGAAAGAACCTTTTACTAGTTCAGAATTAGCCCTTTTGATGGCATCTTTGCGTTTAAAGATTAACACAGATAAAGCGCTTAGTAATAAAAACACATCGGTTATTTTGGGAGTGTCTTTTGAAAACTGGGAAAGGATTTGCAAAGAGGAAGGAAAAACTATTCCTAAAGGGATGAAATTAAATTATCCTAAGAAATCCAATCCCAACCAATCTAGGGCTTTTAAGGAATCTAATGGTGTTTTTAATGATTCAGAAGCAGATATTTGGTTTCATATTAAAAGTGATAATGAGGATGCTTGTAAAATAGTGTTAAACCTTATTTTGACTTATTTAAAATCGAAAACGGAAAGATATTATGCACAGCCAGCAGCTTCAAAATCAAGTAACGAAGATGGACATGCTGGAAAAGTGTTAGGATGTCGTTTCTCCGAAAACTTAAATAATCCTTCTGATCCAGTAACCATTGCCAAACATACTATAATTGGTTGTGAAGATATTGAGCATCTTGGTGGATCATTTGTATTGGCTCAACGTTTTTTAATCAATTGGAATCAAATTAATGCTATGACTGAAGATCAAATTGAAGATTTGATTGGAAGAAAAACAGATGATACTATTATTCCTGATCGCGATTCTCGTTCGCATATTAAATCAGCTAGAATACAGGATGAAAACGGAAATACAACACCAATACTTCGTTTAGGACTGCCTTTTGGGAGAGCTAAACAATCGAATACAGGTTTTAGAGCACCAAAATCTGTAACAGTTTCTGATGAAGAAGGAATTTATTTTGCTGGTTTTTGCAAAGAGATTGGTATTCTCGAAAACATTATGAGAAATCAGATTGGTTCTGATAAAGGTTTTATGAATGATCGTTTGTTTAATAATTTAAAATCTGATTTGGGAGGTTTTTTTTATATACCAAGTGTAGATGATTTGGAGTTGGATACCTTGAAGAATTATTCAAATGATTTCTCTTTTATGGAAGATGGTGATTGGTCACGATTTCCTGGTGTAGATTGGACTCGATTGGATAGACATTATAAAAATGCTTCTGAAAATGGTTTGATGTATTACAGTCATCAGAATTATCTTTTTACAATGGCAACAGGTATTCATAAAGGCAATGATTTTTTTACCCAACCATCTAAAAGGATTTTAAGTTTACTAGAAAACATATTTTCTTTATGGCAGGACAATTGGTACTTTAATAGAAAACAGGAAGAAATCAAGGAAGATATTCAATATTATATCGACCAATATAAAGGGCAAGACAAACCTTCTGAAATTATGAAGGAATCTATCATGGTTAGAAAAGGTTGGGCGATTCGTTTGAGTCTGCAACTTTTTAGTTCTGCGGATTATGGTTTTAGAGGTAGGAGAATAAGATTGAAAAACGGTTCGTTGGTTCCCTATTCTTCTTATTTAGAAAATAAAGGAGAAATTATTTATGGTTCTGATACTTTTAGAATTTCTCCAGAAGAGATTATCGTGGGTGCAATGCCTAATCTAACATTGGGTGAAGGGCGCTATGTGATGAAATACTTATCAGAAGCGGAGCGTCTTGAAGGGTTTTTAGGTAATCTCAGTGAAGCTTCGGGAGTAGGGCATGTAATTCCTAATTTTGAAAAAGCCTTAACAAAAGGTTTAAAGGGTTTAAAGGAAGAAATCCTTGATTATGAATCTAAAGCAGTAACGCAGGAGAAAAAAGATTTGTATCGATCTGCTTATTTGTCTTTGGAAGGGATTTCTGAATATTTCCTCAACTATGCCAAATTAGCTCGAGATACAGCTGCTAAAATGAGTATAGGACAACAATGGGAAAAAGAAAATCTGGATTCTATTGCATATCGAATGACAAAGTTAGCTACAGAAAAGCCAGATAGTTTAATTGAAGCTACTCAGTTAATTTTTACACTTCACAGTTGTCTTCATTTAAATGGAGAGCCAACTGCAATAGGTAGAATGGATCAATTGCTGCAACCTTTTTACGATAGTGATATTATCTCTGACGCTATCTCTGAGGATGAAGCGCAGGAAATCATAGATGCTTTTTATATCAAGCTAGATGAAAAAGTACAGCAGAACCGAATCTTTATGGAAGATCATCAACCTTTTGGTAATCTCGCCATGGGAGGAAGTTCAGGGCCTTATCCTCAAGGAGCTTCTTTGGGACAATGGATTCAACAAATTACAGTAGGAGGAACAATTGCAGATGGTGAAACTGATTTTGAGTCTACAAGACCTGCCTACAACTTTATGACTAAATTATTTATTCGTTCCTCAGGTCGTTTGCCACTAAACGCACCCTGTTTGTCTCTTAGAACCCGAAAAGATATACCTGAAGAACTTCTGGTTGAAGCCGCGCATGCTGTACTTTCTGGAGGTGCACATCCTATTTTGTTAAACGATGAAAAGATTATAAAGGGATTGTATCACAGTGGTGACAATATTGGTGGGTCATTGAGTCAGGAAACTAAGAGTTGGAATCCGTCTGTTAGTATGAAATCTGCACAAAATTATGCTTGTGATGGTTGTTACGAGCCTCAATTTCCAGGTGAAAATTGGTTTTCATTAGGTGGTTTTTCGACCTTGCAACCCTTAGAATGCGCTTTAAATCAAGGAAGAACTTATTCTTCGGCAGGAGAGACTTATCTTTTTGGGCAAACTGTTTCTCTTAATTCGAAGCCAGCCGATCAGATTAAAAGTTTTGATGAGCTTGTAAGGATATATTTTCAACACTTCGAATTATTGAACCGAAAAGCATTCGATGGGCAATTGAGAGGTTATGGTAACAACACTAAATTTTGTCCGTCTCCAATCTTAAATGTTCTTATGGATGATTGCTTAGCCAAAGGGCAGGATTTTTATAGTGGCGGGGCAAAATATAACATTTATGGGCCTTGTTACATTTCATTGAGCTCTACAATCAATTCGCTATATGCCATAAAAAAAATGGTGTTTGATGATAAAAATGCCGTAACAACATTAACAGAATTATTGGAATGTTTGTGTTGCGATTGGGGACATAAAATGACTGAACCATTTATTAGTAACTTGGCAGGCGAATCTAGAATTGCATCTCGTTCTGAGCGCTTCAAACAGCTTAGAGACTTTGCTTTAGCATTACCTCGTTATGGTAGAGGTCATAAGGAGATTGACGCTTTAGGAGATACTATTGTTGAGAATGTTGCCAAAATTTCGATGCAAACTTTTACAGAACCATGGTCACAATTATATGCAACCTTAAAAGATATGACTTCTCGCTTTGGTTCAGAAGAGTTCCCTTTTGGAATTCAAATTCAACCTGGTGTAGGAACATTTGAAAACCATGTTGAAATGGGAGCTTGGAATGGGGCCAGTGCTGATGGAAGACGATTAGGTACAACTGTAGCTTCTGATTTGAGTGCGATGCCTAGTCCTTCAGATTTACCCATTGAACATCAATATGCTGGTTTTGAGGAATCACTTGCAGGTTTTGAAGGCGTAGGAAGTGAAATGATGACTGATGGGGCACCTACAGATTTTAATATTGATGAAAATTTCCCTGTAGAAAAACTCATTAAGGTAATGAAACAATTCAGCCAAGGACAGTCTTCTAATATACTGACTGTTACTGTCGCCAATCCAACAACTTTTAGTGAGGCGGTAAATTCGCCAGAACAGTTTGATTTATTGCGTGTACGTACTGGTGGTTGGACAAACTTCTTCACTTCGGTTTTTCCAGTTGTACAAGAACAACATCAAAGAAGACCTGTATCTACTCCAGTGAATATTCATAAGGAAAAGAAGGCTATGTCAGGATGTCCTTTCCATCATAAAAAGGAACAAGCTGAAGTTGTTGAGGAAGAAGAAGAATAACTTTAGCCATACAATAGCGAATTGCTTTATACATAAAGTTTGATTCAAACTTCATGGTTAATTTCTAAAAGGAAACCATCTCAATACATTTTGAGATGGTTTTTTAATTTTATTTAATTATCTAATTAAATTTGGTTCAAAAGTACTATTTTGGCTACCTGAATACTAATTTTTTACTTAACTAACCATAAACCCACATCAATGAAAAGAGTACTATTAAGTCTCATTACAATTTATTTTATAAGCATTAACTGTTGTGAAGCTCAAAAAAAACAAAAGAAAACCAGATAGATACTGAGTTTTTTATTCCAATTGAAAAATCAAATCTTTATACCCGTGTTGTTGGTAATCCAGAAAAGCCTATAATTATAACATTACATGGCGGACCAGGAGCTTTTTCTGTAGATCATGAATTTTTCAGAAATATATTCGAAAAGGATTATTTAGTAGTTTATTTTGATCAAAGAGGAGGAGGAAAATCTGATGAATGTAAAGACAAATCGATGCTTACAACAGATCAGTTTGTTAAAGATTTAGATCAGGTTGTAGATTATATAAAAGAGAAATATCCAAACAAAAAGATCAATCTTTTAGGTACTTCTTGGGGTGGAACATACGGCTTTTTGTATTTGATAAAACATCAGGATAAAATTAATTCATTTATTAGTAGTTCTGGATTTGCGGATAGTCCACAAAGAAACTCCGCGTTGATATCACACGAGCGTAAATTGGCTAATGAACTTTTAAAAAGCACTACAGATTCTGTTAAGAAAAAAAGATTTACAACAATTCTAATAAAATTAGACGAAATTGAAAAAAGTGGATTCAAAAATTTCTTTAGCGACATGAATCTTATAAGATATGAATTTCCAAAAGATTTGGGGTTTGATGTTTATTGGGCTAGACCAGAATTAAAAGAAAAAAAGGATGAGTTACTTAAAGATACAGCTTTTTATGCTAGAGTAAAATACACTCCTGAACTTCTTGAAAAGGCAATTGAAAAGCTAGAATACATAAACGAAGTTTTTATGAATACGGAATCGTATAATAATCTGAATATACTTAATGAACTTACAGTAATCAAAAAACCTGTATTAGTTATTCAAGGAGAATATGATTATGCAATTGGAGTAGAGCAGGGAAGAACAATCTATAATGCGCTCAAAAATATTCCTAAAAAAGACAAAGAATTAGTATACCTAAAAAATGCTTCTCATAATACGCCATTTGAAGCACCAGAAGAATATTATGGTGCAATGAAAGCTTTTTTCAAAAAACACAACTAAAAAAAATAATCAAACATATTAGATGTTTTTTTTCTTTGCACAACTTCCTCTAGGTGAATTACCTTCATGAAGTACAATTTCAGAATGTAGAAACTGTGCTGCCTCAGCAGAATCTTTTACTTTGGTGGCACTACGTTCTAACATTTCTGATTCAAATTCAGTTAATACAGTTGCTCTTAATCCTGTTTTTCTCCATTCTGATAATGGGCCACATTTTTTTGAAATTATTCTTGCTAACATCAGTGCATCTAATAATGCCTGATTTGCTCCCTGTCCTTTAAACGGACTCATCGGATGAGCAGCATCTCCAATTAGAGTAACTTGCCCTGCTTTGTTAAATAGCTCAGGTTTAAGTAATTCTCGGTCATACACGGGATAACCTGAAATTTGAGCTTCTAGTGTTGCGGCAACTATCTGCGGAATTGGATTATGCCACTGAGTTCTGCGACAAGCTTCTTTTTGAGTGCTTGAGGTCCTTGAGCGCTTAATGCTTTAGCTTCATCTTCAGACATCGGAAAGCTAAGTTGCCACATCACCGAGTCTGCTGTATAAGGCATTATGTAGATTCGTTCATTACCATTGGCAGTTTGAAACACAGTAGCTGAATCTAATAAAGTACTTGTAAGACCTTCAAGAGCTTTTAAAGGACAGATACCTAATATGACAATACAGTCTAGATACCGTAACGGAGTAGGATCTTCACCAATGAGCAATTTTCTCACAGAACTGCGAATACCATCGGCTCCAACTACAAGATCAGCCTTTGAGTTTTTTATTTCTCCATTTACTTGAAATCTTAGATTAATACCTTCGTTTTGTGTTTCTTTAAAATCTATTAATTGATGTCCCCATTGTACAGCATCGTGTCCGCCAAGTTGTTTGAGTAATGCTAAGCGTAAAGCTTGTCTTGCGACATGTATGTTTGAACGTTTCGAAGATGTTGTTGCTTCAGGTTCCATCCATTTTCGGAGTCCCCATTCTCCTATAATTTTTCCTTCAGTAGTATGAACCACATGTTTTGTTGAGGTGACACCTTCATCTAAAGATTGAATCCCCAATCCTCGAATGGCTTTACTAGCTTGTTGTAAAGTTAGTCCGTAGCCTTGAGAACGCGCCTCGAAGTTGTTATCACGTTCATAAAGGGTGAACGGGATGCTGCGGTGCAAACATGCTGTAGCTAGTGCTACACCACCAATGCCGCCACCAATAATAGCAATGTGAGGGTAGTTTTCTGTATCAGCTAAAGGATGGGCAGTAGAAGGAATTAACCCTGATCCGGAACAGTTTAAACAAGAGTAGAGGTGTCCTTTAGGAGGTATAGGAGCTATTCCTTCTTTTGTTTTTTCAAATTGATCTAATGCTTTTTGGTAGTTTATTCGTGCTTTCTTGCTAATTCCTCGGTTTTTTTTACCTCGTCCTTGGCATTCTTGACAAATAGTCCAGCTAGTTTCTTCTTTTTTCACTTTTTTCTTTATTTTACTTGATCTTAAATCCCCTTTGTAAGAAAAAAATTAGTCGATACAATTGATGCTGAGTCTACTGATAAAGTAGTGTTTTATCTTTACTACTTCAGATGTAATTTAATCTGAGAAATTTATAACTTAAATTATTTGCCGATTGTGGCAAAGTGCAAATTTATGATAAAAGATTACTAGTGCAAAAAAAAAGTTTTTTTGAATTGATTTTCATTAGTAGTTTTCTAGGTCAAGATTAAAAAAAAAACTTTTTTTAAAATTCATTGAAAGAGACATACTGATATAAAAAACATATTACTATTATTAAGCAGAAAATACTTAGATAAAATTCGCATCTTTGAAAATGTAAAAGCCTTTAGGAAAATAATATTTAAATAATAATACGATAATAATTGATGGAAGAAAGTTTAAAAAATTATGAGAAAAGTATAGATAAAAAACATGGTTTTGGTTGGACACCAAAATATGAAGAAGAATTTAGAACTAACTTAAATGAGAAAGTATTTGTATCAATTGCTGAAAAAACATTTGAGAAGCTAAATTGGGATTTAGTTTATAAAGAAGACAAAGTCATTGAAGCTAAAAGAAAAGAAAGCAATTTTGGAGTTGAAAAATGGACTGAAGCTATTTCAATTAATTTTAGTCATGGAAAAATTATTGTAAAAAGTGAATCTTTAGGAAATGAAATTTGGGATAACGGTAAAAATTCAAAAAGAGTTAAACTATTTATCCATGCTTTTAAAGAGATTGAAAAAAGTTTTGACAGAGAATCACTTGAAAGGCTAGAAGTTGAAATTGATAGAAAAAATAATTGGGATGATTATTTAATCCCTGAAAATCTTTCTAGACCCAATGAAATAAAAAAAGCAAATTTTACAATTCTATTAATTGGTGGTTTTTTGATTTCTGTCGTATTAGCTTTTATTCTGGCTCAAATATCTGTAATCGGAATGTATGTTATTGTTTTAGTTGAATATGGAGTTGCCTTAGCAATTGCTTTTTCATTAAAATGGTTAATAGAAATTTCTAATTTTACGGAATTGAATAAACTTAGATATTTACTTATTGGAATAATTATTTTAACATATTTATTGAATCAATATTTTCAATATGAAATAATTATAAGAGAAAATAATTATGACAGAATAGGTTTTTTAGAGTTCATTAAACTTCGTTTAGAGGAAGGGTTAATTATTAAAAAAACAAATACAGGTTGGATTGGATTAGTAATTAGTTGGATTTTACAATTTGTGATTACTTATTATATTGCCTTATTAAGGTTGATTTCTAATGTTGCATCATATCAATTGAGAAGAGTTCCTGTAGATGTTATTGATTTCGCTTTTTATCATTTTGTGAAAAATAAAACAGAAGGAGAAGTTAGAAAAGAATTATCTCAAAAAGGTTGGACTGTCAGACAAAATCAAGATGAGGTTTTTGAAGCCATTAATGCACTTAGCGAACTTAAACAATTAAATAGATAAAATAAATAATGAATTTTAGTAATAGTATTGTTCGAGTAAAAATGCTTGATATAGAGTTAAATAGACTTTTAAAAAAAGTAAAGATTCGTTGTGTTAAACCATAATTATTTTAAATGAAAGTTATAACAACAATTATTAAATACCTAATATGGCTTCTTTTAAGTATATTTTCAGGAATGGGATGGATGAGAATAGAACTTGGAAAACCGATTATAGCAACAGGTTTTTTTTCCATACTTAATGGATTAGATGAATTTATAATAGTTTGGATAGGTGGATTTATTGGAGTGATTTCTTTTATTCCGTTTGTATTAATAGACATATGTTACATTAAAATAAAAATACAAACTAAACTAAATCAAAATATTATGAGAATTTTTACTATTCTTGTTTTAAGCGCAATAGTTACATTAATTCATTATATTTTAGAATTCGGACTAAATTGGATATAAGTTTGGTTTTCACTCGTTTCAAAATTTTAGCGAAAATGAAATAGAATTAAGATAGATAAGTTTGTAAAGTCATTGCTTAAACTCTCATAATTTGAGGTATGCTTAATTGTGACAAGAGGCTGAAAAGGGATTATGAGGAGTTTTTAGTTCTGGTATAAATACGGGGACATAAAAAGAAATAAATAATTATGAAAAAAACACTTGTTTTGATAATTCTAAGCGGCCTTATTTTATCTTTTTGTATTCTTAAGCCTGCAAATAATAGATCAGATTATTCATTGGTATTTGTAAAGGAGATTTATATTGATAGGGGTAACAATGAAGACGAAAAGGATATTAGAAATTCGATAGGTATTTTTCCTAAAAATAATGATACTATAACTGTTTATCAATTGAATCCTGACTTGACCGAAAAAGCACAAAAATTTTCTTATTGGGTTAAAAATAAAAACAATAATTCAATTGTATTTAAATGTACCGAATCTGAAGAAAGTATAACAGTCGTTTTCGATAAAAATAATACAGTTATAGTTGAAAATGATGTATATACTCTCAATAATGAATATCATAAATTTTTAAAACAAAAAATACTGCTAGAAAATTCAGTTTTAGATTTAGCATATTTTTTAAAAGATGGATATGGAGATTATTCACAATCACTTGAGCCATTAAATAAAAATTGGAGAAATCAGAAAGAAAATAATACACATAGAATAATTAGTGCAAAAATTAAAAATAAAAATTTTCAAACTGATAATCAATTTTTCAATTACTCTATCCATTATATGTATGATAACAAGGGGAAATTATTAAGTATTTTAGGTGGAAATAGATATAATAAAAAGTTTCTATTAGAGAATAAGCATTTTACAAAATGGGCTATAGAAAATGTTGTAAATGAACGAAGTAATTCAGAAAGTATATCGTTTATAAATAAAAAAACATTATTTGATTCTATATCGGGAAGTTGGACTCAAAATTCTACAGGAAGAACATCCTATTTTTTAAAGTATCAATCTGAACTGAAACATGTAGATGTTACTAAGAGACCTAATCAGCTAGAAGAAATAATTCAATTATTAAATCTAAAAAAAGAAGATTTTGAATAAAAGTTATTATAAGCATTACAAAAAGGAGTACAATTGGATAACGAATAAATAACGAAATGAAAAAAGAAAAAACTTTTTCAGAACATTTATTAAAAGCAATTGTAGTTGCAATAGGTGTTGCTTTGTTTGGTGCTGTATTTGTAGTTGCTGCATTCAAGGATTTATATGCCGGGTATGTCGCTTTATTCGTTTTTGGGAGCCTATTTTTTGGAACAATATTTTTTATTTTATTTATATATTCTTTAGATCTATACAGAAACTAAAATGGTTTTTTGGTAGTATTACTGTTTTAGGATCTATAATTATTATAGCGACTTGCAACCTTGATATTTATTTTAAAAATTTATTTAATAATACATCATTACCTCCCGAATATAATGAATATCAAGATTTAGAAAGTAAAGCTGTTTTACAGTTTAAGAACAAAAAAATGAGACTTTTACTTGATTGTGATAAGGATTTGGAACAGTATATGACTATTCAAAATAATTTAATAGTAGGAGCCTCCGATTGCAAATTACTTAATGAAGGACGAATAAGTGGTAAAATATATTATAAATTTGATAGTCTCGGTAATATTACAGCAAAATATAAACCATCTGAAAGTGATGAGATTTTTTTTGAAGGATATCTGATTAATGTTGATGAAAATTATTATAGAACCTGGGCTTTAGATGGGGATACCTTAAAACGCAAAATTAAAACATACAACGAGAATTTTAATTTAGATACAATAAAACAAAGCGACTTCGTTAGAAAAATTTATGAAAAAGCAGATTTTATATTTTCAACTGATTGTTATATAAGTACGAATACATCCCTTAAAAAATTCCAAAAAGTAATATTTTGGGATAATAATAAATGGAATGCATTTTATGATGATAGAAAAACTCATCAAGTTTTTAAAAGTAAAGGTGTAGTAGCTAATCGTTTGGTAATAAGTGATTCAACAGTTAAGAATGTATTGGGGACACATTATATTGAAGATATTCAGTACAAGTATTTTCAAAAGTCAAAGTTGAGGCGCTATAATTCTGGAAGGGAATTTTGGGAAGGTTTTTTATATACTAATATTGTTATTGGGAATGACACCTTAAAAATTAAGAAATTTTTTTTTATAGATAGTGATGGAAGTAAAAAGAATATAAAAATTAATGGGAAAGCTGTTAGAGATTCATTATTTAAAGTCTTAAAGAATGTACCTTATTACTATTATAGTAACCCAAATAATAAATATCAATTGTTTACAGATGAACCCTTTAAATTGTATGTAATAAAAAATTCTGTATAAAAATAAGATAAACAAAAATAGAAGTTAATTAAATAAGTAAAATTAAAGATTGAAAAAGAGTGATATTAGAAAATCATTTGTGTATAAAGAAAGTACAACTAAAAGTCAATCTAATATTTGTTAAAACAAAACAGTAGCCTAATGAATAAAAATGATATTATAAATATAAAATCAATAATAATTGGGGCAATTATTTCATTGATTATTACAAGCTGTATTTTTTCAAAAGGCTTTATAAGTTTTGGAGCAGCAGTTGTAGCTTTAGTTCTTTTTTTTGTATTCTTTATCTTGTCTTTTATAATCGTCAGACTTATTTTGAAGGCAAAAGGATAAGATCATTGATTAGATGTTAATGATTGGAATGGGCATAAAACATTATGGAATTTGGCGTTTTTATAAAGAATGTATTAAACAATAAGAACAATACATTGTGAAAAAAATTAAATGATGAATTTAAACATATTCAAGATTATAATACTATATCTTTTTGTTTCCTGTAAAAGTTATCATGTTGAAAATAGATATGAAGATAATCATGATGGCATTAACTACATAACAAAGGACTTTCAGTATTTAAAAATCGGTAAAAAATCTGGGATGTATATATATCCTAAATTAAATTTCATGTATACTTTAAAAAAAGGAAAGTTAGATGGGGAGATGAGTTTTATTAAACAAAAAGATACGTTGTATTTCTGCCATTATGATAAAAATAAACCTGTTGGCAAGTATATTAATAAATTATATTTAGAAAAAAATAGCACTTATCGTCTTATAATGACTATGAATCCTGCGATTATTATTGATGGAGAAGGAGTATTTAACACTAATCATAACAAAGAAGGTTATTGGAAAGAATATAATGGAATTTGTTTTAAAGATGGAAATTATGCCAATGGTTTGAGAAATGGCTTGTGGAAAGAAGATTGCTTTAATGACGCAGGGACTTATGAAGACAAAAAAAATGTTATTTATAAAAATGATTCAATAGTTAGTTTTATAGAGAATTAAGCTCTTTATGTGATTACAAGAATAAATACTAAATCAAATTAGGATATAAAAAAGTACGAGAAAAGCTCAAAATGTATATAAAGATATTTAATAAAAATCTACATTAAATTTTATGGGGTATTCATCCAAAAGAAATATCTATACTAAATGGCAATGGAAGATTATGCAAAATGATGTGAAATTATATTATGGTTTTATAATCGAAAATAAATAGTAGTATGAAAATATCAATTATTTTAATTTTTAATTTTTTGTTCTTTCTTAATTCTTTTGCACAGCAAAAATTTGAAAGACCTCCAAAAGCAGGCAAAGAGAAAACAGCTATAATTAAAAATATTTTACCTAATAAAAAAGGACATCTAATATTAAATTTTGAAGAGTTACAACAAAATGAAGATAATTTGTATTGTTATCTATTTGATAGTGAGTGTGATATAATTGATGGAAAAACAACTCTTTACTCATACTACTTAACTTCAGGAAATGACACTCCAACATCTATTCAATATAATTTTGCAGAAGGTGAGTTTTTGGAAGGGAAATATCAAGGAATTTGGAAGTATTATCACAAGAATGGAAAGATAATAAAAAAAGAAAAATGGAATAATGGTAAACTTATTTATAGAAAGGAATATAAACTTGATACTTGTGATAATTTTGAAGAATATAAATTTTCTAATATAAACCTCTCAGGATATAATTCGGTAAAGCAGTTTAAAAAAGATTTTTTATTGAAATCAGGAAAATTAACTTGTAGAAATGGAGTTATTAAAAGTATGAGATTAGTATTTCACGATG
Source organism: Flavobacterium sp. 140616W15 (assembly GCF_003668995.1). Taxonomy (NCBI): domain Bacteria; kingdom Pseudomonadati; phylum Bacteroidota; class Flavobacteriia; order Flavobacteriales; family Flavobacteriaceae; genus Flavobacterium; species Flavobacterium sp. 140616W15. The sequence continues at coordinate 1,273,265 of NZ_CP033068.1, forward strand.
AAACAACTATTCAATTTATACATATTAATAACGGACTTGTGGAAAGTCATGAAATTCAAATCATTAATGATCTTATCCCCTCAGGAAAAAGTTATTATTATGATAAAGAGGGTAATATAAAGAGGATCTCTGAACTAGAAAATGAGTTTTCAAAAGGGAATGGCTATTATATAGATTACTATTATCCCAAAAATGAAAAGAGTAGTGGAGTTATAACAACGCCTATTTTGAAATCCGAAGGCGAGGTTGAAAATAATTTTAAGATTGGAAAATGGAAGTATTATAATAAAAGTGGATCAATAGAGAGTACGAAAACATATACTCTAAAAGATTCAGTTGACGTTCGCTTTCCGTATTGCATTTTTAATAAAAAAGAACCTTGTTATTCCGAAAAGGGATAAATATTCTTAGATTGTTATGCTAGACCAAAATAAAATGAAAAAAAATAATCTATTATTATTACTATTATTATTTGTGTCATGTGCCAGGGATACTCAAAGAGTAGAGATGAAATGTTATGTATATGACTCCATTTCCAAAACTCCAATTGAAAATGTAGAAGTGATACAGTTATTAGATGGAGAGCATGTAGTTGTTGCTATATCTTCTATAAAGGGTTACTTTGAGGTATGTAAACAAACCAAAGTAAGTTTAGGAATGGCATCTCATAATCTGGCAAATTTAATTCTTTTAAAAAATAAAAATTATCTGACAGATACTATTGAAGTATACGGTAATTCAAATGATTTATATAAAAAAGACTCAATATTCATGAAAAGATTAAACTAAAAAAGAAATAATCTGAAGAGACTATGAGGTTTTGAGGTAGATAAATCAGATCGAAGGCTGAAAATAAAGCTTTAACTTTTAATAGATATCAATGAGAAATTATGGAGAAATAAGCTAAAAACATATATCATTAAAATGAAAAAACTATTTTCAATAATTATAACCAATTTATTGTTTGCAACTTGTATTGCGCAAAAAAAACAGATACCTCAAAAACCAGTTTCGATATCTATTCCAAAACCAGACTATAAAACAGCTTGCGGAAATTCAGGAATCAAATTTAAGAAAACAGATAGTTGGTATAATGATAAAAACATGACGACAATAAGAAACTATGATTCTAAACATTCCAAAAGTATTGAAGTTGTTAAGAAACAATATAGTATGAAGAATGGAGTACTATATTATGAAAACAAAGAAATTGATAGCCTTCAAATTTTTTATCGCCAAAATGAAGATATTGATTATATCGTTTATGTTATTAACGGAAAACCAATGGGTTATACAATAAATGTAAATAACAATCCTCGTCCCAATATGTATTCTGTTTCTTATAATGATGAAGGTGACATACAATATGATTTTATTAAAGAAAACGTTTTACTTTTAAAAGGAAATGGTATTTTGAAAAACTATTATTATAGTCAATGGAATGGGAAGACTCAGGATTATTCACTAGAAGTTTTAAAAGAAGAAGGTGAGGTTAGAAATAATTTTAAGATTGGAGAATGGAAGTATTATAATAAAGATGGATCAATAGACAGTACGAAAACATATACTCTAAAAGATTCGGTAGATGTTCGTTTTCCACATTGCATTTTTAATAAAAAAGAACCTTGTTATTCTGAAAAGAAATAAGTCCTACTTTTAAAAAAAATATTGAGTACACAGAATGAATAAATTAATGATTTTTCCAATAATAATAGCCGTAGTTCAATTAGGGAGTTTTGGACATTTATATTATGTCCATAAACATGAGAGTGGACAATTTCCTGCTGATTTTATTGAATTGAATATTTTGGCTATTTGTAATATAGGAGTATTAATTTTAGCTTACTTTTTCTATTTTAAAGCACATATTAAGTTGGGTATATGGTTAGTTCCTATTTTATTTTCTGTCATTACAATTACCCTATTAATTGTTTTATATATGATAATGTGGATTAATTAGTTTATAAAAGATTAGATACACAAAAAATATAATAAAAGTTTCAGTTACAATAGAGATTTTAAGCTCCTAAAAATTCGTTAGGTCTTTTATTTAGTATCTGAAAAAAACTAGAACTAAATGCTTGAAGGCTTTTGTAACCTACAAGATACGCTACCTGCGATACAGTATATTTTCCACTACTTAAAAATTCAATACCTTTTATGATTCGTACTAACTGTATGTACTTAGAAATTGTAATTGTTGTTTCTTTCTTAAATATCCTTTCTAAGGATCGTAATGACATATTGTAGTTTTCGGCTATTGTAGTCACTTGCAAATCATTTCCAATATTATCAATAATAAAATTGCTTATTTGTAATAATCGTTCATCATTGGGAATAACGATATTTAAAGTCATTGCATCTTTAAAGAAACTAGGTAATCCTACAAAAATGGCATTTAGAAATGCTTCTTCCTCAATAGAGTATTGTTCTATTTTGCTCCACTTAGATGAATAGGATATAATCTCCCGAAGTACGGGGGGAACAGAAAAGATTCTTAATTTATCATAAAATACATTTCCCGAGTCAATGGAATAAAAAATGGTTCTCAGATTTATATTATCAGAAACAGTTGTTGTTCTGTGAGATAGATTAGAAGGTATCCATGCCGCATGATTTTGAGGTAGGAGGTAGATGCGTCCATTAATATGAAGGTATTGAAAACCTTTTTCTACATAAACAAGTTGTGCTCTTTTATGGAAATGCTCTTTGGTATCGTGTTTCCAATTGTCTTCAAACCAAACATAGGCTTTTTTGACAATGCGATCTACTAATTCGTTCGGTGTTTCAGAATGTATGGCAAAATCCATTTAGTGTCGTTTTAGATTAAACATATGGCAAATTTAATTATAATACTCATTTTAAATTTGCAACAGTAAAAAATATTATGAATACACATAAAAAAAACTGGAATAGTAAGACGAAATTCTGTTTTGAAATCTTACTTCCTTTTATCGGAATCCTATTTGTTGCAGCCACATTGCGTGCACCATTATCAACTCTTGGTCCAGTACTAACTGAAATAAGTAAGTCGCTAAATCTTTCTAATAGCGAAGCTGGATTACTGACTACTATACCATTAATGGCGTTTGCTTTTTTATCAATTTTTGTAGGACAACTATCTAGAAAACTTAGTATAGAGAAGTTTTTGTTGTTCTCAATTGTACTTTTAATAGCTGGATTATATATTAGAGTAATGGGAACCGTTTTCACATTATTTCTAGGGTCTGCCATACTTGGTATAGCAATATGTATTGGAAATGTTTTGGTACCGGGATATATAAAGAAAACTTTCCCTAATAAATCAGGAATGGTAATCGGCTTTTATTCTGTTTCTATGAATCTTACCGCAGCACTTGCCTCTGGTTTTAGTATAGCAATTGGTAAATTAAGTGGTCTAGGCTGGAAAGGTTCTTTAGGAATATGGATTTGGGTTGCAGTGTTTTCTTTTTTGATATGGCTGCCTATTGCATTAAAAAAAACTGAAATAGCTGAAACTCAAAAAATGATAAAAAGTAATCTAAATATTTTTAAATCTCCATTGGCATGGCAAATTAGCATCTTCATGGGGCTACAATCGTTAATGTATTATTCTCTTGTGACTTGGCTTCCGATGTTACTGCAAGATTTTGGTATGCTAAAAGAAGAAAGCGGATGGGTTTTGTCTTTTATGCAGATGGCAATGCTTCCTCTAACTTTTCTGGGGCCAATTATTGCGTCTAAACTTTCCAATCAGAAAAGCTTGGTTTTAGTTGTTGCTGCAGGAATGTTTATCAGTGTGTTACTAATAGTATTCTTTCAGTTGCAATACATCTATACTTCAGTTATACTCTTCGGAATATCTTCAGGTCTATCTTTTAGTTTATCGATGATGTTTTTTGTACTTCGTACAACAGATAGTCATGCTGCTACAAAAATATCAGGAATGGCACAATCGGTAGGGTATTTATTAGCAGCATTTGGACCTCCAATATTTGGTAAGCTATATGAATATGGAAATACATGGAATCTTTCCTTATATTTTCTTTTAGTAGTTGTACTTATAATGTTGGCAGTAGGTTTGAAGGCGGCAAGAAACCGACTGATAAATTAATACTAATTCAACATATTTATACATAAATGTATAAGCAGATTTAACTTTTATTTCCATAAAAAATGCCCCAAATAGTGTCTAACTATTTGGGGCATGTCTCTTTAATTGGGTGTTTATTCTTTTATTAATCTAATGGTAGCTTTATAACCTGTACCTACATTCCATTGGCTGGCTTCAATAACAGTTCCTTTATCGTCAAAAACCTGAAATTCGGCAGTATTTGGTGAAGCGAAACCTTCGTTTAAAGCTTCAAAATCAATTTTGTTAATTCCATCTACTAATTTTATTTTGAATTCTTGAAATTCTCCATTCAAACTAACTTCGGGTACAATTATTTGATCATTCAGATATACTTTTATCTTATCGCCATCTACAAAAGCAGCATCTCGGTAGCGAATTGTAGAAGTAAGTGATTTTGTTTTGAAGCTTCCTAAATATTGATTTCGTCTATAAAATATGCCTTCAACATTAGCTTCTTTTTTGTATAAACTACTATCTTTAAAAAGTTCCTCTGGATTTACTTTTAAAGGATCTGGTTTTTCTACAAGGGGTGGTGGGTCAATTTTGGGTGCAATTTCTTTAGGAGGAATAGCTTTTTTGATTTTCGATTCTTTAGGAGGAATCGGCTTAAATTTAGTATTGAGCTCATCCTGTGTGTATCCTTGTATAGAAACGCTAATCATTATAATTAAAAACAATATCTTTTTCATATCTCTTAAATATTAATATATAAATGTAGATTAATCTTAAAATTAAATACAGCAATACTTATTTAATAAACATTTAATTATACTATTTATTGCATTTATAGCGCGTTAATTATCAAATATAAAAAGAAGCTCAGTATAATATTATATTCGATTGTTGCCTTAATTTGTATATTTGATCATTGGTTTTTTAAATCCCATAAAATCTATAATGTCTGAACCTTTTTCATTAGACCCAAAAACTGTTTTCCTTCTTTATTTTTGGGCAAATTTGTTTATCTGTATTCTTATTTTTAGTTATTCCTTTTCATATGCTACCACTGAAAACAGGAAGATGTTAAAAAAATTTGGGTATGGAAAATTATTACTCACCATCGGATGGACATTAATTCTGTTACGGGGTATCATTTCAGATATAATCTCTATTAATATTGCAAATAGCTTCGTTCTTATAGCCTGTTGCTATGAAACGTTAGCAATGTTGGCAATGCTTAAGAGTAAAACAAAAAGGCGATACAAATTACAAATAGGAATAACCATTGTTGGAATTTTGGTTTTTAACACATTTGTCTTATTAGGAAGCACAATTAATACTCGTGTTTTAATTATATCTCTTGGTGTTTTTGCTATTTATTTGCCTCCTACGATTAGTTATTTTATAGAAAAAGGAAATAATTTTTTCCGAACTTTTTATGTGTTTTGTTACGCTGCATTCGAAGTCTTAATTATTACGCGAATGATTTATAATTATTTAAATCCGCAGAAGGACTTTTTTTCCTATAGTGTTTTTGATACTTTGTATAGTATAAGCTTGTTTCTACTAACACTCATCGGAACAGTAGGTTTTTTGTTACTGGTAAAAGAAAGACAAGATCATAAAATTAAAAAACTTTTAGACGATAAAAACCAGTTTTTCTCTATTATAGCCCATGATCTGAGAGGGCCATTAGGATCATCGGCTGGGCTTTCAGAAATATTAACGCAAAATATTGAAGGATATAGCCGCGACGAAATTAGAGAAATTATAGAAATGCTCCATGAATCGAATAAGAATAGCTATAAATTACTAGAAAATCTTTTGGACTGGTCGAAAGTACAAACAGGAATGATAGAATTTAGTCCTAAGAGAATCATATTAAACACTTTGATTAAGGAAAATATTGAACTTAACAAAAATGCGGCTTTAAATAAAAACATCAATCTCTCGTTTGAATCATCTGAGATTATAGAGGTTGAGGCCGACAAAAATATGATTGACACCATTGTACGTAATTTATTGACTAATGCTATTAAATTTACTGATAAGCATGGAGAGATTACAGTGAAGATCAAAAGAAAGCATCAAAAAGTAGAAATCGCTATAACAGATAATGGTATTGGAATTCCAGATAATATAAAAGAAAAATTATTTAAAATTAATGGAAAAGTAACTCAAAAAGGTACTGAAAATGAAAGTGGGAGCGGACTCGGATTATTACTTTGTAGTGAATTTATAAAAATGCATCAAGGTAAAATTTGGACCGAAAGCGAACCAGGAAAAGGCAGTACATTCAAATTTACTTTGCCATTGGAAATTATAAAAAATTAAATCAAAGTTTGGAACTAAAACTTACACAGAATGCACTAAACTTACTGTTTTTTGAATCCGTTTGAGCTAAATTTTCTTGTTTCTACACGTTTTTCTTTTATAGCTAAAGTAAATTTTACTTCTTTAATTTCATCAGGCGCTGCATTTATAAGCTGATTGTTATTTTCTACTTCTACATATTCTGAAATTCCTGTTTTTTCAAGACTCACAGTATAGGATCCTTTAGGTACATACAATACAAAGTTTCCATTTTCATCGGTTTTTGTTGTAAATACGTTACCGTTGTCATCTATTGCAATTATTGGTAATCCTCCTTTTTTCTTTGTGATATCAAAACTTTTGTCGGTAGCAACGTATGATAAAGACCCTTTTATAGAGGCTGTTTTATTTAAGCCTATAGCAATTTTAGTATCAGCATTTATCGTCGCTTTTACAGCATTAGCGTACCACTCATCAGTATTAATGGGTTTTATAGTATAAGATCCAGGGGGTAATGACCTGTATTTTAAGATTCCTTTATTATCTGTTCTAAATGCTTTTCCATCAATAAGTACTAGCTGATTTGTTGCAGGTGTATTTTTAGCGGTTGTTTTATTTTTGTCTCCAGTTTCATAGTAAACATAAACTTCAAGTTCGCTTTTTGTTTTATCAATTTTTATTGGATTAAAACGTTTTGTTAGCCCTAGCTGTATGGTGTTTAATGTATTTATACTGGTAGAAAAATCACTATAATAATTGTAAACAAATAGGCTGAAATCTTTACTGATGTCATAATCTAAACGTCCGTTAATCTGAAGTGATTCATTAATCATGCTATTTTTAGAATATACCATTCCGAGATTAACAGTTAGCTTATCGTTAAAAAACTTTTGCTGTAAAGTAGGAGAGATGGTCAGATTCGTATATACTTTTTCTATGCCCAATTGTGAGTTAGCAATGATTTCTCCTAAGTAAAAATTATTATATTGATAAAAGGCCAATAGGTTTAGAATTTTCCAGCTGTAAATAAAATTTGTTTTAAAATGGAATTCGTTTTTATCTATTGTCGTGGCAGTAAATTGTCCTCCTTCAAAAGATAACGATACATTTTGGTTTGTAGGAGTATTGTAATAGGTTAGCCCTAAAGTCATTCGGGCTGCTTTCATTGAATATCCATTAGGATTTGTTGTACTTAGCAGCTGTTCTTTACGACTTTCGGTATAATAATACGGAGATAGAGATAGTATTAATGAAGAAAATCGTCTTGATACACCTACATCGTAACGAGCTGTAGAAAAATGAGTTGAAGTAAATTGATTAGCAAAGGATTCTGGCTTTGCTGATAAATAATTATAAACACCCCATAAGTTGAATTTGCCTACAGGTAAATTTACTCTTTCATTTAGGTTGATAACTCCTTTTCTCATTCCCGAGAAGTAACCTGAACTTAGGTAATTAGAACTACTGTAGAATAAATTTTTGAGTTTACCATTAAACTGAACTTCTCCTGCACCACCTATTTTATTACCTGTTTCAATTTCAGATGTAAGGTTACTAATTGCTCCTCCGGCTCTAAGGTTAAAATTTTCGGATGTATATAATGAAAATCGTGATGATGCTAAGTAATTTTTAGTACCAGAATAAGTATCATCATCATAAATAATCGTGTTTTCATATCCTTTTTTTTGCATCCACCCGTTATTATGCGTGTACATTGCCCATGCCGATTTTCCAAATGACAAGCTTGAATCATCAATTAGGTTATACGTTTTATCAATTGCTCCAGCCTCGATGGTACTTTTTTCATTGGGTTTAAAAAATCCTTCGGCACCTCTTCCTATTAGGTTGAGGTCAAAAAACTTTGATATGTTTCCAATTGTAGCACCATAGTTTTTTTCTTTATAGCTAAGCCAGGTATTTCTCAAAAAAACCTGATCTGAATTCTCCCACCAGTTCACATCTACATTTGCCTGTAGCACTCCTTTGTTAATTTCTGCCTGTGCATTAGCATATATAAAATAAGCGTTTGTATTGTCGCTATTGTGTTGTATACTAGCAGTAACCTGATTCGTTTGATTAAATGTAAGGTTATAATCTGGGTTATATGGTGAAACATATCTTCTGTCTTGCCTGATAGAGCTTGCTCTTACGGTACCATTATTAATTATATCTCCATTACTGTACAGAGCAGTGATATTAATAGTGATGTCTTCTTGATTTAATACCGTTTTGTTAACCACTTTTTTTAATACTACAATAGTATCTGTAAATGCCTGAATATGGATATCGGTATTTTCTATTGCGTTTCGGGTTATAAAATCGGGATAACGGGCTAAGATGGTCACTTTTTGAGCAGTATTCCCTTCGTTAGAAATACGTATAGGTATAGCAAGACTATCACCGATTCTTTCATAGATTAGATTAGTTTCGAGTAGCATTACTTTTACTAATTTTCTTTCGCGTATATAAACAGGTAAAAACACACTTTTAGTTTCCTGTGTCTCAACAATTGTAAATACAGCTTCGATAGTACTTTGGTTACCCGCTTTTGCAGTCGCAGCAACAATAGCTTTTATCGGAATGAAGATACTATCATGAGCAGCTATTGTAATGTTTTTTGATTTTTTTAATGAAAGGTAAATATCTTCGTGACTACTATGTGCGTCAAAAACACCTTCTATCGACTGTGAGCTAGTGTTTATTATTTTTACATAAGCATCAATAACTCCTTTGCTATTTGTTTCAATTTTATTGTTGGTAAATTCTATATTAAAACTATTGTTTTGAGCCCAAGCACTTATGCCTGATCCCCAGAAAGCAAGAAATAATAATATTTTATAGTATTTAACCAGCATGTATAAAGAGAATTAATTTGGCATTATTACAAAGTAAACACGGGTGCTATAGGTACCAGGACTAACATTAAGCCCAGGGCTATTTGCGGGTATAAAGAATTTTATATTGTATGTTATATCCTGAGGCGTACTGCTGGATTTAATAGCAACTGGCTGTGTTGTTGTTGCCAGTGTTATAGGAGAAATAATCTGTAATCCTTTATAAGCCATATTAGTACTTAATTGCAATTTAAGGATAGAAAGAGGCAATGTTTGTGATGATGTAGGTGATATAAAATCTCCTGATGCCTCTACTGCTAGTTGCGAATTATAAGTGTTAACTCGTAGCGCATTTGCAATTGTAACCGATTTTTCTACTGCATAATCGGTTGGAGTGCTATAATTGATATTAAATTGTTGAGCACCATTTTGTAGCACAACACTTTGGCTTCCAAAATTTCCACCAAACGATAACTGAAACCTGGCATTTCCCATCGGAGAGGTATAAATGCCTATTAGCTGTTCTGCTCCTTCAGATATTTTATAAAGCTTGAATTCATAAGATGAATTATACATCCCGTTTGGACTCACTAATAATTGATTGCCGCCCTGAACAGTTAAGTTATAGCGAAAGAGCCTGTTTACAGCACCATTTAAATTTACATTGCTATGAATAAGAGTAACCTCATTGTATTTACTTAATTGAAACACCTGTGTAGGTATGTTTATTAGATTTCCATTGGCAGAACCACTATTTTCCTGACTGTTAAACTTTAAGTAGCTATATTGTGCTCCTACAGTATAGGCACTGTTAGAATCATTGGTATAGTCTTGCGTAAGTCTTACGGTGAGTTTCCATTCGTTTACATTCATATGGGGTCCATAATATTGTATAGGAATAGAGATTTGATTATTTAGTGTTTTTCCAGATACCATTTCTGCATAAGTAGAAAACACAGGTTGCCCGCTATTATAGCCACCCAGCATATACTGAGCATTGACGGTATATTGGGCAAACAAAGAAAAATATATGATAATTACTAGTTGTTTCATAGGCTAAATTCTAGTTCTGCAATTTTTATAATATCTTTTTCTCCATAAGTTAAAATTGCTGAAACAGTATAATTCCCTTTGGCAAGGTCAGATGGTAATTGTTGTTTTAATACCCTAATATCTTTAGGAAGCGTATAAAATTCTGATTCTTTTAAGGTACTTTTTTTACCAGTACTATTGTTAAATAGTTCCCATTTTACTTTTCCATCTGTCCAAAGATTACCTTGGTTTTCTATTTTTAATTCAATGATTTTATTCTTGTTATCATCTGCGTAGCTTGTAAAATCAACAAAATCAACAAGAACTTTATTTTCTTTAATAAAACTATGATACACTTTTACGCCCATCCTTACAGTTACTTGTATAGCAGCTCCATTTTGATCTATGGCAGTACCAGGATTAAGCTGGGTAAAGAAAATCATACCTGTATGAACAGGAATAGATGTATCAGCATTGGCAGGGACTTTAAATAGTACTTCTATTTGTTTAGTCTCACCAGGTTTAACAACAAAATAGGAGGTTGGTAAAATTTGTATCCAGTCGGTGCATGAAGTTGGAAGCGTATTTGCTTCTGCAATTTTATTATTACCAGATGGCTCATATTCCCAATCATTAAAAGAAACACCTACTTCAAGTTCCTTGTCGGTAGGGTTTGTTAGGTTAATATATTGTGAGCCCGATGCACCTGCATTTAATTTATAATATAAGCGTCCTGGTGATACAGATATACCTGCCTGAGCTTGTATTTGGTTTACCATGAGTAATCCAATTAGAATCAATATGAAATTTCTCATTTTTTTCATTTTTTAATAGTAGTAAATATACCAATTATTGAGGAATTAACGTATACATAATTGTAGTACTATATGCACCTGCTTCACGATTGAGGTAGCTTGGTGATTTTGTATCAGGTATTACATAATTAACATGAAATCCGCGACCCCATTCACCTGCAGGAGATTTTATAATTGTTGTTGGTAATTTAGAAAGCATAATTTGCGATGCTATCTGAAGACCAGCTGGAGGAGCAGCATTTGAATTAGTAAGGGTACCTGTGGCCGTTTTTACAGTAATTGTATTTACAGGTAATGTAGTGCTGTTTCCGTTATGAGAAAAATATTCTGTGCTTGCTTTTACAGTTACCTCATAAGCAGTACTTGAGCTCACCTTTATATGGTCGGGTTGTTGCCCCGAACTATTTCCTAAAAGAAAATGAGAAGGCTGAGCCATACTTATATTAACTGTAGGCTGAGAAACCTGTATGCTTTGTACTTGCGCAATAGTAACATTAACCTGCGTTTGTGCAGATCCTATGCTTTGTGCCATTGCGGGAATAGAACAAAGTAGCAACAGAAAAAATTTCCATATGTTTTTTGAAGTTTTCAACTCTAATTATGTTTCTAATGGTTCAACAATATCCTCCAGAAGACAATTAATTCTGAAAATAAAATATATTAAAATAGCACTAACCCAAAATTCAGATTAGTGCCATTTTACTAAAAGTTTTTATTATTTTAATTTGCTACTATAGTGTAAGTAAGCAAAGTGCTGTAAATAGCTTCAGGCTTGTTTAAATATACAGGAGCACTCACTGGAGGAATTGTGTACTGTATGTTAAATCCACGAATATCACCTGTAGTTGAAGAAATAATCTCAACTGGAGTAGTTACACTAAGTGCTTGAGCATTTGCAGGGAAAGTTGCGTTTGATCCTGCGTCAATACTACCAGAAGCACCAGAGTAAGTACCTGGAGTAGTTGATACAACAACAGTCGATACTGGAATAACATCGTTTCCTGGTGATGTTAGCTCAGTAGCTGCCTGAACAGTTACTTTATAACCATTAGTAGCACTAACTTTAATGTGGTTCGGCAAAGAACCTGTTGTGTTACCTCCTGTAAAGTTAGCAGCTGTATTCATTCCGATACTAACTGTTGGGTTAGTTACCTCAAGTGAATAAACGTTTGCTACATTTACATTTAGGTTTGTTGTTTGTGCATTAATAGAATTTGCTGACAATGCAATAATTGCAAATGATGCAGCTATCAAAAATTTTTTCATTTAATAATTTGTTTAAAGTTTATGTTCTAAACAGTTAGATTATCTAAGCTATTTAGATGGCACAAAATTACTTTCGTGAATGACGGAAGTCAAAGTCAAAAACGGAGTTTTTAATGTCATTTTATAACAAGGGAGATTATTGTTTAAAATGTAAATAGCAGTATGTTAGGTGTTTACGGCAAGCTATTACGATGTAGAAACTAATTTTTAGGAGATTTTGACAGACATGTTGTTGCAAGTTTTAGCAATGATTACTTAGTTATTGTATTTGCAACTGGTATTGGTTTTTGCTTAGGTATATACACCCGTTTATCTTCAAATTGGGTTCTGTATTGTTTAGGAGACATTCCTGTAGCATTTGTAAAAAAACGAATAAAATTGCTAGGATCAACAAACAGCAGTTCAAAGGCAACTTCTTTAATACTCATAGCAGTGTATCGTAGTAAGCGTTTGCTTTCTATGACGATTTCTTCGGTAATTATTTTTTTAGGAGACTTACCATATATACTATTACATATTTCGTTTAAGCTCTTAACGGATATATTCATTTTATCGGCATAATCCTTTACAAATCGCATATTTCTCAGGTTTTCTTGTACCAATTTCCTGAAATTATTAGCAACATTTACTTCAGATTTTTTAAATGTTTCAATAGGGCTATACGACTTGTCTAATAATCCTTTTTGGGTATAAAGCAACAATCGCTCTACAGTATTATGTGCAAAGTGGTACATTAATTCATTGTAAGGTTGCCTACATATGTGTAATAAAGACTGATGGTGCTGTATAATAGCTTTTTTTAGAGAATTGTGTAATTTGTATTTTAATGCTTGTTGCGAGTTAAAAAAGATACAGGATTCTAAAAAGTCCCTGTCAAGATCGGTGCGACAATAAAATGCTTCTTCAAAACAAACAAGCAACACTTCAAATTCAGATGAGGTTTCTACGCTAAATACTTGGTTTAGACCAATAAAACTACATTCAAATTTATCTAAATGGATTAGATTGTTATCCAAGTTTAGTGTAAGCTCTCCAGATTTTACCCAAAACATTTGGTAAAAGGAACTTCTGAATGACTTATTTAAAAGTGCATTTTCATTAGATTTAATTAAGTGTGCACTAAATCCAGTAGGGTATTGCTTCTTGTCAAGGTTAAGAATTTCAATCATGCTATTTTCTATAAAACAGAATCTATTTCTTAAAGATAAGAAAAATTATACTAATAGATATCAAGGTAGCTATAGAATATAATAAATTGATATTTTATTTAGAATAAACTTAGGGATTGGTAAACTTATTTATTCTTTTGGTTATTTAAAGAAGAATAAAGTAAAAATAGGGAAGAGGATAAAAGTAAATAAATTAGTTTCCCCTAACTATTAAATAAGAATTAACAATGTGAAGAGTTTAACTAAATTATAAATTCTATAAATTAGCGATTTCATTATATAATTCAATCAAATATGCTTTTTAGATTTCCGTTCATTACCTTATTCAGTATCATAATTTTTTTGTTTAACACAACTTTAAGCGCTCAAACGCAACATACTTTTAGCGGTTGGAATGCCGCCTTTTTTACTTACAAATTAGATAATAAATTTAGTGTACATTTTGATGGACAGGTGAGGAGTACAGATAAATTAGAAGATACTCAATCTTTTATTATACGTGCAGGTTTGAATTATAATATAAAAAATAACATGACTACTACAATTGGTTATGCTTATATCGGGAACAATAGAACTGTTATGGATATTGATGGTTGGGTTCCAGAACATAGAATATGGGAACAATTTATTTTTAACCAACAGTTTACATCAAATAATCGTCCAGTGAGTTTGCAACATCGTTTTAGATTAGAACAGCGTTTCATGGGGCAACCTACGATTGATCAAAACGAACTAGTAACTGATAGTTATGATTTTGCGCAACGATTGCGTTATTTTACCCGTTCTATATTTCCACTTTCACCAACAACAAGTTTTACAAATGGCGCTTTTGTAGCCTTGCAAAATGAAGTATTTGTGAATGTAGAAAACGCTCCCAATGGCAAGTTTTTTGATCAAAACAGAGCTTACTTAGCATTAGGCTGGAGAATAAGTCCAAAATTTGATATTGAAGCAGGGTATATGAATCAATTTGTTCTTGGTAAAAATAATAATACTGTTAATAATATAGTTCAATTAGCAGCTTATGTAAGGTTGTAAACGATTCCTTTCTTAGAAGTTCTGTAGTATTATTGCTTTAAAACTATTATTTTAAGAGTATGTGTTTCAAAAAGCTAACTTTTTAGTTTTTTTGATATTTGGCCTTTTTTTTGAGAATTTTTTCTTTCAAAAAAAGGTGTATCTTGCGAAGAATTAATAGCATATTATAATAATGACTACTTCAAATTTTTATTTAACAGATAATCACTTGATGTGCCTTTTGGGTACGTTGTTATACTTGCATGACGATACTTTCTTAAGAAGCTCAAAAGAGTTTATTCTTTAAGCCCTGTCAAAACTCTAGACAGGGACCCCTTTATTTAGACGGCTCAATTTATTTTAATCTTCAATTTTCATTTAGGACCATGGTATCATTGGATCCAAACTATAGAGCTATACGATATTTAATGATGAGTTATATATCATGCCTAATGAGAAATGAAGTAACGCAAGAAAGTTATGTCACAAAATATTATTTTAACAACAGGAATATACGATTTAATTAAAGATCATTTAAGAAGAAAGAAAGTAACAATAGAAGAGGAAATATTATTATTAGCTGAGCTTAAAAAAGCATCTCAGGTTTTAAGAAAAGATTTACCAGAAGATATTGTTTCTGTAAATAGAAAAGTAACTTACAAAGATCACACAAACAACGAAGAGAAAACAGTTGTGTTTGTAGGGCCTCAAAAAGTAAAAACGAGTAAAAATAAAATTTCTATTCTTTCTGATGAAGGTATTGCAATGGTAGGGTACAAGGTAGGTAAACTTATAGAATGGCCTTCTAAGAAAGGCGATTTAAAACTAGAAATATTAAAAGTAGAAGAAGTAGAAATGGCTTAACACACTTTTAAAAATTAAAACATCCCAAAAGAACCTTTCTTTATGGGATGTTTTTTTTATTATCATATTTAATTAATAGGGCCAAATAACATGCAAAGGTTTTTGCATCCAGGGGTATTTAATAATAGAAAATGAAAAGGGTGATTTGTGAATCAATAAGTCATAGGCTCTTTTATCAACAGTTAATTCCCAGCGTTCTTCTTTTTCTATAAGGATCCCATCTCGTACCAACCAATTTCCTCTAAATCCTAATATGGAGGTGTCTCCTACGTTTGGCCAATGGGAAATGGCGGCACTAATAAGTCCATTAATTAAATTTTTTTGATCTTCTGTAATAGTTATATTCTCTATCACAGGTGTTGTTATGGGTAATCCGCACAATACTTTATTTAGAGGTAATGAGGTTTCTTCTGTTTTGGTTAACCCGGTGACAACATATTGCAAATAATGAACAGCATTTAATTGTGAACTACTATCTTTAAATTGTTTTTTTTCTAATAAATCCAGTCTGTCTATTAACATTTCTATATAATTATTCAATAGTACAATACCTGCATTTTTAACCGTGATGACATTTATATCTTTTTGAGGTGAAAGTATCTTTGAGTCCGTTTTCTGTTGAAATTTTGTTTTTGTATTTCGCATTGTATTTCCAGTATCATTTTTGACTGAATAGGTATTACAAATCAAATATACTAAAACTCTTAAAATTAAAAACAGGTATAAATACCTAAAAAACAATTCTTAAACTGTGGTATTAATAAATGAATATTCCATTAGTCAATCTGAATGGACAGCATTATTACAATATATTAATTATCCAAATCAAAAATCAAAAATCAAATTATTTGCTTCAATTTATTATGCTCTGTTTGTGCTCCTTTTTTTTGCATCAAGTTTTCAAAAGGTAGGTAAACTTATAGACTGGCCTTCTAAGAAAGGCGATTTAAAACTAGAAATATTAAAAGTAGAAGAAGTAGAAATGGCTTAACACACTTTTAAAAATTAAAACATCCCAAAAGAACCTTTCTTTATGGGATGTTTTTTTATTATCATATCTTGATACAAATACAGCATAAGGTTTCGCCGCTTCTAAAAGGCATTATAGTTAATTCTAATAATAGTATGCTCTAGATATTTTAAAAGCTTTTAAAGCCTTAATATGTAATTGCCGCAAAAATGGGATTCTCTTTTATTTTCTCTCTTCCATTTAAAAAGGAAAGTTCCATCAAAAAGTTGCATTGTACAATTTCGCCACCTAATTCAGTTACTAGATCACACATCGCTTTGGCAGTTCCGCCTGTGGCTAAAACATCATCGTGAATTAATACTTTGTCACCTTTTTTAATAGCATCAATATGTATTTCTAATGAATCGGTGCCGTATTCTAAGTCGAATTCTGCTGAAATAGTTTTAAAAGGAAGCTTTTTTGGTTTCCTTACAGGTACAAAACCTGCATTTAATTTTTGTGCAAGTAACATTCCGAAGAAAAAACCACGACTTTCAGCTCCAATTACCTTGTCTATTTTTTGACCTTCTAAAGAATCTAATAAAATTTTAAGCGATTCTTCCCTCGCAATGGGGTCATTTAGGAGTGGAGTGATGTCTTTGAATAAAATTCCTTCTTTTGGAAAGTCTTGAATATCACGTATATAATTTTTTATCTGCATTTTTTTTAATTTTTCTGTTATTTTTTGCTTGTTTATCTAACATTTGTTCTTATATTTGCACCCGCAATGAGCACACAACAAAGCTACAAAAAAATAGCGGAATTGTAAACAAAAGGCCTCGTGGCGCAACTGAATAGCGCACTTGATTACGGCTCAAGAGGTTACTGGTTTGAATCCAGTCGAGGTCACAAAAAAATCCCATTTCTTACGAAGTGGGATTTTTTTTTATCTTTGAAATTCACTATTTTTAATCCAAATGGCTTTATCTTTGAGTCTTTGGAAAATTGATATTCATTATGGAACAGAAAATACATCAGGGAAGAAACGTAAAACGTTTCAGAGAAATGCTTAACATAAAACAGGAAGCTTTAGCTTTTGATTTGGGAGAAGAATGGAACCAGAAGAAAATTTCTATGCTGGAGCAGAAAGATGTAATTGAAGATAGCCTGTTGAAACAAATATCAGCTGTATTAAGAATTCCAGTTGAAGCTTTTCAGAATTTTGATGAAGAACAAGCAATAAATTTTATTTCGAATAATTTCGATAATGGTGCAATTGGTTTTCAGAAGAATGATAATTGTACATTTAATACAATTGATAAAATTGTTCAATTATATGATGAGAAAATTGCATTATATGAGCGTATGTTGAGAGAGAGAGATGAAATGATGGTGAAGCTTGAAAAATTAATCAATAAGTAATTATTTATAGAAGATATATTAATTTACAAAGAGACTTTCGAGTCTCTTTTTTTGTTTTAATAGTATTTGCGAAGTCCAAAGACATTCGGACAGCTTTTCATAAGAACTATTCGGAGAGCGGGTTTGCTATAGAGTTACCAAGGCTAGACTTAAACCGTTAAAAATTTTATCTAATTAACTTAATTTGTTAAAATCATTTTGTAATTCAATATGAGTTTTATTTTATCATATAATTTTTCATAAAACATATTTAAATCAGGTGTTTTTACTAAGTTATTTATTCGAAATATAGTTGACTTTTGTCCTACTTATGGAAAACCGTAAAATATTATCTATGAAGAACTATATCTTCGTTCAAACTTAACTGATATATGAAAATAAACGTAATTGATAAAAAAAAATATCCTGACTTATCATCAGTTTCTTCTTGCGAAATTAATTGCATACATATACAGATTAGTAATTTTAAACCAATTATTCAAGAATTTCAAAAAACTATTACCGATACAAGCTGGATTAATGCACTTGATGAATTATCGAAAATGGCATTTAAAGCAAATGCAACAAAAACTATCGATAAGATAGTAAATGATATTATCGCTAAAGTAACAACCAGTCTTACTGTTGATATTGGGGAATATATTGTATCCTATGCTGCGCAAAGTGCATTAGAAATAGAATTTACTCATACTAAAATACCATTGGCAGAATTGTTAAAAGAAAAAATATCTGGTAATCCTGGGTTTGATTTTCATTCAATAAGTTCAAATAAATATTTAATTTTTGGAGAAGCAAAGTTTAGTATGGAAGGAACACCTAGGGCTAAAGCTTTAGATCAAATCGGTCTTTTCATTAATGACCGCGATCATGCTGAATTGTTATGGTTGAAACCATTTTTGGAAAATGACACTATTACTCACATTGCTAATGGACATAAGGGCTACACTGCCGCTTTTTCATTTAATGGAAATAATGTTCTGACAATATTTAATAATGCCTTAAACTCAGATATAGTAAAAGAAGTAATAAAGCACAAAGAACTTTACCTAATAGCAGTTGAGATATGATCAATGAACATTTTTTTAATACAAATTTCAAGATAGAGATTATTGATGAAATTTTATATGATTTTCATAAAAACGGTCCTGTTGACCAAAATCATTTAGAAACACTATCCTATTTTAAAAAACTTCAACCAGATTCTTTCAAAAAATACGAATCAAAATTGATGTTTTTAATGGGACTATTTTACAAGACTGATGAACCAAATTCATTTTTTGAAGCAATCTATAATTCTTATGCGCAGGCAATATTAGAAGATACTGGGCATAATTTTACACCTGTCCAAGCTGATGCATATAATTCAATTAAAAGGTTTACAAACTTTTCTTTCTCGGCTCCAACGAGTGCAGGAAAATCTTTTCTGTTTCAAGAAATTATCAAAGAATCTCGCGGTGATATTATTATTGTAATTCCTTCAAGAGCATTGCTTTCCGAATATTTAATTAAAGTCAAGAAGCTTGTATCAAAAGAAACCCTTGTCTTAGCATTTATTGAAATAGTAAATACAAAACGAACAAAAAATCGGATTTTTATAATTACTCCAGAAAGAGGAGAAGAGTTATTTAAGAATTTAGATAAATTAAATATTGAATTAATTTTATTAGATGAAGCTCAAATTTCAGAAGAAGGAATTAGAGGAATGAAATTTGATTCTTTTGTTCGGAGAGTTGATAAAAAATTAAATAATGTCAAGAAGGTTTTTACGCATCCTTTTGTAATAAATCCAGAAGCTCAGTTTTTAAAACATAATATTGAAAATAATACTGACTACGAGACATATAATCAAAAAACAGTTGGAAAAATCTATATAGAACATTTTAAAAATAAATTTAAATATTTTTCACCTTTTGAAGATAAAATTGGAGGAAAGAATGTTGATGGCAATATCATTAAAGAAATTATCCTAAAAAATGGAACTGCTTTAATTTTTATATCAAAATCTAAAATCTATGATGGTAGTTTTATGGATACATATTCTGAATATGTCGATCTGTGTGAAGATATACAGAATGCAGAAGCCTTAACTTACATTAACAAATTAGAAGAGTTTTTTGGAACAAAAAATGATAACGAAAAAAAATCATTATTAATTTATTTGATGAAGAAAGGGATTGTTATACATCATGGTTCAATTCCTTTAAAAGCAAGATTAATAATTGAGGATTTTGTAAACAACAAGCACGCAAAAATTTGCTTTTCAACCTCCACTTTAATACAAGGAATTAATATGCCTTTTGATCTTGTTTGGATTAACAACTTCACATTTAATGGTAATGAAGATCAGAAAACTTTAAATCTGAAAAATTTAATAGGTAGAGCAGGCAGGACTACATTGGAAAATAATTCCTTTGATTATGGATATGTTGTGATCGAAAAAAAGAATAAAAAACTTTTTATTTCAAGATTAAATAAGGAGTCTTCTTTGTCAGAAACATCAGATCTTGACATAGAAACTAATAGTAACAATGAAGACTTTGCTGATATAGTTGATGCAATTAGAAATGATACTTTTAATACTGAACTGCATTTAACGGAAACACAAATTGAAAGAATAAACAATTCAAATATTGAAGAAGATATTAAATTCATTTTAGATAATTTTTTAAATGCAGAATCAAAACCTTTAACAGTTAAAGAATATTATCATCTAAAGGAATCCAAAAGGAAAAAAGTAAAAAAATCATTTGAAAATATTTATAAAGTTCACTTGCGAAGACAAGATTTGACAATGGGTGAAAAAAATGTACTAAGCACCTCAATTCCTGTTTTGCTATGGTTGATACAAGGAAAATCATTCGCAGAAATTATTTCTTTAAGATATGCATTTCTTTCAGAGAAGGATTTTCGAAGAAAATCTCGTAAGCAACTTATTAACAAAGAAATATCGTTAAAGGAATATCGAAAATTACTAAAAGAAAAACAAGTTCGATATTCTTGTATAGCAAACACTTTGCCTGATATTAATTTTAAAAAGGGAGTTCCATTATTTTCGAACAATACGCATCTAGATGATGTTGATTTTGATAAAGTTGTTTATGACACATACGATTATATTGACAAAGTTTTATCGTTATCAATAAAAGATCCTGTTTCTAGTGTGTTTATTTTATATTATCAGAAGACAAGAGATAATAGGGCAATTGTATTGAGTAATTATATAAAATATGGTACAAATGACGATACTGAAATTTGGATGTTGAAGTACGGATTTACCTTTGATGAAATTGATGAATTAAAGAAATATATTCAAAAAATTGATGAAACCGAAATTATATTTAAAGAATCAATAAGCGAATATATATTAGATGAAGATAACTACAAACTGATTGAAAGATATTTATAAAGAAACCATAGTAATGGCTTTACCAAATCTTGCATGAAACACATATAAATAGCCTAAAGTGGCTATTTCTTAACTAAAAACCGAAAAAATGAGCTTAAAAATTTACAGCGTGAATAATTCAAACAATCCTGAAAGTGAGATTATTAGATTCAAAACTTCAACAAAAATTAATTTAAAAGGATATGCACTAATAGATAAGACATTTAGTGATGAAGGCAAAGTTTCCAATGAATTTCGACATATTTTTATTTTTCCAGACCTTGAAGTAAACCCAGGCGAATTCGTCAGGTTATATACAGGGAAGGGAAAATATAAAAAAGAAAAACATTACAAAGACAAACATCTTATACATTTTCTTTATTGGAATTCTGAAGAATGTGTATGGAACGACAAAGGTGGCGATACTGCAACTTTAATTACATATAATGTGGTTGATAGCAAAGTAGTCCCGGCGGTTGAAAAATAGAACTAAAAACGTAATGTGATACTGAAATTTAAAAGCTAAAATCCCGATCGCGCGGATTTGTAATCCGTGCCCACAAAGTATATCTCAACAGATTAAAAAAAATCTAGTTTTTATTAATATAGGAACGGGCACGGAAAGAATTTCCGCGCTATCGTTGCGCATATCTGAGCGATCGGGTTTAACGGTACAGAATAGAGTTGTTTTCATAATTTTAATTATTGTCGTTATTCTTTATTTCGTAAAACACTTTATTTTGTGGTGTCACCAATACTACTTTTTTACCTTGTTTACATTCAAAATATCCCTTCTCTATATATCTGATATCATCATAAATAAGTGAAATAATTATGAAATTTGATAAATCTACCACTCCTTGTTTTTGTTCTTTGGAAACGATAGCGAAATTTGTCCTTTCAAGGATTTTATAATCATCATAGTCTTTATTATTTTCCGATTTTGTTTTATCATTTTCCTGATTTTCAGGAGTAATTTCATACGGATTACGGTCATTATCAATTAGGTTTCCATAATAATCAATTCGTCCCTTTTTTCCATCTTTTATAAAGGTATAGCACCAATAAGGAAGATTTTTTTCTCTATACAATGTATCGCATTCAATCGAAAATTGTTTTTCTCCATAGCTTCCATACATTGTGCGTGTTTTATTCTTTCGACCTTGGATTCCTTCTGTAAAATTTAAATCATCTTGTTCTATCGGAATTATTACGCGACCACTCAGAAAATCTAAGATTCCTTTTTTCTTGTTTTTTGTAACTACCAATACCTTTTGTTGATTCGCATACCCTTTATTAAAATCAATATTTTTAATATTATCATAAACAAATTCATGAAGCATCTGATTTTTATTAGTAAGCACTCCATATTTAGTACCTCTTTTAGCAATGAAATTGATATTGTCCGGCGTATATAAGCTATCATTTACAAAGGGTATTACTATACTTTCGTTTGCATCAATTACCCCATATTTATTATTCCTTTTAACCATAAAAAGTGTAGTGCGTAAAAAAGGATCGTAATTACGATCATAATGCTCCATTGTTTTTGAATCTTCAAAAATCAAACGACCATATTTACTATATTTAATCATTTTCACACTATGATTTTTATCGTCATATTGCCTATCTGAATAACCTCCGTCAATGTCGTCACTAAATTTTGTTGCTATAGTTTCTAAATCTATTTTTTGCGTTTTTAAATTCAGCAGTTTAATGGTGTTACCGTCCCTAATTATCAAATGATGATTAACGGTTATATCACTAAAATCAAATTTCCAATTGGCAGGCACTATAAACGAAACTATTTTTTTGCTTTCTGGGCCAATAATATCTACTTTGTCTTTGGTTTTGCAAATGAATATTTTGTTGACATATTCTAAAATAACATCTCTTTTTGCTTTGTTGCACCAAACACTATTATGATTTTCAAATGGAAAAATGATTTCATCATATTTGTTGTCTGCTGGCATTAAAACTTTTCCGTCAAAGTTGACTATACCGTATTTATCGCTTTTGGCATCGGTCTTAAACTTAAATAAACTAAAAATTATCTTTTGACTTTCAGAAACTTGATTTCTTTCTTTATCATTTTGATAATAATAATCTACTACTGGATACTTGAACTTGGCAATTTCCAATTTATCGTTAATAGCTCCGTAGAGATCTTTATCTTTATAGATGAAAAATTTATTTTTATATGAAACTATTGGATATGGAATTTGATGCATATTAAAATCTGTATCAAAAAACACCTGTTTTTCATCGGCAGTGTTTGCCAAAATAAATTTTTGATCATGCTGTGGATGAGTATAACGTGCCAATATTGCTCCCGAATCCTTTCCGTTTTGAAGATTGTATAATCCGTATCGACCTAATTTATCCTGATAACCAAGAATAATATTGTGGATATCAGTTCGGATATTATTGCAATTATCCAATACCTTGGTAAGTGTGTCTCCCTGTATTTTCAACAAGGATATTTTGTAATTATAAATTTGTCTCCCATTATCAAAATAGGTAATGTTTTGATGATTTACTTTTTCAGAAATAATATAATAGTATGTTTTTATGGAATCATTTCGGATAACCAATCTTTCTAATATATCCTGAATTATAAAAGGGTAAATGCTTTGTCCTTTGCTATTATACAGACCATAATTATTATCTTTATTTTTTACTTGAAAGACAAGGGATTCTTCTCTTTTTTCGCTATAGTTTGGACTCGGATAAATAGTAATACTTTCATATTTTATGGGTAAAACTTCTTTTCCATTAATATCCAACAAACCTTCAAGCGATTTAGAATCTTTTATATCATTTCCAGCTAAAAAAATATTTTTATTAGCACGAACTATATACGAGTATTGAGCCTTTAGAACTTCATTACCATCAACATCCGCAATACCATATTTATTATTTTGTTTAAATAATTGTCGATCTGTGTAACTATCATTCTGTCCATCAAACGGATTTTGGCTTGATACATATTCTTTTGGGTTATTGTCCTTTGAATCGCGGTATAATTCACCATTTAATTTATAAAGGGTCTTTTTTTTGTTGTGATAAGTTGCTATAAGTAAATCCCGAGCTTTAGCATTATCAGTACATACAAAATCATACTTTGGTTGTTCTATTTTTTTATTATTCAAAATGGTAAATCCCCATTTGTTTTTTATCCTATAAAACAGTACATCTTTGTAATAACTGTTACTGCTAAAACTTTTAATTTCATCATAATCGTTATTTAATAGCTTTTTCCCATCCAATAGCCTGGCACCAAATTTATTTTTACTTTTTGTAATGAAAATATAGTATTTCGAAAATTCTTTTTGTCCTACAACAGGCTCTGGAAAGAAAAGATTCGAGTCCTTACCTTTTAAAAATGTATTTCCCATATTCGAAATCGAATCATAAACAGGTTCTGTATAATACTCAAATTTGCTAAAGTTATAAACCCCCGCTTTGTTGTCTTTTTTTACAATTAAATATTTATTTTTATTTTTTAAAGGAACTTCTTTAGGTTCGACAAAATTTTCTTTACAAAAAATAATCTCTGACAAAATATTCTCATCCTGACTTTCTTTTGTATAAGAATCAAAAACATCCTTGATCAATTGGTTCGTTTGCGGACGGTAAATAGAAAGGTGATTGCCGATGTGTAAAATAAAATATTGTGATTCCTTTTCTTCAGCATAATTCGGATACATTTCTTCATAAGAATCAATAGAATCAACTAAAACTTCATTGTTTTTTAAATTGATAAATTTCCATTTACCATCTTTTTTAGCCAATAGCAGGTTATTTCTATACAGTATAGCCGAAGAACACTCAAAAATCAGTTTACAGTTTAAATCATAAATGCCAATGGTTTCCTTAGTTTTTGAATTTTTGTCCAAATCGGTTACGATAAAATATTCTAACGCCCCCTGCAAACCGTTGTGATAAGTAAAATAATCTTCGCTGGTTGTAATTTTCTGATTTTTAAATGGTATTACAATTTTTCCAGTTTTATCAAGAAGTGCTTGCTGATTATTTTTAATGACCACATAAAAATTAAATTTATCATCGCACAAAGCTAAAATCCAATCGTAAATAGGTGCAATCACATAAGTATTTGTCTTTCTATTAAAAACACCTTCAGATACAATATTTACCGTTTGTACTCTAACTTTAATGTTCAAGGTATCTTTATCCGATATACTATATTTCTCCGAAAATTTATGATTGAGAATCGAAGTAATATGCTCTTTCCAAACACCAATATTGGTATTTTGTAAAAGTTCCTTATCTTTTATTTTATCAAATGTTTTAAGAGATTCATTAAATTTTCCTTCATTGTAAAACTGCATGGCTTGTTTTCTCAAAGCTTCACTATTTTGGGAGAAACTAATTAAAGGCAGTAAGGCAAATAATATTAGTAATATTTTTTTCATGCAGTTATAACAAATTAGTAACATTTTTTTTGAAATACTTTTTTAGTTTTTGTTGTTCAATTTCAGCCATAATACTGTCTCTTTTTGTTTTTCTATACCCGACCGTGCGGATTTGTAATCCTTGCCCGCAAAGTATATTTTAACAAATTTAAAAAAAGAAAATCCAGTTTTTATTAATATAGGAACCAGCACGGAAAGATTTTCCGTACTCTCGTTGTGTATATATGAGCGATTGGGCAACCTTTAACGTATCCAAATATAGCTATCTCATTTTAAACCGGCTGTAATTATACTCCCTCTAATTTTAATAGTTAACCTATCTGTTGTAGCACCAACAAAATTAGTGTTATCGAAATTTTTCGAACTCCCCCAACTAGATAGTCAAATTGAAATAACAAATCATATTTGGAACTATTAGATGCAATCGTGACCCAGATATATAATCCATTTACAGGATTTGAAATATAAGCCAAAGTAGCTACATTCCCAACATTATCACCTAAATAAACATCTTCAAAATTTACATCTTGAGCATTACATTGATTAAATGAACAAGCTGGAGTTGTTGTTAATGAAGCGCTAGTATTATCGAATGTAATATTAGTATTTTGAGAATGACTAACTATTGTAGAAAACAACAATACCAAAAAAGCTAAAAACGGAATAAAAGTAATTTTTTTCATAATCTGTATTATTTAAATAAACCAGTAATTAATTTTTTAATAAAAAATATGGGATTGTTATGTCTTTTGAAGGACAACCTGAATATTTAAAACCTATTGATTCACCTAAGCTAACCCTTGGATTTGTTTGTGAATAACAGTCTATTGTCGAAAATGGTAGAATTAAAAAGTCTGTGGAAGTAGCGTAGTTTTTGTTTTCATAGTCTTTTAATTTAAAATTTATGAAATATGTATCTTTTTAACAGAATTAAATTTATATACTCTATTTTTGTTATTGTTTTTTTTCTTTCAATAACATAAAAAGTCGTTGAAATGACAATTTTTAGATAAAAGAATAAAAAATAAACACCCAGTTTCTTGAATTGAACTTTTTTATAGAAAATAAATATTAAAAACATACTTATTTTTTATTGAGTATTTATTTGTCAAGTAGTTAGTGTCTTTGTTCTTGTGGGTGAAATACCGATGAAATACTTTTTTTGCTGATGAAATGCAACTTAATTTGGTAGTTGAGATTAAAAATTAAAGTAGTTTTACCTTTTGTATTGGACATATCGGTTTACATCCGATATCAAGTCGCAAGTAAGGAGTTTCGATTACTTGTGAAAAAAATAAGTAATAAAATTCTGTGTAATTTGGAGTCAGAAGTTAGCAAGCCACTGCTTACTGTAGCTCATGGATTTTAGGTACAATAGGAGCTAAGATTCGAAGCCAAACTTTTTTTACCCTTTGGGATACTACATTTTTTAGGTCTTTCAAAAACTAATGAATCACTATTTTGTCACAGAAAGCTAAAAGTGCTAATTTTTTTCTTCATATTATTAATTGCATTTGAACTTTATTTACATCTTGTTTATTTTCGGGGACTGAAATTATTTAGAAGCTTTTCTGTAGACTTTAATCAATAGATAATAATAAACCTGGATATCGAGATGAGTTTGTTAAGCAAAATGCTTCTTCGTACTTTTATGGTATTGATTGTGATTTAGGTGCAATTTTATATATGTCAATTGGAGAAGTACTGAATTTTCCAATAAATATGGTTGAAGTTCCTGATCATAATTTCGTAAGATGTGAATTTGAAGATAAAACGTATGTTAATTGGGATAATAATTCAGGACAAACTTTTACAGATGATTATTTTCGAAAAGGTCTAACTCCAACTTCCTCCTCTGTTTTTACTTTTTAGATTCTTAATTGAATCTGCGGAGAAAAGAGTTCTGTCACATCTGGGAATAACTTTTATCTTTAGAATTCTAAAGCGATCAAAAAATGACTACTAGAGGTCATTGTTATCCCAAATACATAATTCTTTAGGTAGTATATTTCAAATTAAGATTTACACTTAGTTACCGTGATGTTGACGAAATAATGAAAATTAGATGAGTGCTTGTGGATCATGCTACGATTCAGCGCTGGGTTTATAAGTTTACACCTTTGCTTGAGTCAGAGAGGAAGAAGAGAAAAGGTAGAGTGAGAGGGAGCTGGAGATTACAAAGTATATAACAAACGTTCGTTCTCAAAGATTAGAATCAGACAGTGAAAATATCTCTACAATATTGTAGAACAGGATCATCGTTTTATCAATTGGCGCATACAAAATGCATTAGGCTTTAAAAGTTTTGAATCGCCCAAACGAACCTTGAGTGGAATTGAAGTTGTTCATATGTTTAGAAAGAATCAGATGATTAGTCTAGGGATAACTATGTTTAAATCATTCTGTAAATTGGCAGGCTAATTTTTAAATTACTTAAATTCTTATATTTGTTTCTGACAGATGCGACAGAACCGAACTAATTTATTATGAAAGTTATTTATTATTATAGTTTTTTATTTTATAAAAAAATCTAAAAGATGATACTCCTTATTCGACTACTATCTGGGCATTAGGATTTGCAGAAGGCTTTTTTGTAAGTGTTATTTTTAATTTATTAGTGATTCATTTTTTTTGCATCAATATGGGGAAATGGTTTATGATTGCAATTGGAGTTATTTGTTTATTACTTAATTATCTATATTTTACAAAAAACGGAAGGTCGAAAAAGATTATAAAACAACAACCAGATTTCTTAGGTAGCCCAAAAATTTCGATTTTAGTAACCACTCTTTTTTATATAATTTTAATATCATCTTTATTTTGGGGACCAGTTTATGCAAAATATCTTTTGGCTGTCAATTGTAGATATCTATAATTTATTAAAGCAATCTTGGCGGTTCTGTCGCATCTCGCAATAACTTTTATCTTTAGAATTCTAAAGCGATCAAAAAATGAATACTAGAGGTTATTGTAATCCAAAACACATAATTCTTCAGGCAGTATATTTCAAATTAAGATTTACACTTAGTTACCGTGATGTTGACGAAATAATGAAAATTAGAGAGGTGCTTGTGGATCATGCTGCGATTCAGCGCTGGTTTTATAAGTTTACGCCTTTGCTTGAATCAGAGATGAAGTAGAGAAAAGGTAGCGCGGGAGGGAGCTGGAGATTAGATGAGACCTATATATAAGAGTAAAATTTATCAGGAGCTTAATCCCACTATACATTTCAATCTTTTATGTCGAACCCCGTCATAAAAGGATTTCCATTTCTATTGGGGCTAGGGTAGTAGGTTTCATATTATATAAGGGTGTCTGGAGAAGTAAGAGTTGGATAGTATATATAAAGGAAGGATTATTGTTTCTTATTATATATAAGGAATAGAATTTACTTTGATTGCTGTTTTAAGGTATTGAGATGAGGATTAGTTAAGAAAGCGTATCAAAAAAGAGCTCTTCTTAATGAGAATCACGTAATAATTGCACTAAGACTTAGAGGTTTTTATCAAAAACGCATTCTGATTGCGATAATACTTAGAAAACCCAAAAATAGCCAAACAGTAAGATGTGAGTTATCAATGCGTTAAAAAATAAACGCAAAATAAACGCAAAAATGCGATCGAAAAGTATTGTTTATCTATAAAAAGGCGGTAGTTTTGCACCCGCAACAAACAAGACGTTCACTGACACACTGGCAAGCAAAACAATCGGATTTAGAAACGAAAGTTTCTAAAAAAAAGATTAAAAAAAGCTTGTGAGTTTGGAAAACGAAAGTTACATTTGCACCCCGCAAACGAAGTTCATCGAACACTTCTTTAGATAAGAGTTAAGTGAGATAAAACAACGGAAGTTCCTTGAAATACTGCTAAGAAAAACGAAGAAAACGGAAACGAAAGTTTCTAAAAAAAAACTTCAAAAAAATCTTGCCAGTTAAAAAGGAGTTCATTATTTTTGCACCCGCTTTGAGAAACAAGCGATACAGAAATAAAGATAAAGTTCTTAGACATATTGAATTGACAGCCGTTTCGAAAGAGATTTCGAAACAAAGAATAAAGAGTAATAGAATCGCAAGATTTGAATATAACCGATAGAATCTTAGTCGCAATATAATATAAAAATATACGATGAAGAGTTTGATCCTGGCTCAGGATGAACGCTAGCGGCAGGCTTAACACATGCAAGTCGAGGGGTATGCTTCTTCGGAAGCAGAGACCGGCGCACGGGTGCGTAACGCGTATGCAATCTACCTTTTACAGAGGGATAGCCCAGAGAAATTTGGATTAATACCTCATAGTATTATTAAATGGCATCATTTTATAATTAAAGTCACAACGGTAAAAGATGAGCATGCGTCCCATTAGCTAGTTGGTAAGGTAACGGCTTACCAAGGCTACGATGGGTAGGGGTCCTGAGAGGGAGATCCCCCACACTGGTACTGAGACACGGACCAGACTCCTACGGGAGGCAGCAGTGAGGAATATTGGACAATGGGCGCAAGCCTGATCCAGCCATGCCGCGTGCAGGATGACGGTCCTATGGATTGTAAACTGCTTTTATACAGGAAGAAACCCTGGTTCGTGAACCAGCTTGACGGTACTGTAAGAATAAGGATCGGCTAACTCCGTGCCAGCAGCCGCGGTAATACGGAGGATCCAAGCGTTATCCGGAATCATTGGGTTTAAAGGGTCCGTAGGCGGTTTAATAAGTCAGTGGTGAAAGCCCATCGCTCAACGGTGGAACGGCCATTGATACTGTTAAACTTGAATTATTAGGAAGTAACTAGAATATGTAGTGTAGCGGTGAAATGCTTAGAGATTACATGGAATACCAATTGCGAAGGCAGGTTACTACTAATATATTGACGCTGATGGACGAAAGCGTGGGTAGCGAACAGGATTAGATACCCTGGTAGTCCACGCCGTAAACGATGGATACTAGCTGTTGGGAGCAATCTCAGTGGCTAAGCGAAAGTGATAAGTATCCCACCTGGGGAGTACGTTCGCAAGAATGAAACTCAAAGGAATTGACGGGGGCCCGCACAAGCGGTGGAGCATGTGGTTTAATTCGATGATACGCGAGGAACCTTACCAAGGCTTAAATGTAGTTTGACCGATTTGGAAACAGATTTTTCGCAAGACAAATTACAAGGTGCTGCATGGTTGTCGTCAGCTCGTGCCGTGAGGTGTCAGGTTAAGTCCTATAACGAGCGCAACCCCTGTTGTTAGTTGCCAGCGAGTCATGTCGGGAACTCTAACAAGACTGCCAGTGCAAACTGTGAGGAAGGTGGGGATGACGTCAAATCATCACGGCCCTTACGCCTTGGGCTACACACGTGCTACAATGGCCGGTACAGAGAGCAGCCACTGGGCGACCAGGAGCGAATCTATAAAACCGGTCACAGTTCGGATCGGAGTCTGCAACTCGACTCCGTGAAGCTGGAATCGCTAGTAATCGGATATCAGCCATGATCCGGTGAATACGTTCCCGGGCCTTGTACACACCGCCCGTCAAGCCATGGAAGCTGGGGGTGCCTGAAGTCGGTGACCGCAAGGAGCTGCCTAGGGTAAAACTGGTAACTAGGGCTAAGTCGTAACAAGGTAGCCGTACCGGAAGGTGCGGCTGGAACACCTCCTTTCTAGAGCCCTATATGTTAGCAGTAATGCACGTTAGGGAAAGAAGACGAAAGATTTTAAAGGTTCATCTCTAAAGATTATATTACTCTGCTGTTAGTTCAAATAATAAATTTAAGTAAAAACAGAGTCTCGTAGCTCAGCTGGTTAGAGTACTACACTGATAATGTAGGGGTCGGCAGTTCGAGTCTGCCCGGGACTACTATTTAAACTTAAATAAAAGGAAATTTTAGAAGTTGAGCATTTATGAGCGAATTCATAACTCATAATTCATCATCATTTTAAAAATGGGGGATTAGCTCAGCTGGCTAGAGCGCCTGCCTTGCACGCAGGAGGTCAACGGTTCGACTCCGTTATTCTCCACAGGTCAATCCCTTAATTGGGTGCGATAAAAGTTCATTGACATATTGAGATAAGAAAATAATAAAAAGTAGAAAGCGTTTTTATTAGCGATAATAAAAACAAAAAAAAACGGTCATATTAATTTATGATTGGTACAATAAGCAAAATAAGGGCGTATGGGGGATGCCTTGGCTCTCAGAGGCGATGAAAGGCGTGATAAGCTGCGAAAAGCTACGGGGATCGGCACACACGAATTGATCCGTAGATACCTGAATGGGGCAACCCACTATGTTGAAGACATAGTACACCGATAGGTGGGCAAACCCGCTGAACTGAAACATCTAAGTAGGCGGAGGAGAAGAAAACAAAAGTGATTCCGTAAGTAGTGGCGAGCGAACGCGGATTAGCCCAAACCAATGTTGTTACGGCAATGTTGGGGTTGTAGGACCACGATATTTGTTGCACAAAGAATTAGAATCTACTGGAAAGTAGAACCACAGAGGGTGATAGTCCCGTATAGGTAATGAGTGTAAATGATAGTGGTATCCTGAGTAGGGCGGGGCACGTGAAACCCTGTCTGAATTTGGCGGGACCATCCGCTAAGGCTAAATACTCCTGAGAGACCGATAGTGAACCAGTACCGTGAGGGAAAGGTGAAAAGAACCGTGAATAACGGAGTGAAATAGATCCTGAAACCATACGCTTACAAGCGGTCGGAGCCCTTTCGTGGGGTGACGGCGTGCCTTTTGCATAATGAGCCTACGAGTTAACGTTGCTGGCAAGGATAAGTGGTTAAGCCACGGATCCGTAGCGAAAGCGAGTCTGAATAGGGCGCTTTAGTCAGTAGTGTTAGACGCGAAACCGTGTGATCTACCCATGGGCAGGTTGAAGCTGTGGTAACACACAGTGGAGGACCGAACCGGTTGACGTTGAAAAGTCTTCGGATGACCTGTGGGTAGGGGTGAAAGGCCAATCAAACTCGGAAATAGCTCGTACTCCCCGAAATGCATTTAGGTGCAGCGTTGTGCATAAAGTTATATAGAGGTAGAGCTACTGATTGGATGCGGGGGCTTCACCGCCTACCAATTCCTGACAAACTCCGAATGCTATATAATGTTTCACAACAGTGAGGGCTTGGGTGCTAAGGTCCAAGTCCGAGAGGGAAAGAACCCAGACCATCAGCTAAGGTCCCCAAATATATGTTAAGTTGAAAGAACGAGGTTTGTCTGCCCAGACAGCTAGGATGTTGGCTTGGAAGCAGCCATTCATTTAAAGAGTGCGTAACAGCTCACTAGTCGAGCGGACGAGCATGGATAATAATCGGGCATAAACATATTACCGAAGCTATGGATTTAGAGTTTACTCTAAGTGGTAGGGGAGCATTCTAACAGGGTTGAAGGTGTGTCGTAAGGCATGCTGGACTGGTTAGAAAAGAAAATGTAGGCATAAGTAACGATAATGCGGGCGAGAAACCCGCACACCGAAAAACTAAGGTTTCCACAGCTATGCTAATCAGCTGTGGGTTAGTCTGGTCCTAAGGCGAACCCGAAAGGGACAGTCGATGGCTAACGGGTTAATATTCCCGTACTACTAATTACTGTGATGGGGTGACGGAGTGATGAAAGCGCCGCGAACTGACGGAATAGTTCGTTGAAGTACCTACCTATAAGATCTGCAGGCAAATCCACAGATTTTGGGGAAATACGATAGTACTCGGAGACTTCGGTTGAAGAGATAGTGCGCCTAAGGGCTTCCAAGAAAAACCTCTAAACTTCAGGTAATTAGTACCAGTACCGTAAACCGACACAGGTAGTTGAGGAGAGAATCCTAAGGTGCTCGAGAGATTCATGGCTAAGGAATTAGGCAAAATAGACCTGTAACTTCGGGAGAAAGGTCGCCAGCAGCAATGCTGGCCGCAGTGAAGAGG
Organism: Flavobacterium sp. 140616W15; assembly: GCF_003668995.1. Lineage (NCBI taxonomy): Bacteria > Pseudomonadati > Bacteroidota > Flavobacteriia > Flavobacteriales > Flavobacteriaceae > Flavobacterium > Flavobacterium sp. 140616W15. The sequence goes on from NZ_CP033068.1 coordinate 1,306,720, forward strand.
TCCAGGCGACTGTTTATCAAAAACACAGGGCTCTGCAAAATCGTAAGATGAAGTATAGGGCCTGACACCTGCCCGGTGCTGGAAGGTTAAGAGGAGATGTTATCTTCGGAGAAGCATTGAATTGAAGCCCCAGTAAACGGCGGCCGTAACTATAACGGTCCTAAGGTAGCGAAATTCCTTGTCGGGTAAGTTCCGACCTGCACGAATGGTGTAACGATCTGGACACTGTCTCAGCCATGAGCTCGGTGAAATTGTAGTAGCGGTGAAGATGCCGCTTACCCGCAGTGGGACGAAAAGACCCTGTGCACCTTTACTATAGCTTAGTATTGACCTTGGATAAATGATGTGTAGGATAGGTTGGAGACTGTGAAGTGGCGTCGCTAGGCGTTGTGGAGTCATTGTTGAAATACAACCCTTTGTTTATCTGAGGCCTAACCCCGTTATTGCGGGGGACATTGCTTGGTGGGTAGTTTGACTGGGGTGGTCGCCTCCAAAAGAGTAACGGAGGCTTCTAAAGGTTCCCTCAGTACGCTTGGTAACCGTGCGTAGAGTGCAATGGCATAAGGGAGCTTGACTGAGAGACATACAGGTCGATCAGGTACGAAAGTAGAGCATAGTGATCCGGTGGTTCCGCATGGAAGGGCCATCGCTCAAAGGATAAAAGGTACGCCGGGGATAACAGGCTGATCTCCCCCAAGAGCTCATATCGACGGGGGGGTTTGGCACCTCGATGTCGGCTCGTCACATCCTGGGGCTGGAGAAGGTCCCAAGGGTTGGGCTGTTCGCCCATTAAAGTGGCACGCGAGCTGGGTTCAGAACGTCGTGAGACAGTTCGGTCTCTATCTACTGTGGGCGCAAGAAATTTGAGTGGATCTGATTCTAGTACGAGAGGACCGAATTGGACAAACCTCTAGTGTATCTGTTGTTCCGCCAGGAGCACCGCAGAGTAGCTACGTTTGGAAGGGATAAGCGCTGAAAGCATATAAGCGCGAAACCCACCACAAGATGAGATTTCTTTTAAGGATCGTGGGAGATGACCACGTTGATAGGCTATAGATGTAAAGGCAGTAATGTCATAGTCGAGTAGTACTAATAATCCGTAAGCTTATGTACGCCTTTTCCCCCGACGCAAGTCGGGGGGAGAAACTTTCTAAAAAATTATTTTTTCTTTATCTCAGTGTGTTAAGATATTATTGTAATTATTAATTATCAATTGTTAATTTTTATTACAAAAGTTGCCTAAAGCAACTAACGACCTTAAGGTGGTTATTGCGGCGGGGCTCACCTCTTCCCATTCCGAACAGAGTAGTTAAGCCCGCCTGCGCAGATGGTACTGCAGTTATGTGGGAGAGTATGTCGTCGCCTTTCTTTAGAATCCTCATCATGAATTTGATGAGGATTTTTTTTTGTCCAAAACTTTTTTAAAGATTACTCAAAAAAATACCTCAAAGAACACCAAGAATAAAAAGACGAGGATTTTAATCCTTCAGATAGTCGTTTGCTTCTATATACTCAAAATCTGGCGAGTCCTTAAAAAATTGCCGTAGCAACCAAACGTGTCCTGAACCATAAATTAATAAAAGTCTTTCCTCTTTATTAAAATTCGTAAAATCATATGCGTTAGAAAAAATTCTCAAATTCCGTCTGTACCAGCGGCCCACATTGTCGGCTCCCAAATAGTTATCACCCGCTCCTTCTAAAATGTTCGTTAGATAGGCTTGATGGTCTTTCAGTCTGCCTCTTAGATTATTCAGCATATTGAGCGTTTTAGTCAATGATTGGATTGTTTTTAACGAATCTTGAAGCTTATATAGCGATTCGTAATCATATCGGATTGTTTTTTCATATTGTCCTTTGGATTTTAAATAGGCTTCTGCATCGTAATTGTCCCAATCTAAATTAACTCCGAACCATTTCGCATCTGCGTCGGAACAATACACTCGATGATGATTTAATTTTTTTGCAAGTTTGAAACCGATTTGATAAACTTCATTGGTTTTGTCGTCAATGAGGAATTTACCTTTAAGATAACTTTGATAGTTTTCATTCGTCAGACTGTCCATTTCAATGCGATTCAGTTCCAGTAATATTTTTGTCGGTTTGTATTCTGCTATTTTCTCCAAAAGGATATCCAACTCCGATTGTCTTTGTTTTTCTAGAATGTCGAAGGGGAATTTTGGCTTATAACTGTCCAATTGCGAATTGCTAAAATGAAAAACACCTAAAACCATTGCTTTTGCTTTATGATTTCCGATAAATACGCTTGGATCGTTTATCGGATCTGTCTTTTGAATTTCTTTGGCTGTTTTACAAGAAACGAATAGGAATAAGATGCTAATTCCGTAAATCAGGTTTTTCATTTTTTTAGTATTTGCTAAAATTTTGATTCAATGTTACATTTTTTGTCAAACTGCTGTTAGCCGTTCGTTTTAGTTTCTATTTTATTAATTGTCTGATTGATGTTAAATGTCCGAATAAAACGATTGGAACAATAAATGTTGGCAACCAACTGAATGGAAAATTTAAAATTGCAATATTTGGTTGGTCGAAGGCAAATTTTTGAATTGGTGAAGGTGCTGAAAATAAAGCGTTCACAACAATATTTACTAAAAGTCCAAGGCAAATAAAATTCCATAGTAAAATTGTTTGTCGGCTCAGTTTTGTTTTTGTCAAGCCAAAATATGCAATAATTGGCGCGGAAATTCCAGCAAGAATGTCAAAGTTTCGACCTTCAAAAGTCATCAATTCAGGAATTGCTTTGTTGAGAAAAAGCCAAAACAAAATAATTTCAACTGGTATTCTCACAATGTTTAGGTAAGTCAAGTTTTTAAGTGGCAAACTGTCAATAAATTGTCTACCTTTTGAGGTTACGAACAATAAAATAATTGTCAAAATAGTCGGTAAAATTCCAATCAAAATTATTTTTGGAGGAAAAGTGTTTGCATCAGAGTTGTAAATGTTTTTTAAAGTCAAAACCGCTTGGATTGTCAACCAAATTGTCAAACCGATAAAAATTGGCATTGCTTTTTTTCGTGTCAGTTCAGAATTTGAGTTTCTAATTGTCCAAATAAAAAGTAATAAAGTAGCAACTGTTGTCAGTCCGAAAGCCAGCGAAATATATGTAGGTAAATTTTCAATCATTTTCTATTGGTTCAATGTTTACGGTGTCGCTGTACAATGATGCCTAACGTTTTGCAGCTTGCGAAGTGGCAGATTTAGAAGTACTTACTTTCAATTTAGCACTGAACCGCCATTTTGCCAAACTGTTGTTTGCAGAAGTCTCTTTATTTAAATTCAATGTTGATTATGAAATAATGTGGGATATTAAAATGTTCACCAAGTTTTTCCGCTTCGATATTTGATTGAGCAACTTCACAATATGAGCCTGAACCATCCTTATGGATTGTCGGTGTAATAATTGCAAAAACTGGATTCTTCTTTTTAATATCTAAGTTTAATTCCGTTTTACTTCCGAAAAAATCTTTCAAAGCATATTTTTCAGATTCTTCGAATAATTTGAAAAATGATTTTTTACTTCCGAATTTTTGTCCTCTTATATATGTTTTTAGCTTTCCATCGTTCATTTTAAAAAAGAATTTTAAGGACTCTTTATCGGATCCAATTTTAAAATAATCACTTTCAGGACCATCAAATAATATTGATGTTTGTTTAAATTTTCCATTTTTGTATTCGTCTATACTTATCGTGATAAATTTCCCAATTAATTCATTGCTTTCAAAATTCAATTTTTCAATGTAAATATTTTCAAAGTCAATAATATTTTGAATTTCGGAATTTTCACTTCCATAATTATTAGTCATTTTGACTACGTTTTGGGCAAATACAATATTAGATATCACTAAAAAAGTCAATAATAATTTGATTTTTGTATTCATTCTTGTCTTTTGTTTAATTTACGATTTTTCCTTGAGATTTCTGCTAACTTGTAAATATGTCTGACGATATCCGACTTATCAACACTAAAATGGGGCGATATGTCTGATAAATGACAATGTTTATCTATTTTCAAAAATAGGATTTTTATTTCATAAATCATCAAATGCCTTTTTATGTCTTTTTCCTATTGTTTGATACCCCGATAGCGCGGATTTGTAATCCGTGCCCGCAAAGATTGGACGCAATTCAAATCAAAAAATTTAATTGTCGTTAATATTTTCTGGAAGGTTATAGATTTTTTTCAAAACAGATCTAACAAAACAACCTCTAAATCATTTTCTAACCCCGATAGCGCGGATTTGTAATCCGTGCCCGCAAAGATTGGGCGCAATTCAAATCAAAAATTTCAATTGTCGTTAATATTTTCTGGAAGGCTATAGATTTAAAATATGTTTCCTCTGTTGTTGTTGTTGTTGTTGTTGTTGTTGTTGTTGTTGTTGTTGTTGTTGTTGTTGTTGCTTTGTATCTTGCCTACATGATCTTTTTTCTTATAAAAATAAAAAGTATAATGGAAAGTTTTACTTTTTATTTGTGAGCTTTTAAAGGAATTACTTTGTGGGCACGGATTGCAAATCCGCGCTATCGTTGCGGAGTTAAATCTGCGCGATCGTTGGGATAAAAAGAGGGATAAAAAGAGGGATAAAAAGAGGGAGATAAAGATGATGATGGAGTAAAAGATTTTGAAGATAATTGTCCAGATACATTTAATCCAAAACAAGATGACATTGATGGAGATGGTGTTGGAGATGTATGCGACAATTGTAAGCATTATAACCCACTGCAGATAGACAAAGATAAAGATGGTAGAGGCGATGGAGATAAACCAGGAGATTTAGGTTGTGATAATTATATAGAAACACCTAACTTTGACCAGATAGACACAGATAAAGATGGTATTGGAGATGTTTGCGATAATTGCAGAATGACTCCAAACCCATTACAAGAAGATGTTAATAAAAATGGAATTGGAGATGTTTGTGAATGTGAGGACAAGGAAAAGAGGCTACCGCAGGTATCCCTATAATGGTATATGGCTTTGTGGGTGATAAAGAATATGAGTTATCTAACCATTTAGGAAATGTAGTTTCGGTAATTTCCGACCGTAGTATTTTTAACACAAACGGAACATTCAGTCCAGACGTTCTTAGTTATTCAGATTATTATCCTTTTGGAATGCAGGTTCCGAATAGACATGGTAATACCAACGAGTATCATTACGGATTCCAAGGTCAGGAAAAGGATGATGAAATAAATTCCAGAGTTTAGTAGTAGTATGGAAACTATTTCTGAAACGTTATTACAGATGGGGTCTAAAGCAACCACTAATGTGGTAAAGAATGATTTAAAGGAAAAGAAGAAAGGAACTAAAAGTGTGGTTAATAAAAATGAATAAATTAATTATAACAAAGGAGAAGTCTCAAAACATTTTATATGCAATCTTTGCACTAGTAATATTATATACAGTATACGAAGTCTCAATGCGTAAAAAACATCTTGCACAAAACTTTGCGTTTACAATTGGCAAAGTATATAAATATTCAGGTTATGGTGGTAATGAAGATTTTTTAGTATTTAAATATTACGTTAATAATATAGAGTTCATTGGAAATAAAAGGCGTGACTATGAAATGGATTCTCCTTTAAAAAAATTCTATAAAATAAAATATTCTAAAGTTAAACCAGAAATAAGTGAAATGTATTTAACTGAGGAAATAACTGATTCGAGTAAAATTGTAAAAGCAGGGTTTTAAATATAAAAATAAATGACTATGAGAAATTTCGTTGCTGTTCTAATAACTATTGTTCCTGTATTTCTTTTAAACATGTATTTTATATATACGAAAGAGCCTAATAGTGGAATGAATTGGAATTATTCTTTTATAAGTGCTGTTGTGTTAATGTTTAGTTATTCATTTGCCAATTATTACAGAAAAAATGATAAAATAAAGTAAGAGTTTACACTAAAAGGTAGAACAAACAAGAAAAACCCGATCGCGCGGATTTGCAATCCGTGCCCGCGAAGTATATCTTAACAGATTTAAAAAAAAGAAAATCCAGTTTTATTAATCTAGGAAAGGGCACGAAAAGAATTTCCGCACTATCGTTGAGCATATCCGAGCAATCGGTTTTTTATTTGTGAGCTTTTGAAGGAATTACTTTGTGGGCACGGATTGCAAATCCGTGCTATCGTTGCGGAGCTAAATCTGCGCGATCGGATAGCTTACTTAGCTTCTTTGCGCCTTTGCGTGAATATATAATTTAGGATTGATTAAATAATAATTTATAAGAACTTCTATTTAGTCTCAAACCTAAAAATGATTACTAGCTAATTATGGAGTTTTTTAGCACACAGATTCAGGAGATTTGCTGATTTTCTCAATGCCTCTTTCTTTCATTAGTGACGCAGCATCGAGCATTTTGATTAAATAAATATAGGGCGTCGTCAGGTCGGAGTAAGGATATCCATCATAAGGAGACAATGAAAGCTCCAGGATTAGACATAGAAATGATTCAAACTCCTCAAGAGTATTTTCATCAAATGCTTTTTGAAATACAATAAAGGGATTGTCATATTCTTCCTCTGTCAGGGAAGATAGATGAAATGTTGTCTCGGAGTGCAAAGAGGCTGTAACTTTCCATTTTTTGCTTTTCTCCGGCAGGCAGTAACACAATTTGAGAAAAGTGTTTATAGCAGTATAAAAAATAAAAGCAGTAGAGGGGTTTTTGGCTTCGTAGCATTCTCTCTTATAGCTGTAAATTACCACTTCGGTTAAACTTTGTTTGTAATAATCCAGATCTGCATAGTCAAAAAAAGCTTTAATTGCCTTAAAAGGATTTCCTGCCACATGACCTGGCCAAAAGCTAGTTTCGAAGGAGATTTTATTCTTTTTCATACTCAAGAGATTTAAAATTTACAAACGAAGTTCTATTCTTTCAAAAGGATAAACTATTCTAAAACGGATATAATATCTGACAAAAAGTATGTATTATGATATATTTTTTTATCTTTGAAATTCACGATTTTTACGCAAATGGCTTTATCTTTGAGCCTTCAGAAAATTGACATTCATTATGGAACAGAAAATACATCAGGGAAGAAACGTAAAACGTTTTAGAGAAATGCTTAACATAAAGCAGGAAGCATTAGCTTATGATCTGGGAGAAGACTGGAATCAGAAGAAAATTTCTATGCTGGAGCAGAAAGATGTAATTGAAGACAACCTGCTGAAACAAATTTCAGCTGTATTAAGAATTCCTGTAGAAGCTTTTCAGAATTTTGATGAAGAACAAGCAATAAATATTATTTCTAATACTTTTGATAATTGTCAGCAACCTGCATCTGTATTTTACAATTCTACCATTAATCAAATTGATCAATTGGTTAAATTACATGAAGAAAAAATTGCGTTATACGAGCGTATGTTGAAAGAGAAAGATGAAATGTTGGCAAAACTTGAAAAATTATTCAATAAATAATTATTTGACCTGCTATATTAACAAAAGCCATGACATACATATAACTATAAAGAGCTATTTTTCCACTTCTTTCGAACAAAAGAACTGAAAATATTTCTTAAGTATTTTTAAAATATGAAAGTTGAACCTAGATTTGAATTTTGTAAAATATAATCTTATAATTTTTTTTGTACCTTGCGGGTTAAATGATATCTTATAAATTATCGCATGGAAGAGGACTTTGAGCAATTAAATCCTGTAGAATCAGAAGAAGGAAACGAAAACATAACTAACGAAATTCCTTTTAACCCTAATGACATAAATATTAATATTGTGCCACGAAATGTTGGACAGTTAGTTGAAATGTTAGAATACAATGAAATTTTAATTCCTAGATATCAAAGACTGCCGAATTTATGGGATTTAAAGAAAAAAAGTCGATTCATTGAATCTCTGATGCTTAGTCTACCTATTCCTTTGTTCTATTTCGACGAAGGTATGGATAAAAAATGGAGGGTAATTGACGGATTACAAAGAATTAGTACTTTAGAACACTTTATATTATCAGGCCAAAAGCAAGATACAATTAGTGAAAATCATGAGCCTTTTAAGCTGCAGGATCTGGAATTTAGAACGGAATATAATGGTAAATACTGGACAGATCTTCCTAAAGATGTTCAAAGAAGAATCTCAACTAATCAAATAACAATAAATTTAATAGGTAAGGGTACACCTGACCAAGTTAAATTTAATATTTTTAGCCGAATTAATCAAGGAGGAATTGAACTTGCGCCTCAAGAAATAAGAACGGCATTATTTCAGGGGTACCGAATAGATTTTTTAGAGGAACTATTGTCGACAGATAGCCCTGAAGGAATACTTTTTCTTACAGCTACAGATAATTCAATACCGAGTAAAAGACAGCAAGATTTAGATTTTATTACAAGATTTATTACTTTTTATTTACTTGATTACAATATCTATGAGCCAGATATGGATTCGTTTTTAACAAAAGGGACAAAAAAAATACCAATAGAGAGTGAAAAACAAACTGAAATTAAAACGGCCTTTCGTGAATCTATGAAGCTTTCGTTCGATATATTTGGAAGAGATGCCTTTCGCAAGCGAAGAGATATAAGCGACAAAAGAAAACCTATTAATAAACCTCTTTTTGAAATTATAAGCGTTTTTTTTGCTAAGTGCTCCAACGATACAAGAGAAGCTATTTTAGGTGATAAATTAAATTTTATTGAGCAATTTAGACAAATTCAACTTAATGAAAAATTTTGGTCTGCTATTACTACTGGTACGGCAAGTAAAGATCGTGTTAAATTAAGGCACGATGATTTTAAAAAACTTATTGATAGATATACAGTATGATTAAACAAATTGAACTAACAAATTTCAAATCACACAAGAATACAATATTAGATATAAGAAATCTTACTGTATTTTGTGGTTCTAATGGAGTAGGTAAATCATCAGCGATGCAAGCTATTTTGCTAATTCGCGAATCATATTTATCCGATTCAAAATTTGAGTACCTTGATTTAAAATCCAATCCAATAACAATTGGGTCTGCCAAAGATGTTATATATCAATTTGCAAACGAAAACCAAATTAAAATAGGTATAGAAACAGATCTAAATAAATTAGAATATACCTTTGTTTCTAAAGTATCTGAATTAAGTAAGACAATGATGTCTAAAGCAGCAGACACTGAGCATATTTATGATAGAGAGAAACTTTCATCTGAGAATTTATTTAATAAACATTGTCAATTTATAAGTGCTGCCAGATTAGGTCCACAAGCAATTTACCAAAAAGATGACGTAGTTGTGGATATTTATAATCAAATATCCGTTATAGAGGGTCGATCAGAACATTTTGTTCACTACCTAATGGTAAACAAAGACAGAACCGTATTGCCTGAATTACGAAATCTATCTACAGATGCAGAGGATTTATTTTATCAAACTTCTGCTTGGGAAAAAGAAATAAGTTCTAATGTAAATATCGTTGTCGAAGATTTGGGAAACTTAGGCTATGAATTAAAATATCAATTTGCAACAGAATCGCAAGATGGAAAAACAGACATCTTTAGATCTATAAATGTAGGATTTGGGCTTTCCTACGTAATGCCAATATTAGTAGCAATACTATCTGCACCAGCAGGATCATTATTGTTAATTGAAAATCCTGAGGCGCATATTCACCCTAATGGTCAAGCTAAATTAGCTGAACTTATAGCATTAGCAAGCCAAGCAGGAATTCAAATTATTTTAGAAACACATAGCGACCATATTATAAATGGTCTATTAGTTAATTGCAAAAAATTTGAAGATAAAGGATTAGGTATTGATAAGGATAACATTTCTATATACCACTTTACAAGAAATGAAGAAGAGCACAGCAGTGTTCCTAATAAAATCGAAATAAAAGAAGGTGGTATTATGACAAAAACACCAAAAGGTTTTTTTGATCAGTTCACCATTGACAGAAAAACGCTATTAGACTTTTAATGTATACACAATTTAATTTCTTTATAAATTTAAGTTGGGAAAAACACATAGAAATCCCAAATTATCTGCCAAATCTATTTGGAGTGGTAAATTTTGCACGACAACATTTATGTAGTTTATATTATAGCAAAGCGCAATTAGATGATTTTATAAGAAACTGTGAGGATCTAGATGACAATTTTATTACTTCAGATGCTAATAAATTGGATTTAATTTTAGAAGGGGCAGAACCTGTTCATAAAACGTCTGACGCTTATGCCTTTTCTATTAATTTCAACAACCAACATTCATTTTTGGAACCTGTACATGACATTTATTTTCGAGATATAGTAAATAAAGAAAAAACTGCACTAATCTCCCTTAATGACATTGAAAAAAGGGGCCATTACATTCGAATACGTAGTAATTCAGATTTTGAAAAGCTTTGTTTTCATTTTATTCCTGATACAAATTCAATTATAAAATGGTTTAAGGACGATGGAGAGGTCAGAAACTTTAATCTATCTCCAAAACATGGGGAAAACGGTAAAGGTCAATGGCAAGGCGAGTCTCCATTACTTTGTAACAAAGAAATGGCGCAGGATTATCTAAATAATTCAATTGCGGATTTTAAGGAGAAAAACAGATTGTTCTATTTTGACGATGTGCATAATAAATATTTAGAATTTTTTTATGAAGGTCATAACCCGCAAAAGCAGTGGCATGGTTTTCATGTAGAACAGAAAAACTGGAAAGAAAGAGTTCCTTCATCGATTCGAAAGTATTATAATCGATTATAAATTATGCTTGACAAAAACTTCACATCATTAAATCACAAAAAATTAATTAATTCGTCAAGCTTAAAAATTTTCGTCAAGCTTAAAAATTTAAGAAATAATTTTGAAGTCACTTATGTTTTAAATAGTTATAATAACTGTAAGCTCCTCCAAACTTAATATGCTTCAGATCATCAGGAAAAGTTGCAACTTCTGTTTCTTTAACGATTTTATTCAATTCTCTATTAATTCTTTGAATTTGAATGTTTCTTCTTTTATCTAAAAATCGTAATTGTTTACTACTAATTCTATTCTTATCAAGTTTTTTAAAACCGTTTGTCCAACAAAAGCCTTGCTCTAATGGTCTTTTGTGGTTATGAATAGTTACACGACCTACTGACATCGAAATTAAACGTTGCTGTATTCGAAATACAATTTGTCCTTTCGATAATCTTGCATGCTCATCCTGTACTTCTAAATTGCGATGATGTTTGCCAAGGGATTTAATTACCTTTTGGGTTTCAAAAATTTGCTTCTTAGTTTCCTTTTTTAAAGTTGACTTCCTTACTCTTACACGATTTTGATAATCTACTTGATAACCGACAAAAGAAAGCCATGGTACATTTTGTTCATTACTATTTTTATCTCCCCAAAGAAATGGTTCTTTTGATTTAGACTTCCAAAATTCTTTACAAATTAAACGATCTTTATAATTTATAAATTTTTCAGGTTCATGAAATAGAAGAAAATTTTTGTCAATATTATCCATATAGATTTTTAAAGCTTCTGAACATACTTTTTCTTCAGTGTGCATTAAAATCATATCATCACAATATCTAATATAAAAAATGGAATTACTATAATTTTTAACAGCAACATCTACATCGTGTAAAATTAGGTTTGCTATAAAACAAGATATTGCATTACCTTGGGGTACTCCTATCTTGTGCTTTTTTGTATATTCGGAGCCAAACTTTAAATTTAGATCTTTTTCAACCCATTTAAACTTTCCAAAAGGCAATCGGTTTGTTTCAAACCATTCTGCCGTGAGACTCAAAATATTTTCTTGAAAATTAAATGAATCCAGAAATAAGTTAAAAATTTTTTTAGCACGTGAGTCCAAAGAAACTCCAAAATATTTCTCAATTTCAGAAGCATGTCGATCGAAAACTTTAACTATATGTTGATGCTGAACTGCATCGAAAAATTTTTGAATATCACATTCAGCTACCCAAAGTTTTGAATAGCGTTTTTTATAATTAATAATTTCACTTATGCAATCATGGTGATCTGGAATTGTATTATCAACTCTTTTGGGTCTAAATGCATAAGAACAATCTAATGTATTAAATAAATTTTCGAAGTAATTTACAAGGTATTTTGATGTTAATGAACAGATAATTTTTTCTTTAAAATCATATAATGCAATGGGTCTATAAATTATTATCCCGTCTTTTACTTCTTTTTTAATGCCTTTTATATTAGGAGATCTTAATCTAAAGTTTGATTGCTGAATATTCTGAATGTCATTTTGTATATCATGGACAAAATCTAATAAATTACTATACCAAACTGGAATACATCCTCCTCTATCAATTTCTCTTTTTGCTACTAAATACGACTTAAAAAGTCTTTTCCTATTAATACTTAGAGTGTCATTATAGATTTTACGTTCCTTTTCATTTAGCTTTTTCCAATCTCTTCTTGATGGGAATATATTTTGTAGAAACTTAAAATTTTTTTCTTCATTAGTAATTATAACTTTATTTGTAGATTTATGCAAACTAACATTACGAATCATATGTTTTGAATGTCGCTTATTTGCTTCGTTTACCCTATACTTGCATAATAATTCAATAATACTTTTATCAGTAAAGTAAAGATCAAGGTCTGTCATAATATCTAATTAAAAATAGCGTAGCCGGAAAAAACATAATAGATGAATAAAGATCATGTACCAATAAGCGTAATACACAATCGAGCCAAAAAAAATATGCAGGACCTTATGACTCGCGGATTTTTCGGTTAATTTTACTTTTCCTAGGCAAAGCCTACCTGTCTAAATTAATGTTATACATAACACTCTTAGCTACGCATTGAACAAATATAACTAATTTTGTATTTCATATGAAAAAACTTTCTACAATAAAGATATCAAAATTTCAAAACATGAAGGCCAAAAATGGCACAACTATTTTGTTGTTTGATGAATTGAGAAATATCAAAAATGGGACTTACAAAAAATTAATTATAAAATGTAGACAGGCTTTAGAGAATGGTGATGATAAATTATATGGCGACCTCAAGACTAAATTACCTGCAGTAACTTTCTGCGGTGAGTTTGATAATATAAGAAAGGCGTCTGAAGTATCTGTATATAATAATTTGATGGTGTTAGATATTGATCATATTTCGAGTGATGAACTATCGAATATTAAAGAATTTCTCATTGCTGATAAATACATTTTATCTTTTTGGGATTCACCATCTGGAAAAGGTATAAAATGCTTGGTAAGAATTAATAATCATTATGAAAAGCATAAAGCAGTTTTTAACTCTTTAACTAAATATTTCTTTGAAAAATATCAAATAGAACTTGATCCCAGTGGTAAAGATGTTTCAAGACTTTGTTTTTCCTCTTGGGATGAAAATTTATTTTATAATCCACACTCTGAAATATATTTAGATTTTATTGAGAAGATTAAAATAAAAAATTCAGGTAAATCAAATAGTCCTACAAGAGATATTTCCCTTCTAAAAAGTGCTTTTGCAACAGAAGGATTAAATCAAGCAGAAAACAAGAATATAATGAGACAAATTATAAAATATCTTAGTAAAAGAAATTTGTCTATAACCGAAACACACGATAATTGGCTCAAAGTTTCTTTTGCCATCGCATCAAGCTTTAGTTACGACGTAGGTGAGAAATATTTTTTATCGCTTTGTCGTTTAGATCAAACGAAACATAATGAAGAAAAATCTATTAATCTCCTAAAATCTAGTTACAATAGCCGGAAAACAAATGTAGAAAATTCAATATCTTTTGCTACAATAGTTTTTTTTGCAAAAACCAAAGGTTTTAAAAACTAAAATAATTTGATTTTTTTAAATCGACAGATATATTAAAATTAAATGCTGATTAGAAAAATTTAAAATACTAAAGCTTTTAATTTACTTATTGAGTTGTCTGTATAAATTCTCTAAATGTTCTAGAGTTGGCACTTTCTATTTGATAAGTTTATAAACCCCCAAGCTGGCGCGAGCGTCTCGCTCGTGAACACAAAGAATGGCAACTAAATAAAATAAGAATTTAGCAAGAGTTTGCTGGAAAGATATTTATAGAGATTATATTGGTTTGCGTTCACGAGCAATATGCTCGCGTTAGCAAGAAAAATTAGATAGCATTATTAAGGGGGTTCGTGATGAACTATTTTACAATCATCAAACCAAAGCAAAGGCTCTGTTTTACACTTTTTCTATTTTATTCTTTTAAGTTGACTTCTTTTTTATCGCCATCTTTATCTATGGTTACACGTTTCTCAACATTGGCCTTATCAATATAGGATTGTCTGGCAGAACCGTAATTTGTAGAGGAACCTGTATAGCCCCAATAGTTATAATAATTGGTATAGCCAGATACATACGAATAGTTGTAAGAGTTAGAAAAATCAAAGCTGGCCATAACAACATAAGTGCCCGGCATTAGATCTGAGAACTCAAAATGCCCTTGATCATCATAGACTTTGGCTTTTTTGACAGAATAACCAAAATCGGCATTCAAAGGAACTTCTGGCATTTTTTTCTGTTTGCGAATTTTCTTGTTGACTTCTACCCATTCTTCATAATATGCAGAATTTGGAAAAAGTGTAATCTCCGTGCCTTTTGGGGCATATTGTTTTTTGGCTGTATTAACCAAACCACCCAATTTTTTACCTGAATCTGATCTTGCATAGGCTGTACCAATAATAACACTGTTGCCTTTAGAAATCTGTTGAGCAGTTTCTTCTTTGTTGAATTTGTTTTTAATAGGCTGATAGTCTAATTCCTCATTCACGGTGATTTCCCACATTCCTTTGCCCATTGACATTTCCCTCTGCCACAGACGATGGTCTTTTTTGTCTATAACATAATTATAAATGGCACCAGTACTTTCTTCTGAAACCGTAACAAGCCATGTTTCGTGCTTACCTGTTCTGGGAGAGTTGTAGATAAAGCTTTTTACCTCCTTGATGGTATAGTATTCTACAAGAACATTCGACTCATCGTTATAATAGAATTGTGGAAAGCGTGCTTTATAACCAACATCTAATGGTAATGTTCCTATAAGATGATCGGTCCAGTTCCAGTCTATATAAGCATCTTTTGGATGCAATTTCAGTTTTTTATCCTTTTTGGTTTTCTTAGAATAGTAATTACCTGTAACGGTCTCACCAAAGTCGAGAT
The DNA here is from genome assembly GCF_003668995.1 of Flavobacterium sp. 140616W15. Lineage (NCBI taxonomy): Bacteria > Pseudomonadati > Bacteroidota > Flavobacteriia > Flavobacteriales > Flavobacteriaceae > Flavobacterium > Flavobacterium sp. 140616W15. The sequence continues at coordinate 1,321,853 of NZ_CP033068.1, forward strand.
TTAATTTTGAATTCTTTTCGTCGCTGGTATAACTGATCGGTTTTAGTGTTTGCTGATTTGCTACAGTGGTGCGAGTGCTGGTTCTGGAATTGTCTTTTGGAGTATAGGAATTGGTTAAACTCAACTGATTATTTGCCACAACAATATCATACGTCAATGATCCTTGCTTTACCCAGCTTGTATCTTTAACATAATATACTGTATAAAGGGACTTTTCGGGTTTAATGTATTTGGTATTGATATCCTTGCTGCCTGGTGCAACTGTCTTTTGACAGAATGCAGCAAATGGAAGAAGAAGCATCACAAAAAGAAGTTGTTTTACCAGACTTGCTGTTTTATTTTTTAAAAAAGTTAATTTCATTACTAAAGAACCGTTTATACTCTTACTCTTCATGATGATTATTTTTGATAAAGAACAAATTTACTAATGTCAAATATAAAAAACAATACCTGATTTCATGGGTATAAATGTATTTTCCAGCAACTTACTCAACAAATCAGCAACAACCGATATTCTCCTTCATTTTCGATTGGAGCTCTATGAATACAAGGTAGTACTTGTTGTTTAGGATGATCTACAGCCAGTCGCCAAAGATGCCCCAATCCTAAATTAATAGGTTCTGCATCTGCATTTAGCTGATAATGCAAATCAAAATAATTTTCCTGTAGAAAGTTTTCGAATTCTTCTTCTGGTCCATCATGCAGTTCTTTTAGCTTGGCTCGAATTTCTGGAATTAGAATTTTTTGTTCTGCCTGCGAATTAGAAATAATATCACTTGCCGCTCCGTGATAGGTGCATAAAAAAGTATCTGTTGCAATAGGCGAACGATCTACATGAAACGAATACACATCTGTAGATATGAAATCAAATTCATCATCACGTTCATAACACTTCAGTAAATTAAGAGAAGGCGAAGCGCCAAAATCAGCTAATAATTGTAAATCATTTAAGATTGTTTCTCTTGCTATATTTCCCTTTTCTGAGAGTTGGAGTGCAAGTAAATCTTCGGGAAAAACTTCGGTTATATTTTCTTGTAAAGATAATAGGGCTACAATCTCCTTAAAATCACCATCCAGATTTCTGTGCCAGCATAAAGCATTCATTTCTCCTTTGAAATCGGTATGCACAAGCTCAGAAAAGGTAGCTGCCATTCCTATTTGGCTGTTGTCAGAAAATGTATTGCTCATAGTATAATAGGCAAGAAGCTAGCTGCTTCATGCATCACAAAATTATATAATAGTAGTCAGTTAAGGCCTATTTATCTTTATAAACTTTTGGAATTAGCATCTTTTTGTCACAAAAAGTTAAGAAAGCAACCTTGTTTTTTTGAGGCAAAAAGGCAACTTTTTCAGTTTCTTTGATGGATTATATTCTGCTTTGGATATCAAAAAGAATTTTATAGTTTTACAAAAAAAAGAGAAATGAAATTAGGAACAATCGACAATGGAACAAGAGATGGGCAATTAGTTGTGGTTAATAAAAACCTGACAAAAGCCGTTAAAGTTCCATCAATTGCTGCAACTATGCAACAAGCAATGGATAATTGGGAAAAATGTGAAAGTCTTTTGAGAGTGGCTGCAGGACAATTAGAAGAAGGAAAAATAGACGGAATATTTGATTTTACTGATGCAAAAATAATGGCTCCAATCCCTAGAGCATATCATTGGGCAGACGGAAGCGCTTATGTAACTCATGTGGAGTTGGTTAGAAAAGCAAGAAATGCAGAGTTACCAGAATCATTTTGGACAGATCCGTTGATGTATATGGGGGCTTCGGATGCCTTTATAGGGGCTAATGATGATATTAAAGTAGAGAATGAAGATTGGGGTATTGACTTGGAAGCTGAAGTTGTAGTTATTACTGACGATGTGCCACCGGGAGTTAGTGCAGAACAAGCCAAAAAACACATTAAGTTAATTGGTCTTGTTAATGATGTGTCTTTAAGAAATTTAATCCCAGATGAATTAAAAAAACAATTTGGTTTTTATCAGTCTAAACCGTGGACGAGTTTTTCACCTGTTGTTGTTACTCCTGATGAATTAGGGGATAATTGGGATGGAGGAAAGGTACATTTACCTTTGCATTCTTTTATAAATGGAATAAAAATTGGGTCACCAAATGCAGGGATAGATATGACTTTTGATTTTGGACAATTAATTAAGCACGCAGCTAAAACTCGTTCTCTGATGGCTGGAACCATAATTGGCTCTGGGACAGTTGCAAATAAAGGAGCTGCTGCTGGATCAAGTTGTATTGCCGAAATCAGATGTTTGGAAATGATCGAAAAAGGAGAGGTAACAACACCTTTTTTGAAATTTGGTGATATGGTAGCGATAGAAATGAATGATAATGAAGGTAAATCTATATTTGGAAAAATAAATCAAAAAATCATAAAGTATAATCCTGTTCAATAGTTTTAACTTAAATATTTTTTTGTTCTAAATTGAAGAAGATATTTTTAGAATTTTAAAAGCCCATTTCAGTTTAGAAATGGGCTTTCTTTTATGTTTTTTATACATCAGTTGTCTCATTTTTGTTTTTGAAATCATGTGAGAAAACGAGCAAATTGATTGATAAAATTGGATCAATGCTCAATGAGATAGGGTAGAGGTGCTGGGCGTAATTTCAAATCCTATCTGGTGTGATATATATGACAATCATGTTTTCTAAGACTTTAAAAAATTAAAAAAGAAGCTGTCTGAAAATTACTTTTCGAACAGCTTCTTTATTGTGTAAATAGTGATGATTTGATAAAACTTGAATATTCTAAAAGAAAAATATTTTCAGCAGTACTGATTTCTTTTCTTTGAACTATTAAAGTTTATTTTGCATCAAACCATAATTTTGTAGTAAGCAAGTCTTTTCCCTGAGCAGCTACTGCGGCTTGGTAACTATTTCCGTTTAATGATTGCTCTGTGCCTGGGTAGAAGAAACGCGAAGGAATCTGTCCATTTAAAACCGTTGATGGACCTGCTTTTAATACTGGATAATCAAGTCTTCTCCACTCAGCAAAGGCATCAAGACCTTGTCCGAAGAATGCAATCCATTTTTGTGTCCCAATCGATTTGGCATAATTTGTTGCATCATATTTCACAGTTGACTGGTTAAGATAGTTAGCAATAGTAGTTGCATCAGTAATACCAAATTGATTGAACGATGCTGTAATGGCACTTTTATAGAGTTGTTCTGCATCTCCAGAAATATAACCACGAGCTGCTGCTTCAGAAAGATTGAACAATGTTTCAGAATACGAAGCAATTACAGCTGGCGATGTCGAAGTCAGGAAGTAAGTACCCGGTTTTGATGTTTTAGCAAAACCTTGACTATTGGCATCACTGTTTGATAATCCATTAGCAGCTCCAACATATTTATTTACAGTTGCATCAGATGGCAATTGAGCGTAAACAGGCAAACGTGGGTCGGCTAACTCATTTAACTTATCAACCAATATTTTCGAAATACGAAAATCATCACGAGTTTCGAACCAAGCCGAAGCTGGATTTTGTTGTGGCGAACTGGTATAAACAAACTTAAAAGCTTCGTTATTGTTACTAATTACTCCAGCAGGATCTGTAGTTGCTTCTATTGCTGTTTGTTTGGCTAAAGCAGGTTCTTTGTCTGAAATTCTCAATGCAATACGCAAACGAAGCGAATTCACTAGTTTTTTCCATTTCGAAATATCCCCTTTATAGGACAAATCGCCTGTTACAGTTCCGTTTGCAGGATTTAGTAAAGACTGAGCTTGTTTTAAGTCTTCTAGCAAGCCCGTATATACTTCTTTTTGAGTATTATAGGCTGGCGTCACTTTTTGACCTGCTTCTCTATAAGGAATGCTTCCAAAAGCGTCTGTAAGTAATAAAAATGTCCATGAACGCAGTGTTAATGCAATTCCTTTATAATTTGAATTTGCCTGTTGATCAGGAAAATTCAGGATTGTGTTTAAATCTGTAATCAGGGTTGCATATCCTGTATTCCACAAAGGAGCAAAAGAGGTGTTAGATACATCGTATCTGTCTGGTTCTGTATATTGAACTTTAGCCCAATGCTGCACAAATAATAAAGAGGAGTTAAAATTACTATCTGATCCCCAATACAAATCAGCTCCCTGTTTTAATGATCCTGTTAACAGATAAGGGGCTAATGGTTTTGCAGTTGCATTTGGGTTTTTATTTATTTCATCCAGACTGTCGTTGCAAGAGATCAGTGACAAGGCAAATAGAGTTATATATGATATTCTTTTTAGCATGATTTCGTGTTTTTAAAATTTAAGATTAACATTAAGGCTAAAACTTCTGGTAGTTGGCAAAGCCAAACTCTCTAAACCTTGTCCGTTTCCGGTATTGAAAGCTGATTCTGGGTCGATATTGGGTACATCTCTGTAAATAAAGAATAAATTACGGCCTGTTGCAGTGATACTTGCACCTTGAAAACCAAGTTTCTTAACAAAATCACTGTTAAAATTGTAGCTAAGTTTTACTTCTCTTAGTTTTACAAAAGTGGAGCTATAAATATAAGCTTCGCTAATATTGTATGACGCTTTGTAATATTCCTGCGCACTAAGCACTGAAGTATTTGGGCTTCCATTAGCATATACTCCATTAAAGATCATTCCATCATCATATACAGCCGACCCAGCTGGAGCCGCAGTTCCATTTGGGAGCAAAGTTTTTGTAGTTCCTGTTACATAATAATTTAAACCACCATTTGCAGCATCACGACCAGGAAGGGTTTGAGCCAATACACCTGTATAATTACCGGTTCTGTTGGTTCCTGAAAAAAGCTCTCCACCAACTCTTGCATCAACAAGAAATGAAAGTTCTATATTTTTATATGTAAATGTATTTGTAATACCTCCCATAAAGTCAGGAGTATAATGTCCTAATACTTTCTTTTGCGTATCTGCTTGTGGTAATCCGTTTGCACCTACCACTATATTTCCGTTTGCGTCACGCTGGTAAGCTGTTCCGTAAAGCGCACCGTAAGCTTGCCCTACAGATGCTAATACATCTACGCCGCCAGAGCTAGCAATGGTGTAGTTTTGAATCTGTTTTTCATAGTCAAGAATATCTACTTTACTTATATTCTTTGAATAATTCAGACCTACATTCCATTTAAAATTAGGAGTTTGAATAGGAGTTCCATCCAATTGAATTTCAATACCGTGGTTGTTTATTTTACCTGCATTGATTAATTGTGAATCATAACCACTAGCTGTAGTCGTTTTTATTTCTAAAATTTGGTCAAAACTATTGGTGTTATAATAGGCAACATCAAGATGCAATCTGTTTTTCCAGAAAGAAGATTCCAAACCTACTTCGGTAGAACGAGTTGTTTCAGGTTTCAAGTTTTCATTAAGCTTCTTTTTAGAAGATGTTTGAATTGGATTTCCGTCAAATGCAGCTTGAAAATTGTAAACTGTAGCCAATTGATACGGATCTGCATCGTTTCCTACTTCAGACCATCCACCACGTAATTTTAAGAAATCAAGCGTATTGCTTTTTAGATTCAAAGCATCAGATACTACCAAACTACCACTAATAGAAGGATAGAAATAAGAACGGTTATTGCGTGGTAATGTCGATGACCAATCATTACGCCCAGTAACGTTTAAAAACGCATAATTTTTATAACCCAATTGTGCCGAAGCATATACACTATATACTTTTAATTCAGAAAACAAGTTTGAAGATGTTAACGGATCTCTTGAATTTGTCAATGTGTATAAATCAGGTACAGCCAAACGTGGTGCTTTTTGGTAATTGTTTGCATCTTTATGGTTACGTACGTTGAATCCAGCAAGGGCATCTACGCTAAAATCATCGTTTACCTTTTTAGTATATTGAAAGATACCTTCAGTGTTTCTTTCGTCTACAGTATAAGCATCTTCTGCATAAGAGCCAAAAGGAGTTCCGTTTGTACCATATTTAATTTCGTATTTTCTTCGATCATTGTAATAGTCAACTCCAGTTCGGAATTTAAAAAGAAGCCCATCTATTATTTTTGCTTCTAAATGGATATCTCCTATAAAACGGTTGCGTTGTTGGCTAGTAGTATTGTAATAAGCATTCCAATATGGATTGCTATAGTAGCTGTTGTTCCAGTTAACATCTCTATTATTTCTAAGTTCCTCAGTATCTACCTGACGTCCGAACCAAAGAAACTGAAGCATAACACCTGCAGCACGATTACCTGATGGACCACCTGGCAAAGTTGGAGCAGTGGTAACAATATAGTTGGCTGTTACTCCAATTTTTACGTTTTTAGCTATTTGGTAGTTTGTGTTAACAGTAAAGTTAGTTTTGTTTATTTCGCTGTTAGGTACTGTTCCTAATTGTTTTTGATTATTGACTCCTAAACGAAAATCTGATTTTTCATCTGATTTGGCTATAGAGATACTATTGTCATAAGTAAGACCAGTATTAAAGAAGTTCTTCACATTGTTAGGATGCGCTACAAAAGGAACTGCTACTCCTTTTGAGTTAAACTGAGGAATAAGACGCCCGTCTAATTTTGGCCCCCAGCTTTCGTCAACACCATCATTAATTCCGCCTCCTTTACCATCTACATAGCTAAACTTCCCGTTTGATCCTTGTCCAAATGAATTTTGAAACTTAGGTAATGTAGCAACTTGAGAGACTGTTATGCCTGAATTAATGCTTATACCCAGTCCTTTTTGACCTTTTCCTGATTTTGTTGTTATAAGAACCACACCATGCGCAGCACGAGAACCATACAATGCGGCAGCATTAGGACCTTTTAGTACTGTTAATGTCTCAATATCCTGAGGATTTAAATCGGCAATTGCATTTCTGAAATCACGAGTAGCGCCACCAACACTTCCTAATTGGGAGTTATCTACAGGAACTCCATCGACTACAAATAATGGTTGGTTATTACCAGAAATAGAGGTTTCCCCACGAATAATTATACGTGAAGACCCCATATCTCCTTGCGAATTGGTGATACGAACTCCCGCTAATTTACCACTAAGGCTATTTAAAAAATTAGTTTCTTTTGTTTCTGACAACTCTTTGCCTTTAAGTGCTTGGGTTGTATATCCTAAAGATTTCTTTTCTTTTGTAATTCCTAATGCGGTAACTACTACTTCTGATAACGCATTTTGTTCTTCAGTAAGCGTAATAGTAACTGGGTTTCCAGTAACTACAACTTCAGCTTTTTTATATCCTAAATAGCTTACTAATAATGTGTAAGGTAGTTTTTGTCCTGTTTGGAAATAAAACTTCCCATCAAAATCTGTTACAGCTCCGTGTGTAGTTCCTTTAATGTTTATTGATGCACCAATAATTGGTTGTTTTGTAGTAGCATCGACTACTATTCCTTCGAGTTTAGATTGGATTAATGCTTTGGTTTCTTGGGCTTTAATTCCTATAGAAACCAATAAAATACATAAGCATATATGTCTATTTATTATTTTTTTCATTACTTTGTTTTAGTTTAATAAATAAGGGAGCTGTAAACAGATTTATTCCATTTACGCTTTCCTTCTAGAGATGTACAATTTCTTTAAGCTCAACCATTTCTGCTGCAACAGAAATGGTTTTTTTTATTTGTATTGCATTCGTTTCTTCATATTTCTTTTTTTTGATTACTATTATTTGAATTGGTTTTTACAAGATTTGCCTTGTATGAGTTTTATAATTTTTTTATTGAAGTTTTTTTATTCTTGTATTTAGGTGACAAATAGATTTTCTATTGATTCGTATTTTATCAAAGCGAAGTGTATTTTGGGAGTCTTAAATTTTATATTTTTTAATGTATTTAATTCTACTAATTAGGTAGGACAAATGTATATTAAAAATATTAGCTCTCAAATTTTAACTGTTTTTTTGTAAAAAAAAATGTTAATTAAATTTATTGATATAGTTCAAGTTGTTGTTAATTAGATTTGTATGTAATTATTTGATTCTTTGTTTTGTCAGATTTTTTTCTAAACAGATTATCTCTATTTGATTGTAGTTACTACTAAAAGTGCTTTTATTCGTATATTTGCATACATAAATCACTAGTTTTATTTACTAAAAGGAGCAGATAGACCGAGTCGATCCTTAAAAAGCCATAAGAATATTAGATGTAGTATTATCAACAATTAAAGAATAGAAAAAATGAAAAACGATTTGCTATTTGATTTTACCATTGACAAAACGACAAAAACGGCAAGCATAACTAAAGCATTTGCAGGTAACCTTTTGATGGTATGGGATGCTTTTACCAGACAAGAAATTCTTGATCAATGGTGGGCACCTAAACCATGGTCATCGAAAACAAAGTTTATGAATTTTGAAGTGGGAGGACACCGATTTTATGCCATGGTGAGTCCAGAAGGAGAGGAGCATTGGTCAATTCAGAAATATACTTCTATTACCCCCAAAACTAATTTCAAAATGTTCAGTGCTTTTGCAGATAAAGATGAAAATATAGAACCGCTTGGTTCTGAATGGGATCTGAGTTTTAATGAGCAAAACGGAATAACAACTGTACATATTAGTATCTATAATGAATCTCTTGATCGCTTAGAAAAGATGATTGAAATGGGATTTATAGAAGGGTTTACTATGACACTTAAAAATTTAGATGATTTACTGACTATTTTATCTAAAGAATGATTTTCAATAAAAACTGTAAATAAACCTAATAGAACTGCGGTTATTTATTGGTACTTTTTTTACTATTGTATTTTTTAAGGACCTTCATTTTCGGTTATACTAATGCCAACATTATTAGCTTTGTATATTTATTGTGAATCTATACCATAATAATGGATTAGTTATAATTCTTTTTATCTTCTTCTGAAAGATTAGCTATTGTCATTTGTAAACCATGAATTGTTTCTGAAGTTTGTAAATTATTGTCTATATGATTCTCAATAATTTTTTAGAATAAGCGTCAGTTACAAAACTTTTGTATTTACAACTATCATTAGTCCTCCAATATTTTATATTTCTTACTCATAATTGAGTAGCCCCTTTGCTAAAATCAGTAAAGGGGTTTTTTAATTTAAAAAAGAAGTATTAGCCTAGCTAATTTCATGACTTTATAAATTGATCGCATTATTAATTTTTAGAATAACATTTACATAATAAACATTTCTTTATAATTCTAACTAAAAAGGGAGGGGATCCCTTTTCTTGTCTTTACTTAGCTCAATAGTTGATTCTGGTGTTTTTTCTTAATTATTAGCTTTTATTCTTACTTTTTTTATTGGTAATTTAAAATTTTGTAGTTTTATTATTATAATTTTTTATAATTTTTATTGTTGTTACCGAAAAGTATTCCTATTATTGTAATACAATTTAGGTTTTTACTTACAATTAAGTAATTGTCTATATTCTTAATTCCTGCTCGATATGAAAAAAAACTACCTACTACTATTCTTATTTTATCCTTTAATGATGCATTCCCAAGACATTCTTTGGGAGAAATCTTATGGAGGCAAACATGCCGATTACCTTTTTGATGCACAACCTACAGCCGATTATGGTTTTATACTCGCAGGTAGTTCATTATCAGGTAAAACAGGAAACAAAACCGATACTAATCATGGTGATTTAGATTATTGGATTTGGAAAATGGATGAAAAGGGCGATCTCGATTGGCAAAAAAGCTTTGGAGGAAGTGGCTTTGATTTACTACAAAGCATAAAAAACACAAGAGACGGTGGTTTCATACTCGCAGGAACTTCAAGTTCACCTAACGATTTTCAAAAGACAGCTCCCTCTAAAGGCCTTACTGACTATTGGGTCATAAAACTGGATGCCAAAGGCGAAGAATTATGGCAACGAACCCTTGGTGGAAGCGGTCAAGATGAGCTTATTTGCGCATTTCAGACCAAAGATGGGGGCTATATGTTAGGAGGTTCCTCAAGTTCGAGTCCAATTATTAACAGCTTGCATGTACCGGAAGCCTTAGATGCTAAACCAGATCCTTATAGCAAATCAGAAAAAAGCCGTGGAAACATGGATTATTGGATAGTAAAACTGAATAAGGCAGGAGAAGTAGAGTGGCAAAAAACCTATGGAGGCCAATATGCTGATTTACTTCGAAGCATGGAACAAACCAAAGATGGAGGCTATATCCTAGGAGGCTATTCTAATTCGCCACAATCTGGAGATAAAACAGAACCCAACAAAGGAATAGGAGATTATTGGGTTATAAAAATTGACGCTGTTGGAGCCATAGAATGGCAAAACACCTATGGCAGTAATGGAGACGATCAACTGTATGTCATTCATCAAACCCAAGATGGAGGTTATATTGCAGGAGGAAACTCAAATAGCACACAACCGCTTACTACATTGGGTGGAATGGTAGGAGACGGTACCGATTATTGGGTAGTAAGACTAGATGAAAAAGGAGAAGTCGTTTGGAGTAAAACCTACAATTTTGGGAAAGTAGATATCCTGACTTCGCTTGTAGAAAATAAAGACAACACGTATTTGATAGGTGGGTATGCCCAAAGTGAAAACAAACATCCCACAGAAGGACTAGCAGGAAAAGCTATGGGATTGGTAAATAAAGAGAAAACAGGAATCAACGATTATATCGCTTTAAAAATAGATGAGAAAGGAGAGGAGCTCTGGAAGAAAACAGTAGGGAGTGCAGGCGAAGATATCTTACGCAAACTCATAGAGACTCGAGATGGAGGCTATCTTATGGCAGGAACCTCAAACTCTAGTGCATCCAAAGATAAAAATGGTAGTATAGGAGGAAATGATTTTTGGGTAGTTAAATTAAAAGACAAGACCAAGGTAGAAAAAGTTAAAATAGATATAGAAGCAATACCAAATCCTGCAGTAACATTCACTAATATCATCATAGGCTATGAATATGAAAAAGGGACTGCTACAGTAGTTGATATGGCTGGCCGCATCTTACAGCAATTTCCTATTACCGATAGAACCGTTCCTATTGATTTAGGACAATATCCAGAAGGTATTTATATCGTTAATATAAAAACCAATGTAAAAACAGATGGTATTAAAGTAATAAGAAGAGGGAAAAATTAGGTGATAAAAATCATTTAATAACATCAAATTTTAATGAAAATGAAAAATATAATAAAAAAAATCATATACCTCTATACTCTAATTTTTATTAGTTATAACTCGAATGGACAAGTAACAAAAGACTTACCTAATTATTTTCCAGTAAGTCCCAATGCAGCATCATTTGCTAAACAAGGGCTGTACCCTGTGGATTATTCTACAGGCAGACTCAATGTGAATGTTCCTATATACACTATCAAAACCAGAGAAATTACAGTACCCATTTCTATTAGCTATAATACTTCGGGCATACAACTCAATGAGACTGCTTCTTGGGTGGGATTAGGATGGAACTTAGGTGCAGGTGGAGCGATTGTAAGAAATACTAAAGGCATACCCGATAAAGCACTTGGAATACAAAAATACTGGACACCTATTCCTATGTTATCTACTGGTTTAGTGTTTAATCATGAAAATTACAAAGCTTTATATTTAATGCAAAAAGGAGAACAAGATACCGCACCAGACGAATATATCGTAAGTGCACCAGGATTGTCTGGATCTTTTTATTTTGATCAAAACGATTCTTATAAAGCATACTTTAGGGATTTTCAAAATACTAAGGTTAAAATTATTTCAGATAACGAAATTGAGATTACTAAAGACGATGGTACAATTTATAAATTTGGTAAAACTCTTAAAGGAGTTGAATCAGTAGAAGTAACATCAAATCCTACGGAATCAATTCAGTCTTTAGGAACGGACTTTATTTCTGCCTGGTATCTAACTGAAATTATCTCTGTAAATGGTACAGAAATAATTTCATTTAACTATAAGTCAATTGATAGCTATGATTACCCAGTTGTTGCCTCTGAGAATTTATATCCAGCTACAGTTTCTTCTTGGATAAGGACAAATTACCCTGTAAGTACCAAGATCAAAAAGCAATTTTTGCAATCTATCACTTTTTCAAACGGAAGAATAGATTTTATTTCTGCGCTTGATAGAGAAGATTTAATTTTAGATTATAAATTAAATTCTATTGAAGTTTATTCAGTACTTAACAATAAAAGTCTTCTAATTCAAAAATCGAATTTTAATTACGATTATTATGTAAGGTCTGGTGGGAACGTCACATCAGTTGAACACAATTCAGATTATGAGGGAAGTAGAAATTTTAATAGCAGGAATAAATCTTTACGATTAAAGGAAATAATAGATAGTCAGACCAATACTAAATATGTTTTTGATTATAACAATATTCAACTGCCTCTAAGAGGAACTAACAAACAGGATTATTGGGGATATATAAATAATAATTCTGGGTCATTAATGCCTCCTACAAAGATGGATTTGAATAATCAAGTGGGGAATACGCGAATAATCAATTTTGGTACTGGAGATAGAAAGGCTAATGAAACTTTAATGCAATCTGGAATTTTAAAAAAATAACATACCCAGAAGGAGGTTATTCAATTTTTGAATATGAAGCCAATAAATATGATTTAAAAGAATCAATTCCTACGATTGTTCCGAGAACCGCAAGTGTTGTTGCTTATGGATATGATAGTAAAAATTGTACAGTTCACACTGCAAATACTACTTTTACACCTAAAAACTATATTCCCGGCAGTGGAAAATTAATTATTTCTTTTATGCCTGCAACGGATGAAAATGGAGGAAGTACAAATGTAACATTTGATTCTGAAATTTTTTTTAGACCATTACCGTTTACTTTGGGAGGTAATTTTACTTATACTCGAGAATTTAGTGATTCGTTCCATACTTTATCTGCTAACGAATTTAGAACAGGAAATATTGGTGCGTATGGTTGCCCAATAAGCAGTATTACAGCATCATGGGAGGAGTATTCGGAATTTAAAGAAGTTATCACTACAAAGCTTGTAGGTGGGGTGCGTATTAAGTCGATAGAAAATTTTGATCAAATTGGAGCTATTACTCCAGTGAGCATAAAACGATTTGATTATCAAGAAGAGAATATATTAAATAAAGAAGGATTAGGTTCTTATAAACGATATATCATATTAACTGATAATCCAGGCATTCAAGAATCTACACCTGTCTGTTCAACTTCGGCATTGTACAACAATAATATTGGTGGTAGTCCCAACATTACTTATGGTAAAATAATAGAAACTGAAATTAATCCTAATACATCTGTAACAAATGGTAAGACAGAATATTATTACCAAAATATAATTTCGGAAAGGACCATTATAGATGCTCCTACGACATTCAGGCATCCTCTTTTTATATTACATTATCCTTATTCGACCTTAATGCTTAAGTATACACTTAACATATATGATTTTTCTTATTATAAAAATGATTCCTGGAATTATGGCTCGTTAATCAATACAATTACTTATAAAAGAGATACCTCTAATACTTTAAAAAAAATTAAAAGTGTAGAGAATAAATATACTATTTTAAAACAACTTGAATTACCATATAATTTAGTTTTTAATATTTTTAGTGATCCTTATGGTCCTTATGATCCAAATTTTACACCCGAGCCATATATTCAGGGAAAGAGTATAGATTATTACAGTGCGCAATTTTTTTATTTTACAGGCAAGGTTTCATTAGGAAAAAAAGTGATAACGAGTACAACGGAAACTAATTATGATGAAAATGAAAAAATTACTACTAAAAAAACAATTTCCTATAGTTTTGAAAATCCAGTGCATAATCAAGTTACCAGAATGCAGACGAGTAACAGTAATAATGAAAGACTCGAAACCAAGTATCTCTACCCACAAGACGCGATAGTGGCTAGTGAACCATTTGTAAATGAGTTAAAAGATAAAAATATAGTTGGAGTTCCGCTTACTACACTATCTTATAATGGAGTAACTAAATTATCAGAACAAAAGACTGTTTATGACAAAAGTTTAGCAACCAGTAATTTATTATTACCAAGATATATTTATGCAAATAAAGGTGTAGGCAATATTAATAACAGTACTGATAAAAAAATCACTTTTGATCAATATGATGATAAAGGTAATCTTGTGCAATATACTTTAGAGGGAGGAACTCCTGTGTCTATTATTTGGGGATATAATAAAACACAACCTATTGCTAAAATAGAGAATGCTACTTATGCTTCAATCCCCTTAGAAACAATAACAAGTTTACAGGCATTATCAAATGCCGATGATGATAATTGCATGTCAGCTAATTGTACCGAACAGTTACTGCGAAATGGTCTGGATGCATTTAGAGCTACTTTGCCAAATGCTTTTATAACTACTTATACCTATAACCCACTTGTAGGGGTTACAAGTATAACTGACCCAAGTAGAATCAGTACTTATTATCATTATGATAAGTTTAACCGATTACAATATATAAAAGATCAGGATTTAAATATTGTACAAACCTATTATTACAACTATAAAGGGCAAATTATTGATTATTTACTACCAGAGGCATCTATTTATAAAAATGTTGCAATAAGTAAAATTTATACAAAAAATGATTGTAGTACAGGAGCATCGGCCAGTGTTATGTACAAAGTAGCCATAGGAACTTTTAGTTCGAGTATCTCACAGGCAGATGCTGATGCGCAAGCGCAAGCCGATATAAGCAAAAATGGACAAGCATATGCTAATAACAATGGCGTTTGTTCTTACAGGAATAAAGGCATAAGTAAGCTTTTTACAAAGAATGATTGTGGAGAAACAGGCATACCTGCTACAATGTATTATACAATTGCTGAAGACAGATATAATTCGACAATCTCACAAGCCGATGCCGATGCTCAGGCTCAAGTCAATTTAAATAATTTTGGTCAAGAATATGTAAATGCCAATGGTTATTGTACCTATCAAAATGAAGAATTACGAGGTAATTTTAGTTTGTTTTCGGAAGATTTTGGACTTTTTAAAGTAGCTTATCATGTTCCTTCGGGAAAATTTACTTCGACTATTTCTCAAATAGATGCCGATGAAATAGCTCAACAAGGTTTATCCCAATGCCAAAATGAGTATAGTTGCCTAATGGTAGAATGTCAAGAGCTACTAGAAGAGGATGGTATGGCTATTACCAACTATGATTGTGATAATATTTCATTTACAATTATGCCTTTTGAGGAAGAAAACTAACCACAAAAACAAACAAAATGAAAAAAAGTATATTAATTTTAGTTTTGCTATTGTTGCCGGTTGCAAAAATAATAGCTCAAACATTTAGCGATGATAATTTGATTTATACCAGTAGACCTAAAAAAGAAGCAAAAGAAGAAGAATTAAAAGCATTGACCAAAGATGAAGTAAATCAAAGCATCATCTATTATGATGGTTTAGGACGTCCTGTACAAACTATTGCCATAGGACAAGGTGGTAATAGGGAAGATATTGTAACCCTAATAGAATATGATCCCTTTGGAAGACAAGAAAAAGAATATTTGCCTTTTTCGCTCCCTAATTCTAATAATCAATATCCTAGAATAGAATCCCAAACAGCAATAAACGCTGCAATGACTTTTTATAATACCGGAAAATACGAAAACACATCCAATCCTTTTTCAGAAAAGAAATTGGAATCTTCTCCGTTAAGCCGAGTGTTAAAACAAGCAGCTCCAGGAAATGCATGGGCGATGAATAGTGGTCACGAAATTAAATTTGATTATAAAACCAATGATGCTAATGAAGTGAAACTTTATACAGCATCGGCAAATTGGAATGCGAGATTAGGATTGTATGAAATAGCTTTTTCAGATAACGGAAATTATGCAGCCAATGAGCTGTATAAAACTATTACCTACGATGAGAATACTGCACCAGGTGCAAAAGTAGGAACAGAAGAGTTTAAGAACAAAGAAGGACAGGTTATTCTAAAAAGAACCTACGAATCAGCCATAAAGCACGATACCTACTATGTTTATGATAAATACGGAAATCTAACCTATGTAATTCCGCCAAAGGCAGATGGAGCTATAACCGAAGAAGTCTTAAACGGACTATGTTACCAATACAAATACGATAATCGCAACCGTTTGGCCGAAAAGAAAGTACCAGGCAAGCAATGGGAGTTTATAGTATATGACAAACTAGACCGTCCTGTGGCTACAGGACCAGCCAATTCTCCTTTTAATAACGATACAGCCGTAGGTTGGTTAATAACTAAATACGATGCGTTTAACCGACCAATTTATACAGGTTGGTTAAATTCAACCCCGAATGCATCAAGTAGAAAAACCATGCAAGATGCACAGAATACTGCAACTACGCTATATGAAACCAAACAAACTTCTGGTACTATCGATAAAATTGCTGTAAATTATAGTAATACTATTGAACCAACGAGTTTCACGCTCCTAACCGTAAATTATTATGATAATTACAGTTACCCAAACGCAGCTAGTGTTCCTACAACAGTTGAAGGGCAAACCGTTTTGAAAAATACAAAAGGACTTGCAACAGGCAGTTGGACAAGAGTATTAACAACAGCTGCCTCCATTTCGGGAGAAACTAGCAGTATTTTTTATGATGATAAAGCCCGACCAATACGCAGTTATTTACAAAACCACTTAAGTGGATATACCATCACGGATAATAAACTTGATTTTACAGGAAAAACGTTATACACAATTACCAAACACAAGCGCGCATCAGCAGCAACAGAGCTTATCATAAAAGAAGAATTTACCTATACGGCACAAGATCGTTTGTTTACGCATACCCATGAGATAAATGGGGGCGGAATACAGCTTCTTTCTGAAAATAACTATGATGAATTAGGACAACTCAAATACAAAAGAGTAGGGAACAATACAGGGAATCCACTGCAAAAAGTTGATTATAGCTACAATATAAGAGGCTGGCTAACAGGAATAAATAAAATAGATAATTTAGAACAGAATAGTGATCCTAAAGACTTATTTGCTTTTAATATAAACTATAACAGTGCAACAAGAAATACTGATATAAAATCATTGTACAACGGTAATATTGCAGAAACATTCTGGCGAGTAAATTCTGATCTCGGTTTACGTTCCTATGGATATCAATATGATGATCTTAATAGATTGAAAAAGGCAATTTACCAAAAACCAGAGGAAAATATCCCAGTTCCAGGCGCTTATAATGAGAGTTTAAGTTATGATAAAAATGGTAATATAATGTTTCTTCAAAGGTTTGGAGACAGCGATACACCATCAATAAATTTTCAAATAGATGATTTAACTTATGACTATAAAAATGAGAATTCAAACCAACTCACTAAGGTAACCGATAGCCCTGGTGGTAACGATGCTAAAGGCTTTATTGATGGTAATAAAAACGGAGATGACTATGATTATGATGCCAACGGAAATATGACCAGTGATAAAAACAAAAACATCACAGAAATTCGTTACAATCATTTTAATTTACCAACCAAAATAACATTTGGCACAAAGGGAAACATTGTTTATATTTACAATGCAAGTGGGCAAAAACTAGAGAAAATTGTAACTGATAATGGAGTTGTAACTCAAACTAAGTATTTGGGAGGATTTCAGTATAAAAATGATGTACTGCAGTTTTTCCCAACAGCAGAAGGCTATGTAAACAACACACCAGTAAATGGAGCAAACAGCTATAATTATGTATTTAATTATACCGATCATTTAGGAAATGTTCGTGTGAGCTACAAAAAGAATGCTCAAAATGTTCTTGAAATTCTTGAAGAAAATAATTATTATCCCTTTGGTTTAAAACACGAGGGGTATAATGTTAATCCAGCAAGTGATTATAAATTCAAGTACAATGGGAAAGAACTACAAGATGAGCTGGGACTTGGAATGTACGATTATGGTTTTAGAAATTATGACCCTGCTCTTGGACGTTGGATGAATATTGACCCATTAGCTGAAATGTCTAGAAGATGGTCACCATATACGTATTGTTATAACAATCCTGTATTTTTTATTGACCCAGATGGAATGCTAGCTACTTACGATTGGGATGCCCATAATTCAGGAAGAAAAGGAGTTTATAAAGATAGAGATAAAGAAGTATCGTTTGAAGAAGCAAAGGCAAGTCAAGGTATTTCTACACCTAAACAAGAGCAATACAAGAAAGGTGATTATGTTGCTGTAGTAAATGCGCCAAAAGGAGCAGGCGGTTTTGGACATAATGCTTTATTAGTAGGTAATGACGATACGGGATGGGTATTTATTTCAAAAGAGGGTAGAGACGACGATGAAAATTCTAATAGTGGCAATAATCCAGTGACTGGTGGGCCTGCTTTGTATGCTAGGAAAGACACATTTCATACTATTAATGATTTTTTTGCTGATAAGGATTATTCGGAATATAAGGAAGGTGTAGTAATTAAAATACAATCATCCACAGCTGAAAAAGGAGAAAAGGAAATGACAAAACAGGCATTGAGTAAATATTCACTTATTTTTAATAATTGCGGACAAGCCGTAAATGAAACCTTAAATAAATTGGGTATAAGAACGGTTGACCCTGATAAATATAAAGGATTTGGAGGTTATTCTGCAGGAGCAGCTTTATATAATGGAGTAGTTCCAAATGAGATGTACTATTCCGTAAAACAGGCAAATAAGAATGTGCCACGAACAATATTGTCAAGAAAATGAGAAAGAAAGTTTTAATTAGTCTATGCATTATAGCGATAATGTTTATTAGTTGTAATGAATTCAATACAGCAACACCTCAAGCATCTTCAACAATTTCAAATTCAAAAGAAAATGGGTTTTACCTCTCGACTGCAAATAAATTGCAAACGGGAGATTTAGATATTATTGATTCTGTATGGATTGAAAAAGTTTGGCATTATAAAGTTATAAACGGAGAAAAAAGAAAAGTTGCATTATCTCCAAATAATCAAATTGTTTTGAAATTAAAAAAAACAAGAAAAGAGTTTAAGAAAAGTGAATACTTATTAGAATGGAAAATAGAGGAAAAGCATTTTGGTAATTTAGGTTCTGGTAATGGAGTGTTTATGATAAGATACCCCAAAAACACTAAAATAGATACTCTTCATTTTTTATTACATAAAGTAAATGATAATTCAACTATTGATATCGGAACATTTGTTAATGCATCAAGGTAATGATAAAATAGACGATGTATCAGATGTGTTGGTTGTTAATTATTGACCCGACCGCTCAGATATGTGCAACGATAGTGCCGAAATGTTTTCCGTGCCCACAAAGCGAATCACATAAACCAATCCAACCTCGTCAATTACTGGCGAGGTTTTTTTATGCGCTAGATACTCCAAATCATACCAAATAGGCTTTAATCCTGAGCTTGTTTTATTGGAATATTTTTTAATTTTCATTTGAAATCAAAATCAAAACGTTCTAAAAAATCATTTGAAAAAACAGGCTCAATATCAAAGTAAATCGTTTAGCATTAAGAATGTATGTAAAGATTTGTAGTTTTTTTAAAACAACAAAATGTACGAAAAATTATCAATTTTTTCTTTTAATTGAGTATATAATCTATATATTTTACTATTTTTACAAAGCAAGAAAATGAAAAAGGACGTTCTTTAAAAAAGTAGTTACTCGCGCGAGGAAAATATTGAGCAGATAACATTATCTATATTTACAACGCAACGGGGCAGAAACTAGAGAAAATTGTAACCGATAATGGGGTTGTAACTCAAACTAAGTATTTGGGAGGATTCCAGTATAAAAACGATGTACTACAGTATTTTCCAACAGCAGAAGGCTATGTAAACAACACACCAGTAAATGGAGCAAACAATTATAGTTATGTGTTTAATTATACCTACCATTTAGGAAATATTCGGGTGAGCTACAAAAAAAATGCTCAAAATGTTCTTGAAATTCTTGAAGAAAACAATTATTATCCTTTTGGTTTAAAGCACGAGGGGTATAATGTTAATCCAGCAAGTGATTATAAATATAAGTACAATGGTAAGGAACTGCAAGACGAGCTAGGGCTTAACTTTTACGATTATGGAGCACGTAATTATGACCCTGCACTTGGGCGTTGGATGAACATAGATCCTCTAGCGGAGCAAATGCGAAGACACAGTCCATATAATTATGCTTTTGATAATCCGGTGTATTTTATAGACCCTGATGGTATGGCACCAAAAGGTGCACGATCATCGGGTGCTATGAGTACGGCAGAAGGTGATAGAGGTGGCGGTGGAGGCGATACGATGTTTCAAAGTGATTATTTAAATAAAAACGGAGGACATTGGACAGATATATACAAGAGTGGTGGTAATAATTCTATTGATCCATCAAAAAAAGGACAAGGAACTGATACAGGAAACGCACAACATACAGGTTCAGATGGTTTACCGAATGGTATTGATTTGCCAGCGGAAGAATTAAATGAAGTTGTTATTGGAGGTTCTTCAACATGGGATAGTGTAAATAAAAATGTTGTTACTCCATTAAATGCAGTGGCAGGAATATTTGAAACAGGAGCAAAGTTGCCTGGTGCTACAATATCAACTACCGAAGCATTTAGCAGAAGAGCTTTATCTACCACACTGGAAACTGCATCTTTAGATGCAAAATTACTAAAAGTTACTGGAGCGGTCTCTTTACTAGGGAATGCTTCTCAAATAGGATATGCCGCATATCAATTTTATGACAAGCCAACTTTAGGTAGTGCAACACGTTTAGGTATTCAATCATCTATAATGGGAATTGAAGTAGGTCTAAATGCAGTTACTCCAGGACTTGGTCTAGTTGTTGGTTTTGGATTAAGTGCTTTAGAAGCAACTTATGGAGACCAACTTTATAATTACATTGATAAATAAAATGATTTTATGAAAAAAATATATAATTTTTTGTTTTATAAACTATTTCGTTTTGCAAAAATGCAAGAAGAAACAGTATCTGTTGAGATTGGCTTTTTAGTGTTTATTAGTATTTTTGAATTATTTCATTTATTGATAATAGGAGTATTATTTAAAGCTATTGGATATGAAGTAGAATTCCCAAACTATTTTATAAAATATTTCGGTTGGATTTTTGTTGTATTAGGAATTCTATTCAATTATTTTGTTTTTATTAAATCAAAATTAATTTATGAGATTGATGATTATTACGAGTCACAAAACCGTCCAATTTGGAAAGACAATTTATTTTTTTTGGGGTATATTTTACTTTTATTCCTTCTTATCATTGTTGAAACATTGTATTTTAAAAAGTAATATATCAAATAGGTAATGTTGATAAAAACATTTACTACCATGATTTTAGAGAGTAAGAGCCATTCCATAAAGGAGTGGCTTTTACTGTTATTATCTAAGACTATATGTTCCTAAATAATTAGTTACCCAGACGAAGGAGATGAAGTAAAATCTGAACCAACAATGAAAACTGATAGTAATGAAATTCAAATAGAAATACCCCGACCGCTCAGATATGTGCAACGATAGCGCGGAAATTCTTTCCGTGCCCACAAAGCGAATCATATAAACCAATCCAACCTCGTCAAAATACTGGCGAGGTTTTTTTATGCGCTAGAATAACCTAAATCACCCCGATAAGCATTAATCCTGAGCTTGTTTTTTTGGAAGATTTTTTAATTTTCATTTGAAATAAAAAACAAAAAGCTCTGAAAATCATTTAAAAAAATAAACCCAATATCAAAGCAAATAGTTAATAATAAGAAATGTATGTGAAAATTGCTTGAATTTTTAAAAACAAAAAAATGTACGAAAAATTATCTTTTTTTTAAATTTGAATTGAGTATATGTACTATATGTTTTGCTATTTTTACAAAGTAAGAAAATGAAAAAGGACGTTCTTTAAAAAAGTAGTTACGCGCGCGAGGAAAATATTGAGCAGATAACATTGTCTATATTTACAACGCAACTGGGCAAAAACTAGAGAAAATTGTAACTGATAAAGGAATTATAACTCAAACTAAGTATTTGGGAGGGTTTCAGTATAAAAACGATGTACTGCAGTATTTTCCAACAGCAGAAGGTTATGTTAACAACACACCTGTAAATGGAGCAAACAGCTATAATTATGTATTTAATTATACCGACCATTTAGGGAATGTACGTGTGAGCTATAAAAAGAATGCTCAAAATGTTCTTGAAATTCTTGAAGAAAACAATTATTATCCTTTTGGTTTAAAACACGAGGGGGATAATGTTAATCCAGCAAGTGATTATAAATATAAATACAATGGAAAAGAGCTCCAAGACGAGCTATCACTGAACTTGTATGATTATGGAGCTCGTAACTATGACCCTGCACTTGGGCGTTGGATGAATATTGATCCTCTAGCGGAGCAAATGCGAAGACACAGTCCATATAATTATGCTTTTGATAATCCGGTGTATTTTATTGATCCTGATGGTATGGCGCCAAGAGGGGCACGATCAGCAGGTGCTATGAGTACGGCAGAAGGTGATAGAGGTGACGGTGGGGACGATACTATGTTTCAGAGTGATTATTTAAATCAAAACGGAGGACATTGGACAGATCCTATTAGGGGTGAGAGCCAAAATGAAGATAGTGATGGTAACAGTAGTAATGAACCACCAGTCAGTCTTTTCGCACGTGACCATTCTAATTTTGCTGGAGTATTTAATGAAAAAAATAAACCAGAAAACTATCAAAACGGAGATGGAATTTTTGATGTCTATGGTCATGGAGGAGTTGATGGTGAAGGCGATGGTTTTTTTGCTGATTATAAAACTGGCGGTCCGATGATTGATAATGCAGAAGACTTTGATACAAGAATGTCAAAGGTAAGCCCTGCATATAAAAAACAAATAGAAGGTGGATTTGGAGCTTTTACAGTAAATCTCTTTATATGCCAGGGAGGCTCTGGAAATAAGTCTATGGCAAAAAAAATATCTAAAGCTCATCCAAACGCAACGGTTGTTGCATTTGATGGATTTGTTATGTATGGAAATGATGCAAGAGGGAACTCTGTAATTAATGGTGCTAGTACAAATATCAATTATAATGATAATAAAGGTTACAGAGTGGTTTATCAAAATGGAAAAGAAATTAGTAGGATGCTATATAGCACGTATAGAGCATCTGGTAAATTATTTTAATATGAAAACAACAAATTTAACAATTTTGGTTATGGTTAGTTTTATCTTTTGTAATTGTAAAGATAATATAGAGGTAAAGCCTAAGATTGAAGAAAATTCGAAATCAACTTTAGGAGTTTATCAAGATTATTTTAATGATAAAAAGAAGGTAAATAGTTTAATGGATAAAATAGTATTTAGGGGTGATACATTAGCATATAAGGAATTATCTATGATTTATGCATTAAGTGGTCATAGGTCTGATTATTTACGTGTTTCGCTGATAATGGCAAACAAATACCAATACGCACAAGCCTATTATGATGTTTACAATGATTTATATCGAACGAACAGTTATATAAGTGGTAATAAAGAAGAAACAATTGAAGATTTAAATTTATTGGATAAAGAGACTCGAAATTTAGCTATCAAATATTTAGAAAAATCAGCCAGTAAAGGTTATACAAAAGCTAAAAAAAGCTTATTGTTGTACAACAGTAAAGGTGAATTGTTGGAGAATAAGTAAATTGTATTGAATATATTTACAACGCAACTGGGCAAAAACTAGAGAAAATTGTAACTGATAATGGAGCTGTAACTCAAACTAAGTATTTGGGAGGATTTCAGTATAAAAACGATGTATTGCAGTATTTCCCAACAGCAGAAGGTTATGTAAACAACACACCTGTAAATGGGGCGAACAGTTACAATTATGTATTTAATTATACGGATCATTTAGGAAATGTTCGTGTGAGCTACAAAAAGAATGCTCAAAATGTTCTTGAAATTCTTGAAGAAAATAATTACTATCCTTTTGGTTTAAAACATGAGGGGTATAATGTTAATCCCGCAAGTGATTATAAATATAAGTACAACGGAAAAGAGCTACAAGACGAGCTGGGGCTTGGGATGTATGACTATGGGTCGAGACTTTATGACCCTGCAAGAGCTGGTTGGAGTAATATTGACCCACTAGCAGAAAAGATGAGAAGATATAGTCCTTACAATTATTGTTTTGATAATCCGGTGTATTTTATTGATCCTGATGGTATGGCGCCAAGAGGTGCACGATCAGCAGGTGCTATGAGTACGGCAGAAGGGGATAGAGGTGGCGGTGGGGATGATTGGGTTAAAGATGGTGATGGATATATGTGGGATGACAGAGTAACTGATCAAGCAACTGCTGAGGAATATCACGGTAGTGGTGCAAAATATATTGGAGAAGCTGCTACAGTAACATCTAAACAAAATGGTAACGTTTTAGATTCTGTTAGTCTTAATTCTGATGGTTCAGTAACCAAAGATGGCGTTACTATACAAGCAGGTAGTGATGGATCATTTACCAATGCAGCAGGCTCTTCATTCAAATCTCGTCAAACTGGAGGAAGTTTTGTTTCTGTAGGATTTGATGGTGCATTTGGTGGTGGTTTTGGTGTTCAACTTGGGATTGTAAATGATGCTGTTGGTAATACAGATCTTTTTCTTAATTTCAATGGAAATATAGGATTTGGATTATTTATGGGACTTTCAGCAGGTACAGTTAGTCCAACAGGGGACAATCAATTTACAACTTCTGACTTTGCAGGTAACTCTAGTAGTTATACAGCTGGTGTAAGTGCACCCGTTTTTGATGCTTCTTGGACTGCAGGAGGTACTATAGATAATAAGGCAAACGCTGTGGATAAGATGAATCCATCTGATTTCGGAAGAACTCCACGTGGTTACAGTATCGATCAATCAGGAATGGGACCAGGTGGCGCATGGGGAGCTGGTGGAATATATTCATATGGCACAACAAAAACTTTAAAAAAATGACAGATTTAAAATTAAGTATTAAAGAAAAAGTAATTTTAATATCAGTAATGGGCATCCCTCTATTATTATTGTTTGGATGGATTTTCTTTAATTCAATTACAGACAAAAGAACTGGAAAAGAGGTTTATCTAGATATGATGATTGATAAAAAGTGTGAAGGTATTGTGGATAGTATTTATCGACAAGAAATGAATCATAATGTATTGGCACTAAAAACTAAAGATTGCATATTTGAAGTTGAACCAGAATGGGAAAAAAAGTTTGAAATTGGTGATTCAATATCTAAGAGAAAAGGTGAGTTGTATTTAAAATATTACAGGAATGATAGATTAGTTGAAGTTTTAAATTATGAAGACTTAAATAGGAAATAGATAAAGTCCATATCGCCCTGATTATAAGCAACTATATGTCTAATTTGTGATTAAAAATCAACCAAAGCCATTTCATAGCGGAATGGCTTTGGTTTTTAAAAGTTTGCATTTTGCTATAGTGCTAATCAGTCAGGAATGGAAGTTGGAGGAATTTACTCAGATGATACAACAAAAATGTTAAAAAAACCACAAATTTAAGAATGAGTACTAAAGGGAATAATATTTTAATAGGAGTTATAGTTATCCCTCTTTTATTACTAGTGGGATGGTTTTTTTTTGAATCATTAACAGATAAAGAAATACATAAACAGGTATACCTCAATCATGAGATTGATACTGAATATAGTGGTAAGATAGATTCTATATATAGATTAAAAATGAATCATAATACCTTAACCTTAAAGGTATCTGGTCATTATTTTTATGTTCCTCCAAAATGGGAAAACAAATTTAAGGTAGATGACTCTATTTATAAAAAGAGAAGAAGTTTGAAAGTAGAGCACTATAGAGAAGGAAAATTATTAGAAATTTTAGATTATAATAATGTTGTAAAAAACATGAAATAAGTTGCTAATTAAAGCATATATACTAACCCGACCGCTCAGATATGTGCAACGATAGCGCGGAAATGTTTTTCCGTGCCCACAATGATAATCTACAATGAATAAAACAATCCAACCTCGTCAAAATATTGGCAAGGTTTTTTATGTGCTAGATACTCCAAATAAAGGCTTCATATGAATATCAAAAAAGATAGAGTTGAATTCCTCTTTTCGACTCATAGATTTTAAAATTTATTCTTTCTGTATATCCTTATTACTGAGTTTATAAGCTATTATTACAACTACTGGTATTGCTAAATAATAAAGTTTTTTAGAGTAAGTTATTTTTATTGAGTCTAAATTAAGTTATATTTGCAACTTTTAACCGAATATCTGTTACATATATTACAGTTTCCATTACAATTAAATACCATGTCTTATTGCAATAGTCTCATAGTAACGACTAAAAATAGTAAATCAATTATTCTGTTATTAATTATTTTGTTTTCCAATCTTGGATTTACTCAAAATATAAATAAGTTAACTATTCAGATTACTGTTAAAGATTCTGAGAGTAAACTTCCGATAAAAGGGGCAATGTTAGTTATGGAAGGGCTATTTCAGAAGTACGAATCGCAATCAAATGATTTTGGAAGCATAGTTTTAAATGACATTCCAAATGGTAATTACAAAGTGAAATTATCGCATTTAGGTTATACAACTATCGATAAGAAGTTTGATTTAACTACTAATAGACAATTGTCTTTTGAATTAACCCCTATAAGTGTTGAATTAAATGAAGTGGTTATTACTGCTACTGAATCTCGCGGAATGACAAGTACTTCTGTCATTGATAAAAAAGCAATGCAACATTTACAACCTTCAAGTTTTACTGATTTATTAGAATTACTGCCAGGGGGGCGTTCTAAAGATCCTGTATTCAACGCTTCTAATCATATTAAATTAAGAGAAGTTGGAATAGCCGATTCTAATTATGATATTTCATCTCTTGGAACAGCCTTTGTAGTCGATGGAATCCCTATTAATACGGATGCGAATTTACAATTTACTACGGGCTCTAATATGTCTATTACTCCAGGTTCTGGGTATGCGAATACACGCCGAAATACAACATCTAAAGGAGTAGACATGCGTTCTATTTCGACAGATCAAATTGATAAAGTAGAGATTATTAGAGGTATCCCTTCTGTAGAATATGGTGATTTAACCAGCGGACTTATAAAAATTAAACGAAAAAGAGGACGTACTGATTTAGAATCTCGTTTTAAAGCGGATGAATTCAGTAAGTTATATTATATCGGAAAAGGTTTTGAATCTGAAGAAAAACGATTTGTATTAAATGTTGGACTTGATTATCTAAATGCAAAACCGGATCCTCGAAATAGTTTTGAAAACTACAAAAGAATCACAGCATCGATACGTGCACAAAAAACATGGGAGAACGATTCATATTTGCTTCAATGGGATTCTAGTTTAGATTACAGTGGTTCAATGGATAATGAAAAATCAGATCCTAATGTTGGTTATGCAAAAATAGACCGTTTTAGCGCTACTTATAACCGATTTTCCTTGGCAAATTCATTCGATTTAAAATTTAAAACAGCTCCCTTTTTTAAGGCGATACATATAGCAACATCTATTAGTCAGCAATATGATAAAATTGAACAAACGAAATGGGTTCAGGTAACCAATGCTACTGTTATACCTAATAATACAGAACAAGGCGAATCTGATGGTATTTTTTTAACTCCTCAATATACTTCTAATCTTTTGGTTGATGGAAAACCATTTGATGCTTTTCTTAAAGCAATGGGGGATTTTGAAGTTCGTTTTTTGGGAATAACACATGCTCTAAAGGCAGGCTCGGAGTGGACCTATTCTAAAAATAATGGGAAAGGTCAGGTTTATGATACAACGCATCCGCCATCGCCAGAAATGACAACGCGTCCCAGATCATACAAAGATATTCCTGCCAGTACAGATATTGCTTTTTTTGCCGAAGATGCGATTTCAATTCCCTTAGGCAACCATCAATTAAACATTGCAGGAGGTATCCGAGCCATGTCATTATTAAATATAGCACCAGCTTATGCTATTCATGGGAAATATTATTTTGATCCCCGAATTAATGCACAATGGGCGCTCCCATCTTTAAAAATCGGAAAACATGCCCTAAGAACTGAACTTACAGTTGGTACAGGGCAGTATACTAAGTTTCCAACACTAGCACAGCTTTATCCTGATTATGTATATAATGATTTGGTACAGCTTAATTATTATCATAATACTCCTGAATACAGAAGAATCAATTTAATGACTTATAAAACGGCTGCAGTTAATTACGATTTAAAGCCTGCAATCAATAAAAAATGGGAAGTTCGCACCGACTTTTCGTATGATAACAATCGATTCTCGATTACCTATTTTAATGAACGCCTGGATTCTGGATTTAGAAATGGTTCACGATATCATGCGCTTTCGTATAAAAAATACGATAGTAGTTCTATCGATCCTTTAACCTTAACCGCACAGCCTGATCTAGCCGAAATGAGCTTTGTGATGGATACCTTATTAACCACTTACAACATTACAAATAACGGAAGTAAATTACTCAAAAGCGGGGTCGAATTTCAATTCTCATCGAAGCGTTTTAAAGCGATAAATACTCGATTTACAGTAAACGGTGCCTGGTTTAAAACTACTTATACAAATAGCAGCCCTGTTTACAAAAGTGGACAAAAAGATATTATTATCAACGGAAAACGACTTCCTTATTTAGGACTTTACCAATGGGATGATGGCTCTGAAAAGCAGCAATTAAATACGAATCTAATTGTTGATACCTATATTCCTTTACTTGGTCTGGAGTTCTCTAGTTCATTTCAATTTATGTGGTTCAGAAGCGGACAATCTACACCTATGAACGGAACTCCGATTTCCTATATTGATCCTTCTGGACAGCAGCATCCTTATCTCGAAGAAAATAAATCAGATCCTATTTTGCAATGGCTGGATATAAAGTATAACGATGCTTTATTTGAAAAAAGAACCGTTCCGATGTCGATGAATATGAATTTAAAAGTCTCTAAGGATTTTTATAAAAAATTTAGAATATCAATGTTCGTTAACGGACTCTTTAGTTACTATCAAAATTATGAGATTAGTGGTCAGAAGATTGAACGAAGAGGACTTACTTCTCCTTACTTCGGAATGGAATTAAACTTGAATTTATAACTTTTAATATTAAATAAATACCTTAATCATGAAAATTAAATTACTACCCATTTATCTAACAATAGTCGTAATGGCACTATTACAATCTTGTTCAAAAGATGATGACAATTATAGCGGGCAAACTGCTTTAACTTTAAAAGTGGTTAATCCTGAGGATTTAAATAATGTTACACTTTCTAATCTTACCGTTTCTTTTAAAGAACTTAATACTGGTAAAATAACAGAAAGTAGTTCATTTACTAATAATGATCTTTCTATTGCATTAAACGAAGGTTCTTATGAAATTTCGATTAATGGGAAAATTAATTATTCAGCAGGTGAGAGTACTGTTGACGCTTCAGTAAGCGGTTATAAAGAATCTGTAGTTATTACTGGTCAAACCGCTGTAGTTTCTTTAAATCTTTTTCTAAAAACAAGCCAATCAGATTTTATTATTGAGGAGGTATTTTTTACAGGAACAAAGACCGCTGAGGGGAAACAATATTTAGGTGACAAATACTTTAAAATCTACAATAATACGGATGAGGTATTGTATGCAGATGGATTAATGATTGCACAATCAGAATTTATGACTGTTGAAAAACAGAATTATACGCCAAACATCATGGAAAAATCATTTGCAGCTTCAGCTATTGCGATTGTTCCAGGTAATGGAACTACTTATCCAATTGCTCCAGGGGCCTATTTTATTATTGCTGAAGACGCAATTAACCATAAAGAATACAATTCGGGTTCAATTGATTTGAGAACGGCTAATTTTGAATTTTATACTGAAGATGCCGATGATGTTGATAATCCTGCTGTTCCTAATATGGAGAGTTTATTCTCATCGATGGTTATTCATAACAGAGGATTTAAGAGTTTTGTTATTGCTCGTTTGCCAATCCATAAAGATGTTTTCTTGGCAGATTATACTTATGATTATGAGTACAATATGGTAATTGGTGGTGAGAGTTACCCAATGGGAGAGAGTGTTTACTCTATTCCAAATGAATGGATTGTAGATGCTGTTAATTTAAGTGTTGCTTCTGAATTTCAATGGATTGTTACTGCTCCTTCATTGGATATGGGATGGACATACTGCGGAAAAGTTGATGCAGATCAAAGCCGTTACGGAAAAAGTGTTCGTCGTAAAGTACTTTCAACTAATGCTAAAGGTATAAAAACATTGAAGGATACGAATAACTCTACATTAGATTTTAGCCCTGAGGTTAAACCATCTTTAATGCCATAATAAAATTTAATCATGAGCTTTCGTTCCCTTTTATTATTTATTATTTTCAGTTCTGGTATGCTGTATGCACAGGATAGTACTTCGGTTTTGCTCCGCATTCATGAAGATTTATCTCCTGCAAATAATTTTTCTAATAGCATTTATACTAATCCTGCAAATCAACATTTTGCCCGCCGCTATTCTTTATCAGAATTTAGTGCTGGGTATGATGCGAGTTCGCAACAAGCCAATATTCAACAATTAGGGAATGGAATTAATCAGTTTCTTATTAATGCACAATCTCATTATAAGATTGATACTAAAAATACGGTTTGGGGAAATGCGTATTATAAAAACGGACAACGTAAAAATGTACGTTGGAACGAAAGCTCTGATTATCAGGTGATCTATCCTTATGTAACTGCCGATTCTATTGGTGGGGATCTTTCATTCGAGGAATATTCTTTTAAAGGAGGCTATTCAAAAGCTTTTCAAAAAATGACTCTTGGAATTGTTGCTGAATATCGTGCTTTACTAGAATACCGTGACATTGATCCCAGACCTAAAAATACGGTATCTGATCTTAAATTAGCAGTTGGATTTTCCCGAAACATCGGAAATCGCTATGCAATTGGATCTGCTATTAATTGGCAAAAATACACGCAGTCGAATAACTTAAAATTCTTTAGTGAGTTAGGTGCTCCAGCTGTTTATCATATGACTGGTCTTGGCGTATATAATAATCTGCTTACCGGAAATAAATTGAGTTCTTTTTATGATGGAAAAGGGTATGGTGCAAGCGTGCAATTATTCCCAAAAGATCAAAATGGTTTTGCTTTAAATGTTGGATACAATCATTTTGATTATGAAAAAATTATGACCGAATTTCAAAATCTTATTGCATCTGCTATTTTGGAAAAAGGCTATGTAGGGGAGGTTTCTTATTTAAAAAAATCAGAAGGACAGGCATGGGGTACAAAAATTGGATTTTCTTATATTGATCGGGCTGGAACCGAAAACATATTCGATAACCAAACTTCAACATCTTACGTTAAAATAGCTGAAGTTACTAATTATGCAAATAAGGTTACATCGGTTGTGTTTTCAGGATTATACTGTATTCCTTCTCCTGAATTATCATGGTCTATTGCGCCAAGTTTTAATTTTAAAAAAACAGAAACTAAATATATAGATCCGTTACGTGTAATTGATATGCAGCAAGGTATTGGTCGATTGGACTTTTCTATATCAAAACTGCTATCACAATTATTAATTAATGTTTCGACTTCGGTTGAACATAGTTGGGCTTTGGATTCAAATATGAAAGTTACTGATCGTATGAAAACAAATCAAATTTTTGAGATGCTAGATCATAATTTTGCTTATTTATCTTCTGCTTATACTAAAATAAATCTAGGAACACGATGGGATTATAAATATGATACGGATCTTAATTTTTTCGTGAAAACAGATCTAGATTACTACAATTATTCTAAAAACAAAAACAATACTTATTTTCAAATGTCATTAGGTTTGACATTTTAGAATGTATTAAAAAATTACTATTGCTTTATAATGAAGTCTATTTTATTTAAAACCCTTTTTTTAATTCTCTCCATTGGAGTTGTGCATACACTATTGAGCTTTAGCGCTACGCTAAGCGAAAAAATAGCAAATACCAATTGGCGTGAACTTTATAGTAAGCCAGTAAATCAATGGCCAAAACCTACTATTGACAAAGGTGTCTCTTGGGAAGAATTTGAACCTTTGGCTGTTGATACGAGTTATTATGAAAGATTAGATGATCCTAAAGTAATATTGGGTCAGATGCTTTTTTTTGATCCGAAACTTTCAGGATCGAATCAAGTTTCTTGTAGCAGCTGTCATGATCCAGAGTTGGCTTGGGGCGATGGTAGAGAAGTATCTTTAGGAAATGATCATTTACAAGGAAAGAGAAATACGCCGTCTTTGTATAATATCCACGCACGAAAATCATTCTTTTGGGATGGTCGTGCTACTACTTTAGAAGAGCAGGCGCAAGGTCCAATTACGGCTCATCATGAAATGAATATGGATCCCAAAAGTCTGGCTAAAAAGATAAGTAAAGTAAAAGGCTATGCTATTTTATTCCAAAATGCGTATGGTAGTGCGGATATATCTTATGAGAAAATCTTGCAATCATTAGCGAACTTCCAAAAAACGATACTCAGTAAAAGAAGTCGATTTGATGCTTTTATTGATGGTGATTATTCTAAGTTATCTGATGAGGAAATACATGGATTGCATCTTTTTCGTACCAAAGCACGTTGTATGAATTGTCATTCTGGGAAATATTTTACAGATGAATCATTCCACAACATAGGACTTACGTATTATAAAAGAGAATACGAAGATTTGGGACTGTATCATATTACTAAAAAGGCTGAAGATGTTGGGAAATTTAGAACTCCTTCACTTCGCGATGTCATGTACACAGGGCCATGGATGCATAATGGTTTATTTGATAATATGACAGGAATAGTTAATATCTATAACAGCGGCATGCATATGATTGATCCAACGGAGAGTGAGAAAGCTGCTGATCCATTATTTCCACAAACGGATGTATTATTGCAACCACTAAATCTTGATGATGATGAAATTGTAGCATTGGTATCTTTTATTAAAACGCTATCAGGAAGACAATATAAAATGGAACGTCCACAGATACCAAGATAGATCCAAAGAGTTTTTTTGACTTTATTTTCAATTTAATTACACGATTTAGAGGATATTTTTGAATAAGTGGTATATGATATTATATCTCTAATGCGTTGAAAAAGAATTAGTATTGGAAGTAAATGAAAAAAGGATGAGCATTGCTCATCCTTTTTGTTATATATATTATTTGTAGTGAAAATATTTCTTGTAAATAAGGTTATGGCAAGTATATATCTTTTGAAGCGTTTTTTATTACAATCTTTTAGAAAGAACAATGTTTAATTTGTCAACGTTTTAAATCAGCTCTTAGTGTAACTACTAAAATTGGTACGAAACACCAGTGTTTACAATACCTTTATATCCGAATCCTAATTCAGCAAAAGCAGCAAATTTTTTCCCTACACGAAAGCCTAATGCATTTACCTGGTAGTTTATAAAGCCATCTCCATTAGCAGAATTTTGGGCTCCTGAATTTTTTATGTTTTCGGATGTATAACCAACTGCAACTCCAGAATACATCTGGAAAAAATTAGTAGAGATATAACGATAATCTGTACCCAAACCTACAGTAATGTAAGTGTAATTAGCTTTGCCTTCTTTTGTGTTATTTACATATATATCTTGTGACATTTTTTGATAAAATCCATCGGCTTGTACCATCCATCTATTGGCTATTGCATAGCGATACGTTATCCCCAAAGTGGGACCTGCCTTAATATCACCAGTTTTTATTTGGTTACCAGTAAGACCACTAACAAGGATATCTGTAAAAAGATTTGACAACTCGGTAGATGTTGCAAAACCAATATTAACACTAAGGTCGCTACTGCCTTTTTCTTGTGCTTGCGATGTTAAAATAAAACTAAGTGATGCAAAGATTGAAAGTAGTAATCGTTTTTTCATAAGTAAAATGGTTTAACTTTTTTAAAATTCAAATTGTCTAAAGTCGTGAACAGGTTGTTATACCTGCTGTAAACAGACATTGTAAATATAAAATTATAAATTTTGTCATGCAAAAAAACAGTTACTCAACGAAAGTTTTTCTATGAGTAAATCGGTAAACCGTTGTACCTTAATTGTTATACAAAAATAAAATATGACTTAAAGCATGACTACAGAATTTACTGAGTTTCCACCTATGTTTTAAAACGATATTTATCATCAGAGTTTTTAAACCCTTTCATTTTGAATGGCTAACCGTATCATTTTGATAGGAATGTATTAGTTAAGTAATAATGATTTTTTTGTAACTATTTGTTATTTAGTTTATTGATTTGTTATTGGCTATCTTGGCATACCATTTGATTTTATTAGATACAAATCAATACAACTATTTTTAAAAAATAAATTTTGAAAATTATAATAACAGTAACATAGACGTAAAACGTTGTAAATTAAAATAAAAGATATGAAACGAAATAAAACAAGAAAAAATATATTACTGAACTTGATATGTCAGAAAAATCGATAAAGAGAAAAGATAGAATTGTAAACTCTATAGTGTTTGCTGTAGTTTCTTTTATTGCAGTTTTTATGATTTCTCAAATTGTGTAGGCATTTTAGTTAAGATATTATGCCCCTCGCAAGCTACGCTACACACGTTTAATGTTATTGGGTTAAGAAATGATACCGAATAAATCTCTGTCGAAGAGATATAAAGCCACTAAGTTTACACATGTTTTCTTAGTGATTTAGTGCTTATAGATAAAAGTTTTTAGTTATAAAAAAGCTTAATTTAATGATATTGCGTTTGTAGGGTAGACATGAGTGGTCTAGAATAAATTTTACTCTAATTCAAAAAATAATCTACTATTATTTTGTATGCAGGAGTAACAAATTTGGCTAATAGCATTAAACACTTCTTTCAATTTTTCTGGGATAGTAGACTCTATAAAAATGAGTTGATTATATAGCTCTTGAATTCTTTTGCATTCCCATTCACTATTATGCCAGCCTTCTGCCTTGAAAAAATTATACATTACACTTTCTTCATGATATTGTCCCAATGGAATTAAGGATAATATTTCATTAAAATGAAAGTCAAGTAAATGAACTTCGAAAAAAATTTGATTATTATTTCGTTTCTCTCTTAAAATTAGTTCAGGGTATCCTTCGTATCCGCTATATAAGTCTATAATATTCATCTTTTATATTACTTTATAGAGACCATTTTTTAATCTCGATTTATAAAAAGTTTAATCATTATCGTCATTCTTTTACAGAAGTATATTTTTGATCTAAGATTTTACCAAATCCATGTTTTCGGCTCATTTCTTATGTTTTGGAGCAATATAAGAAATATTTTGAGTTAACTAACAGCTACTCGCATTCAATGTAATTAAGTTAGGAAGAATATATAAAAAGAGGCTGTCTTTTTAGACTGCACCCAAAAGTTTAGACAAATTTATAATTAATTTTGATAATGATGAGCTCGATATTGTATCGGGCTCATTCCTTTTAAATTCAGTTTGATTCTTTCATTATTGTAATATTTTATATATTCTATAATTTCCTTTTTTAGATGATTTATGTCTTTAAATTTCATAATATAAAATAGTTCTGATTTTAATATGCCAAAGAAATTTTCTATAACTGCATTGTCTAAGCAGTTTCCTTTTCTTGACATACTCTGCACTAATCCTTTCTCCTTCAAAAGCTGATGATATCGCTTCATTTGATACTGCCAGCCTTGATCGGAGTGTAATATTAAATTAGTATCATTTGATATTCTTCGAAAAGACTTTTTAAGCATATTGGTGATTTGATTAAAATTTGGTCTTTCAGATAAATCATAACTTATTATTTCCCCATTGAAAAGATCAATTATAGGTGATAAGTACAATTTATTACCTGAGATATTAAACTCAGTTACATCGGTAGCCCATTTTTGATTGGGTTTATCAGCCTTAAAATTGCGCTGCAATATATTAGGAGCTATCTTTCCTTGTTCTCCTTTATATGATCTGTACTTCTTGATTCTGATTAAACTTTTTAATCCTAAAATTTTCATCAATCGCAACACTGTCTTGTGATTAATTAAAATTCCTTTTTGCTTGATTAATAAAGTAATACGCCTGTAACCTAATCTACCCTTATGATGATTGTAAATCTGTTTAATCAAATCTTTAACATCTTTGTATTTATCAATTACTTGACTTCTTTTTTCATAGTAATAATAAGTACTTCTAACCATGTTCGTACAATTTAGCAAGAGGTCTAAATCATATTTATGCCTTAGTTCCATTATGGTTTGAGCCTTTTGTTTTGATTGGCTTGTTCGGCTTGAACTAAGGCGTTGAACTTTTTTAAAATTTCGTTCTCAGCTCGTAAATACTCCAGTTCCTTTAAAAGTTCTTCTTCCCTAGTTAAGGGTTTGTCTGTTTTTCTCTGTTTTCTCTTAAAATTCATAGATCTGGGTCTTCCTTTAGGTTTAGATGATAATCCCTCTAAACCAAAGTTAGCAAAATCTCTTTTCCATCTGATAATAATTGAGTCTGAGGGAATGTTAAATTTTAAACGAGCTTCCCTTAGTGATAATAAATCCTTATCTATTGATAGTAATACTTTTTGTTTAAAATCAATGGAATAGACACGATTCTTCCGTGGTAACAATCCGATTGTTCCATATGCTCTGTAAAAGCTAACCCATCTACGAATATTTGACTCACTAATACTCTTTTCATTAGATACCGCTTCACTGGAGTATCCTTTCTCGATAACTAACCTTACACATTCAAGTTTGAATGCGTAATCATACTTGACTTTTCTTTCCATAAAAATGCCCCCAAATAGTGTCTAACTTTTTGGGGGCAGTCTATTTTGGGACAGCCTCTTGGTATAAATAGAATTAAAAATAGGGCTACTGTATCATTTTTTAGAAATTAAAAATAGTCCAATAACCTAACTTTAATTGATTCCTCCTCCTAAAGCTTTGTATAATAAAACTTGTGAGTCAGCATTTTTTAATTGTATATCTACAAAATCTAATTCTGCCTGAAGTTTGTTTTTTTGAGCACTAATTATTTCAAGGTAATTAGCATATCCGCTTAA
This sequence comes from Flavobacterium sp. 140616W15, assembly GCF_003668995.1. Taxonomy (NCBI): domain Bacteria; kingdom Pseudomonadati; phylum Bacteroidota; class Flavobacteriia; order Flavobacteriales; family Flavobacteriaceae; genus Flavobacterium; species Flavobacterium sp. 140616W15. The sequence goes on from NZ_CP033068.1 coordinate 1,358,842, forward strand.
ATACAAATCATTTGAGACATTTACAGCTATTTCAAGATGTTCTATTTCTTTTGATTTATAGCTTAAAACATCCTGAAAAGCTTCAGTTCGATGTAATAAAGCACTTAGCTCATTATAAGCTATCGTTATGGTGTTTTGATAATTTAGGAAGCTAATTTGTTGTTTTTTGTTGGCAACAAAAAAGTCTTGTTTAATTTGTCCTTTGTTAAATATCGGTGCTGTTATGCCGCCAAGTAATTGCCATGCAAATGATTGGCTATCAAAAAATGTAGGGAAAGAAAAAGAGTTAAGACCTCCATACGCCCCAAGATTTACAGTTGGGAAAAAAGAGGCACGTGCTGCTTTTGCATCTGCATTGGTAGCCAACAATTCAAAATACGCTTCTGATACATCTGGTCTGTTATGGATTATGGAATCAACACTTATTTTTTGATTCAATACTTCAAGGTGTCCTGATAAGAAATCGCTACTTCTGCTAACAGTTCCACCGTATTCTCCCAGTAGGTTTAATATCGCTTTTTCAGTTTGATCAATACTTAAGTTTAATTGTTCTGCCTCAGCAAGAATATTGTTGTTTTGAGCATTAAACTGTTGCACTGCAAGCTCTGTTGCTTTTCCAACAGATCTTTGAGCAGAAACAATATCAAGAGCTCGTTGCTGTGTTGCTAGGTTATTTTTATAAATAGCAGCTTGTTTATCTAGTGCTACAAGTTTGTAGTAAAGCGTCGCAATATCACTAAGTAATCTTGTTTGCAACAATCTCATTCCTTCTTTTGATGCAAAATACCTTTGGCGTGCAGCCTTTTTTCGGTTGCTAAGTTTACCCCAGATATCAGCTTCCCAAGAAACTTTTCCTGCAAGGAATAGGTTTGGGGTTAAATCTGTAGCAATTCTTTGTCTCTCTGATATATTCTGAGATAGGTTTGTATCAAAGTTACCTACACCATCCATAGTGTATTTACCATAATGTGTACCCGAAGCATCAGCCACAATATCAAATGAAGGCAACAAAGCTAGTTTTGCTACTTTTAGATGAGAGTTAGCGATTAATATTCTCTCCTGAAGGATTAGATAATCAGGGTTTTGAAGGATAGCCTTATCCAATAATTTTTCTAATTCAGGATCCTTGAAGTAGCTAGCCGTTTTTAATGGAATAAAATCTTCTTGATTGGCAGTAGCTTTTTTGCGTTTAGCATCAAAATTTTCAGGTAATGCTTTTGCTTTCTGCGGTTCTGCCACCCTAGGGGCAGAACAAGCAGTTAATAGCATAACAAATACTAATATTAAAATATATTTTGAGTTATTGAGTGATTTTTTCATTGTTTAAGTTTATTTTTTCATTGCTTTTTCCATTTTTGCAAACAGGATATAAAGTCCAGGTATAATAATAAGTCCAAAGATGGTTCCTATTAACATTCCTCCTGCAGCGGCAGTACCAATAGAGCGGTTACCAATTGCACCAGCTCCTGAGGCAATACACAATGGTATAAGACCTGATATAAAAGCAAATGAAGTCATTAAGATAGGTCTAAAACGAAGTCTGGCTCCTTCTATCGCAGCTTCAGTAATATCTTGCCCTAGCTTGTTTTGTGCCATGGCAAATTCGACTATCAAAATGGCATTTTTGGCGAGTAGTCCTATAAGCATGACTAAGGCTACTTGTGCATAAATGTTATTGTCTAATCCTACGGCTAAAAGTGCGAGATACGAACCAAAAACACCCACCGGAAGCGATAAAAGCACAGGGAAAGGCAGTAGTAAACTTTCGTATTGAGCAGCAAGTAATAAGTAAACAAACAGTAAACACAAAGCAAAAATGTATATTGTTTGGTTTCCAGATAAAATTTCTTCACGAGTCATACCTGACCATTCCAATTCAAATTTACTCGGGAGTTTTTCGGCAGCAAGTTTCTCTACAGCTGCGATAGCTTCTCCAGAGCTAAAGCCTTCAGCAGGTTCTCCATTAATCATTGCTGACATATACATATTGTAACGAGTAAGTACTTCTGGCCCGTAAACACGTTCTAATTTTATGAAAGTAGAGAACGGAACCATTTCGCCTGCATCATTTTTAAGATACATATCGAGTATGCTTTCTGGATTTTTTCTAAACTCAGGACTTGCCTGTACCATTACTTTATACATTTGCGAAAAGCGAATAAAGTTTGTAGCATAAAAGGATCCCAACATAGTCTGTAATGTTGACATAGCATTATCTACAGAAACTCCTTTTTTGGCTGCCATATCATAATCAATATGGATTAGATATTGAGGGAAAGTAGCATCAAAGCTTGAGAATGAATTTTGAATTTCTGGCGAAGCATTTAATTCCTTGATAAAGTTTTTTGTAACCTCATCTGTGTTGCTGATAGAGCCGCCAGATTTATCAAGCAAACGCATTTCAAAACCACTGGTATTACCAAATCCAGGAACGGTAGGAGGTGCAAAAATTTCAATTTGTGCATCGGCTATTCCTTTTGTTTTCTCGCTTAGTTTTGCAATAAATTCATTTACAGATATGTCTCTATCATCCCAACTTTTCAGGTTGATCATTCCCATTCCGTATGATGCACCAGCGATTTCAGTAACAATGCTATAACCCGCAAGTGTGGTTACGTTATCAACTCCTTCAATTTCTTTTGCAATACGAGTTACTTCATCCAGTACTTTATCTGTACGTTCTACAGTTGCTCCTTGTGGTGTAGTAACATTTACATATACCATTCCTTGATCTTCAGCAGGGATAAATCCAGAAGGTAAAAATACTGATGTACCCCAAGTAAGAACACAGAATAAAACCAAAAGACCTATAGTTATAGAGCTGCGATCTGCAAATTTAGAAAGTACTCTAATGTATCGTGAAGTGATTTTGTCAAACCATCTGTTGAATCGGACAAAGAAACGATCTAAAAGTGATGTTTTTTCTTTGTTAGGATCGTGTGCTCTTAGCATTATAGCACATAAAGCAGGTGTTAATGTAAGTGCATTAATACCAGATATTACAATACTAATTGCCATGGTAAGCGAAAATTGCCTGTAGAAAACCCCAACAGGTCCGCTAAGGAAAGCAACCGGAATAAATACAGCAGCCATTACAATAGTAATTGCAATAACGGCACCAGTAATTTCTTTCATGGCGCTAATGGTTGCTGGTAACGGATCCATATGTTCCTCCGTAATTTTAACGTGTACGGCTTCGACGACGACAATGGCGTTATCGACGACAATACCTATCGATAGTACTAAAGCAAAAAGAGTAAGTAGATTTATAGAAAAGCCCATCATCGACATAAAAGTAAATGAACCAATCAATGCTACAGGTACTGCTAATACAGGGATAAGTGTAGAACGCCAATCTTGCAGGAATATGAAAACTACAAAGGCCACAAGAAGGAATGCTTCTATAAGCGTTACTAAAACTTCATCAATAGAGGCATCAAGGAAGCGAGATACGTCATAGGCAATATTATAATTCATTCCAGGAGGGAATGAAGTTCCTTTTAGCTCAGCCATTTTTGCTTTTACGCTGGCAATTACTTCTGATGCATTAGATCCCGGACGTTGTTTTAGCATGATTGAAGCCGATGGTTTTCCATCAGTCTTAGAAACCATTCCGTAACTCATCGATCCCAATTCGATTTTAGCAACATCTTTTAATTTTAAGATAGTACCATCTGAATTTGCTCTTAATGGTACTTCTTCATACTGTTTAGGTTCGAAGAATTTTCCACCGTATTTTATAACATATTGAACTTGGCTGTCCAATTGTCCTGATCCTTCACCAACCTTACCAGGAGCGGCAGAAATGTTTTGTTTCTGCAATGAATTTATAACTTCATTTGCCGAAATATTATAAGAAAGCATTTTTTGTGGATCAAGCCATACTCGCATAGAATATTCTTTCTGACCCATTATTTCTGCACGTCCTACACCGTCAATACGTTTTAGTTCCTGAAGAATATTAATATCGGTAAAGTTAAAAATAAACTGCTCGTCCTGAATTTCATCTGTACTAGTAACGTTAAGGTACATCAACATACTGTTAACTTCCTTTTCTGTAGTTACTCCAGCTCGTATAACTTCTTCAGGAAGTTCATCTAGTATTGTGGTAACCCTATTTTGTACGTTTACAGCAGCCAAATCGGGATCAGTTCCCACTTCAAAGAATACTTGAATAAGGGTTAAACCGTCGTTTGATGTAACTGTTGACATATAAGTCATTCCAGGTACACCATTTATCGCTCGTTCTAATGGCAGTGCGACGGCATTGGCAGAAACTTCAGCATTAGCACCAGTATATTTAGCAGTTACTGTTACCGATGGAGGAACAATATCAGGGAATTGTGTTATGGGTAATTGGAATAAAGCTAGTATTCCGAGAAGAACTATCATCACCGAAATGATTAATGATAATATTTTTCTTTTGATAAACATCTCTATCATTTTGTATCTTTTTAATTTTAATTAAGGAATTGATTACAAGCTTGCACTTTGCATTTGTTTGATATTGATCTTGTCACCATCTCTAAGTGATTGAGTACCTTCTTGTACAATAAGATCATTTTGTTTCAGTCCTTTGTTTAAAATGTATGCATCGTCAAGAGTATTTGCAATGCTAATGTTGGTCATTTTTACGATTCCTTCCTTGTTAACAACAAATACAAATTGCTTGTCTTGAATAGAGAAAACTGCTTTTTGAGGTATTAATACCACATTGGTTCTTGGCTCCGAAATAATTAAACTACCAGATGTTCCATGTTTTATGAAGCCTTCTGGATTATGAAATTTAGCTTTATATTGGATAGAACCTGTTTGTCTGTCGATTTCTCCATCGGCAGTTTTTAACTCTCCTTTTTTACTATATACCACTCCGTTTGGTAATACCAATTGTATATCTCCTTTAGTTTTCAGGCTATTGTCGGCCATCATTTGGAAATAAGTATTTTCTGGGATTGAGAAATAAGCATATACATCATCTAATTGAGATAATGTTGTAAGTAGCGAACCATTTTCAACAAGGCTTCCTTCTTTAAACGGAATACGATCTATTGTGCCATCAAAAGGAGCTCGTATTGTAGTAAAGCTAATTTGTTGATTGATAGATTTTTTTTCTGCGGCAGCATGTGCCACTTTAGCAGTTGCAGCATCGTGTTTAGCCTTAGATAATTCTAATTCTTGACTTGCAATTACCTTTTTTGTAAAAAGAGTCTGTGCCTGATTTAATTCAACACTAGCAATTCTAAGGTCTGCTAACATACTTTTGTATACTGCATCTGCTTTGATAAGCTGTATTTGTAGCTCTGCATCGCTAATTTTGAAAAGAACTTGCCCTTTGTTTACTTTTTGTCCTTCGCTAACAAAAACTTTATCTAGTATTCCAGGTATACGTACATGGATTTCTACATTGTTTTTAGCGTGTACATCGGCAACAAATCGATTAGAAACGACAGTGTCTTTTAATGTGATTTTATAAACAGGTACCGTTTTTATATTGGCTGTATCATTTTTTGTTTTATCTGCGCAAGCGGTTAGAAATAAGAACGATAAACCGTATAAAAAGAAATGTTTTTTACTAATAATCATGATTAATTTTTAAAGTATTATATAAATATGTTTCCTCCAAAGTAATGATATACAAGGAGTTGTAATTGGGTAAATATTAAAAATAGAAAGGTGTCGTATATTCCAAGGATGGAATACCGTTTTTAAGAACTAAGCCTATAGATATATGCTCCCATAAATAATAATGAAATACATTACTATAAATGAATATTGTATATAAAAATAAGGTGTTCTAGAAATCTAGAAAAGTTGGTATAAGTGCAGGTGATTGTGTCGCTGATCTTTATAAATAGAAGCGATACTATAAATAATATTTTCTTTTAATTCCTTAAAATCAAATAGCTTAGAATAGCAATATTTTTTTAAGAGACTAGCTTCTGAATTTGCTGTGCGGATTTTTACCTTCTTTTTGATGATAAAATGTATCTCCGAATCAGTCATGTATAAAGAAGAAGATTCAAGCTGAGGTATATCTGAAGCTAAAAAAATGTCTTGCATTTGACAATTATTTAGATCAGAAGGATATTTATAATATTCTACACTGCCATGAAAAACAAGCAGGGATAATAGAATGGTATAGATAAACTTAATAGGTTTCATAGGTAAATTAGAGAGAAAATCTTTTTTGGTATATAAAATGAATAATTTTATGAGGATAAGTCGCCAAATATAATAATTGAGAATTCAATGTTTATTAAATTTTCTTTAAAATTATATTATTTAAAAGTTACGGATAGTAAATGTTCTTGTTTTTAGTGTTTTAGCTTTTTAAATAATCTAGTTAGTACACATAATTTTGTAGTCTTATTTCACAATAGCAGAACAAATGTTAAGAATAGAGCATTCTCGCGAAGCAAATTACTATCCGTAAAAGGACCGTTGGCAATCCGTATAGATGCCCTGATAACTGTGCCTAAAACTGCGTATTAAATCAATATTTGAGGCGACCTCAGGATGACACTGCACTAAATTTTAAATCCTTTTATCCCGATAGCTATCTGGAGTGGTTGAAAAAACAGCGATAAAGTTTCTAATTCGCTAAAGTAAAAATAAACTCAAAAGCCCAATTGGTATCAATTGAGCTTTTATTGGTTATAGATTAAAGTGTGTTTTTAACTATATTGATAGTAGTAATTCGTTGATATCAAGTCTGTTCCTATAATCAGTATCTACAAATTTATAAATTATAGATCCGTCAGTTTCTATAACAAATACTGCAGGAACAGGTAATGTGTTTTCATTATTCTGATTAAATTCGTTTAAATTAATTCCTATTGCCTGATAAGTAGGGATGGCAAATTCTTGTAATTTAAAGCTAATTCCTAGTTGTTTGGCCAACGTATTGTTTTCATCAGTTAAAACTTCAAAAGACAACTGATTTTTTTCGGTAAGTACCCTACTGTGATCTTGGCTTTGTGGCGAAACAGCCAGAAGAGTAGCGTTTTTGCCAGCTATTTTTGCTATGTTGTTTTGTAATTCTCTAAGCTCTAAATTGCAATATGGACACCAGCTACCGCGAAAAAAAGCAAGAATCGTTTTTCCCTTCTTAAGAATATCTTTGGAGTGAATGAGTTCTTTTTTTGCATTTAGTAGAGAAAATGGGCTAACGATATCTCCAATTTTGATACTTTTATTTTCAATGTTTTGTGTTTTTAAGTCGTTTATTGATTTTTCGAATACTTTCAATACTTCTTGCGGTATTTGTTGCGACAATTCATTATTAAGCTTTTCGATCTGTTTTTCTAAACTATCCATGTATTTTCTATTTGATTATTTTGTAAAGATTTAAAATATAGTCAGCATGGGCAATAACGCACATTATTGTCTCATAGAGATAAAAAAGTCACTATTCTGTAAATAAAGGGGAGAGCTGATAAAATAAAAAGGGATAGCTTGAAATTAGTACTAAGATGCCAATATATAAAATTGCAATTCGGTTTGGCAGAGTGAGTCGGAGCTAAATTTAGTAGCAAAGGTTTAAAGTAGCAAAAGCACTAAGGAAATGATTGATGAAACTGGAAAATAAATATTCTTAGACTCCGCTTAGGATAACACTGCGACTGAAAACTGCGACAAAATACGCAGTACAAAATCAGGGATTTTTTGGTAATTTTGCTGAGCATAAAAAGAGGGTAATGTAGGTCAATAAAAATTCTGCATAAAAAAGATTCCAATTAATAAGTTATAGAATACATGAAAATTAAAGGTTATTTATTCGCCATTATTTCGGCAGTTTCCTATGGATTAATTCCATTATTTATTTTACCAATAAAAGCGATTAATTTTCCGATGGATACGGTACTTTTTTACCGATTTTTTGTCTCAAGTCTGTTCTTATTAGCGTATTTGATATATAAAAAGGAATCTTTAAAAGTGAATACAAAAGAACTCTTAATATTACTATTACTGGGTCTTTTCTATGCTCTTTCTGCCGAATTCCTTTTCCTTGGTTATGATTATCTTTCTCCCGGAATTGCTTCGACTATACTTTTTGTTTACCCTGTAATTGTAGCTTTAACAATGTTTTTTTTCTTTAAAGAGCGTATCAATAAGCTTACAATTATATCTTTATTTATAACAATATGTGGCGTTTTTGCGTTGAGCACTAAAGGTTCTGCTTTTAATATCAATTTTATAGGTCTTGTCGTTACCTTAACAAGTGCTTTGTTTTATGCCTTATATATTATAGTGGTTAATAAAGCAAAAATAAAGGCTTCGAGTATAAAAATTACATTTTATTCACTACTTTTTTCCTCCCTTTATTATTTGTGTAAAGTGTTATTATTCAATGAGTCAATGGCACTCCCTGATGTGATGTTTTTTCTGGAAATTGTTGTATTTGCACTTGTAACAACAGTACTTTCTATGTCAACTTTGGTTTATGCCATAAAAACAATAGGTTCAACAGCTACCTCAATTATGGGAGCATTAGAGCCTGTAGTAGCAGTTGCAGTGAGTGTGATTTTATTCAATGAAAATTTAACAATGAGTTTGATTCTTGGGGGATGTCTTATTATTTCGGGCGTAATTATCAATATTGTTTCAGAAGCGGTAGAAAAAGTCAGATCTACTGAAATACAGAAACAGTAAAACTTCTTTATTTTAAGAATATATAGCAAAAAGCCCCTTACTGTTGTAGTAAAGGGCTATTGTTTTTATAGAGCGTACTATTTAATTATTTTTTAATGAATTTTTGCTGATAACTAGCTCTATCTGTTACCACATTAATGATGTAAAATCCTTTTGTTAAATCACTCACATCAATTTGGTTATTATTAATTCTAGTATTGATTTGTCTTCCAGAAATATCGTAAATCATTACATTCAATACTTCGTCTTGAGTTTTAATATTTAGAATATCAGAAACAGGGTTAGGGTAGATCGTAAATGCTATTCTGTCAAACTTATCAGTTCCTAACGTATTTGTTACATTGACTGTAATTGATTTTTCGACTAATTTACCATTAGAATTAAAACTAATTGTTATCGTTGCCTCTCCTGGACTTTGAGGTGTTAAAACCAACTCATCTTTTGTATTGATAGTGACAGATACAACAGCAGGATTAGTATTTGACTTAATCGATTTTACAATAGCAGCTGATAAATTATCAGTATCAGAAACAACGGTTTTTAAATCAATTACTGTAGCATTACTTATTGAAACTTGAGATGGTAAAGTAGTATTTACAACTGGCACACTATTATCCGGGAATACAGTTACAGAAGGAAACCAGTAATAATCATTTAAAACTATTGTATTTGTTAACGCTCCAGTGTTATCATAAATATGAACCCAGTTTTTTTGAAAATGTGGTCCGTATCCACTTTCTGTAGTATTTAAAATTAACTTATCAGAAACAGGATCAATGCGTAATGCTGCACCATATGGAATTTGTCTGGGAGATGGTGTTTGCCCCGGAATTGCCCCAAAATTTTCATTAAATGTTTTAGTGGCAACATCAAATCGTACAATCTGCGATCCTGAACTAAAAGAATTTATAGAATTAATCCAGTATAAAGCATTTTGTTGATTGCTATACGTGAAACTTCCTGCATTCCATGCTGCCCAAGTAGTAAAATATTTAGTAGTTGGAATAGGGTAGTCTGTAGTAGCAAAAGAGGTTGCATCAATATTGATTAATTTTTGATTTTGAATTGCCCAAACGCTTCCATCTTTGGCTTGAACAACCGACTGAAATCCACCTACAATAGTATTAATTACAGTATTTGTGGTTGGATCAATTATCAAAATTCCTTTATTCTGTGTTATCGCAAATACATATTGTGAGGTACGAATCATGTTTCCTATTTGTCCAGCACCTGCTGTTCCCGAAATAAGACTTCCTACCTGCATGTTAGCAATATCAAATAGATAAATTCCATTTGATGCTCCTATATACCCTTTATTTTCATTGACTCCTAAAAATGAACGTCCGTCTCCACCAATAGTTTCAAAGGCTGCAATTTTTTGCATTGTTTTTGCATTGGCAACAACCAATCTTCCAGCATCGGCTGCCTGCTTTGAAACAAAATAAAATTTATCTCCATATATTGTTCCATACTGTGTAGTTACTCCAAATGTTTGATTGTTATTGACAGTACTATAAACGCGATAGCTAACATTGCCACTATCATCAATAAAGTTTACAGATCCATTAGTGTGTCCAAACCAATCTTCATTTACCATAAAGAATCCTTTTGTAAAATCTGTTGCGAGCACAAAAGGAGTTACGGGATTAAATGTTGAAGCAATAGGAGCTTCTATCATCGATGGATTGTAACTCCAAAGATCCCAAGAACCATTTTCTAAAACACGACTGCTAGCTCCAGTAGTAGAATAGCTAAAATCAGAATCAGCGGGGTTCTTTACCCAATACGACCAATATCCGTTGGTAGCCCATCCTGATTGCCAGTGATCTGTAGCGTCTATAGCTGTAAAATTATCAAAATCATACCCAGATGTATTTACAAGACCATTTACTGGATAATGGGGATAGGTAGTATTTCCATCTTTGTAAAGTCCTATTGTATTTGTTCCGTTTAGGTCAAAACCCAATCCTCCGATTGCAGTTCCAAGCGTTGGACCAGAATCATATTGTAGCGCAAAAAAGCGATGATCAGCTTTTGCAATTGCTTTCACCATATCTACACCAGTTGCAGTGCCATCCCATCTAAAACCCCATACTAAGGCATCCGAATTTTTACCATCATTCCATTGTACAACCAAGGCTGCTTTATTTGCGCCGGTACCTACCCAGTACTTAATCGCATCAAAATCGATAGTACTGGTTGTACTTTTACTTTGTTGAATTTTGGCAGTTGAATTTTGCTTAAGATCATATCGAATTACTCCCTGTACTTTTACTTGTGCATTGACAAGAAATGTAAAAAGCAACAGAATTCTTAAAAAGTAATTTTGTTTCATTTATTTAATTAATTTAAAATTGTATAGTTTGTTTTTTATTTTATGTACAGGTCATAGGCACCAGAAACTTCTGTAGAGACTTCTCCCAACCAACCCGCTTCTTGATTTATTCCAGTATATACTTTAACGAAATCTATCCCAGGAAGTTTTACATATTTTCCATCTTTATCAACAGCCCAAGAGATATCAATATTAGATCCTTCATCATTATTTGGTGCATTATCAGCATATCCAAAGTCAAATGATTTACCAACCCAATAGTTTCCAGTACCGCTCTGATCGTAAAAATTGTTCTCGATTTTTGTGCCTGTTAAACTATATGAACCCTCAGAGATCCATAGTGGATAATAACTTTGAGCATGAAATGCACTTTGTGTTTTATAACCAGAATTCCCAAGATTATCTTGCCATTTAATATATTCTATGTTAGTTTGCCAAAATTCATCTCCAGCAACTGGTGGTTTGTTAGCATCAGGTTTAAAATAAGTAATGGTATAATTATTTACTGTAGTATTTTTAAAATATTCACTTCCTGCAATCTCATACCATTCATCTGCATCAGGTTTTCCATTTTTATTTTTATCATAAGCTACTAGAATAATCCCAGGTTCGCAAGATCCTGAGCGCGCTTCATTGGCTTCACTTCCCCAAAAGGCATTCCCTAAAATTTTAAAATCTCTTCCATCCATATTCGGAATTGTATGATCAAAACCAAATACGACGTAACCTCCAAATCCACCTAGTGAAATCATGCTTGCTTTTGATCCAACAAGGGCTTTTTTGGCTGTATTAATCAGGTTTGCTTCTGTATTTCCGGGTGAATATTCTGGAATCTCGTTAGTAAACTGACCAACTGCAGGACGGAAATCGAATACATTTGAGATGTATTTGCTATAATTCACAGGTTCTTTTGTTACATTGATTGCAGAAGTATATGTATTTACAACTCCATTGGTTTCTACTTTCAAAGTCAAAGGATAGTTCTTTAAATAAGGGCTAATGAAATCCAACTGCGAACTCTGAGAAATTATAGAATCATTAATACTCCATGTAAGTTTTGAATGGCTAGGCAGATTCGGAACAATGTTAAGAACATTAAAGCGGTTCACAGTGTATGATCCTGTGAGTACTTCAGTAGGATTTATAATTTCCTGATTTTCATCTTTATCAGAATCACATGCTATAAAACCTAGCAATAGAATCGATAGAAAAGTCAATTTTAAAATTTTAGAAGGATTTTTTTCCATATTTAATTGTGATTTATTTGAATAAAAAAGCAAATAATTACAACGCTTATGGAAATACAGAGGAATGATGGTACTGCCCGCATTTAAGCACACAAAACCAGCATTGTCCTTAGCTTTATTCCACGAAAGCGTCAAACATTATATTATCTGGCAGGTCTTCTGACTTACTCCATTTTTGAAATCCTTCCCATTAAATAACAGTGGATATATTTTTCAAAAACTTCTATGTGGAGCATACAGCAGCGGGTCTGTTTCGGATTCTCACCGAATTCCCTATTAAGTGCTTTTTATGGCGCACCAGATTGCGGCAAATGTATAGAAAATATAAATAGAAACAATTTTAAGCAAAATTACCAAACTAGTATTCTCATGGCTTTTGAACGCATTAGATATAGTTAGATTGGGATTATTTCAGTAAAGCGTTTTTTAAATTGGAATAATTTATTTTTTTATGAATTTAGATATCAAAAAATAAAACAAAAGAGATTTGTGTTTGTGTAATCATAAAAATAGACCTGTGACTATTATTTGATTGAGTGTATACAAATAGAATGCTGAAAAGGACTAATATCTTTTTTATGCTATTGTTTTTGTTTAATTTACACATTTACAATTGCTTACCCTGTTACTAAAATCAAATCCAACAGTTATCATATGGGTACCCGAATTATGATTTTGAAGTTGATTCAGGCTAATATTAAATGAGTAAGCGGCATAAAATCTATTTTGTCTAAATCCCACTAGGGGCGCAATAGAGTTAGGTTTAAACGACTGATCGGCTAATAGTCTTGCGCTTATACCTGCCCAAATATAATTATTGCCAGTCATTTTTCGAATTTTAAGATTAAGATCAAGACTGGAACGTCCATCACTTTCGTACAATTGATACAAAATAGAAGGTTCGTATTCTATAGAAGTAAATTTATTTTTCAAAAGAAAACCAGTATATAAATAGTAATTTCTAATATTTGTAGGCTCTTTTAAAATCGTTGGCTTTATTGACTTATCTAAAATATTTGCAGCATTAAAACTGATAAAAAAATTTTCTAAACGATACAAAAAGCTTAAATCAAAGTTTGAATTATTCACATTATAAGATTGAACACTTGGATCTGATGTGATAATATCAGATGCATCAATATTGAAATTAGTAAATTTATAAGAGAGTCCGAATGAAAGAAACTGATTATTATATTCCGATAAAGTAATATGATGAGCATAAGTTATTTGACCTCCTTTTTGAGAAGTGTTTCTGTTTTTATCATTAAAGAATACAGCTCCAAGTCCTGAGCGATCTCCTATCCTGACATCAAAAGACAGGGACTGCGTTTGTGGAGCATCTTTTACACCTAACCACTGTGTTTCTCCAGTGAAGCGTATTTTATAAAAATCTCCAATTCCGGCATAGGCTCCGGCAATTACATATGGATTATCTGCTAAATATTGACTGGTTGGCGGGAGTTGTAATTCTTGCCCATAAACAGGAAGACCAATTATTATAAAAAGCAATATTATTTTTTTCATCTTTCTTATTTTATCTAAATAAAGTCATTCCACCTATTAATTCTCTCCTGTCTTTGTCATTGTTTGTTTTAATAACATACCAATAATCCCCCATAGGCAAGGGTTTTCCTTGATATGTGCCATCCCATCCCATTGTTGTATTTCCTTTAAAACTGGTAATTAATCGTTGGTACCTATCAAATATTAAAACCTCTAAATCGGGATAATCTTCGATTCTTGTTGGATACCAATAGTCATTACTTCCGTTTCCATCGGGAGAGAAAAATTTTGGAAATTCGATTCCGGCATAGTCTAAATAGACAGTTTGAGTAGAGAAGCAACCTTTAATGTCTTTTACATAAATGGTATAGTTTCCAGAATGATCAATCTTAAAGACTGGATCAGATATATAATTATTAGGGGTGTTAATGCTGTATTGATAGGGAGCTTTACCGCCATAACCTGTTATTAAAAATTGATTTACTGCTGTTTCTGAAAAGGTAAAATCAGGATTTTCAATATCTTGTGTAACTAAAACAGTATCGCTTGAAGAGCATCCCAAAGCAATGTTTGTAACCGTTAAAGTATAAATTCCGCTGGAACTTACAACAGGGGTTAATGTGTTGGCTCCACTGACAATCGTTCCGCCAGTCCATAAATAAGTAACATTAGTACTCTCAGAGCCAGTACCATTTAACTTTATTGTTGGTTGAGTACAGCTAATTATGCCTGGACTGCCAGCTTTAGCATTAGGAGCAGTTTGCGTGTTTAGTGTTACAGTGGCTGTGGCGGTTAAGGTACATGGAGCTGTCGCATTTACAGTATAGGTATAAATAGTTCCAATAGCAGACCAAGTACCACCAGCATTGGGTGTTCCTCCAAGTTGAGCAAACAATTGCGCATGCGTAGGGACAGAATCAGAACACAAAGTTAAAATTCCGTTAGTTCCTGCATTAGGAGCTGTTTGTGTGTTTAGTGTTACAGTTGCTGTGGCGGTTAAGGTACAGGGAGCTGTCGCATTTACAGTATAGGTATAAATATTCCCAATAGCAGACCAAGTACCACCAGTATCGGGTGTTCCTCCAAGTTGAGCAAACAATTGGGCATGCGTAGGGACAGAACCAGAACACAATGTCAAAATCCCGTTAGTTCCTGCATTAGGAGCTGTTTGTGTGTTTAGTGTTACTGTGGCTGTGGCGGTTAAGGTACAGGGAGCTATTGCATTTACAGTATAGGTATAAATATTCCCAATAGCAGACCAAGTACCACCAGTATCGGGTGTTCCTCCAAGTTGAGCAAACAATTGCGCATGAGTAGGAACAGAATCAGAACACAAAGTCAAAACTCCGTTTGTTCCTGCATTAGGAGCAGTTTGTGTGTTTAGCGTTACAGTAGCTTTGGCGGTTAAGGTACACGGAGCTGTCGCATTTACAGTATAGGTATAAATATTCCCAATAGTTGACCAAGTACCACCAGCATCGGGTGTTCCTCCTAGTTGAGCAAATAATTGGGCATGCGTAGGGACAGAACCAGAACACAATGTCAAAATTCCGTTAGTTCCTGCATTAGGAGCTGTTTGTGTGTTTAGTGTTACTGTGGCTGTGGCGGTTAAGGTACACGGAGCTGTCGCATTTACAGTATAGGTATAAATAGTTCCAATAGCAGACCAAGTACCACCAGTATCGGGTGTTCCTCCAAGTTGAGCAAACAATTGCGCATGCGTAGGGACAGATCCTGAGCACAATGTCAGAACTCCGTTTGTTCCTGCATTAGGAGCAGTTTGTGTGTTTAGCGTTACAGTAGCTGTGGCAGTTAAGGTACAGGGAGCTGTCGCATTTACAGTATAGGTATAAATAGTTCCAATAGCAGACCAAGTACCACCAGCATCGGGTGTTCCTCCAAGTTGAGCAAACAATTGCGCATGAGTAGGGACAGATCCTGAGCATAATGTCAGAACTCCGTTAGTTCCTGCATTAGGAGCAGTTTGCGTGTTTAGTGTTACAGTGGCAGAAGCGGTTAAAGTACAGGGAGCTGTCGCATTTACAGTATAGGTATAAATATTCCCAATAGCAGACCAAGTACCACCAGCATCGGGTGTTCCTCCAAGTTGAGCAAACAATTGCGCATGAGTAGGGACAGATCCTGAGCACAATTTCAAAACTCCGTTAGTTCCTGTATTAGGAGCTTTTTGTATGGTAATGGTTTTAGTTACTCCAGTTATAATTTGACTACAGATACCATCTGTACTATTTGTTAAATTCAAAGTTGTATTTGAGGTTGGTGATGGAATCGTTACCGTTACTGAGCCCGTAGTTCCTATTACAGCAGTTCCAGAAATAGCTCCAGTATAGCTTACAAGATCTCCCGTTGTTCCTGTTATTGTAAAAATAGCATCTGACCCTGCACAAATGGAGTTAAGACTGGTTAAAGTTGGAACTGTTAGTAATGAATAGGCTCCTGTGACTGTAACTATTGCAGGAAGCGAATTACAACCTCCATTAGCAGTATTGGTTACCATTAAATTATAAGTTCCTGCTGAGCTAACAATTGGATTTAGTGTTGTTGCTCCACTAACGATTGTACCATCGGTAGTAGTCCATTTATAGTCAATACCTGCACCGGTTGTCGAACCAGTACCGTCTAATGTAACAGAAGGGCTGCTACAGGTAATTACTGCAGTGTTAATGGCTTTTGCTATTGGAATAGAACAAATAGGCGCTGTATTTGTCTGACAGGTTTTGCTTTCGACTTCAAAGCAAGTATTAGAAGCTCCTATAGGAATTATAGAAAACAAGACATTATCTGAAGGCTGTAATGAGGTTACATCATAGGTTAACACGTTACCAATAGTTCCAATGTTTTGTACTGGGTTCGTATTCACCTGATAAGAAACAGAATAATCAGTAGCACCTGAAACAGCTTCCCAATTAAACGTTATAGTACTTTGCGTTTGAGTGCCACAGGTAATTTTAGGCTTTATTATTGAATTTACAACAACTTCTATCTGCTTTTTTTTGATTATATCTGTAACACCATCACAATCTTTACTGGTACAGGTCACTTCATAAGTGCCTGCGTTTATGGCTTGTGCGTTTGTAATGTTTGGATTTTGAATTGCGCTAGTAAAGCCATTTGGACCTGTCCATGAATACGTAGTGCCAGATGGGAGTGTACCATTTACGCTTAGATTGATAGTCTTATTTGCACAAAAAGAAGCTGGTGTAATAACAGCGGGATCAAGAACAACAGCTGGGGTAACTGTCAGATTTTTGGTTCTTGTAATTAAGCAGTCGAAAGAACTGATTTCTAAAGTATAAAGACCCGCATCTGCAGGCGTAACAGCAGAGATAGTATATTTTTTTGAAGTAGAAACTACCGTTCCTAAAGGATTTATCCATTTGTAGGTAATTCTGGAGTCGGTATCCAAATAATCCGGGAAATTATTTTTTATTGTAAAATCGGCTGGGTATCCTTCACACAATACATCAGGCATGGACTCGGTATAAAGAATATCATCAAAATCATCTAGATTAAACAAGAACATTTGTACTCCAGAAACAGTACTACCATATGTGATATTTCTAAAGTCAATTTTTTGAGGCTTTGAACAATCATTATTGACATAAATAGCGTGTACTTTTCCAGGTTTAGAATAGCGTGTATCTGTTCTTCCTGCTTTAAACTGAGTTTGAGTTTCAGGAATAGAGGTCCATAAACGAGGAGCGATAAGAGTACCATTATTTATAGTAATAGCGGCTTCTTCACCTGTTAATGGAGTTACTTTATTTTTTGTTCTACATACATTTTACCTAGAACGGGAGAATCACTATTATTTCTTACACCAGCATACAAACCGTCTTTATTGATGAATCCGTTACCATGCAGCCGATAGTATTTACCTTTAACAGCCCCTGCAGATTGAAATTCAATATTATAAATGTATAAACCGGTTGTTTGTATTTTATAAATAATTCTGTCTGCATTAAGTCCCAATCCGTTGTACCAGCTTCCATCATTTATTCCACCATTTGTGATGGCGGGATCCGCAGAAGAGGTGTACAGTCCATGACCGTCTATCCCTGTTGGAAAACAGGGGGTACCCGTTAAAGAAGGAGGTAAGCACGGGCCTTGATTCGGTCCATAAAATCCTGAATCATTGTTTCTGAAATTTAGAGTATTGCTAACGGTTCCAGTGGTATAATTTACGATATTAATTTTTCCAGGTAAATTATTAAGCTGATGAAACCAGCGTTGGGTTATATTTCCAGAAGCATCTAGTTTGTCCCATGACCATTCATTTGCTCCTGGTAAATTTTGAGTTTCAATCAAGTGAATTCTATTGTCATGTGACATATCTCTTGGGCCGGCAGCGCCTTGAAAACTGAGCATATGCACTTTTTTCCCAGGTACTACTTTACAGTCTAAGATTCGTTGTTTGTCTATCCATAAACTCGTTTCTTTCTCTTCAATCTTAGGGAGAGTTGTCTTAAAAATGTCCACAAGTAAGGCGCGAGAAGTTAGCAGGGCATGAGCAGCATTCATTCTTTTGTAATATTCGGCATTGAATTTTTTGAAAACATCAACATCTTCAATATACATCTTATAAAAAGCAGCAGCACTTGTACCATAACGTTCCCAATGTGCACCGATTCCCTGGTCACTTGACCAAAAGTCGGTAGTAGTGAGTTGGGAATGATTCTGAAAATCATAATCCCAATCAAAAGCATATCCGTCTTCATGTCCCCAATGCTTGTTTAAATAAGCACTGCTAGCGGGAAAGTAGTTAGGATAAGCAGCAACAAATTTATCCATAACAATTTGTGCTACACATTCTGCCATACCTTCTTCGAAGCCGCTTAAAGTATTTTCGTAATGCCAAAGATTGTTGGAAGACAAACACACATTATCACGCCAGGCATGTAAAAGTTCGTGAATCATTAAACGTGGCTGAGTCATCTTGCCATAAGCATCGGCTGTATATTGAGTAGAAATCCAGTTAGGACCGTTGTAAAAAGTGTTGCTACCAGAAGCATTACCATCATTAATGACATTTACTGTATAAGAATGAGATGATGGGCCATATACTTGTGTTATAATCGGAATCACTTTGCTGTAAAAATCCATCATATTGCTTGCTTGCCAATTGGCAAAACCGCCTAGTCCATTGATTCCAAATTGCGTCTCTACAGAAACATTTACTATGTTGCCAGCAGTACCCAGATTTTCCCATGTGAAATTTAATGGACCAATCACGGTGTCTGTACTACCATTAAATAAGTGAAAGTAAAAATTTTGTCCTTGTGCAAATGTTGTTCCTAAGGCCAGAGCTGTTAAACGTAATTCTTCATAACTATATCCGTAGGTAGTCTTATCCAGAGAGTTTAAACCTTGACTCCAGCGAATATTTTGCGAATTCGGACCATTTGGAACTGAGCCTGTACCGATAGAAAAACTCGTAAATCCTCCTGTTTGCCAGTTTACAAAAGCGCTATGAATGCTTTCAACTTTGCCTGTGACACCAGTAGCTGCTACAGCTTTTATTTTGCTACTCAGGTTTGATTTAATAGCTACGGGAGCAGGAATAATTGCTGGTTTACATCCCATTAGCGTATTACTGGTTTGAGGTACTTGTATTTGAGCAGTAAGTGAGATGGAAAAAAAGCAAACAAGAATAGGATGTGTAATTTTTTCATTGCATAAAATTGTAGGTTAATCGACAATGAGTATGTTTTATCGAAGCACTACAAAATTAGTTTTGTCATGAAAAGAAAGTGGTTGTAAATTAATCAATATTGATATTAAATTAACGTTATTTATGTGTTTATTTTAGTTTTTTAATATTAAAAATATTGTTATTGTTTTATTTAGATGTTTTTATTATGAAATAAAAATGGTTTTATCAAAGAAATTGCTATTTATTAAGGGTGCTTCATCTAAGAGGGAAAACATAGATTATATGTATAAAAAAGAACTAAAAAATTTTAATTAATTTCTTAGGCATATTGGCTATTTTAATTTTAAATAAGTGAAATGGTTTCTATAATAATACAAGAAACATACAGGTGTGTGATGAAATTAATAGCGCATAATTTGTTAATAGATTAGCAATAGTGTTGTTTTTTAGTGATTATGATGTTGAAAATAAAATTTTAGTTTGTTTATGTTTATAGAATGATAAAAGTTGACCTGTTACTATTATTTGGGAAGAATCATTTAGGGATAAAAGGTAAATTTGTTGAAGTGAAAAAGATTATTATTTACATATTCATTTTTTAATAACCTCTAATATTGGGATGTTCCAGCAGTTCTATAAATTGCCGGTATTGTTTCAGCATTTTAAAGAACATAAAGAAATAAATAAAGTAAGTTTTATTGATTTTTTAGCCATGCATTATTGGGGTGATGACTTAGACGATGATGATGGTGATCGCGATATGCAGCTTCCTTTTAAAAATATAAGCGGTTACTCGTTACAGCTTGTATTTATACCAACAGACAAACATGCAATTTATCTTCCTTTTACTATTGGTCTAACACAGACTAACAGTATCCCATATACATGCAATTTACATTCTAACCCCGCTTTATTTTCGGTATTTAGACCTCCTATAGTATAATTTGATTTTCAAATTTTTATTGTGGTTAAGACATATTCTATGTTTTAGCCATAGCATTATTATTTCTAAAATTAAATCAAATTATGCTTAATAAGATAATACAATTTTCAGTTAAGAATAAACTGGTAATTGGCGTTTTTACATTGCTATGGATTATTTATGGCGTGTACGAAGTGACTCGTTTACCTATTGATGCCGTTCCAGACATCACAAACAATCAAGTACAAATTATTACAACAGCTCCATCTCTGGGAGCAGAAGACGTTGAGCGTCTTATAACCTTTCCGATAGAACAGGCAATAAGCAATATTCCGCAGCTAAAAGAAAGCCGTAGTATTTCCCGCTTTGGACTATCGTTGGTGACTATCGTTTTTGACGATGATACTGATGTGTATTGGGCACGCCAGCAAGTTGCCGAGCGCTTACAGAAAGTAGAGATAGACGAAAATGCCAGTACGCCCGAAATGGCGCCTGCTACAACAGGACTGGGGGAGATATACCAATATGTTGTAAAGCCACAACCGGGGTATGAAGCCAAGTATTCTCTAGAGGATTTAAGAACAATTCAGGATTGGACCATTAGAAGGCAACTTTTAGGAACGCCAGGAATTGCCGATGTAGCCACTTTTGGTGGAAAATTAAAACAATATGAAATTGCGGTAAATCCAGCACGATTAAAAGCCCAAAGCCTTACAATAAAAGAGGTTTTTACAGCACTAAGCAGCAATAACGAAAATACAGGTGGAGCTTATATTGAGAAAGGACCAACAGTACTTTATATCCGAAGCGTAGGACTTACCAAGAATATAAGTGACATTCAGAATATTATTGTAAAGAATACACAGGCAGGAACACCAATTCTTATAAAGGACATTGCAGATGTAAAAATGTCTTCGGCAATACGATACGGGGCACTAACAACAGACGACCTTGGCGAATCTGTAGGTGGAATAGTGATGATGCTTAAAGGAGAAAACGCAAATAATGTTATTGTAGATGTAAAGAAACGCGTTGCCGAAATAGAGAAAATTTTACCAGAAGGATTAAAAATAGAGCCTTTTTTAGATCGAACTAAAATGGTAGATAATGCTATTGGTACAGTTCAAAAAAACCTTATTGAGGGAGCATTGATTGTTGTTCTGGTATTGGTATTGTTTTTAGGAAATTTAAGAGCAGGCTTTATTGTAGCGTCGGTTATTCCTTTAGCAATGCTGTTTGCAATTATCATGATGAATACTTTTGGGGTAAGTGGTAACCTTATGAGCCTTGGAGCACTTGATTTTGGTTTAATAGTAGATGGAGCAGTAATTATAGTCGAAGCCATATTGCATCATTTGCACAGTACCAAAAAGTATAAAGGAATAGATACGCTTTCGCAGGAAGATATGGATAAGGAAGTCACAGGATCGGCAGGGCGAATGATGAATGCGGCTGTATTTGGACAAATAATTATCCTTATAGTATATCTTCCTATACTGTCGCTGGAAGGAATAGAAGGTAAAATGTTTAAACCAATGGCACAAACAGTTGCTTTTGCCATTTTAGGAGCATTTATACTATCACTTACTTATGTGCCAATGGTTAGTTCGTTATTTATAAGTAAGAAGATGAACCATAAACCAAATCTTTCAGATCGAATAATGGCTAAGCTTGAATTGTATTATGAAAAATGGTTGTCTAAGGCTTTACGCATAAGAAAGGGGATTGTAATTTCGGCATTTGTTTTATTTGGAATTGCATTGCTTGTTTTCTCAAGAATGGGAGGAGAGTTTATTCCGCAACTAGAAGAAGGAGATTTTGCAGTAGAAACACGTTTGCTATTGGGAACAAATCTTTCGACAACTACAGAAACAATTCAGAAAATATCAGTAGCCCTTAAAAGCAAATATCCAGAAGTAGAAAAGGTAGTTTCAAGAATCGGAAGTGCCGAGATCCCCACAGATCCAATGCCTATAGAAGGAGGAGATATGATTATTGTTTTAAAAGACAAATCAGAATGGACAAGCGCTTCCTCATTTCCAGAGTTGGCAGATAAAATGACAGAAACAGTAAAACAAGTTGCCCCTGGAGTTACTACAGGTTTTCAATTTCCTGTTCAAATGCGTTTTAATGAATTAATGACTGGAGCAAAACAAGATGTTGTCTGCAAGATTTATGGAGAAGACCTAGATAAGCTTGCCGAATATGCAGAGAAATTAGGAGCCATTGCTAAAACAGTAGATGGAGCCACAGATCTTTATGTGGAAAAAGTTACCGGAATGCCTCAGATTGTTATTGATTATGATTGGGCAGAAATGGCTAAATACGGGATTTATGTTTCTGATATAAACAAAACAGTAAATGCCGCTTTTGCAGGAGCAGTAGCAGGTAGTATTTATGAAGGAGAGAAACGCTTTGACATGGTTGTTAGAGTAGAAGATAGTGGTCGAAAAGATATCTCAGATGTACGTAATTTATTGATAGCAACTCCTACAGGAATGCAAATTCCATTATATCAGGTAGCATCCGTAAAAGAAATAGAAGGTCCAAACCAGATACAGCGAGAAGATGCAAAAAGAAGAATCATTGTAGGCTTTAATGTCAGAGGTCGTGATGTAGAATCAATAGTAGAAGAATTACAGAAAAAGGTAAATAATCAAATAAAATTTGATCCTGGTTATTATATTACTTATGGAGGTACATTCGAAAACTTACAAGAAGCAAAATCACGTCTGGGTGTTGCTGTTCCAGCCGCATTATTAATGATTTTAGCACTATTATATTTTGCATTCCGATCTTTAAAAGAAGGAATTATAATTTTTACAGCAATTCCATTATCGGCTATTGGAGGAGTATTTGGACTTGCCTTGCGTGATATGCCATTTAGTATATCTGCAGGTGTTGGATTTATTGCGCTCTTTGGAGTAGCGGTACTAAATGGAATTGTTTTAATATCTGAGTTTAACCGAATACAGAAGCTGGGCGAAATTACCGATGCGGTACAAATTATCATTACAGGAACAAAAAATAGGTTACGTCCCGTATTGATGACAGCTGCCGTTGCTTCTTTAGGTTTCCTGCCAATGGCATTAAGTAATGGTGCAGGAGCAGAGGTACAGCGCCCGCTGGCAACAGTAGTTATTGGTGGACTTATCACAGCAACACTTCTTACGTTGTTTGTGCTGCCATCTATTTATTTAATGACTTATCATACCAAAGTGTTTAAGAAAAAAATGAAAAAAAATAAAATTGATAAATTAGTATTGTTACTTGTTGGTTTATTTATTACCGCTACAGTTCAGGCGCAACAATTACCAACATCATTAGAGCAATCTTTATCTATTGCAATTCAGAATAATAAGAGAGTAAAATCGGCTCATCTAAATGAAAAATCAAAAGAGCAACTCCAAAAATCAGCTTTTGATATTCCTAAAACTTCGTTAGATGCCGATTATGGTCAGTTTAACAGCCGACTGAATGATAGCCGTTTTGGTATTAGTCAAACTTTTGCTTTTCCGACAGTGTATAGCAATCAGAAAAAAAACCTAACAGAAAACTATAATGTTGCTAAGGCAGAATCGCAGCTAACAACACAGGAAATTAAATCGAATGTAAGGAATCTTTTTTACTCCTATATCTGGTTAAATAGTAAAAAAGAATTGCTGACCTATGCAGACTCTATTTATAGATTAATGGAACAAAAGTCGGATTTGCGTTATAAAACTGGAGAAACAAATGTACTCGAAAAAAGTGCTTCACAATCTGCCAGACAATTTTATACCAATCAGCTTACAATGGTAAACAGAGATATCGATATTACAATTCGATCTTTTAATGCCATTCTTCAGGATAGTATAACACATGTTCCAGCAACAGGAAACATTAAGAATGATTTTACTATTTCGTTAGATGATAAATCTAATGTGTCAGAATTGCCACAGGTAAAGCTTTCGAATCATATTGCAGCTGCAGCAAAATGGAAATGGAAAACCGAACAGGCTAAGATGTTACCCGATATTACATTGGGATATAATAATTTAAGTATCATAGGTACGCAAACCAATAATGCTGGGCAGGATGTTTATTATGACCGCAATAATAGGTTTAGTTATGTAAATCTAGGATTGTCTATTCCGTTGTTTTATTCCAGTCAATCGGCACGAAATAAAGCGGCTAAAATAGAATATGAAAATTATCAAACAATAACAGAAGCAACAAAAATTGAAATAAAAACAGCCATTACAAATGCTTTAAGCGAGATCGAAAAATACAAAGAGAGTTTACATTATTATGAAAGCGATGGACTTAAAAATGCATCAATAATTATCGATGCAGCCAATAGCCAATTAGAAAATGGAGATATTGATTACCTGCAATGGGTTATGGTAGTGAACCAAGCAATAACAATAAAGAATGAATATCTCGATGCGGTTAACAGTTATAATAAAGCAATAGTTAACCTTCAAACCCTTAATAATTTATAATATAATGAAAACATATATAGCCACAGTTTTAGGGATGTTATTTATAGTATCCTGCAAGAGTGATAAAAAAGAACCACAAAATAATATTGAAGCTAATAAGCAAGAAAATAGTATTCTGTTAACTAACGAGCAAGTAAAGAATGCGGGGTTAATAGTGGGGAATCCCCAAGAAAAAAACGTAAAAGGGATATTGAATCTTCAAGGAACAGTTACAGTGCCACCCAAAAGTGTGGTAAGCATAAGTATTCCGCTAGGAGGATATATTAAAAAAACTGATTTAATAGCCGGAATGAACGTTAAAAAAGGCCAATTGCTTGCAGTGGTAGAAGATATGCAATACATACAGCTACAGCAAGATTACCTAACGGCTAAAGAAAAGTTTCAATTGTCTCAAAGTGAGTACAACAGACAAAAAGAACTTAATGCAAAGAAGGCAAGTAGTGATAAATTGTTCGAACAAACAGCTACAGAAATGCAAACGCAACGTATAAATATGGCTTCATTAGGGCAGAAATTAGCGTTACTAGGAATTAATGTAAAAACACTTACAGCATCTAATATTAGCAAAACAGTAACTATAGTTTCTCCAATAAATGGATTAGTTTCAAAGGTTAATGTAAATGTGGGGAAATATATTTCGCCAACAGATATGCTCTTTGAATTAATGGAAACAAGTGATATAGTACTTGTTATGAATGCTTTTGAGAAAGATGTACACTTACTTTCTGTAGGACAAACAGTAACAGCTTTTACCAATAGCAATCCCTCAAAGAAATATGAAGCAAAAATCGCCTATATAAATCAAAGTCTTAATGGCGATAGGGCTGCTGAGGTTGTTTGTAAAATAAAGCAATATGATAGTTCATTGCTTCCAGGGCTTTTTATAAATGCCGAAGCAGAATTTGAAAATGAAAAAGCACTTACAGTACCAGAAGATGCTGTAGTAAGATGGCAAGGAAAGTTCTTTGTTTTTGCTCATACAGGTAATAATAATTATAAAATGATTACTGTAGTGCCTGGAACGATTAATGAAGGGTATCGCCAGATTAAGTCTGATCTAATAAATTCATCATCAAAAATCGTTACTAAAAATGCTTACACACTTTTAATGACATTTATGAATAGTGGAGAATAACCACATTATAATGGTGGCATAATACAAAGGGTAGTCTATAAGATTACCCTTTTTTTATTTATCCCAAATGCATAAGAAAATCGAGGAAGAATTGAATACTATAATACTTCCTTCTAGTAGTGATATTTTCAATTTAAAAAGATGAATTTTAAACAGAATCACCTCTAATCTGATATCATAAATTATTTATTTTGAGATTGTAATATTAATAATGTTAAAGAAAACAGTAAGATTCAGCAGTTTAATTTTTTATTATATCAAAAAATAAAAAATTAACCATATTGTTTGCTTTAAAGTTCTTTTCATATTGTTTTCCTATATTTTTTTTTATATTTACTTTAAAATAAATACGATTTTAAGCCTATTTTATATAGTGTTTATACGTATTATTCCATTTAAGCTTCTAGTGTTTTAAGGATAAAAAATAAAGCAACCTGGTTTAAAAATCTCCCCCACATGATTTTTAATGATGTCTATTCCATGAACACAATATAACAGGATTACATCATTAATTATATTTTTTTTTAAGAGTATTAATGCAAAACGTACTTTGTTTTGCGAAAGATTTAAAGAGATTACAATGAAAAAAATTACGCATCATTATGGAGTAGAATTAGATTGGGTTGAACCACTTGCAAAAGAGTTAGAAGGAAAAATTGATGGTAATTTTATTTTAGTGCCAGATTATATTCACACAGGAAACAGGTATTTTTTAAATTGTGATCCTGATATTTCAGCGCTTTATTTAGATGTTGTATACAATTCAGAAATTCATTTAAGACAAGAAAATAAGACAGATGATTTTATAGGGATATATTACGATCTTACAGACGGACAAGCCGCTTTATTATCTGATGATATTGTAAATCGTATTGGAAGATGGAGTTATAATATGGCTATTATTGATAGTGCATTATGTTCGGATTATATTATAAAATCTGGGAGTAAAACGTATGGACTTTACATTTTCATAAAAAAAGAGGCTATTAAGGGGTATTTTAAAAATAATCCTTCAATTGAAAACCATATAGATAGTATCCTTAATTCTAAGACAAACTCGATAATTCGATTCACCAGAATGAGTAATAAAAGCTATAATCTTCTGATGAGTTTGAGGTCTAAAAACCTACAAGAAATATCGTTCGAATTTCATTTGAGAGGAACAGTACTAAATCTTATTGCAGAGTTTGTAGAGCAAATGATTTTTGATGAGGTCGTAATTGATACTATCGATGACAATGATTTGGCTAATATTATAAGATCAAAAGGTTACTTAATAGCAAATATAAAAAATACTTTTCCTAGTATTCCTTTCTTGGCGCATGAGGTAAGTATGTCAGTATCAAAATATAAAAAACTCTTTAAAAGAATTACAGGAATGACTCCGAACTTTTTTTTCATGAATAATAAGTTGCTTGAATCCAAAAAGCTTTTGGAAGAAAAAAAGTTGACAATAAGTCAAGTTTCTGAAGAGTTAAATTTCTCTAGTAGTTCGTATTTTATTACAAAATTTAAAGAATCTTTTGGGATGTCTCCAAAGAATTTCATTAAACAACTATAATAATGATAGAACTTAGCCATACGTATACTTTAACAGCTGATTGGCAAAAGAAATTAACCAAACAACTTGTTGAGCAGTTTGGAGCGGAGTTAATTGATGATAAATTGCTACTCATGCCTAAGAGTTTAGCCGATGGAAGTTTTTATTATACAGAAGTTGTTCCGGGGTTATCTGTTGTAATATGGGATTTAAGATTTAAAAAGCCAATTAAAATAAGAAGATATAAATCTGATGAAGATTTGTATCTAATCCATTATAATTTTACTGATGGAATGAATTTGGTTGATTGTAAAGAAAGAGATAAAAAAATAGAATATAAAGCAGATTTTGCATTAGGAGTCTTTGATAATGTTATAGATAAAACTTTCCAACCGGTTGTAGGCGAACGTGTTTTTGCTATGCGATTATTAGTTAGCAAAGAGTTATTTAATTTTTCGGTTATTAACAGAGCAAAAAAAGAGTTTGATAAACGGAAAGCAAAAAAAAATAAAAACAGTGTTTTCTTTTATGATACTATTGATAGTGAGAGTATGCTTATTATGCATGCCATTAAAAACAAATCCTTTCAGGATCCCGCCTTTGATGTTTATTTAAGAGGAGTAACACTTAGGTTACTGGGAATCTTTATAGATCGTTATTCTAATCAGACTCCAAAACTTCATTATGTGCCCGAAAGAGAAATTGAATTTTTAAATTTAACTAAAGAATATCTATTAGATAATTTATCTGGAAATTTTCCTGGAATCATACTTTTGGCCAAGATGGCAAATATGTCTGTTTCAAAATATACCACTCTATTCAAAAAAATGTTTATGAGTACACCCAATAATTTCTTTATGAGAGAGAAATTGGTTCTCGCTAATAAACTGCTTAAAAGCGGCGATTATGATTCATTAATACACGTTTCAAAAGAATTGACTTTTTGTACATTAAGTTATTTTTCTTCCAAGTATTTACAGCAATTCGGAAGAAAACCTTCAGATGATTTTGTTAAAACTTCTCTTTGAGTTTCCTTTGTTTTCGCTAACTCACCCATTATTTATTTGGTTTTCAGTTGTTTATTTGCGTTATAAGCATGTTGAAAAAAAGGCTTCTCGTGCTATTTTTTAACCGTATTATATTGTTTAAAATGTGTTACTTGCGCGATAAATTATTTTACCAAATGAAAAACGCAAAATTATTCTTAACACTGCTAATTCTATTAATATACAATGCAGCTTCTGCACAACGAGAAGCACAATTTACACAATACATGTATAATACCACAACGATTAATCCAGCCTATGCAGGTTCACGCGAGGCGATGAGTATTTTTGCTACACACAGAAACCAGTGGGTTGGGTTAGATGGTGCTCCAGTAACAAATGCAGTATCTATTAATTCACCAATTGAACTTAGTAATGTTGGATGGGGAGCATCGATAATCAATGATAAAATTGGCCCTATGTCAGAGAATTCTATTTCTGCAGATTTCTCTTATACAATTCATACTTCAGATACTTATAAGTTAGCTTTTGGACTAAAAGGAACTGCAAATTTGCTTAATGTAGATTTTACAAAACTGGATATCTATAATCCTTCTGATGCAAGGTTTCAAGAAAATATCGATAATAAATTTTCTCCAAATATAGGAGCGGGGGTATATTGGTATTCAGATGTATCTTATATAGGGCTTTCGATTCCTAAAATGTTAGAGACAAGTTATTACGACAAAAGTGCCGGTAATACAGCTTCGAGTTTTGTAGTCAAAGAACGAATGAGTTATTATTTAATGGCTGGTTATGTTTTTGATTTAGATTACAATTTAAAATTTAAGCCTTCTATGTTAGCCAAGGTTTCTAGAGGAGCTCCTTTGCAAATGGACTTGTCAGCAAATTTTTTCTACGATGAAATATTCACAGCCGGAATTGCATACCGATGGAGTGCTGCAGTGAGTGGAATGGTAGGGTTTCAGGTGTCAGAAAGTTTGATGGTTGGATATGCTTATGATGCAGAAACAACCAAGCTGGCTAATTATAATTCAGGTTCACATGAAATTTTCTTTCGTTATGAAATTTTCAATAAAATTAAAAGATCGAATTGCAGATGTTTTTAATTTGATAGCGATAGGGTAGTTAACCCGTTTGATGTAATTTATAAAAAAGCTTCTTTTTAATTCTAAGAATTGAAAAGAAGCTTTTTGTTTGTATTAAGTTAACCTGCTGTAAAGAAATTATCCTCCAACTGTTTCTCTTATATTCCTATAAATGTAAATGGTTTTGTGGTAATAAATTTTTGAGAGGCTTCACCCGCGTAAGTTTCATTTTTGCTCACGCTTAGTCTTTTAACGGGAGCGTTTTTATTAAAGTCAATTTTCTTTAAATCGACCCAAAAAGTATTAGGAGTTAGAACAGTTTCAAAGTAATACACTAGATTTTTTTGATCAGCAACAGATCTCCATCTTGTCGAAGAAATATTAGGTTCAGTCTCAGAAGAGATTCCGAAAGGAACAGAGCAGTTTCTAATTACACTAAAAACACTAGCAATAGAGGTGCGAATATCTGAAGTTTGTGGTATTGCATTGATATAAAAAGAGGCTCTTGCGTATCTGTCGGCCGCCCGATTAGTTCCTGGTAGCATAATAGTTCCCGGAATGGCTTGCCAGTATTTATTGATGGCTAATTGCTCTTCAAATATAGGCGAGTTAGTCATTACAGTATAAGAGGCATCATGATGTATTACAAGCTTTCCACCCACATATTCAAAAATTGCATTATCACCCGTGGCATCAGAAATAGAAAGATGCAAGGTGGTGAATTTTGTTGTTCCAGGTATATAATCAGATACAATAACAAAATCTTCTTTTCTTAACTCATCTACTGTTTCTTTTACGTTGGCAAAGTTGTCCAGTACATATTGAGCCCAAGCAGAGATAGTAATTCCTTTAGAAGAGCTCTGAGGGTTAAATTTTGGGTATTGGCTCTCTGCTAGCCATAAAACATTTGCAACCAATCCTTTTTCGTTGATACCATCAGCTGTAGCAATATCCCATGCACTGGTGATTACACTTCCGTATTTAGAAGTCCACTTAATGGAGTTTTTACCAACATTACCGTCTCTTTGTAATCCTCTTGGGAAAATCCAAATATTAGCATCAATTTCATCTTTCCAATCCATAGAGCGAGCTGTAATAATAGTGTTGTTAGGACCTTTATAGACAACTCTGGTACAAGGATAAACTTCTGGTGACAGAAAAGTTAAAAATAGTAGAGAAAGTGCTATACTATTTTTTAGGTTGTTGTGTTTTCTCATAAAAAGGAGGATTGATAGATAGTTAGTATGATTTTTCTAATTATTTAATTGTAGCTAATTTACGTAAAAAAAGAAGCGCTTATTTTTAAATAGCAATATAAAAACAGGCAATCACAAATAAATCTTGATTCCTCTTATACTAATAACCAATTTATACCCCATAAAAAAAGCCTAACCAAAGGTTAAGCTTTTATATATTATTGGAATGATAGCTATTTGTTTTGAATCAACTTTTCTAGTCTCAACATCATTTCGTCTTTTTCTTTAAGCATGCGCTCATAAAGGACAATTTTTTCGTCATATAACTGAACTATTTTATCAATGGGATTGAATGCACAATCTACATAATTTGCATTGTTGTTTAAAGTTCCATTACCAGTGTTAGCACCTTCATAATTATTTTGAATATTTACAATAGCTTGCTCTTCATCAAAGTTTTCGAAAGCTTCTACAGGGATTCTGAGTATTTGCGCTACTTGTTCTAAAATATTGGTTTCTATAGCTTCCTTTTGTTCTAGTAATGATATTTTTTTTTGGTTCCAGTCTTCGCCAAGTTCAAATGCAAGGGCTTCTTGCTTTATGCCTAGCATTTCACGGAAACGTTTTATATTTCGACCTTGGTGTTTTTTTATGTGTGTCATAGCGGTATATGTTATGATATCAAAATTAATATAATCTGTAGGAGTTAAAGGTAATAAAATACTTGTAAAAAAGGCATCTGCTCTGAAAAATACAATTTTAGTATGTTTTATGCACCGTTGCAAATGTCTTATTTATCTAATACAAAACCCTTGTTTAGGCTAGTTTTTTTATCCAGCAACAGCCAATCGTATAAATTTTAATTTACGGTTTGTAAATTCGAATTGCCAATTATACATATATTCATTTTCTGAGTGATAATCTGTAAACTCATTAAAGCCTTCAATTATTTTTGAATGCCCCATATAGTTATAGTAGATGTTTATTTTTTCTCCTTCTATCGAAAGTTCGTAAAAAATTTTAACAAAGCCATTATCTTCCATGACACTATTCAGACCTTTGTTTTTGTAATAATTAATATTGTCTAAATTAATTTTATTTAGCACCTCTTTGAGTGATTTCGGCTCATCAGCTCCGGTTTGGTTCTCATAGAAAAAACCAAATTTTGATTTTAGTTCATTTGTTTTGTTGGTTAAAACAAATTCCTTAAATGATTTTAGCTGATTAATCAGTTCGCTATGTTTTGCCTTTAGTGTTTTTGTTGCTTCTTGTAAAAAGTTGATGTTTTGTTTTTCGATTTCGTTAAATACAACAGCTTTGTTATTGTTTTTTGATTTGTACCAGGATTTTTCCTCAAAATAATTTTGGAATCTTGAGTTTTCAAATTGATATCCATTTCGTGCATAAATGGCATTGGTTAATAGTCGTATTTCGTCAATACTTAAATCTTTTATTTGTGCAGCTGTGATGATTTGCGTGGAGCAAGTGGAGCAGTCTTTTAATGTTTGTGCTGTACCTTTAAAACAAAGAAGTAAAAAGGAGATGTAAAGGATTTGTTTCATTATAAAGCTTTAAATGATTAATTAAAGATAGGGGTAAAGAGGTCTGTTTTTTATTAGATACAAATTTCACAAGTATAAAATGAACTATAAATTCAGCCTAAAACTCGGATTTGAAGACCTTATTTTATTTATTCTGATAGATTTTGAATGCATTGCTCTCTGATTTCCCAAAGTTCATCAAGAGAATAATTAATGTTGTTATTTTCATTAAGCCAATTTGTTAAGAAATTCTTATGCATTTGGATTTTATGTTGGCTTATTTCGTTTGGTTGAATTTCGGTTTCAAAAAGTAAATCATCTTCAAAGTCAGCCGATGATGAGTTTGGTTTAGTAAAATCGAAAATGATGTTTTTATATTTTAAGTAATTATGCGCCTCTGGAATATACTTCAGATTCTTTTTTGATAAAGTATTTCCAATTTTTGGTGTGTTGGTGGCACTCATCTTGAAAATCCCAAGTATTAATTTAATATAGCTAAAAGAATTTTCATCTGCTAATTGCTTTAGGATAGCGTGTTTGGTACTACAAGTTCCTTTGTTATCTGAGAAAAGTGTTCTTAAATCATCTTTGTTTTCGTTACGTCCGTAATCTAAATTTTGAATGAATTCCGTTGCTTGATGAAATGTTAAGATGTTTCTTTTCAAGAATTCCTTTGATATTTTTGCATCTGATTTTATATCAAAATTCGGAAGTATGTTCATAGATGAATATTTGGTTTATAATGGTAGCTAACTTAATAAATATATAAATTTTTTACAAGTTATGAATATTCTCTAATCAAATATAAACTCAAAAAAAAAACTTGGATCAGACTTTAATTAAAAAATCTAACCCAAGTTTGTCTTTTATTTTAAATAGAAATTATTTAAAGATTCTCTCAGCTTATCAATAAAACCTTCAGGAATTTGGATTTTTAAACCAACTGGCAGTCCATTTTTATTGAAGTTATTTTTTGCAAATGCTTTTCTATTTGGTATTTATTAAAGTTATCCCATTTTGGTGCGGTGCTTGTTTTTTGTCCGTACATCGCATCCAGGCAAACATTGTTGTCTTTGTATAGGTGATGTAAGACTTCTAAAATTTTAAAGAAAAATTCATCTAGCATTACGATTGCGTCAAATTCAGATTTTAGCGTATTGTAATTGCTATCAGCAGGATTTAATAACTGTAGTAAATCTAAAATTTCGTTCTTTTCAGCTTCATTAATTTCGGCTAAATAACCTGTTTTTAGCGTTTTTACAACAAGGTTATTCCAAGCAATGCTATCGTGCCCCCATTGTACATTAGGCAGGTTTAAGGAATGTTCACAAATTAAAAGAATTGATTGAAGCACATCATTTAAGTATTCCGTTGGAAACTCATCAAAGCTTCTGAATTCGAAACCGCTTTGGTACATTTTTTCCTGATTAAAATCAAGTCCTAGTTCCGAAAGCATTTCATATTGCATATCTGCTTCAATCTGATCACGCCACCAAACGTTTTCTTCTTTTTCAAATTTCAGCAGTTTTCTAAAATCATCTACATTATAGGTTAGAATTTTACCTTTTGGCATGGCTTTGTTATACGTTCCTACGCCTATGTAACGTGACATGGCATTTCGCATAGAACCTAGAGTAAAATTTTTGTCTAAATTATATGTATCACTAATCACCCCCATAATGTCGGGACTTCCTAGAGTTGCTATAAAGAAGGGCTCAAACCATTGCAAGAGATAAATAGCATTAGCATGTGTTTTTTCAAAATTATTGTAATCAATAATCCTGCTGTCTTCAGTTAATGTTGGTAAAGTAATATGAAAATGATAGGTTCCAGTATTAAATAAAACCAGATTTTCCTGATTGGTCATAAACATATTAAGTCCATTGTTGTAATCTGGGAAATCTAATTTTTCTTTTAGTACAGCCGATTCATTAATTTTATCAATGAATAATTTTTTGGTTGCTTTTAATTCTTTGCAGGAATCAACAACTGTTCTGTTTTCAAAATATTTGGTTACAAATTCGATAGAATCACCATCAAAATGTACAGAACCCATTGTTTTATTCCTTTGGGTAATCATGCTCTGAATATTGTAGGGTTGCTCCTCAAGGAAAAGCTCCATGATTGATTTACCAAGGTATTCTGGATTTTCAATTGGCTGTACAGGTTCAGCAGTAGGGGCATCAACTAATTGAATTGCTTCTGCTAATGTTTTGTGCTGAAAGTTGATATCTAGTTTTTCCAGCGAATGACTATTCATCATTCTGCTAACTTGATAGTTTTCATTTAAATTAAAAGCTTTTTCCAATACAGGAGCCAAGCTATCTGGTTTATAGCATTTTCTGTAGTCAATACTATATCTCTCAAAGCCAATTTTTTCTTGTATAAACGCACCAGTGACTATTAAGGGATCGGCAAATTGCAAGTAGGTTTCATTCTCTAATCCTATGCCCCAATAATACTTTTTTGTAGGTGTGTTTTTCATTTATACTAATTGTCTTTTATGTGATTAATTAAAATTTTTTAAAGCCTTTATTTTTATTTGGATATACGAGCTTAATCTGCTTAAAACAGGGACAAAACAATTTGTACGGATTAGCATAATAGATGCATCCATTTTAAAAAAATAACCCCAATCCAGTGTAATTTTTAACACATAGAAGGATAGTTTAACATAGTCTAAAAAAGACGTTTTACTTAGAATAAAGTACATAAGGCTATGCGAAAAAAATATTTTTCTTGAATTGCCTTTGATTATCAATTCTATCCCAATAGCTATTGGAACTATGTTTCTATGTGTTGAATGCGTTTTCACGAATTGCACTCCAACGGATTTATCTTAATTTTTAAAATTGTAGAAATTTATATTTTGTCCTCAGAAACTTGCATTTGTATCGACTGAAAGATTGATAAAAAGGTAAAATTTTATAATGAAGTTATAAAATTACGATTGTCATTAATTGCTTTTATATCAATAATTTAAGCGGATGAATAGCTCAATTTTGATTTTGGCTATTCATGTTTTTTCCAAGTTGCAAATATAGTTCTTTTTTATGTGATTTGCAACTATGTAATACGTTGGTAATCAGTAAGTATTTTAATTCTTAAACAATCAAAGGGATTGTTTTTATTTATTCATGGTAATAAAGCACATAAAAGGAGTATAATTCATCATTCCACCAATCTTTTCTCTCTTCAGAAAAGTAGTTATGGTTTTCCTTTCCCGCTTGCGATTGGAGCGGATATACTACGATGCCATTCTCGCGATAGGCTTTATGTAAATCTGTTTCGGGAACAACGGGAACAATATGTCCAGAGAGTCCTTTTTGTCTTCTTTTGGCGCAAATTATTCCAATTCCGCCATTGGTATTTACTTTATTTTGAATTTCATCAACAGTATGCATTCTTTCCCAGCCAAAACTAGCGCCCCATTCTAAGAACCAATCATGTATAGCACTAGAGTAAATGCGGTCAACAGTTTGTCCAAAAACAGCTTCAACTTCTTGTCCTTGCAATACTTTTTTTAAAGACTCACCTGTCCACCAAACTGTAGGAAGATAGACTTTACCATAATAACAATAATCGTAGGAATACACATTACAATACGTATCTTCTGGAGTTCTTTGATACCTAATATTAGTTTCAACATCTAGTTTATTGATGAGTTGCCCAATACTTTCTTTTTTACTAGCAGCATCTGTTAAATTTCGATACGGAATACTAGAATCTATCATAGGTCTTTCTTTCCTTCTTGTAGAATCTAATTGAGATTGCGGATCAGGTAATAAATCAGCTTTCTTTATTAGGTTATTGGGTATTGGATTGTCTTTTAATGATACTATTTCTTCTGTTATGGTATGTTTTCCCATCTTGACTGCTTAAAATTAATTGGCTTTACGTTATAGATATTGACTATTTGTTCAACGTAATTTTGTGCGCTAAAAAGTAAATATAGGGATTTTAACTTTTCTAAAGGGCTTGATAAAAGACAAATTATATAAAAATTATGATTTATTTAATTCATTCCTAGTTTTTTAAAAGCGTTATTCTTCGTGTGTTTGCTTGTTATTTGTGTAGTTGTAGGGGCTGTTTTCTTTTTGTTTTATTTGTGCAATTTACTGTTTATTAGTTAGGTAAGTTGTTTTTTGCTTTAGGAGTTGTTTAATTAGAATTTTGAAAATGATATAAAAGAATTTTAAAATTTCAAAGTGCTACTGGCTGTTGTGATATTTAAGCTTTTTACTATTTGACAACATCAGAAATAGATTACGTAAAATAGAATTGAGGAAACTTTATCTTTTCAATGTATGTTATGTTTAGGTGATGTATTGAGAATTTTATTACTTTAGCGAATCAGTTTGATTTTTCTCCATACAAAAACTTTGCGGCATGGGGGGAGTAACTGGTCTTTTATCTGTTCAGGCAGTCAAATACAATTTGCATAGGAATGTACTGTATATGATCTGCCATTAGTAGAGCCACTTGCCATTGAAAACATAGCGACACACGAATCAAACGATAAGATAAAAACAGGTACAATCGATTTTTTTATAGAAGAATTCCCTAAAGAAGTTGGTATAACTATGGGATTGATTTTACAGGATTCGAATCTTGAAATAAAAAATGTTGATTTAAAAAAGCTGTAATACTCTAGCAAAAAGTGGTGCTTTATTGTTATAGAAGCTATTATTGACAATATAACGTAAAAAGAATGTTTTCGGTTTAACTATTTCCCTCAATAGGCTAATCGAATTTGGAGATACTTTTGATTTTGCTGGCACTGATTTTGAATCATGGGCTAAAGAAATAGGATTCAAAAAAGTTACCATCCTGTTTCTTGCTGGCGAATCCAGTGCAGTTTTTGTAAAAAAAATAGAGAGTAATAGCTAGAGAAGTAATTGATCCCAACGAGCTTATAATGGTAAAAAGAATGCATTTTTAAACAAATGAGATGTGTATTTATAATTTGAAGGAATAAAAATTTAGAATGTTTTTTTTTACATTTAGAGCCTGTTTAAATGTTAGAATTTTTATGAGATTATTTGGCGATAGATAAGGCAAATTTTTGAAAGAATAATTAACTTGTTTTTGATAAATTTAACGAAATATAGCGAAAAATAATCCATTAAAAAATAATTAGATAAATTTTAAACAGGCTCTAAGGTATAATTATTTTTTATGAAAGTAGTAGAACAAGATTTTGACAGCAGTCCCGATTGGGTAGGAGTTATAGCAAATGCTATGGGAGGTGTTGTAGATGGTAATTTTATAAGAGGGGATAATGATATCTATAAAGGAACACATTTAATTTTAAATATAGAAGAAGAAATTATAGCGATGCTGGTTGATGTAAGTTTTAAACAAACGTTATTGTTAAAACATAAGAATAATACGGATACGAGTTTTGTGGTTTTATCTTTCTTTATGTATAATTCAGATGTTGAGCTTGTTATGAATAAAAAACCAACACGATTTGGAAAGTTGGACTATAATTTTTTGATGATAGATGGCGCATTAGATGTAGATCATATCATTGAAAAAGAAACTAATTTGTATTGTATTTATGTCATTATAAAAAAAACTATTTTTAGAGAGTATTTAAAGAATGTTTGTAAAATTAAAGAAGATATTATTTTCGACTCTAAAAAGAATACAATTATCAACGTAGACAGAATGAGTTATCAAAGTCAGGTTTTAATAAATGATTTTAGAAAAATGGCACCAGATAACCCCTATTATGAGATGAGTTTTAAAGCGCTTACTTATGCATTAATAAATAACTATTTAGAGCAGTTAAAGACAAAAAAAACGATCCTTGGTGAAGTTGTTAATGATGACATAAAAAGAATAATCGTTTCTAAGAAATTTTTACAAAAAAACATCAATGAAGCATTTCCTGGTATTGATTTTTTGGCTGCCAAAGCACTAATGTCACCAACTAAGTATAAACTACTATTTACTAAAGTTTTAGGGTCGTCTCCAGCAGTATATTTTCATGATAGTAAATTAAAAAAAGCAAAAGAACTCATAGAAACAAAGCAATATACAGTAGGAGAAGTTTCAGATCAATTAAATTACTCCAGTGCCTCTTATT
Source organism: Flavobacterium sp. 140616W15 (assembly GCF_003668995.1). Taxonomy (NCBI): domain Bacteria; kingdom Pseudomonadati; phylum Bacteroidota; class Flavobacteriia; order Flavobacteriales; family Flavobacteriaceae; genus Flavobacterium; species Flavobacterium sp. 140616W15. The sequence goes on from NZ_CP033068.1 coordinate 1,397,260, forward strand.
TGGCAAAAAAGTTTACTAATGTATATGGAATTTCTCCAAAAGAATATCAGAATTTATTATAAACTATATGGACAGCGTATTGCCAGAATTTGAACATACTTATTCTTTAAAACCGCATTGGCAACAAAAATATGTTGATGAATTGGGATGTACTATAACTGATGATAAAGTGATGCATTTTCCTAAAGAAATTGTAGACGGAACTCTTTATTTTACAGAAATCTCCCCAGATGTGTCTGTAGTAGTTATTGATGTAGTTTTACAAAAAGAAATGCGATTTACCCGATTAAAGTCAGAGGAGGAATTTTGGATTATATATTATGATTTGAGTGATAATTTTAATAGTCATGTGGTAAATGATGTAAAGCATAGAATAGGGTATACCTCTAAACTTGGTTTCGGAATTGTAGACAGTCAGATAAGCAGTTCCTATGAAGCTAAAGTAGGAGATAGAGCTTATTCACTCAGACTATTCATAAAAAAGGATGCTGTTAAAGCTTTTTTGAAAAGGAAAAGATTGAAAAGGGGTTTAAGAATATTTTGATAACAATAAGAAAAAACTATTTTTTTACGGGCATATTGATAGTAGGAGCAAAGTACTGCTTCATGATCTGAAGCAATATAATATGGAAAGCTTTAATTATGAGTTTCTTTTAAAAAATGCTACCTATACTTTATTGGGATATTTTTATGAAAGACTAAGAGATGACAGTTCTACTATGAAATCATTGTTTGAAAAAGATGTCGTTGCTGTTATGAAAAGCCAGGATTTTTTATTATCAGATCTTCTAATTCCTTTTCCAGGAATAATAAAATTAGCTGAAATTGCTAATATGTCAGTTTCTAAATTTTCAAGTCTGTATAAAAACATATACGGAAAAAGCCCTGCTTTGTTTTTTAAAATTGAAAAATTAGAATTAGCCAATGAACTTTTAGCAAAAGGGGATTTTAGCTCAATTGGTGATTTAGCTTATACATTAGGATATAGTAAAGTAGCTTATTTTTCTTCTATTTATAAAAATCACTTTGGCGTTTTGCCTGATATTGTTTAGATATAATTGCCTTTAAAAAAACGATTTACTCTGATAAAAACCTTCCAATCCTATTGATTCGAAGGTTTTTTTATTATCACCTTGGCACTTCTATAGTATTAATTAAGTCTTCTGGTACCAATTTCATGGCTTTAATTAGAGATTAAAAGGAAAAGGTATATGTAGTTTTGCACCTGAATTTAAGTATAACTAGTACACTATTTCTTTACTCACTTATAGTTTTTGTAAGTATGATAATAGAGTCATTAATATTTTTTTTATGAAATATCTTTCATATAATTACAAAGTAAGATTGTTTTTTTAGTGCCGTTTATAGCGCTATTTCCAATAATAAGTGAGGCACAGGAAGTACAGAAGATAAGACGGATAAATCCAAATATCCCCTATACTTTTAGCAGTGAGAACAGTACTTATGCTTATCTTAAAGAAGGGACTGTTGTTCCTGCTCTTAGTGCAGATCATGCAGTGAGTTATGAGCTTCCCATAGGATTTCCTTTTCAATTGGGATGTGATTTTTATACTGGTTTTTATGCTAGCTCTAATGGAACACTATCTTTTAATAATTCTTTTATTGGTGAAAATAATACTAGCTATATATTGTCAATGAGCCGTTATGCTAATTTAACTTTATTGGCTCCTTTATGGGATGATTTAAATGGAGATCACGGTATTTTTTCATACAAAACGGAAGGTATCGCACCCAATCGGGTCTTTACTGCGGAGTGGAAAAACTGGAAGTGGTACTATAATGCATCTTCTGCTGTAATCTCTTTTCAGGTTAAATTGTATGAAGGAAGCAATGCCATAGAATATGTTTATAATCAGGAGCCAACACCCAATACAATAGAAGCATCTGCTTCTATTGGAATATATAATGATAACACTTTGAATGCAGAAGCGAAACAATTATGGCTCAATAATACTAGCGAGAGCCCAGTGGCCTCTACAAGCATTACCGAGAATATCAATGTACGTCCAGCAAGCGGGCAGCTCTATCGTTTTACTCGTAATGATACAAATGTAAGTTGTGATGGAGTTGATTATTATGGGCAGACTATAATAAACCCAAAGGGTGGGACAAATGCAAATGATGGACTCAGGATTATCCTATCGGGTGCTGCAAATATGCAAATTCGAAGAAATGGAAAAGGTCAGGTATATAATCCTGCTAACAATTTATCATATGGTACTACGCGTCCATATAATGTTCCAGGAACTACCACTCACGGTGTAGTGCTTGCTGTAGGAAATTCTTATTTTACAGGAGGGATGTTGAAACCTGCATCTGTCACAGAGCAACAATTAGAGGTGGTTAGTAGTACACCACAAAATAGTATCGAATCTTCTCCGGGGCACTTTGTAAATGAAATTAAACTGGCTGCTGTTAAAAATGGTTTAAGGTACTATTTAACAGTAAAATATGTTTACAATTTTCCAGAAAATGATTTTTACATGGATTATACTGTAACTATACCAGAAGGCAATACCGAAGAAGTTAAATTGGCTCATGGTTGGGATACTTATTTACAAGGTAATGATAGAGGGCCAGGGTTTATATCTGGGACTGCTCCTAATTTGGTGGTTGGAGTAAAGAGAGAACCTTCCTATGAGGCTTTTGAGTTTTTAGAAGGGATACCTTGGAGTGGTTATTTTTCTGCTTATTATAGCTTATTAAATAGTGATTTAGGAAGTGAAATGACTTTTAAAAATACGATAGATTCTGATCCTAATACAGATAATGGTATCGGAATTTCAATGAATTTTGGGAAGATTCCAGGAAGTTTTACCAGTAGTAACAAACTGGTTTTTGCTTGTGAAGCGGGAGATGTAGCACCAGCTTTAGCAGATAGAGGAGGTATTTGCCAAGGTGGAGTTTTAAACTTAAATAGTCTTATTACATCTCCAACGCCTCCAGGTACAGTTTTAATCTGGAAAGATTCAAAAGACGAAGACGTTGCAGATCCTACAACGGTGACAACAGAAGGAACGTATAAAGCTTATTATCATTCTGTAAAATACGATTGTGATTCTCCTACTGCCGCTACTGTTGTTACACATGATACTAGCTGTGGGGTTTGTTATAGACCTGGTGCTGATACAGGCACAGAAGCAGGTTCTTTAACGGTTATTTCTACGCTGGATCGAAAAAATCATCCTGCAGTAAATCCAAGAAATGGAGCTTTAATTTTAGAGTCTAAAGAAAAAGGTTTTGCCATTAGTAAAGTTGCTTCACCAGAAACAGCAATTGCTACTCCCGTCGAAGGGATGCTTGTTTTTGATACGACTAGCAATTGTTTAAAATTGTACAACGGTATCAGTTGGAATTGTATTGAGCAAACATGTGTTGATAATGATTGATGGAGCTGATTGAATTGTAGTTTGTTTTTGCTTTTTATTTAACACCTATGTGCACTATAGATAAGTGAAACGTCTAATTTTAGCTAAAGTAAGCTATGTTCTTAATGTGTTAAAAATAACAAACCAATCCAAACCTCGTCAGTAATACTGGCGAGGTTTTTTTATTAAGTTGGTTTAAAAATACTGCGACGAATAGTAAAGCTTATAATGCATGTTTTATAATTTTTATTAGACTGTAAAAAAAACAGGTATGTGTAATTTTGCGCCCCAAATTAATCATATCGTGAATATTAAGTATGCTTCCTGCAAGTGGATAGTCATATTATTTTATTCCTAATGATTTAGACAACTAAACAGATAAAAATAAAAATTAAAAGAAATGATGAAAAAATTACTTACTGTACTAAATTTACTTGCTTTCATAGCTATTTTTGGTCAAACTGGTATCGGTACACATACGCCCGAAGGGGCTCTGGATATCACTTCTCCTAGTAAGGATTGGGGTTTAGTGCTTCCTCATGTTGATCAGGCAGAAAATACCAAGAATCCTACAGGGAAAGCCGTGAAAAAAGGAACTATTGTTTATGATTTGGAAGAGAACTGTATTAGGTATTTTAATGGTTCAGAATGGAGCGGATGTATAGTAGCACCAATTCCTATTAAATTAGAATGTGGTTCAGCTGTTTTAAACAAAAATATTATTGTTAATTATCCAGTAGCTACCGGGACAACTGTTTCTATTCCTTATTTTAATAAAGAAGAGAGTATTAGTTATGATGAAATTACTATTCAATCTAAGGGTGTAACTGGGTTAAAGGCTGTTCTATCTTCAGGTTCTATTAAAAAAGGTGCTGGTAATTTGGTCTTTTCTATTTCAGGAATGCCTTCTGCAGAAGGGGTGGCTAAATTTCCTTTGAGAATAGCAGGAGTAGATTGTGAATTTGTTATTACTGTAAAGTATTATACAGCAATTGAAGTTCCGGCTATAACTAATCTTAGTTGCGATCAGAAAGATCAATTAAGTAATACTGGCTTAATTGGTAAACATATAATAAATGGACAAGAAGTGATGGTCAATTATACTTTTTCAAATGCCTACACCTATACTACTTCATTATCTCATTGTGATGTAACTACAATAGCTAATAGTATATGGTTGGGAGGGAGGAATAGCATTGGTACCATTTTGATTACCTTTTCCCGTCCTGTAACGAATGTAGGAATCGCTTTTACAGGTGCAGACCCAGGTGAAGTGGTTGCTTTTACGACTAATAGAAAACAAGCTGTTGAACTAAAAAAGAGTGGTTCTTGTGCAAACTATTTCAGCATAACAGATAATAAGATAAAATACACTGGTAATAATGTAGGTGGAAATCTTACAGTAGGAGGAGTATGGTTTACAGAGCTAAAATTGGAACATAACGGAGCAGGAGACGGAGCAGTATTTAGTTTCTGTTTAAATAGCAGTGATGGGCTGTAGTATTTTATTAAATTTTCACCTAATACATAGTTCCGAAGTTTTTTTATGAAAAGTAGGTAAATATCTTTTTTGCCCCACAATAGCAAACCAATCCAACCTCGTTAGTAATACTGACGAGGTTTTTTTATTAAGTTGGTTTAAAAATACTTCGACGAATAGTAAAGCTTATAATGCATGTTTTATAATTTTTATTAGACTATAAAAAAAACAAGTATAATTAATTTTGCGCCCCAAATTAATCATATCGTGAATATTAAGTATGTTTCCTGCAAGTGGATAGTTATATTGTTTTATTCCTAATGATTTAGACAACTAAACAGATAAAAATAAAAATTAAAAGAAATGATAAAAAAATTACTTACGGTATTAAATCTACTTGCTTTTATTGCTGTTTTTGGTCAGAGTGGTATTGGTACACATACGCCCGAAGGGGCTCTGGATATCACTTCTCCTAGTAAGGATTGGGGTTTAGTGCTTCCTCATGTTGATCAGGCAGAAAACACCAAGAATCCTACAGGGAAAGCCGTGAAGAAAGGAACTATTGTTTATGATTTGAAAGAGAACTGTATCCGATATTTTAATGGCACAGAATGGAGCGGATGCATATTGGCACCTATTCCTAGTCTATTAGAGTTGAACTGTAGTGCGGTGGTTGTAAATCAGGATATTATTGCTAATTACCCAATCGGTGGCGGAACAACCGTTTCTATCCCTTATTCTAATGCAGGAGAAGCTTTTGATTATGGAGAGATTGCTATTTTATCGAAAAATATAATCGGATTGAAGGCTGTTCTTCCTTCGGGATCTATCCAGAAAGGTTCTGGTAGTCTGGTCTTTTCTATTATAGGAACGCCTTCTACGTCCGGGGAGGCAAAATTTTATTTGAATATAGGAGGAGTAGATTGTGAATTTGTTGTTATAGCAAAGAATTATACAGATACTGAAGTTCCTATAGCGGATTTGACTTGTGGACTAAATGAACAATTAAATATAACTACATTAAAAGGCGAACATATAATAAACGGAAAAGAAGTAACTGTTACTTATGACGGTTCAAATATAAAGTCTATTTACGAAAGTGATTATAACTGTAGTGCAGCTGTAGTAGCTAATGGTTTCTGGTTAGGATATGGTGGACCTAGTACTCTCGTTATTCGCTTCTCTCGTCCAGTAACAAATGTAGGAATCGCTTTTAAAGGAACACAAACTGAAGAAGAGTTTACCTTTACAATAAATAACAATCACTCCATTCAACTAAAAACTAACAGTTCTTGTCAAGAGAAAATCAACATAACTGATAATAGAATAAGTTTCATAGGAGGAATAGGAGCTATAGGAGGAAATATTACTGTAGGAGGCAAATGGTTTACAGAGTTAACAATCAAACATAATGGACAAATAAATGGTTCAGTTTTTGGTTTTTGTTTAAATAACAGCGATGCGCTGTAGTATTTTATCTAACACATAGCAACATAGATTTCTATAATATTTTAAATTGTAGAAAAAGAAATATCTTATTAAACCAATCCAACCTCGTTAGTAATACTGGCGAGGTTTTTTATCACCTTGATTTAAAAACAGCTCTACCAATAATATTTCTTCTAGTGCTAGTTTTATGGCTTTAATTGCAGATTAAAAGAAATAGGTATTGTAATTTTGCACCTTAAATTAAAACGTAACCCCAACGCTAATGATTACTCGCTTGTAGTATTTTATAATCTTGAAAATAGAGTTATTAGTATAAACATTTTTCATGAAATACCTTTTATACAATAATAAAACAAGATTCTTTTTTTAGTGACTTTAATAGTAGTGTTATTTCCAATAAAAAGTTTCGCTCAGGAAGCACAGAAGATGGGGCGGGTAAATCCAAATATTCCCTATACTTTTAGTAGTGAGAGAGGTGATTATATTTATCTTGACAGAGGAACTATTGTTCCAAAACTTAGTGCCACTGATGCTGTGAGTGATCGATTGCCTATAGGTTTTTCTTTTCAATTTGGATGTGAAACATATTCAAATTTTTATGCTAGTTCTAACGGAACGTTATCTTTTAATTATGCATTTAATAATGCTTCTAATTCTGGGCGTTCGTTGACTCCAACTAATTTAACTTTATTAGCTCCATTCTGGGATTATTTACATGGTGGTAATGGTGTTTTTTCATACCGTACCACAGGCGTGGCTCCCAATCGGGTTTTTACTGCGGAGTGGAAAAACTGGAAAGCATATTGGGATGTAGCAGCTATGATCTCTTTTCAGGTTAAATTGTATGAAGGAACTAATAGTATAGAATATGTTTATAATCAGGAACCAACATCCAATACAAATATTCCTACCGGTGTTTCTATTGGTATGTTTAACGGCAACAGTTTTAATGCAGCAGCCAAACAACTATGGCTCAACAACAGCAGCGAGAACCCTACAGCCTCTTTAAATTTTACTGAGAATATTTTTATACGTCCAGCAAGTGGACAGGTATATCGTTTTACTCATAATGACGATGATGCCAGTTGTGAGGTTTTTTTTTATGGTCAGACCATGATAAACAAAACTGGAGGAACAAATGAAAATGATGGACTCAGGATTACTTTATCGGGTGCTGCAAATATGCAAGTCCGAAGAAAAAATGTAAATCAGATAAGTAACTCCAATAACAACTTATTGATAGGAACTTCAAATCCATATGGACCTACAGGGTCTAGTCACGGTGTGGTACTTGCAGTGGGGAATACCTATTTTGCAGGAGGAGCATTGAGACCAGAGGATGGAAGTAAAACAATGTTAAGTGTTGTTAGTAGTACGGAGCAAAGCCGTATCGAATCCCCTTCGGGGCATTTTGTAAATGAAATTAAACTAGCTGCTGTCAAAAATGATTTGACCTATTATTTGACAATAAAATATGTTTACGATTTCCCTGAGAATTATTTTTTATAGATTATATACGGTGACTATCCCAGAAGGAAATACCGAAGAAGTTAAATTGGCTCATGGTTGGGATACTCATATGCAAAATAACAAAAGTCTAGGGCCAGGGTTTGTAACAGGAGTTGCTCCCAATTTAGTTGTTGGAGCAAAGATGATAGGAGGAGCTTCCTATGAAGCTTTTGAGTATATAGGAGGTGTACCCTGGAGTGGTTATTTTTCTGCTTATTATATCTTAATGCCTTATAATTTAGGACGTGATATGACTTTCAAAAATACTGTAAACCCTGATGTTAATATCGATAATGGTCTAGGGATTTCAATGAATTTTGGGAGTATTCCAGGTAGTTTTACCAGTAGTAACAAATTGTTTTTTGCTTGTAGTGCAGGAGATGTAGCACCAACTTTAGTCAATGGGGCAGTAATTTGTCAAGATGAGGTTTTAAATTTAAATAGTCTTATTACATCTCCAGCCCCTCCACCAGATGTGGCTGTAGTCTGGAAAGATGCAAAAGGAGCAGTAGTTACAGATCCTACAGCGGTAACTAAAGCAGGAAAGTACACTGTTTATTATTATTCTGCAAAATACTATTGTATTTCACCTACTGCTAGTATTGATATTGTATATGACAGCTGTGGAATCTGTTATAAACCAGGGGTTACTACTGGAACAGAAGCAGGTTTTCCTTTAGCCGTTATTTCTATGCTGGACCGAAAAAATCATCCTGCCATAAATCCAAGAAATGGAGCTTTGATTTTAGAGTCTAAAGAAAAAGGCTTTGTGATTAGTAGGGTTGCTTCACCAGAAACAGCAATCGCTGTTCCAGTCGAAGGGATGCTTGTTTTTGATACGATAAGCAATTGTTTGAAATTGTACAATGGTATCATTTGGAATTGTATTGAGCAAACATGTGTTGGTGAACACCAATAACGAATTTTGCTTGTGGTGTAGAGAATCAATTAAACTATGCTACACTAAATGGCAAACATATGTTAGATGGAAAAGAAGTAACAGTTACTTATACGGCAATGACAAGCAGCCCATTCAACTAAAAAGCAATAGTTATTGTCAAGAAAATATCAACATAACGGATAATAAAGTAAGTTTCAATGGAATAAGATTAGGAGGGAATATTACTGTAGGTGGAGGATGGTTTACAGAACTAACATTTCAACATAACGGAGAAGGAGCTGGTTCGTTAATTAATTTCTGTTTAGATAATGCTGTTGTTCAATGATCTAGAGATTAATTTACACTACTCTTTATAAAAAAATCCAATCCTAATAATTTATTGATTGGATTTTTTTTATAAATTTAATCATGTATTTTTTTAATATTTGTATCGGTTCTAGTAGCTACAATTTAAAATTAAGGCTTATAGTGGCAGTTTTATAGTTTTAAATAAAATAAATAAAAAAGAAGATTAACTACTTTTACCCCGAATTTTTAACCGACCATTTGTTAGTTTAATTAAAAGTAGTAATACATCAAAAGTAATGTAGCGAAAGAGCCAATACAGAATTTTGTTTTGAACCGCTGTCCCTATTTTGGTCTTACTTCTTTCATAACAATTTTGGTTTTGTGAAGCATAGAATTTTTTATATTTAAGGTGTAATTATTTGTTTATGAAAGTAATAGATCATGATTTTGATAGCAATCGAGATCCGCTTGCAGTGATAGCAGATGCTGTAGGAGGAGTTGTTGATGGTAACATTGTAAGAGGAGATAATGAGATATATAAAGGATCGTATTCATTTTTTAACATTGAAGAAGGGGTTCTGGCTGTATTAATTGATGTAAGCTATAAAAAGACACTGTTTTTAAAACACAAGAATAGAACTAATAATGATGGCGTAATTTTATATTTTTATCTATTAAGTACTGATATTGATTTTTTTTTGAATAAAAAAGCGATACAATTCGGAAAACTAGATTATAATTTCATCATGCTAGATGGCGCATTAGATATAGATTACATCGTTAAAAAAGAAACCCATATCTATGGTGTTTGTGTTGTTGTAAAAAAAGATACTTTTAAAGAATATATAAATAAGATTTGTAAAATTAAAGAGGATGTCGTTTTTGATATTAAAAGAACGTAATTATTAACATAGACAGAATGAGTTATCGAAGTCTGGATTTAATAAAAAAATTCAGGAAAACTGCACCAGATACACCATACTATGAGATGAATTTTAAGGCATTGGTTTATGCCTTACTAAATAATTATTTAGAGCAGTTAAAGACAAAAAAAATGATCCTTGGCAAAGCTGTTAATGATGATATAAAAAGAATAATTATTTCTAAAAAATTCATGCAAAAAAATAATGAGAGGGAATTTCCTGGGATTGATTTTTTGGCTGCCAAAGCATTAATGTCTATTTCTAAATATAAAAAAATGTTTACTAAGACTATAGGTGTCTCTCCTGCAGTATATTTTTCTGATAGTAAATTAGAAAAAGCAAAAGAGTTCATAGAAACAAAACAATATACTGTCGAAGAAATTTCAATTAAATTAAATTACTCCAGTGCTTCTTATTTAACTAGAAGGTTTACCAAAAGATATGGAGTTTCTCCAAAAGAATACCAAAATTTATTATAAGTTATACTAATACTTATTTGAAAAAAAATCCCAATCATAAATTGTTTATTGATTGGGATTTTTTTATCAAGTTAATTGTGTGTATTTTCAAAATACTTCAAGCGGCTCTATTAGTTGTATAATTTAAAACTAAACAAAATAAATTATGGCTTATAATGCATGTTTTATAATTTTTATTAGAAAGTAAAAGAAAGTAGCATATGTAGTTTTGTAGCTCAAATTAGAACAGAATCCCAATACTAATGATTACTCACTTTTATACTCTTGAAAATAGAGTCAGTAATATTAATTTTTTTATGAAATATCTTTTATACAATTATAAAGTAAGACTCTTTTTTTTAGTGCTGTTTGTAGCGCTATTTCCAATAATGAGTGAGGCACAGCAAGCGCAGAAGGTAAAAAGAGTAAATCCAAATATCCCCTATACTTTTAGCAGTAAGAGTAGTGCCTATAAATATCTTGATGGAGGTACTGTTGTTCCTGCTCTTAGTAAAGATGATGCAGTGAGTGGTAAGCTTCCCATAGGTTTTCCTTTTCAATTGGGATGTGATTTTTACTCCGATTTCTATGCTAGTTCTAATGGTACGTTATCTTTTAATGATCCTTTTGTTAGTATGAATAATGGGAGCTATATATTGTCAATGAGTCGTTATGCTAATTTAACTTTATTGGCTCCTTTATGGGATAATTTAAATGGAGATCGCGGTATTTTTTCATACAAAACTACTGGTACAGCACCAAATCAGGTCTTTATTGCGGAGTGGAAAAACTGGAAGTGGTTCTACAATGCAACTTCGGCTGTAATCTCTTTTCAGGTTAAATTATATGAAGGGAGCAATAGAATAGAATATATTTACAATCAGGAACCATCACCCAATACGTCTGGATCAGCTTCTATTGGTATCTTTAATGCCAATACTTTAAATGCAGAAGCGAAACAATTATGGATCAATAATACTAGCGAGAGCCCAGTAGCTTCTACAAGCATTACCGAGAATATCAATATACGCCCGGCAAGCGGACAGGTATATCGTTTTACTCGTAATGATACTGATGCTAGTTGTGATGGAGTTGTTTATTATGGACAGACTATAATAAATCCAAATGGTGGGACAAATGCAAATGATGGACTTAAGATTATCCTATCGGGTGCTGCAAATATGCAAATTATAAGAAATGGAAAAGGTCAAATACATAAACCTGATAACTACTTACCATATGGTACTACGAATCCATATAATGTTACAGGACCTGGTGCTCATGGTGTAGCGCTTGCTGTAGGGAATTCTTATTTTACAGGAGGGGAATTGGTACCCGTATATGGTGAAGATCAGCGATTGGAAGTTGTAAGTAGTACACAACAAGGAGCTATCGAATCTACTCCTGGGCATTTTGTTAATGAAATTAAACTGGCTGCTGTGAAAAATCGATTGACGTACTATTTAACAGTAAAATATGTTTACAATTTGCCAGAGAATAATTTTTACATAGATTATACCGTAACTATACCAGAAGGCAATACTGAAGAAGTTAAATTGGCTCATGGTTGGGATACTTTTTTACAAGGCTCTGATAGTGGACCAGGGTTTGTACTAGGAACAGCTCCTAGTTTGGTGGTTGGAGTAAAAAGGGAACCTTCATTTGAAGCTTTTGAGTTTGTAAAAGGCATACCCTGGAGTGGTTATTTTTCTGCTAATTACGGTTCATTAAATACTGATTTAGGATGGGATACGACATTTAAAAATACTATAGATCCTGATCCTACTACGGATAATGGTATAGGGATTTCAATGAATTTTGGGAAGATCCCAGGAAGTTTTACCAGTAGTAACAAACTGGTTTTTGCTTGTGAAGCGGGAGATGTAGCACCAGCTTTAGCCAATAAGGGAGGTATTTGCCAAGGCATGGTATTAGATTTAAATAGTCTTATTATATCTCCAACGCCTCCAGGTTCAGTTATAGTTTGGAAAGATTCAAAAGACGAAGTCGTTGCAGATCCTACAACAGTGATTACAGAAGGTACGTATAAAGCTTATTATCATTCTGTAAAATACGATTGTGATTCTCCTGTTGCCACTACTGTTGTTAAACAGGATACTAGCTGTGGAATCTGTTATAAACCTGGTGTTGTTACAGGTACACAAACAGGTTCTCCTTTAGCGGTTATTTCTACGCTGGATCGAAAAAATCATCCTGCCGTAAATACAAGAAGCGGAGCTTTAATTTTAGAGTCTAAAGAAAAAGGTTTTGTCATTAGCAGGATTGCTTCACCAGAAACAGCCATTGCGGTTCCGGTAGAAGGGATGCTTGTTTATGATACGACAAGCAATTGTTTAAAGTTGTATAATGGTATCATTTGGAATTGTATTGAGCAAACATGTGTTGATAATGATTAATTGAAGTCTTGGAATTGAAGTTTACTATTGTTTTTATTTAACACCTATAGGCATTATAAATAAGTAAAACGCCTAATTTGAGCTAAAGAAAACTATGTTTTTATGATTAACTCTTATACAAATAATAAGGCTTCTAGTGCTAGTTTTATGGCTTTAATTTCAGATTTAATAAAAGGAGTATATGTAATTTTGCTTTTAATTAAAACTTAGCCTGAAACTAATGTTGTGATTAATTAAATTTTAACCTAACACATAAAAACATGGGTTCTATATACAATTAAAACATACAAAAATGGTAGCGCCATTGGGGATAGTGGTGTGTATGGTAAATAGAATTTACAAATATTGATTGTGATAGAATCTGTTAGATTTTAATTGTCAAGCTTTTGCTTAACAACTAGTATTATAGATTCTAAATATAATCAAAGGCAGCCAAAAGGAATACATTTTTTTCACATTGTAGGTAGAACGATGTGATTGATAAACAAATGGGAAGTCTATTATTAGTAAAAACCATGTTTTTATGTGTTAAATTATTACATCCAAATGAGAATGGTTTTTATCTAACACATAGAAATATAGATTCTATTTTATAATTAAAGGATGCAAAAAGAAACACGTTTCTTTCACATAGAAGAGCTATGCGTTTTTTAAAATAAGTGAAACGCCTATTATACAGTTAAAAAAAGCGATGTCTCTATGTGTTGAAAATAATTTACGATAGGGTGAATAAGTATATAAAGTAAACATATAAAAAATGAAAAATATAGTATTTATAATTCTGATGCTAGGATCAGGATTAGCAGCAAATGCCCAAATGGCAATTGGTAAACACCAGGTAGAAGGCTCAGGAATAGTAGATTTTGGTGCTAAAGGTATTTCAGGAATCGTTTTGCCGTGGGTAACCACCATACCTACTGGAGATGCTTTAACTTCAGGATTATTGATTTATAATGCGATTCAGAAAAAAGTGATGTATTATAATGGTACGGATTGGGTTGATTTGTCTATACATGCTGGAGCAGTAAATTTAACAGAGCAAGATGCAATTCCAGAAGTAGCTGGAGGAACTGTTATAGGAGCTTTGAGTAGCCCAGTAAAAGGGGTACTTGTATTAGAAACAACTGATAAGGCTGTAATACTACCTAAAGTAGCTTCGCCACATTTAAATATTATTAAGCCTATGGCAGGAACAATTTGCTATGACACGAATAAAAAAATGATGTGTGTTTATAATGGCACTGAATGGTCATTTTGGAAATAAATACCAGATCATAAACAATTCTATCGTCAAAAAAATTTCAGGTACGTGGTATCTGGGATTTTTTTGACGATATTGCTGTTAAATGCCTTTTTTTGAAACATTCTACACTTTAAAAATTGCACCATTTTTGATTTCATGACTGTTTAGCTACGCAAACTCACTCGATATTAAAAATAAATAATTTCAAGAACTTGATTTTTAGATGATTATTCTAAAAAAATAAGTGAGTAGATGTGTGTGCCCTGATATTTTATTATCTGCTTATTTAGCATATACTTTGCATTCAAAAAAATTATGAATATTCTTTATAGGATAATGTAGCATAATTTAAATGTTGAATAGATGTAGTTTTTATTTAATTGACATCCAGTCTTAATTCATTAAATAAACAAAGTATTGCTAATATTAAATTATTTATTTTATGAAATATCTTTTATACAATTACAAAGCAAGATTAATTTTTTTAGTGCTGTTTGTGGTGTTATTTCCAATAATAAGTGAGGCACAGGAAGCACAGAAGACATGGAGAATAGATACAAATATACCCTATACTTTTAGCAGTGAGAGTAGTGTCTATAAATATATTGATGGCGGAATTATTGTTCCAAGTCTTAGTGCTGATGATGCGATAAGTTCTTGGCTCGATATAGGGTTTCCTTTTCAATTTGGATGTGAGACCTATACTCGTTTTTATGCTAGCTCTAATGGAATATTTACTTTTAATTATCGTTTAATTGGTCCAGTTAATGAAAATTCTCCATTGAGTTCATGGGATTCAAATATAACTTTATTGGCTCCTTTATGGGATGATTTGAATGGAGAAGGCGGTACTTTTTCATACAAAACTATAGGTACGGCACCTAATCGGATTTTTACTGCGGAGTGGAAAAACTGGAAGTGGTTACATGTTACATCTCCGCCTGTAATTTCCTTTCAGGTTAAGTTGTATGAAGGAACTAATACTATAGAATATGTTTATAATCAGGAAACATCAAACAAAGCTAACGCATCTGCCTCTATAGGTATGTTTAATGAAAACACTTTAAATGCGGCGGCTAAACAATTATGGCTGAATAATAGCAGCAAAAATCCTGTAGCTTCAATAAATTTTACTGATACTATTAATACAAGTCCAGCAAGTGGACAGGTGTATCGTTTTATTCGTAATGATACTGATGACAGTTGTAAAAAGGACTATTATGGACAGACAATAATAAACCCAAAGGGTGGAAAAAATGTAAATGATGGACTTCGGATTACCTTATCTGGTAGTGCCAATATGCAAATTCGTAAATTTGGCTCGGGTCAGATATTTAATACATATAATGAGGTGTTGTATGGTACTTCAATACCTTATGAAGGTCCAGCACGTTCAGTTTCTAGTATTCATGGTGTGGTGCTTTCAGTAGGGAACACTTATTTTTCAGGAGGTACATTGACGCCTTCAGGTACAACAAAGTTAGAAGTTGTTAGTAGTACGCAACAAAGTTTAATTGAATCTCCTGTAGGGCACTTTGTGAACGAAATTAAATTGGCGGCTGTTAAAAATGATTTGACCTATTATTTGACAATAAAATATGTTTACGATTTCCCTGAGAATTATTTTTTTATAGATTATACGGTTACTATACCAGAAGGAAATACCGAAGAAGTTAAATTGGCTCATGGCTGGGATTCTTACTTTGTAGGTGGAAAAGAAGAGCCGGGGTTTGTATCTGGAACAGCTCCTAACTTGGTCGTTGGAGTAAAAAGACCTTCCCCCTATGCTTACTATCAGGCTTTTGAGTATATAGGAGGTGTACCTTGGAGTGGTTATTTTGCTGCTCATTACAATTTATTAAATATTGATTTAGGAAGGGATATGACTTTTAAAAACACTATAAATCCTGGTCCTTCTAATAATGGTATAGGAATTTCAATGAATTTTGGAAAAATCCCAGGTAGTTTTACTAGCAGTAACAAACTGGTTTTTGCTTGTAATGCAGGAAATGTGGCGCCAGCTGTAGCTAATAAAGGAGGGATTTGCCAAGGTATGGTACTGGATTTAAACAGTCTTATTACATCTTCAACACCTCCCGGTGCGGTAGTAGTTTGGAAAGATGCAAAAGGAGCAGTCGTTACAGATCCTATAACCGTGACTACAGCAGGAACATATACAGTTTATTATCATTCTGAAAAGTACAACTGTGATTCTCCTACTGCCACTATTGTAGTTAAACAGGATACTAGCTGTGGAGTTTGTTATAAACCGGGGGTTGTTAATGGTGCACAAACAAGTTCTCCTTTAGCGGTTATTTCTACGCTGGATCGAAAAAATCATCCTGCAGTAAATCCAAGAAACGGAGCTTTAATTTTAGAGTCTAAAGAAAAAGGCTTTGCTATTAATAAGGTTGCTTCACCAGAAACAGCTATTGCGGTTCCAGTAGAAGGGATGCTGGTTTATGATACGACAAGCAATTGTTTAAAGTTGTATAATGGTATCATTTGGAATTGTATTGAGCAAACATGTGTTGACAATAATTAATTGAATTCTATTGAGTTGTATTTTGTTATTGTTTTTATCTAACACATAGAAACATAGATTTTCTATATAAATAATTAAAGGATACTAAAAGAAACACGTTTCTTTCGCATAGTAAAGCTATGCGTTTTGTAAATAAGTGAAACGCCTATTATACAGTTAGAAAAACTATGTCTCTATGTGTTGAAAATAATTTTGTTCAATGAGTTTTGTACATAAGTTTTTGCTTAACATAAGGTAATATAGATTCTATATATAATTAAAAGCAGCCAAAAGGAATACATTTCTTTCACATTGCAGGTAGAACGATGTGCTTGATAAACAAATGGGAAGTCTATCATTAGTAAAAAACCATGTTTTTATGTGTTTAATTATTACATCCAAATGAGAATGGTTTTTATCTAACACATAGAAACATAGATTCTATTTTATAATTAAAGAATGCAAAAAGAAACACGTTTCTTTCACATAGAAGAGCTATGCGTTTTGTAAATAAGTGAAATGCCTATTATACAGTTAAAAAAGCGATGTCTCTATGTATTGAAAACAATTTTGTTTAATGAGTTTTGTACATAAGCTTTTGTCTAACATATAGAGACATAGATTTCTATATAAATAATTAAAGGGAGCTAGAAGAAACCCGTTTCTGTCACATAGTTGAGCTATGTGTTTTGTAAATAAGTAAAACGCCTATTATACAGTTAGAAAAACGATGTCTCTATGTGTTGAAAATAATTTACGATAGGTGGATAAGTATATAAATTAAACGTATAAAAAATGAAAAATATAGTATTTATAATTCTGATGCTAGGATCAGGATTAGCAGCAAATGCCCAAATGGCAATTGGTAAACACCAGGTAGAAGGCTCAGGAATAGTAGATTTTAGTACCGGAGGGGTTTCAGGAATCGTTTTGCCTTGGGTAACCACCATACCTACAGGAAAAGCTTTGTCTCCAGGAGTTTTGATTTATAATGCTATTGAAAAAAAAGTGATGTATTATAATGGTACGGCTTGGGTTGATTTGTCTATACATGCTGGAGCAGTAAATTTAACAGAACAAGATGTAATTCCAGAAGTAGCTGGAGGAACAGTTGTAGGCGCTTTGAGTAGCCCAGTAAAAGGGGTACTTGTATTAGAAACAACTGATAAGGCTCTAATACTGCCTAAAGTAGCTTCGCCACATTTAAATATTGTTAAACCTATGGCAGGGACAATTTGTTATGACACGAATAAAAAAATGATGTGTGTTTATAATGGTACTGAATGGTCATTTTGGAAATAAGTACGAGATATGTAGCAATTTCATATTGCTTTGTTGAAATCTCTGGTATGTAATATCGGAGATTTTTTTTGGCTGTAAAGTTTTTTTTAATAGAGGAAAATAAAAATATTCCGATTGCCATCGAGATATTTTATACTTAGCCTTTGATATACAAGCACGGAAAATCTAGACATAAACTGAGGTGCTCTAAATCTAAATCAGCATAACATAATTCTCAGTCAGTATGCCATAATTCTAAACCCGACTGCTCTAAATTTAAACCCGCATGACATAACTCTCAGTCGGCATGACATAATCCTAAACCCGATCACTATAATTCTAAATATGCATGACATAATTCTAAACCAGAACGATATAATTCTAAACAAGCACACAATAATTCTAAAATAGTATACTCTAAAACTAAATATAATAATAAACAACCTTGTTGCTGTCGCAACAAGGTTGTTTGCGGAATAACTAGTTCTTTCCGTAGCTAAAGCATACTCATTCGTGGTTATTCTAATTTCAAAATTGGGTTGCTTTTTTTGTTTACAGTTATACTATATCTTTTTTCTTGTAAATTCTATACCACTGATTTGTGTATATTCTGGACTGGTTGCTCCAAATAGTGATTTTACATACTTTTTAACCTCTAGTGCTATGTCAACTATTCCATCATCTTTTGCATATAATGTTTTGTCTCTTTTTATTCTTGAATTGCTTATTTGTGCGTAGGCTGTTCCTACTTCGTTGTTTTTAGTCGTTAATGCGTTTATTTTGGTCGCTATCGTTGCCGTTTTTAATAGGGTTTCATTTGGTGTGTAACTTGATTCTGAAAGCAATACAGCATTTAAACCTGCTAAGTGCTGAATTTGTTGGTCATACGATAATTGACTTGAAGATATTGTATTGGGTACTGGTGCATTTGAATCGATAGGAACAGTTATTTTTGATGCTCTTTTGCCTTGTATTTTGCGGTTGAAACTCTTGGCATCTTTTATTTTCTCGGGTAATGCGTCTGTAGTTTCGAATGAATTAATTAATCGTGTTGCTAATTTTTTTATATCGCTAAATTCAGTAAAGCGTTCGTTTACTTTATTGTTGTAAGTGGTATTATGCGTTATAACAATAGCTAAATCTGTTTGTGCTGTTGCGTGTTTCGTAATTAGGTTTGCTAATTGCAGTTTTGATTTTGTGGGGTCATATATTTTTCCGTAACCTGTAACAAATGAAATTAATGATTGAAAATTGCTTACATTTTTTGCGTGACCTGTTTCTGATGTAGATGCCATACTGTTTATTTTTTATAAAATTTAACTTACGAATATATAAAATTTTTCAGACTTATTGAAATAATAAGACTGTTAAATTATATAGCTGAATCTAATTTTTTTGACTAAAACCTTTTTTGTTGCTCTATTACAAACCTCTTGCTAAAACTAGAACCTTAGCCATAGATCCTATTTCAAATCCAGTATCTATAACCCAGTTACCTACAATTCTAAATTTATAAAAAGTAAGTAATACGCTGTAGGTAATGGTAATAGCTATGTTGACTGTAGTTTTAATCCAATAGATAAAATTATGGCTTTTTACGAAGAGAAAATAGCTCTTTATGAGCGTATGCTGAAAGATAAAGAGGAAATGATGTTGAGGTTAGGGAAATTGCTCTAGATGAAACAGAGAGAATCTAAAAGATTCATAAAACGCTAAAAAAGGAGTGTCTTTTTGTATTATAACAGTATAGACTACTATCCAAATCATAAGTTATTTTATAAAACAACAACTTGTAGCCTGATAAAAAAATCCAATCAATAATATGATTGGATTTTTTGTTTGTAAAGTAGGCTTTTTTTAATACTTTTTATTCCCTGATTTTAATATGATTAAAGTATACAAAAAGAACTAGATTTCTTTCACATTCTTCGATAGTGATATCAGGGATTTTTTAGACGATATTGCTGTTAAATGCCATCTTTTGGAATATTCTACACGTTTAAAATCGCACTCTTTTTGATTTTATGACTGTTTAGCTACGCAAATTCACTCGATATCAAAAAAAAAAACCTCAAAATCTTGATTTATAGATTGTTATTCTGAAAAAATAAGTGGGTAGATGTGTGTACCCTGATATTTTTTTCTCTGCTTATTTAGCATGTACTTTGCATTCACAAAAATTATGAATATTCTTTTAGGATAATGTAGCATAATTTAAATGTTGAATCGATGTAGTTTTTATTTAATTGACACCCAGTCTTAATTCATTAAATAAACAAAGTATTGCTAATATTAAACTATTTATTTGATGAAATATCTTTCATATAATTACAAAGCAAGATTAATTTTTTTAGTGCTGTTCGTAGTACTATTTCCAATAATAAGTAAGGCACAGCAAGCGAAGCAAATCAATGCGAATACTCCGTATGAGTTTAGCAGTGGGAGCGTTGCCTATACTTATCTTAACGGAGGAACAGTTGTTCCTGCTCTTAGTGCTGATCAGGGAGTGAGTAGTATGCTGCCCATAGGGTTTCCTTTTCAATTAGGTTGTGATTTTTATTCTGATTTTTATGCTAGTTCCAATGGAACACTCTCGTTTAACAATCCTTTTATTGACCCGCTTAATGGTAACTATATATTGTCATTGAGCCGTTATACAAATTTAACTTTATTAGCTCCTTTATGGGATGATTTAAGTGGAGAAGGTGGTGTTTTTTCGTACAAAACGACAGGTGTGGTACCCAATAGAATCTTTATTGCCGAATGGAAGAACTGGAAGTGGTATTATAATGCAACTTCGGCCGTAATCTCTTTTCAGATTAAGTTGTATGAAGGAAGCAATACGATAGAATATGTTTATAATCAGGAGCCAACGCCCAACACAACTAGCGTATCTGCCTCGATTGGTATATTTAACGGAAACATTCTAAATACAGAAGCTAAACAATTGTGGCTCAATAACAGCAGCAAAAATCCGGTTGCTTCTATAAATTTTACTGATACTATCACTATACGACCTGCCAGTGGACAGGTCTATCGTTTTACCCATAAAGACAATGATACCAGTTGTAAAACGGCTAGTATGGCCAAAAAATAATAAACAAAACTGGCAGAATAAATGCGAATACAGGAATGGAAGTAATTAATAGTATAAAATTTGTGAAACTTTAAATAATCGAAAACAATGAAAATCACACATTATATCAACACATATGAATCTGTTAAAAATCGAATGTCATTACTCAAAAAAATAGGTCTAATAACAATTTTATCACTTATCGGATTTGTATCAAATGCTCAGACAGGAATTGGAACTCACATGCCAGACTCCTCTGCAAAATTAGATATAGTTGCTACTGATAAAGGAGTGCTGCTTCCTAAAGTTACTTTAAAAGGGGAGACAGATCAGCTTTCTATTGCAGGAGGAAAAGCAGCTACATCGCTTTTGGTTTATAATACGGGTCTAGAGCCTGATTTTCCTATTAAAGGGTTTATGTTCTGGAATGGTTCTAGATGGAGATTACTCACAGATGTTACTACAATAAAAGCTAAAATAGAGGGAGTATTAATTAGTAAAAGTGCGGTACTTATTCCAAATTCATATACTGCAGGAGTAGATTATAATGGCGTCTTAGAAATTATGTATAATGGAGGTAATGGAGGTTATTATTCCGAAGGAGAATCGTACGAGTACAATGGTCTTCATTTTACATTACAAGCAGGGCAGGCTACTAGTACTGGTAAACTCATCTACATCGTTACAGGAAAGCCTAAAGTAAGTAACCCTACTTCAATAGACAATGTCCCAATCCGCTTTTCAAATGACATTTTAGGACATATGAATATTGAAGGAACAAATACTACAAGTATAGCTCAATACACTTTACATAAAAGTATTGTAATTTCACAAAATTTAACAGGGGAAAATATAGGTGCAAATAATGGATACGGAGGAACTAAATTAGAGTGGCGTAAAGATGATAATACGAAAATACAAAGTATAAAATTACCAGAAACAGGAGCCTATGTTTTTTCTTTCCGGCTATATGGTCCAGTATCAGGAACCTCTCCCAATGCAGCTCCTTTTTACATAAGCGCATTAAAACAAGGAGGAGAAGCACCATTAGACCGGCCAACTGATACATTATTAGACATTGCAGAATTAACCCTGGTTAAACCAAATAACTATAGCAATTATACTTATTCTATAAATTTAACAGCTGCAGGTCAAGCTGGTGACCTCATTTACTTTAAGATGTCAGGAGCTAAAGGGACTTTATTAACTTGGAGTCTATCCAATGGAAGTGATGGTATTGATTATAATACCCTGGCAAACAGAACATCAATGATTTTTTGGAAACTATAAATTAATTTCAAAAAAATCAAGTAATAGCTTTAGAGGGAAAGAACCTAAGTATCGCGTGTCATTAGCTAAGAAAACGATGTTTCTATATGCTAAAATAATTGAACCAATAGCCTCAATGACTCTATAATAAATTAAAATACCTGTGTCCTTAATAAAATGCATTTCTGTATCTGTGTCTTTTTAGAGCTGTAATTTATATTTGCCTTGTAACAAATTGTGAATGATAACAAAAACAAAGCAGGTTATGAATATTACATACAGATCAGTTTACTTATCAGATCTTAAGAAGATTGTAAACTTATATACGGAGCATGATGGTTTTAAAACCAATACGTTAACAGGTGATTTTGGCCTTCCACTTGATATTATGATGGCCGACAATAACAAAATACTAGCCTGTTCTTTTATTCTGTTTAATGAGTTGGATGAAATTACCTATAGAGTCCTTTCTGATAAAACAGTTGTTTCTGATGATATGGCTGATGATTTATTGCTTTTTACTAAAAAAGATAAAATGAAGCATCCTGTAAATGAATGCTTGAAAAACTCCATTTTTAGATTGACAAACTGGATCAATCATTCCGTTTAATAGGTTCTAAAATTTTTAGCGCAATAATTTAGGATACAGATTTGTATTCTGTAATTTTACAGGACACAGAAATTTTTTATAAATGAGAAAGGAAGTTTTATATCATAAAATTGCAAAAATAATCGAGGCACAAATTCTTTCTGGAACATTAAGAATTGGGGATAAACTTCCATCATTGCGATCTGTACAAAAGATTTATGGTATTAGCCTTAATACAGCCAAGCAGACTTTTTTAGAGTTAGAGAGTAAATCTCTTATTGAATCACGAGCGAGATCTGGCTATTATGTAAGTATATCGAGCCAAAGAAAGCTGGCTCTACCGTCTATTAGTAAACCCGATTTATCTAAAAAAGAAAAAAATCCCGATGAATTAATTAATAAAATCTATGAATCCTTAAACAGAAAAGACAGCAGGCAGTTTTCTTTAGGGATTCCTGATGATAGCTTGCTTCCGATAGCCAAATTAAGCAAGGGGGTTATTAAAATTACCCGAGATCTTGGTAATAAGGGCTTGGCAATTGAGCCCGCTCAAGGGAATGAAAATTTAAGAAGAAGTATTGCAAAATGGGCATTAGTATTAGAAGGTAAATTAACGGGTGACGATTTTGTAACGACTCCCGGAACAATGAGTGCCATATTTAATTGTTTAACAGCTGTTACTAAAAGTGGTGATACAATTGCTGTAGAGAGTCCTGTGTATTTTGGAATTTTACAATTAGCAAAGTCAATGGGATTATATGTAATTGAACTTCCTACTGATCCTGTTTTTGGTGTAGATATTGACGCTTTAAAAAAAATCATTCATAAGGTAAATGCAGTTTGTCTGGTTAGTAATTTCAATAATCCGATGGGTAGTTTAATGCCTGATGCCACTAAAATAAGGCTGGTAGAAATGCTTACTTTTTATAATGTTCCACTAATAGAAGATGACTTATTTGGGAATCTTTATTTTGGCGCTTCCAGACCCAAACCATGCAAAATTTATGATGAAGCTGGAATTGTGATGTGGTGTGGCGGAATTTCTAAAACTTTAGCCCCAGGTTATAGAATAGGGTGGGTGGCTCCGGGAAAGTTTAAAAATAAAATTATATCGCAAAAACTATTACAAACGGTATCGATGCCTTCTTTATATCAGGAAGTTGTAGCCGATTTTATGGAGTTTGGAGGTTATGATCAGCATTTGAGGAAGCTTAGACAGACTTTACATACCAATTGCCTAAAATATCAGCGTACGATTGAAGATCATTTTCCTGCAAATACAAAAATATCACAACCACAGGGAGGCTTTTTTTTATGGCTGGAGCTAGACGAGAGAATTGATACTGCTGCACTCTATGATCTTGCGATTGAACAAAAATTAAGTTATGCACCTGGAAGAATGTTTACTCAACACGATCAATTTAATAATTGTATGCGGTTAAATTTTGCATTACAATGGGATGACAACTTAGAACATGATTTAAGAAGATTAGGTCAGTTTTTTAAAAAAGCATTGTGAGTGTGAATAGAGTTTAAAAGTTGGATAGTTAAAAGAAATAAATTACTTCTTTTTTTATAATTTTAATATGCCGCTTTATATTGAAGTTTTACTGAAAGAATATTTAATTATATAAAAACATAAATATGTTATCTGAGAAATTATTAAAGCAAATTGATTTTATTAAAGAGATTGATAAAATAAAATACATTCAAAGGAAAACGAAACTCTTTAATAGTGATAGAAATGAAAATGATGCTGAACACAGTTGGCATTTGGCTGTAATGGCAATAGTTCTGGCTGAACATTCGGATACTGCCATTGATGTTTTGAAAGTAGTTAAAATGGTGTTGATTCACGACATTGTCGAAATTGATGCTGGTGATACTTTCATTTATGATACTCAAAAAAGTCACTCTAATACTGATGAGGAGCGTTTGGCTGCTAATAGGATTTTTGGTTTACTGCCTCAAGAGCAGGCGGAGGAGTTCATTAAAATTTGGGAAGAATTTGAAGCTGGTGAAACCAACGAAGCAAAATTTGCTAAAGCAATGGACAGGCTGGAACCGTTATTACAGAATACGTCAAACAATGGGGGAACCTGGAGTGAATTTGGTGTGAAGTATGACAAAGTTTATGAGAAAAAAATAGCGATCAAAGAAGGCTCAAGCAGTATCTGGAATTACGCCGAAAAGTTAATTGATGAAAGCGTTGAAAAAGGAATGTTAAAGAAATAAGTTAGATAAGAGTATTTAATGTGTTGATTAAAAAGGTTTAATGATAATTTAAAAATCCAATTCTAGGATGAATTGGGCTTTTTTAGTATATATACTCTATAATTCAAACTCATTACTATTTGAGTAGGATTTTAAGTTATTAGCTAATTCCAGGTGTTAACCTTTATGCTAAATCTAATCCGTTGAGTGTTGTTACTTAGTTTCACTCGGGTTATTTTTTATCAAACACATAGCAACTAATACCAAACACAATCACCCCGAATAGATTTGTGTTAATCCGTGTAATTGGTGTTTGTTTTATGCATTTCCATCAGATGAGTGTTATGTGCATTATAAATAAAGTGAAACGCCTGTCTTTAGTTTAAAAAAAAACTATGTTTCTATGTGTTGAAAAATACTTTACTTTTATGCTGTCTGTAACTAATACTAAACACAATCACGCCGAATAGATTTGTGTTAATCCGTGTAATTAGTGTTTAATATTAGTATATATTTTATGCTTTTATAATACTATTCCTTTTTGATAGACTTCACGATTTGCTATATTACTTTTTCCTGAATTTATAACCTATAGTTACAAAAATGCTTTCATTGTATATTTTCCATTGGTGTTTATTTTCGGAATTTTCTAATATCGGTACTAAACCTCTAATGTATCTTGCTCCTATGTTAATACCATTTGGTAGTGCATAATTTAATCCTGCTACAAATCCCGCATCCATTTTCTGGCTGTAATCGCCTGTAGCTTCTCCTGTTCCGTAAATTGTTTTATCGGTGTATGTGTTTCCGTTTTCGTCTTTACGTTGCACTGAAGCGTTTAATAAGAGTCCTAAATAAGGCCCTGCATAAACTTCAAAGCCTTTGTAATAAAGAGTAGGGCTTGCAGGAAATAGATCAATGTATTGTCGCTTAAATTTGCTGTCGAATGCTGGATTTATTTCATCTTCCATTCTGATTGTTGTAACTCGTTGGCTATAAAAAAGTTCGTGTTTTAAGCCAAAATAATTGGATGTTTTATTATCAAGGGTAACTCCAATTGAATGTCCAACGGCTCTTTTGGTAGATCCCTCTTTAGATAGATTGTCAATATCTTCCCCTTTTAATGTTGACCAGTTTGCACCAGCATTTATGCCAAATGTGAAGCTTTCTTGTTGTGCACTAATTTTTAATATAAAAAAGAGCATGATGCAGATTGTATATGTATTTTTCATTTTAGCTGTATTATTTTAAAAATTAATATCCCAAATACCTGCTGATTTTTCTAGTTCAACCAGTGCTGCAGCATAATTGTATAAGGTTTCATAATAATTAAGTTGTGTTTCATTATAGGTTCGTTGTGCATTTAAAACTTCGAGTAAACTAGTTTCTCCACGTTTATAGCTATATACTTTTCCATTAAGAAGTTTTTGTGCATCAGCTAGTAAGCCTGTGTTAAATTGGCGTATTTGTTTTTGTGTTGTGAGATAATTAAAGTATGCTTTTCTTACTTCTATTTGTATTTGTAATTCTGTTTGTTTGTATAAAACATCAGCTTGCTGCATACTAAATTCTGCTGCTTTTAGCTCTCCTTTATTTCGATTAGAAAACTTTAATGGTATTGTAATGCCTGCCGAAATTGAGTTTGATGATGGAGTAGGAGCAACGGCATTACTCACTATCGATGCGCTTTCGACTCCTAGACCTAATCCTAAGTCGATTGCTCTATTTGCTTTGGCTAATTTTAAAAGATCCTGAGATACGTTTTTGTTTTTTAATGCTGCTAGTAAATCAGCACGATTGTTTTCGGCAGCGGTAATTAGCTCATTTAAATCAAACAAACGGTCAAACTTTGCTAAGTCTCCTGATGGCAAATACAAAGTATCTGCTTTCTGACTTCCTACCATAGTTCCTAGTTCTAATAAGGCTGTTTTCCAATCGGCTTCACTTTGGTACACTTCATTGAGCATAGAGTTGGCTTCTAAATTACTTTGGCGCGCATCAATTTCGGCTATATTCCCTAGTTTATACTGAATGCTATCTGCTACTGCTATGTTCTTAAGAATAGTGTAAGAGTTTAATTGTACCTTGAAGATGTCTTTTTGCTTTAAACTGGTTAAATAGTTTAAAGTAGCCTCTGCACGTAGGTTACGAAAATAGTCTTCTAGTAATGCTTTTGTAAGCTCATTTGTACTTTTTGCTACATTTATTCGGGCTTTTCGCTTGCCACCAAGTTCTAATGTCCAGCTTACTTCTGACGAAAATCCATATCCCATTTGCATTCTTCGTTGACCATTATCATTAGCTCCTATAGCAAGTTCTGGATCTGGAAATACTTTTGCAGCTTCTATATCTGCTTCTGCTATATTTACATTGAATTTCTCAGCTGCATATCCTAAATTGTTTTTATTTACTAAGGATAAAAAATGAGTATAATTCATTTTTACTTGTGTAAATGTGGTGTCTATCTGAGCTTTTGATACTGCCGAAATATGCAACAGTATCAAAAGTATAACCCATTTGTATTTTATATTTTTAATCATAATAGATCATTTTATTGATTATCAATTTCTTCTTGTAACACTTCGCTTTCCTCTCCAAATTTTTTCTCCATCAGGTAATAAAGTGATGGCAATGCAAATAATGTCAGGATGGTAGAGAATAGTAGTCCATATACTATTACTGTTGCCAGTGGCCGCTGTACATCGCTGCCGATACCTGTTGCTAATGAAGCTGGTAATAAACCCAGTACGGCAACTGTCGCTGTCATTAATACGGGTCTAAAGCGTTGTTTTGCTCCATTTGTTACTGCACCAAGTAAATCCATTCCTCTTTTACGAAGCTGATTGATGTGTGAAATCATAATAACTCCATTTTGTATAGCAACTCCAAACAAAGCAATAAAACCGACTGCTGATGATACGTTAAGGGTCATTCCTCGCATATTAAGTGCTAGCATTCCTCCAAATAAGGCCAGTGGAACGATACTCATTAGTAATCCTGCTTGACGGAATTTCCCGAATGCACCATATAGAAGTACAAACATTAATGATAGCGCTAGTGGTACAATAATAGCTAAATGGCTGTATGCTCGCTCTTGATTTTCAAATTGTCCGCCCCATTTTATTTTATATTTTTCATGGTCATATTTTACCTTTTCTTCTATTTTAGATTGTGCCTGTGCCAGGAAAGAACCCAAATCGGCACCTCTTAAGTTTAATCTAACAGTAAGATGGCGTTTGTTCATTTCTCTTGCAATCGTGCTTTCTCCTGTATTAAGCTTGATATCGCATACTTGTGATAACGGAATTTTAATTCCCTCGGAATTGGTAAGCATTAGATTTCCTATTTTTTCCAGACTATTACGGCTTTCTTCATTGTATCTTGTTATGATATCGTAGACTCTATTTTCTACAAATAGTTGGGATACTGCTTTTCCGCCCATTGCTACTTCTATTAATTCTGACACATCATCTACGTTCAATCCATACTGCGCGATTTTTTGACGGTCGGCAATAACTTGTATTTGTGGTAATGGTGGCTCTTGATCGATGGCTAAGTCAACAGCTCCTTTTACATTTTCTAATGTTTTAATAATATCTTCAGCTATTCTTCTGGTTTCTTTAAAATCGTCTCCATAAATTTTCACAACCAATTCGCTATGGGCACCTGATATTTTATCCATTACACCATCAATCATTGGTTGAGTAAATCCTACGTTATAGCCTGGCATACTGGCGTATTCTTCTCCGAGTTCTTTAATTAAATCGGCTTTGGTTTTTCCCCATTTCCATTGGCTATATGGTTTTAAACCAATACTGCATTCGTAATGCGATGGTGTCCATGCATCTGTTCCGTCATCATTACGTCCTGCTTGTACCATCATATAGGTTACCTCATCGTGTTTTAATGTTCGATGACGCAGTGTATCGCTCATTTCTTTTGATTTCTCTAGAGTAATACCCGGTGGTAATGATACTTGCAGCCAGATTGAACCTTCGTCGAGTGGAGGTAAAAAATCTTTTCCTACCATTGCAGTAAGTATAAAGGCAAAGCTTAGTACTACAACTAATGGTGCAATTACTTTTTTAGGAGCCTTCATTATTTTTAGGATGCTGTTATGATACGAATTGGTTAGTTTATCCAGCCATTTATTATGATACATTTTTTGTGGCTTGCGATAGATAAAATAGGCCAACCCTGGAATCAGCAATAAAGCAACGGATAACGCTCCCAATAGTGCATAACCTACTGTAAAGGCCATTGGAGTAAATAGTTTTTTCTCTACACGCTCAAAAGCAAATAAAGGCAAGTAAGCAATAATGATAATTAGCGTTGCAAAAAAGATAGGGCGTGCTACACTTTTTGCTCTTTTTGCTACACTTTGTTCTGTTAGTTCAACATCTTCATGATCTTCTCGTTTTTTCAAGATGGTTTCCATCATTACAATTGCTCCGTCTACAATTACCCCAAAATCAATTGCTCCCAATGAAAGTAAATTGGCAGGGATGTTAGTAAGTTTCATTAAAATAAAGGCAATTAAAAGAGAAATAGGAATTGTAATTGCTACTAATAAGGCACCTCTCCAGCTTCCGAGGAAAACAATTAATACAATAATTACCAGAAGCATTCCTTCTAATAAAGTATGCGAAACGGTGGTAAGTGTGGTGTTTACCAAATCGGTTCTGTCTAAAAAAGTATGTATTTGAACTCCCTCCGGAAGGTAATTTTCATTTAAATCATCTACAGCCTCATTTACCCCTTTTAATACTACTGATGGATTTTCGTTTTTTAGCAAAAGCACTATACCTTGGATATTATCCGAAT
The DNA here is from genome assembly GCF_003668995.1 of Flavobacterium sp. 140616W15. NCBI lineage: Bacteria > Pseudomonadati > Bacteroidota > Flavobacteriia > Flavobacteriales > Flavobacteriaceae > Flavobacterium > Flavobacterium sp. 140616W15. The sequence continues at coordinate 1,427,094 of NZ_CP033068.1, forward strand.
AATCTGCTCCTCGTTTGTCTGAATATCCTAATGCACCTTTACGCTCTAGATTTCCATATTTTAATTTTCCAATATCATTCAGATAAATTGGTACACCATTTACTGATTTTACTACAATACGTCCAATGTCTTGTAAATTTTTTACCAAACCAATGCCACGTACCACATAGGCTTGGTCGCCACGATTGATGACACTTCCACCAACATTGGCGTTGTTTTTCTCGATAGTTTCGGTTACTTCACTTAATGATAACCCATATTGCTCTATTTTTCGAGGATCTAATTCAACTTGATATTGTGTTGTAATACCTCCAAAATTGGTTACATCGGCTACTCCAGAAATTTGCTTTATTCTTGGAATAATGGTGTATTCCTGCAATTCACTTAAAGCTCTTAAATCATGATTTTTGCTTTCGATGATATAGCGATATATTTCGCCTGTAGGTGAGGTAAGTGGATCTAAACCAGGAATTGCTCCATACGGTAATTCGACATCGTTTAAGCGTTCCTGAATTCTTGCTCGGGCAAAATAATCATCTACACCATCATCAAAAACAATTGTTACCATTGATAATCCAAAGGTGCTTTTGCTTCGCATTACATGCATACCCGGCAAACCATTTATAGCACGTTCTATCGGAATAGTGATTTGTTGTTCTATCTCTTCGGCTGCTAAACCTGAGACTTGTGTTACTACTTGCGAGGTTACATCGCCAATATCTGGATAGGCTTCTACCGAAAGCTTTGTCCATGAATAATAGCCAAATACTGAAAGAAGTAAAAATAACGTCAGAATTAACCAGCGTTTTGCTATTGTTGTTTGAAATATATTTTGTTTCATTTTTTTTCTTGTTAAGAGTCAGAGTTGCAAAGGTTCAAAGGCTCAGAGGTTCAAAGGTTCAGAGCGAGCTTGAAAGATGGTAATTGTTTGATAGTAAGTGTTTTATTATTGATTTCTCGTTTTGTTTGTCATTTCGGTGAAGGAGACCCGAGCGATAGCAAACAGACGTAGTAAATCTCATCAAGTAGCTCGACAATGATTATGGAGTTTCTCGCGAAGATTTCTCCTTCGTCGAAATGACAATATTGAGAAAAACCTTTGTCCCTTTGCCACTCAGAACCTCTTTGTTTTTACTTCGCTTCAAGTAGATAAAAAGCCCCTTCGCTTATGATTATTTCATTTGCTTTTAGTCCAGATAGTATTGCTATTTTTCCGTTGCTGGAAATTCCCGTTTCTACATAACGTCTAACATATTTTCCTTTTTCTAGTTGAACAAGTACAAAACTGCTGTCGTTATATTGTAAGACTGCTTTGGCAGGAACAAACAGTGTATTTTCGGGAGTGTCTATGAATTTTACAGTTACATACATACCCGGTTTTAGTGTATGGTCTTCATTAGTGCATTCTATTAAGACTTGTACGCTTCGTGTATCCTCATCAACTATTTCATTGACATGGTAAATTTTTCCAGTAATTTTTTTATCAGGATAGGAAGCTAGCTGAATCTCGGCACCATCTAGTTTCTTAATAAAACGAACGTCTTTTTCTTTAACCTGCCCGGCAATCCATACCTTTTTTAAATCGGCTACTATAGCTTTAGGCGAGTCATCTTCTTTGATGTATTGTCCTAATACGACTTCATTTGTTATTACTTCTCCAGCAACAGGAGAGGTGATAATAAGTGGTTGACCAAAAACAAGCTTGTTTACATTTACTCCAAATATTTTTAAGCTTGCAATTGCATTTTGGTATTCTTTTTCATTGATTTCAAAGTTTGTTTCTGCTTCTTCCAGATCTTTTTGAGATCCTACACCATTAGTTTTTAAATCCTGCTGACGTTTTAGAGAAAGTTTAGCGATTTGAAAAGTTGATTTTGCCTGAAAGAAGTTTTTTTGTGCATCAATAAAATCTGGTGAGACCATTTCAAAAAGTGGTGTTCCTACCTGAGTTTTCATCCCTAGTTTTAAATACACTTTGGTAACTCTTCCAGAAAATGGAGGAGCAATTTCGGCATAAAAGTTAGGAATCGCTTTTACAGTACCTGCTGTTATTAATTCTAATTGAAACGGCTCATTTGTAACCGTTTCTAATTTTAATTTCGGACTAATTGTAGATGTCGCAGGAACTACAATGGTATCATTTTGCAAAGTGTAATTTTGTTTATCTGTCGTTTCTTCTTTACCACCGCAAGCTGTTAAAGCTGTTGCAGTAATTAGCGTTACTAAAAGGTTTCGGTATTGCTTTTTTTGATTGATGATTCTTGGTGTGTCGAATCTGTAATTGTTTTTAGTATTTAGTTTCATGTTGTTTTAATATTATAACCATTGATTAAATTTTTTAATAAACCATGTCTTAACATATTGTGTTAATAAGCAATAGCAAGTCAGTATTCCAAATAACCAAGGGAAATAGCTTAAAGGGAGCGGTTGCATTTTTAACATCGGTGCTAATGGCGAGAACGGAATAGCGATACCTACAAGCATTATTATTGTTGTTAATGCCAATACTGGTGCTGTAGCCCAACTTTGTATGAATGGAATTTTTTTAGTCCGTATCATATGTATAATTAATGTTTGAGAAAGTAAACCTTCTATAAACCAGCCTGTTTGAAAGAACGATTGCAGCTCTGGACTATTGGCTTTGAAATAGAAGAACATCAAAGCAAATGTTGCAAAGTCAAAAATGGAACTGATTGGACCAATAAAAAACATAAAACGCTGTATGCTAGAAGCATCCCATTTTTTTGGTTCCTTTAAGAAATCTTCATCCATTTTGTCCCAAGGAATGGTTGTTTGTGATATATCGTATAATAGATTTTGTGTTAATAATTGTACAGGAAGCATTGGTAAGAAGGGTAGGAAGGCACTTGCACCTAGCATACTAAACATATTTCCGAAGTTACTGCTGGCTGTCATTTTTATGTATTTAATGATATTTCCAAAGGTTCTTCGTCCGTAAATAACTCCTTTACGCAGCACCATTAAATCTTTTTCTAATAGTATTATATCGGCGCTTTCTTTGGCAATATCTACGGCAGTATCTACACTTATACCTACATCTGCTTCTTTAAGAGCTGCTGCATCATTGATACCATCACCCATAAAGCCAACAGTATGTCCTTTTGCTCGTAATGCTTTTACAACTCTTACTTTCTGTAAAGGACTTAGCTTCGCAAAAATCGAAACGTCATCTATTCTTTGAGTTAGTTCTTCTTCTGTCATAGATTCCAACTCGGTACCTAACACAATATTTTTTACAGGAATACCAACATCATTGCATATCTTTTTAGTGACGATTTCATTATCACCTGTTACAACTTTAACGGTTACTCCTAATTCCTGAAGCGCTGCTATGCTTGGTTGTGCCGATGGTTTTGCTGGATCAAGAAAACCAATAAAGCCAGTTAGCGTAAGTTGCAGTTCATCATCTACAGAATAGGTAAGCGGATGTTTTCCGTCAAATTCCCTAATGGCAACTAACAATACTCTTAATCCCTCTTCATTCATTTTTTTGGAGGTCTGCAAAACTTTGTTTCGCATTTTCTCATCCATCAGTATTATTTTGTCATTCTCAAGATGTAACTCTTTGTTTTCGCCTGGATCGAAGCTATGAGAGCACAAATCCAGAATTTCTTCGACTGCTCCTTTACAAATTAATAAGTGATTCCCGTTTCGCATTTTAAGAATAACCGACATACGTCTGCGTTCAAAATCAAAAGGGATTTCATCTACTTTCATAAAGTGTTCTTCTACTTTTAGATAATCATGTAGCTCAATATGTTCCAGAACGGCTTTGTCGAGTATGTTTTTTAATCCTGTTTGATGAAAACTATTGAGATAAGCCCATTTTAATACTTCATCATCTTCGTCACCGTAAGCATTTAAATGTTTTTCTAAAACAATTTTATCTAATGTTAGCGTACCAGTTTTGTCGGTACAAAGAATATCCATCGCACCAATATTTTGGATAGCGTTTAATCGTTTTACGATTACTTTATGTTTACTCATATTCATTGCACCCTTAGCAAGATTGGCAGTTACAATCATTGGTAGCATTTCGGGAGTTAAACCTACTGCTACAGCTATTGCAAACAAAAGAGCCTGCATCCAGTCTCCTTTTAAAAATCCATTGATTAAAAAGATGATAGGAACCATAACGAGCATAAAACGAATAAGTAAGTAGCTTACTTTGTTTATGCCTATGTCAAAAGAGGTTTCGGGTCTATTTCCTGTAATAGTTTTGCTAATGCTTCCAAAATAGGTGCGATTTCCAGTAACAACAACTATTGCCTTGGCAGTACCACTAACAACATTGGTTCCCATAAAACAAAGATTGTTGAGCTCTATAGGCTGTTTTGTATCTGCATCACGTATCGGGAGGGCATTTTTTTCTACAGGCAGTGCTTCACCAGTAAGCATAGATTCACTCACAAATAGATCTTTACATTTCATGATACGGCAGTCTGCTGGTATCATATCTCCTGCTGACAAAAAGAGAATGTCTCCGGGAACTAGCTCTGTCATAGCTATTTCTCTTTTGCCAATGAATTTTCTTAAAACGGTAGCGGTAGTTTTTACCATACTTTTCAATTTCTCAGCAGCCTGATTGCTTCTGTATTCTTGAAAAAATCGTAGTAATGCACTAAAGAGAACCATTCCGGCTACCATGATTACAGTCTTATAATCACTTTCACCTGGTTCAGCCATCCAGATATCAACAATAAATGAGATTATGGCAATAACGAGCAGTATAAAAATAAATGGGTTTATAAATGCTTTAATCAACTGACTTAACCATGAAGGAGCTTTATCGTGCTGTACTTCATTCAAACCAAATTTTTTAAGACGTTCATCAGAGGTTAGTTTTGTAAGTCCAATTTCAGAGCTTTCTAACATTGCATAAACAAAATTATGGTCGTTTCTGGAAGCATTACGTAATTTAGTTGTAGTGCCTTCATTCATTCCATTGCTATTGGTTAAGGAATAAAAAGGATGCTTTATTTTATCTTTTACGCTCATTTTAGTGGTTTTAAGTATAGATTAAAAAAAATTCAGATTACTCATTATAAATAGTATCAATTTCTAATGCGTTTATCGATGTGGACAGTTAGGATTATAGTTCAGTTTGAGTTCCCATAATTTCCCAGCTCACCTTCATGACTTTTTCTTCAATGGTCAATCGGCTGGCTACTTTTTCCATTAAACTATCCTGTGGCGTAATTGCTTTTATTTCGGCTGTTATAAGAGCTATTGATGGATTATCACCATCATCGCTTGTTAATGATTTTAATAATATTGTTTCTTCATTGCCTAAACTTTGCATTAACATTACCCGAAGATGGTTTTCGACTTCTGCCTTGCATTTTATAGTAAATAGGTAATCGGTAGGAGTATTAAGAGACTTTATAGATTGCAAACGGTTCAGTTTTAAACCTACAGGACGAAGCAGTAAATGTGTAATCATTACAGCAATACTTACGATTATGGCTTCTGTAAATAAACCTATGCCTACAAGTGTACCTACCGCTGCTGAGCACCAAATGGTTGCTGCTGTATTTAATCCCTGTACACTTAGTCCGTCTTTCATGATTACTCCAGCTCCCAGAAAACCGATTCCTGAGACAATTTGTGCGGCAACTCTGCTAGGATCTGCACCATCACCCAAAGAAACAGAGAGTAGTATAAAAGCAGTAGATCCTAATGAAACTAATGTATTTGTACGCAGCCCAGCATTTTTTTGTCGCCATTGACGTTCAATACCTATTGCTGCTCCCAGCAGTGATGCAAGTACTATACGTGTTGTGAATTCATAAGTTGTAATCATAATAAACCTCCTTTTCTTTTTAATTGATTTAACACATAGATCCATAATTCACATAGTCTTTAAAAGATGTTTTATTCAAAAAAAATCACATAAGGCTGTGCGAAAAAAATATAATTTTCTAGAACCACCTTAAATTATAATTTGATGTCTCTATGTGCTAAATACTATTTGCCAATTCTAATTGGCGTTATTATTATCTATTTTAGGAATAAGAGAATTGCGTTAATGATTATAGTACTCCTAATAGTTTGAATTGATTGATAAACAAGTAATTCGTAACCATGGCGCAAAATTAGTGTGGCTCTCTAGAAAATGCCGTTAGAGATGTTTTAGAAAAAATTAGAATTTTATTAGAAAGGAGATGGTCAAAAAAGTTTAATCAAAGACATTGGGTGTTTAATAATCTGGTACATTGTAAGTTAATGTGATAAATAAACTAAGAGTTACTTTATCTTTAAAAGCCCTTTATATCATGAAAAATGAGCAAAGGTTTTTTTGTTTTTAAAAAGTAAGAAGAAAAATCTAAAAAGCATGCTACCGTCTTTTAAGTGTTAACGAGTTCACAAATAAAGGCTTTTTATTTATTCTGAGTAGATGTGCGTAGCCTGATAGTATTACTTATTGTAAGGATAGTGATAGTTTTGTACCCTGTAGTCATGAGATAGTATAAACCTGTCTGTTTTTCAAACTAGAGCTACAATTGTTTTATCCCCCCAGTGATTTACTCTTTTGAAGAGTAAATTGTTGATTTTAATTTTAAGTTCATGAAAAAATATATTTTTCTCTTTGTTCTTGCCTTTATTGGTTATAGTTCATATGCTCAAATAGGAATAGGAACAAAAACTCCAGATGAGTCATCGGCTTTAGATGTTAAACTGCCTAATAAAGGAGTTTTACTTTCGCGTGTGTCACTTACAAGCACTACAGATGTTACTACAATACCCTCAGCTGCAAATTCTTTAACAGTTTATAATACGGCAACTGCTGGCGATGTTATGCCAGGGTATTATTACTGGAATACAACTGCTTCAAAATGGATTCGCTTAATGGATTCAAGTTCAGGAGGATGGGGGCTAAAAGGGAATTCAGCAACCAATCCTGCTACTGATTTTATAGGAACTACAGATGATAACAATATTATATTTAAACGTAACAAAGTACAAATAGGGATGTTGGCTCAAACAAATATTTCATTTGGAGAACAAGCTTTACAGAATGTAAGAGCAGGAATTAGGAATGTTGGTATTGGTTCTAATGCGCTTAATAGGAATAGTTCAGGAAATAGTAATACGGCGTTAGGGTACTACGCATTAAATTCAAATAGTACTTCATTCAATACTGGAATAGGAAGCTTGGCATTAAGTAGTGTAATCTCAGGCGAATCTAATACAGCAGTAGGTAGTAATTCTTCCTTAAAAATCGTAAAAGGTCGGATGAATACCAGTGTTGGGTATAATTCATTGTATAGTGGAGTTGAAGCTATTGCCAATACCGCTATTGGAAGTGACGCTGGATACAATATTATTAGTGGCTATAACAATACGGCTATTGGATATAATGCGTTATTTGATAATACCAATGGAAACACTAATACAGCAATAGGAAATAGAGCATTGTTAAATCTAAAAGCGACTGGTGCCTATATATCTGACGATAATGTAGGTGTGGGGAGCAATGCGGGAACTATGCTTACTTCAGGAAATAAAAATATTTTTTTAGGATCAGATACCAAACCGACCAATACAGCAGGAAGTTACCAACTGAACATCGGGAATAGCATTTATGGAGTGAATATAAATAGATCGGGAGTAAATGCCAGTATTGGAATTAATGTTCCAGCACCAGACAATTCGGCTGTATTAGAATTAAGTGCCACAAATAAAGGCTTTCTTCCTCCGCGTATTACCTTAAAATCAACGACAGATAACACAACTATTACCAATCCAGCGGCTGGTTTGCTAGTTTATAATACAGCTGCTGATGGAACTGGAATGACAACTGTGGCTCCAGGTTATTACTATTGGAATGGCACTAAATGGAGTATTCTGGCATCATCAGACAATGCCTGGAACACATCTGGTAACTCGGGTACAAGTTCTGAAACTAATTTTATAGGGACTACAGATAATGCTGATGTAGTGTTTAAAAGAGGGAATGTATCTGCTGGTCTATTAGCACTTCAGACTTATAATACTTCACTTGGGGTGAATTCGTATAAAGGTACTCCTTCAGGGAGCTATTCTGGACGCTGGAATACAGCCATTGGGTACAATAGTCTTCATGGTAATACTTCTGGGGAAGTATCAGGACATGACAATGTTGCTGTAGGTTCAAATAGTTTATCGTTAAATTATGAAGGTACGCAAAATGTAGCTATTGGATCAGAGGTGTTAAAAAATAATACAAAAGGTAGTGATAATACAGCAATTGGTTTTCAGGCCCTAGCAGTAAATAATACAGGAAATAATAATGTAGCGAACGGAGTGCTTGCACTTAGTAAGAATATATCAAGTAATAATGTAGCTATGGGACATAGTGCACTTTTTAATAATGTTTCAGGATCTGGAAATACAGCTATCGGCTATAATTCTGGGACTGCTTCAGATAATCTTACCAATACAACCACAATTGGAAATGGGGCAAGGGTAAGTTCATCCAATACCATACAATTAGGAAATGCAGCAATTACAACAATAGCAGGTCAGGTGCCATTTACAACAACGTCTGATAGACGATTAAAAGAAGATATCAAAACGATACCATTAGGATTAGATTTTGTAAATAAACTCCATCCCGTAGAATACGTCCGTAAAAATAATGAACTAAAAACAAAAGAATGGGGGTAATCGCTCAGGAATTACAGCAAACACTTGAAGCAGTAAACTACAAGGATGCTGGGATTGTGCAGGAAGACAATAGTGCAGATAAGATGCTCTCCGTTCGTTATACCGATTTAATTGCACCAATGATTAAAGCCATGCAAGAATTGTCTGCAGAAAATAAAGAATTGAAACAAAGAATTGAAGTGTTAGAAAATAAGAGATGAGAGATCGAAATATTATGATAAAAAGTCTTTCCTCATTTTTTATTAATGCAAGTTTTTTTTGTTTTACGTAAATTGCTGTTTAACTGCGCGTTAATAAAATCATAAATCAAAGATTCTTTCTTATGTGAGTAGATGTGCGTAGGTACTTATCGCTACTTGTTGATAGAATAGGGTTATGTTTGCGCGCCAGTATGATTAAGTATACTACTACTCTCCAATAAAAAATTATAATTATCACCCATTGTATCATAATGCCTTAACTAATTTCTTTTTTAGTTAAGGTATAGTTTTATTTTTTAAAATTTATGAAAAAGTATATTATACTCTTAGCTTTTATCGGATATAATTCCTATGCTCAAACAGGAATAGGAACAAAAGCTCCTGATGCCTCATCGGCTTTAGATGTTAAACTCCCTAATAAAGGGGTTTTGTTATCGCGAGTAGCACTTACAGGAACTACAGATACCGTAACAATACCTTCGGCCGCAAATTCTTTAACAGTTTACAATACGGCAACCACTAACGATGTAACTCCGGGATATTATTACTGGAACACTGCAAACAAAAAATGGATACGGTTACTAGATTCGAATTGGGAAGGCTGGGGATTAAAAGGAAACTCCGGAACTGATCCAGGTACTAATTTTATAGGTACTACAGACAATAAAGATTTAATTTTTAAAAGAAGTAATATACAAGCCGGTAGGTTAGGAGATTCGAATACCTCTTTTGGAAAAAGTTCACTAATGAATTCTATAGGTATTAATAACACTGCTATAGGAAGTAAAGCTCTCGAACTGAATATAGGTATTTATAATACAGCTGTCGGTTTCGGCGCGTTACAAAAGAACACAAATGGAGCTGGTAACACCGCTTTTGGAGCCATGGCTCTTGAAAAATTAGCTGATGGAGGTTATAATACAGGAATAGGAAAGTCGTCACTAGCTAGACTTACGAAAGGGATTCATAATGTGGCCTTGGGAGCGTTAACACTTGGTCAGATTACAGCTGGAAACTATAATATTGCTATTGGTAGTGGTGCTGGTTTTGCCTTTATGAATGGAGACAACTCAGATGGATTTAATACAATAGTTGGGTCTTATGATAATCATTTAATCCAAGGATTTTATGGTGGTAAAAATAATACGATATTAGGTTCTCGAATAAGGTATCCGTCAAATACTTCATTTTCTAATAACATTATCATAGCCGATGGCGAAGGCAATCGCCGTATTAATGTAAATGAACTTGGTAATGTAGGATTAGGAACTAATTCTCCGCATCAAGCGGCAGCATTAGAAATAAACAGTACTAATAAAGGAGTGCTTTTGCCCAGAGTTGCCCTTACATCGGCTACAGCTACAGCACCTTTAAGTGCAGTGACAGCAGGAATGATAGTTTATAATACTGCTACTGCAGGAATAGCTCCAAACAACGTAACTCCTGGACAATATTATCATAACGGATCCCAATGGGTAAGAGTAATGGATTCTTTTTCAGGATGGAGTTTAACGGGAAATACAGGTACGGTTCCAGGTACTAATTTCATAGGGACTACAGATAATAACGATTTAATTTTTAAGAGATATAATACCCAAGCAGGTAGGCTAGGAGCTACAAACACTTCTTTTGGGCAGAGTTCGTTAATTAATCCTCCTATTAATGAATGGGCAGGTAATTATAATACAGCTATAGGTAATAAAGTTCTTGAAAAAAATACTTCAGGTAATTTTAATACTGCTACGGGTTTTGGGGCATTGCAAAATAATACAATCAATAATTCTAATAGTGCTTTTGGCTATTCGGCGATGGAAAATAATACTACAGGTAGTGAAAATACTGCTGTAGGCTCCAAAGCATTGCAAAAGAATATAAATGGTAAAGGGAATAGTGCTTTTGGATATTTAGCAATGGGAAATAGTATCGTTGGGGAGTATAATACGGCTATGGGGTATGGAGTCCTCAATAATTTTTCTGAAGGAACGTATAATGTGGCTATAGGAATGCATTCATTGTATAACCTTACAAAAGGGACTAATAATGTGGCTTTGGGATCAGGTGCACTTGGTCAAAACACAACGGGAAATTATAATATTGCGATTGGAAGTGGTGCGGGTGCTAATTTTAATACAACAGACAATTCAGACGGATTTAATACTATAATTGGTTCTAATGATAATTATACCAATCAAGGATTTGTAAGTGGTAAAAATAATACGATAATAGGTTCACGTATAAAGTATTTGTCCTCTTCACTCTCTAATAACATTATCATAGCGGATGGGTCAGGTAACAGACGTATCAATGTAGATGATAAAGGAAATGTTGGGTTAGGAACGAATACACCCGATGCATCGGCTGCACTGGATGTTACGAATACTAGAAAAGGTTTGTTAATGCCTAGAGTTCCTCTTACAGGAACTACCGATGTTATCAGAATACCGTCACCTGCTAATTCGTTAATGATTTACAATACTGCCACTGTTGGCGATGTTACTCCAGGTTATTATTATTGGAATGCTGAGGTTTTTAAGTGGATAAGAGTAACAGATGCCTCAACACCAAGTTCAGGATGGGAGTTAACGGGAAACTCAGGTACAATTCCTGGTACAAATTTTATAGGAACTACAGATGATAACGATTTAATTTTTAAAAGAAATAAGATACAAGCAGGATTAATAAAACCGCTTTCTACTGCTTTTGGTAGTGAAGCACTACTATCAGTGACAGCAGATAATTATAATACTGCTTTTGGAGCAAAAACCCTTACGGCAAACACTACAGGGCAGGTAAATGTGGCAGTTGGAACATTAGCATTAACAGCAAATAGTACAGGTGAAGGAAATAATGCTATAGGTGCAGCAGCACTTTATTCTAATACAGAAGGTAATTTTAATATTGCTGTAGGATCAAATACATTGATGGCAAATACATTGGGGTCTGGAAATATCGGAATTGGAAGTAATACATTATTAAATAATTCTACAGGAAATGAAAATGTAGTAATAGGAAATAAATCGCTAACGAACTTTATTACTGGGAATGGTAATAGTGCTTTTGGAACTGAGATAGGAGCTAGTTTTTCTTGGCATTCTTCGGCTAGTAACAATACATTCATAGGATATAAAACAGCTAATGGGATTTCTCAGGGAAAAGCAAATACAATTATTGGTGCAAATGTAGATATAAGAGCAAAAAAAACAGATGCACCAATCCCATTATCTAATAATATTATCATTGCTGATGGAGATGGTAACAGACGTATTAATGTAGATGATAAAGGAAATGTAGGATTAGGAACCAATACACCGCATGAAAGTGCTGCTTTGGAGGTTACAAGTAGCATAAATAATAAAGGCTTGCTGTTACCAAGAGTTGCTCTTACAGCAACAAATGTCGCTGCACCACTAAGTGCAGTAACGGCCGGGATGACAGTATATAATACCGCTACAGCTGGCGTTGTGCCTAATAATGTGACTCCTGGTGTATATTATCATACAGGAAGTGAATGGGTAAAATCATCAGTAGATAACTTAGGGAATCATACAGCAAATCAGGTACTTAATTTAGCAAATAACAATATTACAAACGCTAAAAAAACTGATACAGAGTTATTAACAATAAAAAAAGGGGCTGATGGCTCTTTACCAACGAATGGAAAATTAGCCATGGCTACTAATGCACAAGGAGATATTGTTTGGGTAGATCCAGATAAGTTGCCTATTTCAATTCCTGCTCCGTCGGCTATTTTTAAAATAAATACAAATCAGGATATATTAGGAGGTTCAATTGGATCAACATCAGTAATGAAAGCTAAATTATTAGCAAGTTCTATTAAAAGTAAGGTGAGCTTTGATGAACCAACTAGTAAAATAAAATTGAAACCAGGTAAGTACAAAATAGAGCTAGCATTGTCTTTATTGGCTCCAGATTCACCATCAGGAACAAATGTACATAGTTATTTTGTTGATTTCCCAGGACAGGGAGGGCGTATTCATAAAAATCAAGTTGCAATGGGAGGAACTATTTCTAATCATGGAATTAACATCTCGAGTATAGCAATAATTGGTAATGATACTGATTGGACTATTTATCTAGGGCGTGGACAAGCAGGAAATTATGTTGGAAAGACACTAATAGAGGGTAATGATACCAGTAATGGTAATTATATAATGATAACTCAATTGCCTGATTAAATGATTTTAAGCCTAATGATTTTTCAAAGTGTTTTGTTTATTCATAAACAAAAAGTAAAAGTAGTAATCAGTTTATAATTCGTGTGTATTAGTAGAGCGAGTAGATATTATTAGGTTGTTGTAGGCTCTTGTTGTCTAAACAGCAATATGTTTGTCAAACTATTCTCAATCGAAGTGTTAATGTGGTCATAAAAAAGCCTTTTTCATTTATTTTGAGTAGATGTGCGTAGGATGTTATTACTTGTTATTGATTGTGTTACATTAATTTTGTAGCCATGGTTGATAAATGTAAATATACGTACGCTATTCCTTATATGCCGAAACAATTTTATTAAGTACCCCAATCTTCAGAATTTTAATATAGAAATCATTTAATAAATGAAATTTCCCCCTTCCTTTTTGTATTTACTCTCAAGAGTTATACAATAAAGGCAGAGATAGATAGAAGAATTTGATAAAAAAAATAATTAATCACAACCCTAAAATTAAATATGGAGGTATTGAATTTTTTGCATACGTAATTTATAGAAAAAAGAGTTAGAGTTTAGGAAATGATGTTTGGAAAGGAAAACTTAAAACAGACATATAATTGTAATAGCAATTAAAAAATACAGTTATGGAAAATAAAAAAAAGGATTGATATATGATAGTCAAAATTATTTTTCGAGATTTTTGAAATACGAATTTAAAGATCATTTTTCATTCGATGTATACAAGAATTTTAAAAATTTTGATGATGTATTAGATGAATATACTTTTATGTTATTTGTTGTATACTCAGACCAAGAATTAATTGATTTATTACGGATATACAAGAGAGGAGTACCATTGATAGTTTCTACATTAAATCAAGATATTAAATCAAAGTTAGAAAAAATAGAAGACATCTTATTATTTGATTCCTCTAAAATAAAATCAGAAATGAGAACTGAATTGAGATTCTTTATTAATACGGTTACTTAACATAGATGGAAAGTATATTCATTATTTATCATATGATAATTTTATTTTAAATGGTTAGCAATAGCTTGCACATAAATTAAATTAAAAGATTATGTGCAAAAAGTCAGTTGTTTTTTTATTGTTAGTTGCATTCTATACTATGAATGCACAAATTGGAATAAATACCAAAGTGCCAAATGCAACAATGGAAATAAAACATTTAGATAATACTAAGGCTTGTGGCTTGCTACTTCCTAAAATAACTGGGGATGAATTAAAAGCTATGGATTATTTATATAATCAGGAGCAAGATGGAGCAATGGTACATGTAACACGAGCCTTAACACAGCAGTTGCTTGATGGAAAAACTCAAAAAATTACTATTCCTGGAATTTATTATTATTCACATCGCACAGCATTATGGGAAAACATAAATCCTCCTAAATCGATAGAAAATAGAACTTATGTTTTGATTAATAAAGGTGGTGCCGAAGATATAACATATAGTAATCCCAAAAATATTCGCTGGGGAATTATTGAAGGGTTAAATTATTCTAATGTACAGCTTAGTTTAGATCAAACAGAAATAATTTTACCGAAAGGATATATCTTTAAAGTTACAGGAATGATTGGTGTTGGCGCATTCTCTGGATGGGGAGGAGGTGTAGCTACTTATATAACGAGTTCCTTTGTAGCTACCCCTTCAAATAAAATGGTGCTATCAACAAGGGGGTTTGTAGAGTCTTCTACAGAAACATTTGAAGATGGTGGAGTGACGAATCCAATAGCAGTTTTTGATACTTCAGAAACGGTTGTTACAGTTCGTTTAAAAGCATTCGGACCTCCTAACAATAGAAAAACGATTGTGGCAGGAGCTCCAACAAATTCTAGTATTGGTACTTATTTAATCATAGAACAATTATTGTAGTTGGATTGTTAGGTTTATGCTTTATAGTAAAAAGGTTTCTATTTTTTTTAGACTTTAGCTTACTATACGATTAAAATTAGAGATATTACTTTTATGCACATGAGTGTGTATTTAAGTGATATCTTTTTTTATTATTATAACTTTTTCATTTATCACTATTTTTCTTTTTAAGTCTCAATTTTCATTTGATGCATACAAGAATTTTAAATTTTTTGATGATCTATTTGGTGAATATACTTGTTATATACTCTGACCAAGAATTAATTAACTTATTGCGAATTCATAAGTGAGAACTACCATTGATAGTCTCTATATTAACTTCATACAAACTAATCTGGTGTTTTTTTCAAAGGCCGTTTTTTCTTAAAAAAAAACAAACATAATAACAATATGGAATGTTATTAATTATATTTGCAGAAATAATTTTGATTTATCTCATCCTCCCATTTTTGAGATTCTAATTTTTAAAATTATATTTTGTCATAAAAACAGAGAAATAATCCGCTATATTTTACGAGTTTTAATTTTCGGTTTACATAATAAAATAATATTAACATTTCTCCCACAAATAAAGGAAGACATGATTTAAAAGTGACGTAAGTCAGCTTTTAAAGTCATGCTTGTAGTCTTCCTATAAACTAATTTTAAAAAATAAATTTATGAAGAGAGTATTGCTTTTCATTTTATTGTGTTCATATAATATTGGCATTTCTCAAAATACTATCAAAAAAATTGATAGTTTATTAGAGCATGCCATCAATATAGAAAATGAATCACCACTTAAATCTCAATTAGAAGCGATCAAGGTTATTTCTTTAGCCAAGGAACTCGATTATAAAAAAGGGATTATAGAGGCAGAGCTTTTTTTGAGTGAGAGTTATACAAGAAGTAAAGACAATAAATTGGCATTGTATTATGCTACAGAAGCAGATAAACTAATAACAATAAATTCAGAATCAGCATATTTAAAATCGAAAGCATTACGATTGCGAGGTATAGCCCTCGCTAGGCTAGGATTTTATGAGTCTGCTTCTATAATATTAAAGCAATCTATAGTATTTGGAGAAAAAATTAAAGATAAAAATGATAGAAATAGGAACTTAGGTTTTATTTATGCAAATATTGCGATGAATCATGAGGAGAATGAAATAGATGAAGATTCTGTAGGATACTATTATAGAAAAAGCTTTTTCTTTTTTGATAATATAGAGGAAGACAACCCGCATAAAAATAGATGCATGGCTCTTGCCAATGTTTTTTTAGGATCTTTTTATCTTAAAAAAAAGGACTATGAAAAGGCTGAACCCTATTTAATAAATGCAGTAGTACTTGCTAAAAAACTTAAATTGGACTTTATAACTATTGAATCTGTTTCAGGTTTGGGATCTGTAAATTTTTATAGAGGAAATTATGATGATGCTAAAAACAGTTTTCAAGAGGCGCTACTAATTGCTAAAGAAAATAAAAGAATTTTTTATATTAATGATCTTTATTATAATCTTTCTAGAATTTACTGTATTCTAAAAGACCAGGATAGTACAAAATATTATAGGGATAAATATGTAACACTAAACGATAGTCTTTCTAAAATTCATAAGCAAGCAGTATATAATTCACTGAGAATTTATTTAGAAGAGAAAGATGAAAAAATGCTAACTAATGTAGGGGTAATAATTACATTATTATCTTTACTTCTTATAATTATTATTATCACTTTTGTTTACATTAAAAAATATAGAAAAAGATTTGTGAAAGTAAAAGAAGAAAGTAATAGTATTGATAATCAGTTGAAAATAAAAAAAGAATTGATAGATAAAATCACAAGTCAAAATCCAAATCCAAAGGCAGGAGGAACGGATTTAAAACAGCTTGTAATAGAAAGAAGTCCACTATTTTTTGCAAAATTTAAAGAAATATATCCAGAGTTTATAGATAAAATTATTGAAATTACACCTACAATAGTTTCAAGTGAATTACGTTTTTGTGCATTATTAAAATTAGGTTTTTCAACTAACGAAATTGCTACTTACACAAAAAGTACTATTCGAGCTGTACAATCTAAAAGATATAGACTCAGAAAAAAATTAAATGTTCCTCCCGAAGAGGACTTATATGATTGGTTGTCAAATATTTAATGTTATAAATAATATATGAATAAAAAACTTTTTTTGCAAATACTAATTCTATTTGTAGCAATAACAGGCTATAGTCAACAGTATACAGAAAAACAAATTGATAGCATAATCGATAATATAAAAAAAATGGGGGATAGCATCCCTAACATAGCTATAGAAAACAGTTTAAAAAGTTATAAATATTCCGAAATTCTTGGTTACAAAAAAGGAATGGCAGTAAGCTCAATGCTCGCTGGAAAAAATTTGTACGATATAAATCAGTATGATAAGTCGCTAGAACAAGCTACAAAATCAGAAGAATTTGCTTCTAAAATAAATGATTATGAGTTACTTTCTGAAGCATATCGATTAAAAGGGATTAGTTATATAGGTCTCGGGCTTTATAAACAAGGATTTTTGGAATTAAAAAAAGGATTGAATGTTACGCCAAAAATCAGCAATACTGATGTTGCTTTCAAACAAAAAGGATTGCTTTATAATGACATTGCAGTAGGTTATGACAGAAGTACTGGGACAATAGATTCTATAAAAAAATATTTCAGATTAGGTTATGATCAATTCAATAAAATAGAAAACACCAAACTTAAGAATATTAATTTGTCATTAGCGAGCGCTAATGTAGGTGCTTGCTATCTTGCATTAAAGCAATATGATAGTGCGAGGATTTATTTGATAAATGCTTCTAAACTGGCAGAAAAAGAAAATTATAATTCAGTTAAATTATATGCCTATATAGACTTAGGTAATTTGGAATCTAAAAAAAATAATTTTGATGAAGCTTTAAAATATTATGAAGATGCACTCTTTTTAGCTAAAAAACTTAAAAAAAGAGAATTACAGCGTGATATTTATTTGAATCTTTCGCAACTGTATATTAGGCTTAAAAATAAGGATAAGGAAGAGTTCTATTTCGAAAAATATTTTTCTCTTAATGATAGTTTACAAAAAAATCAACAAAAAGCTGTAATTGCAACGGTTAAAGAACTTATTGAGGAGGAATACTCAACTGTTGAAAAAATTAGAAATACAGGTGTTGTTGCTCTTTTTTTAAGTACTGTGCTTACAATTCTTTTTCTCGTTTTTGCAATACGTTTGTATAAAATGAAGAAAAATGAAAAGAGAAAAATTGCTAAAAAAATGCAGAGACTACAAAAGAAAAAAGAGATGCTTGAAAAAGCAATACTCTTAAATGGTACAAGCTTAGATGAAGTTTTAGAATTAGCAAAAAATAACGATTCCATGTTCTTGTCAAAATTTGAGGCTACGCATTCAGATTTTTATAATAAAATACTTCAAGAGGCTCCTACTTTATCAAAAATGGAGTTAATTGTTTGTGCTTTTTTGAAACTTGGATTTCCTGTTAAAGACATTGCTTTGTATACTAATGTTACAGTTAGATCGGTTGAAGCTAGGATTTACAGAATCAGAAAAAAAGCTAATCTTACTGGGAAAAATGATATTAGTATTTGGATAGCAGATTTGTAAGGTTAGGTTTATATATCATAAATGAAAATAATACAATGGTATTCTTATCGTACTGATAGGGATACCTTTTTTTTTGTTCTTTTTTCTAAAATTGACACTTGTTCGTTTTTATTTCTACTATTGAAAAATAAGCACCTACTCGTTCACTACTTACTATTGTGAAAACAAGCTTTTTTTATGCTTTTTTCATGTTGTAAATATGGCTTTTATTGTTGATTATCAGTAGTTTGTGTCTAATTGTGCCTCCTGAGTAGATAAGTGTACCCGAGTGAGTGTTTTTTTTAGAATAAAATGCTTCAATTTGCTACAGTTAAGATGTTTAGTAAAGCTATTTTATATTTTTTAATCTATAAAATAATGAATATAACAGACGATGAACTTCTGTTGTATTGGTAATAATAATTTAGATTACCTGAGATTATTGTTAATGGTTGTTTAGCATTAACAAAAAAAAGGGGGTAGAGCTTTTGATTAGCTGCTCTGTCCCCCCTTTTTTAAACATCAATTTTAAATATATAATGATTATACTCGATTTTTAAGCGTTTATCAGATTGTTGGGGGATGAGCTGATAAATTATAGAGACTGTTATGGGAGCAGTCTCTGCTTAAAATCGTGTTTACTTACAAATAGATTATCATAATAAAAATAGTAATTAATCATATAGTCATTCCATCAATAATATTTGTTTCTATATAAAGAATTTTTTGGCGGAATAGATATTATTAATTTGAATAATGATTTGGTAAGTATCTGTTTAGAATCGGGATTTTCTATAAAATGAGTAATAATATTAGCATAATTAGTATTATGTGTGGTGCATTACTTTTAATCCCTTATACATTCGTTTGGGCCAATTGTTTAATTACTTCTAAATGCTTTCTAATAATTTTTTTTGTACTTATTAGACTGTAACATTAGAGCAATATTTTTAGAACTCCCTTTACTTATTTTAATAATGACAATGGTATATTTTAAATATCCATTTTTAAGGAGTATAAAATTTTATACTCAAGTTATAAAACCATAATGATGGTATAATTACAATAAACTTTAATTTAAGCAGAAAAAATGGATAATGAATATTTACGAGCTACGTTGCGTAATGCGCCTCTAGGGGCTGGAATTTATAATACTAGGGCTTGGTTAAAAGATATTCCTGAAATACAAAGTTTTACAGAAATAGAAAGTGTTCTATTAAGTAAAGATTTGTCTTCTAGAGAAGTAAGAGCCCTTATATTGTTATTGCAAAGAAAATATATTGATAGTGCTGACGGACTAAGTTCACTTGAAGTAGATTATAACATGAATATTAAGTATGATAAAATTTTTGACATACATAATGGTCTCTCTATTTTTGGTGATACTACTAGTAATATACTGGATTTCTCACGTCTTGATAAAAAATTACTCAAAGTAAAAGTATGTGTGGCAAAAAAAGCACGTAAAATAGTCTTACCTAAGAGTGCCGTATTTGAGGCGTTAGATATAAGCTTTGCGCCTAGATTGACTAACATAGAAAATATTGAACGTATTGAAGGTATGAAATCTTTGTCGTTTGATAAATGTAAAGCTTTTTTAGATTTTAAATTTTTAAAAAAACTAAATGGTTTACATGTCCTAAGAATTTCAGGCAATGAAAATTTACCAGAGCTTGATTTTATTACAGAAAAAAGCAATATAAGTATATTGCATTTAGTTGAAACAAATGCAATGAAGTTAAAAAACACAATAGATAATTTGTGTAAGTTGAAAAAATTAAAGTATTTAAATATTAGTACCAATGAAAAGGAGTTAGATCTTCTTAGAAAACAGCTTCCGGCCTGTGCTATTAATAATAAAGCATCATTAAATGAAATTATAAAAGGAAATTTTGCATAAAAAGTTATATCTCTTTGTGTTTATGGTGATAAGAACTTGTAAGTGACAATATTTAAATTAATAGAATAGAAAGAGTTTTATTTGTATTTTTTAAAATAATGAAAATATAAGGTTTTAGACAAGATAATGAACTGTTAAAAGGTTTAATATTAACTAGTTTCCTGTTTTAATTATTGTTTTTTTTTGGACGATTTAAACGAGCTTTAAAAAACTCAAATATTACTCTTTTTTACCTATTCTTTCTTTTAGTGACAATTCAGTATAATCTTTTATTCAGTATCTTTTTTTCGGGATACCATATAGTAAACAAGAACTAGTATTCTAAATTAGTTTATTGTCCTTTTTATTAATCATTCAAATTTAAAATAGTTGTCTTTTTTATCAAAGATTGTTAATTATAAGGAGCATGTGGAATAAAGAAAAGTGCTTTTTTTAAATAGATATTCTTAATGTGTCGATGATTTTATTTTGATGATTATTTTAAAGTGTGTCTTTTTATTTGTTTAGGTATTACACTTTGAATTTGATTATTGTTTAATTTTCATATAGAGTCTTTTCTTTTTGCTACTCAATTTCACTCAATATTAATTGTTTTTATTTATATGTTATTGATTGTTAGGGTTTTGTTGTTTTTTTTCAGGTTGAGTAGATGTGTGTAGCGTTTTTCTTTATTTTAAGTTTTTTTAGCCTCTACTTTGCATAATCTAGTTTGTATTAAAAACGTATTTGTAAAGATAAACTATAAAATATTGAATCAACAGGATCATTTTTAAAACTGACGCCCCAGTCTTATAAGTTTTATTTATTCTTGTTTATAGATGAGTTATATACTTAAAGTATCGTAGGTAACCATCTATCATACAAGTTCCATTGTTTCCTACTAAGTTTAATTAGTTATCTCTTGTTTAATTCTGAATAAGATAATTTCAGTTTTAGACATATTATTGATATGCCTTTTGGGTAGCAAAATTGGATTGTAAAATATCGATAAAATGTAGTCACATTTTATAACAATATGGAGCATTATTATGGTTAGTGTGTAATACCTATCTAAATTTTGATAGTGTATTATTAAATAATATGTGCTTAATTTTTTAACGGTTCCATGTGATACATTCACAAATTATCTAACAAATTGTATTTAGTTTTTATTAATTTTAAAGAGCATTTATGAAAAATCAATTACTCTCCTTACTTCTTATTTTGGGAGGATTTACTGCTTATGGGCAGGTAGGTATAGGCACCCCTTTACCCAATAGTTCATCACAGTTAGATGTGATGGCCTCAGATAAAGGGATCTTAATTCCTAGAGTAGATCTTGAAAACACAACCAGTATTAGATCTTTTGTGAAAACCAATGGTTCATTGCCTCAAAGCCTTTTAGTCTTTAATCAGAAAGTGGCAGGTACTGCTCCATTCAACGTTACACCTGGTTATTACTATTGGTTTAATGGTAAATGGAACAGAATTGTTATTTCTGATGAAATTACATCATCTGAGGGGACTGTTATTTTTAATCCAAATACAAATATATTTACTTATATAGATCAAAATGGTAATCCATTAGTAATCAATATTCAAGATATAGTTAGAGCTAATGAAACTCTAACAAGTTTAGATTACGATAAGAATACACATACCTTGACTTATAAAGCGGAAAGCGGACCTGCAAAAGAGTTTAAGTTAAAGGAATTAGTGGGAGATGCAACGAGTGTAAGTAACACATTAAATGGTTCAAACCTAACTACTACAGTAAATGGAGTAACAGGAGATCCAGTTGATTTGGCAAAAGCGATAGTAAACACAAACGTGCTAAGCAGTTCGGGCAACACGATTACTTCAACAGTAAATGGAACAGAGCAAACAGCACTAGCGGTAAATTCGAATAGAACCTCTTTAATAGATGGTTCAAAATTGATAACAACGGTGAATGGAGTAGTAAGTGATGCTCTGGATCTGCAATCAGCAGTAGGAGCAGCTGAAACAGTAACAACATTAGTAAAAGATGCTGCTAATGATGGTAAGTATCAATATACAAGTGAAGATAATACACAAACTACAATAGATGTAGTAAGTGATATTCTTAACAATGCAACGACAATTTTTAATAATTCAACAATAATTGAACAACTTAAAGGAAAAGAAACTCTAACAAGTTTAGTTTATGATGATGTTGCTCATACTTTAGCCTATAAAGATGAGGATGGAAAAACGGAAACATTTAAATTAACAGATCTAGTTGGTGCTTCAGAAACCTTAACGAGTTTAGTTTATGATGATGTTGCCCATACCTTATCTTATAAAGATGAGAAAGGAAAGACTGAAACGTTTAAATTAACAGACTTAGTAGGAGCAGCTGAAACTTTAACGAGTTTAGTTTATGATGATGTTGCCCATACCTTATCTTATAAAGATGAGAAAGGAAAAACAGAAACGTTTAAATTAACAGATCTAGTTGGAGCCTCAGAAACCTTAACAAGTTTAGTTTATGATGATGTTGCCCATACTTTAGCATATAAAGATGAGAAAGGAAAAACGGAAACGTTCAAATTAGCAGATCTAGTAGGAGCAGCTGAAACAGTAACAACATTAGTAAAAGATGCTGCTAATGATGGTAAGTATCAATATACAAGTGAAGATAATACACAAACTACAATAGATGTAGTAAGTGATATTCTTAACAATGCAACGACAATTTTTAATAATTCAACAATAATTGAACAACTTAAAGGAAAAGAAACTCTAACAAGTTTAGTTTATGATGATGTTGCTCATACTTTAGCCTATAAAGATGAGGATGGAAAAACGGAAACATTTAAATTAACAGATCTAGTTGGTGCTTCAGAAACCTTAACGAGTTTAGTTTATGATGATGTTGCCCATACCTTATCTTATAAAGATGAGAAAGGAAAGACTGAAACGTTCAAATTAACAGACTTAGTAGGAGCAGCAGAAACTTTAACGAGTTTAGTTTATGATGATGTTGCCCATACCTTATCTTATAAAGATGAGAAAGGAAAAACAGAAACGTTTAAATTAACAGATCTAGTTGGTGCTTCAGAAACCTTAACAAGTTTAGTTTATGATGATGTTGCCCATACCTTATCTTATAAAGATGAGAAAGGAAAAACGGAAACGTTCAAATTAGCAGATCTAGTAGGAGCAGCTGAAACAGTAACAACATTAGTAAAAGATGCTGCTAATGATGGTAAGTATCAATATACAAGTGAAGATAATACACAAACTACAATAGATGTAGTAAGTGATATTCTTAACAATGCAACGACAATTTTTAATAATTCAACAATAATTGAACAACTTAAAGGAAAAGAAACTCTAACAAGTTTAGTTTATGATGATGTTGCTCATACTTTAGCCTATAAAGATGAGGATGGAAAAACGGAAACATTTAAATTAACAGATCTAGTTGGTGCTTCAGAAACCTTAACGAGTTTAGTTTATGATGATGTTGCCCATACCTTATCTTATAAAGATGAGAAAGGAAAGACTGAAACGTTTAAATTAACAGACTTAGTAGGAGCAGCTGAAACTTTAACGAGTTTAGTTTATGATGATGTTGCCCATACCTTATCTTATAAAGATGAGAAAGGAAAAACAGAAACGTTTAAATTAACAGATCTAGTAGGAGCAGCTGAAACAGTAACAACATTAGTAAAAGATGCTGCTAATGATGGTAAGTATCAATATACAAGTGAAGATAATACACAAACTACAATAGATGTAGTAAGTGATATTCTTAACAATGCAACTACAATTTTTAATAATTCAACAATAATTGAACAACTTAAAGGAAAAGAGACCTTAACAAGTTTAGTTTATGATGATGTTGCACATACTTTAGCGTATAAAGATGAGGATGGAAAAACGGAAACATTTAAATTAACAGATTTAGTTGGTGCTTCAGAAACCTTAACGAGTTTAGTTTATGATGATGTTGCCCATACCTTATCTTATAAAGATGAGAAAGGAAAGACTGAAACGTTCAAATTAGCAGATCTAGTAGGAGCAGCTGAAACAGTAACAACATTAGTAAAGGATGCTGCTAATGATGGTAAGTATCAATATACAAGTGAAGATAACACACAAACTACGATAGATGTAGTAAGTGATATTCTTAACAATGCAACGACAATTTTTAATAATTCAACAATAATTGAACAACTTAAAGGAAAAGAGACCTTAACAAGTTTAGTTTATGATGATGTTGCCCATACTTTAGCCTATAAAGATGAGGATGGAAAAACGGAAACCTTTAAATTAACAGATCTAGTTGGTGCTTCAGAAACCCTAACAAGTTTAGTTTATGATGATGTTGCCCATACATTAGCGTATAAAGATGAGAAAGGAAAGACTGAAACGTTCAAATTAACAGACCTAGTTGGTGCTTCAGAAACCTTAACAAGTTTAGTTTATGATGATGTTGCCCATACCTTATCTTATAAAGATGAGAAAGGAAAAACAGAAACATTTAAATTAACAGATTTAGTAGGAGCCTCAGAAACCTTAACGAGTTTAGTTTATGATGATGTTGCACATACATTAGCGTATAAAGATGAGAAAGGAAAAACGGAAACGTTCAAATTAGCAGATCTAGTAGGAGCAGCTGAAACAGTAACAACATTAGTAAAGGATGCTGCTAATGATGGTAAGTATCAATATACAAGTGAAGATAACACACAAACTACGATAGATGTAGTAAGTGATATTCTTAACAATGCAACGACAATTTTAATAATTCAACAATAATTGAACAACTTAAAGGAAAAGAGACCTTAACAAGTTTAGTTTATGATGATGTTGCCCATACTTTAGCCTATAAAGATGAGGATGGAAAAACGGAAACATTTAAATTAACAGATTTAGTTGGTGCTTCAGAAACCCTAACAAGTTTAGTTTATGATGATGTTGCCCATACATTAGCGTATAAAGATGAGAAAGGAAAGACTGAAACGTTCAAATTAACAGACCTAGTTGGTGCTTCAGAAACCTTAACAAGTTTAGTTTATGATGATGTTGCCCATACCTTATCTTATAAAGATGAGAAAGGAAAAACAGAAACATTTAAATTAACAGATTTAGTAGGAGCCTCAGAAACCTTAACGAGTTTAGTTTATGATGATGTTGCACATACATTAGCGTATAAAGATGAGAAAGGAAAAACGGAAACGTTCAAATTAGCAGATCTAGTAGGAGCAGCTGAAACAGTAACAACATTAGTAAAGGATGCTGCTAATGATGGTAAGTATCAATATACAAGTGAAGATAACACACAAACTACGATAGATGTAGTAAGTGATATTCTTAACAATGCAACGACAATTTTTAATAATTCAACAATAATTGAACAACTTAAAGGAAAAGAGACCTTAACAAGTTTAGTTTATGATGATGTTGCCCATACTTTAGCCTATAAAGATGAGGATGGAAAAACGGAAACATTTAAATTAACAGATTTAGTTGGTGCTTCAGAAACCTTAACAAGTTTAGTTTATGATGATGTTGCCCATACATTAGCGTATAAAGATGAGAAAGGAAAGACTGAAACGTTCAAATTAACAGACTTAGTAGGAGCCGCTGAAACAGTAACAACAATAACTCCTGTTGTATCAGGACATAAAATTGCTACTTATACGAATGAGACGACAAATGCGCCAGTTGAAATTCAAGAAACAGTAACTAAGCTTGAAGTGAATACACTTGCAAATGGTACTTTAGATTATACTAATGAAGAGACAACTCATAAATTAGATATTACTCCATTGGTAAAAGAACCTTGGTTTAGTACAACTACTAATAAAGGAGCAACTCTAAATACAGAAGACATCTATACTAAAGGATGGGTAGGAATTGGATTTACAGAAAAATCTGCTGCACCAAATGAGATGCTTAGAGTAAATGGTACTATTACTACAGTAAACAGTTATTTTGCCGATTATGTTTTTGAAGATTATTTTAAAGGTTTCTCAGATATAAAAGCAGAATATAAGTTTAAGTCATTATCTGAAGTAGATGCTTATATAAGAAAGAACAAGCACTTACCAGGTATAACACCAATTACTCAATTAGAGAAAACAGCAGAAGGCTATGCATTTAACCTTTCAGAATTATCAATTCAGTTATTAGAAAAAACCGAAGAATTGTATTTGCATGTTATTGAGCAAGACAAACAACTTGATGCAAAAAACAATGAAATTCAGGAATTAAAAGCAAGTTCAAAAGCTATGAATGAGCGTTTGGAAAAATTAGAAAGATTGATTTCAGAAAAAGATAATCAATAATCAAAAGTTTAAAGAACTGCAATTTTTAATTGCAGTTCTTTATTAAAATTTATACGAGTATTAAGCATTCTATATACAAAATTTAAGAAGTCTTTCTGCTTTTAGACAGAGTTGCATAGGCAATTATAAGTGTACAAGTAAAGATTAAAATAAGTTACATCGTTTCCTTATGGAGGAAATGGTAAAGTAAAAACACCTCTTTTTAGAGTATGATAAAAGAGGTGTTTTTTAATGTATAAAAATGATAACAAATCATATTTATGGATAACATTTAAAATAATAGTTATGACCAAAATTTATATAAGTGCAATTATACTGGCAGTATGTACAGCTGGAAAACTTAATGCACAAACAGTAAATACAGGAGAGTTAGTAATGATGCCTGGAACACAGTTTTCGACAGTAGGAGATTTTAATAATATTACTACTGGTGACGTTGTTAACGACGGCATATTTTCTGTATATGCTAATTATAATAATGACGGAATGGTGACATTTAGCCCCTCACTAAATACAGGGTTAATCCATTTTAAAGGAACAACTGGAGCACAAATTATTTCAGGAACATTACCGAGTGAATTAAACGATGTACGATTTGAAAACAAGTCGGCACAACCAGCTTTTTTATTGTCTGGAGATTTAAATGTTTACGGTGTTTCTAAATTTTATTATGGAATAGTAGACAATGAAACTGATGGAGGAAACTTTGTATTTGAAGCCAATGCTTCTCATGAAACTACAAATAATGATAGTCATGTATTAGGACATGTAGAACAAAAAGGAAAGAATGAATTTGAGTTTCCCATAGGAGACGGAGGATACTATAGATCAATGGCTATTGGACAAAGTGACCAAGAGAATAAGAATTATACAAGTGAATATTTTAAGAAGAATTCGAATGGAGCGTATCCACATAATAAAAAGCAAGAAGCAATTGCATTTATTAATTCTGGAGAGTATTGGAAATTTGATTCAACTGACGACGCTATTGATTTTGCATTAACGCTTTCATGGCATGAAGATACGACACCAGCGGAGATCATTAATAGCACACAGGCAAATACTTCTATTGGAATTGTAAGATGGGATGAAAAAGATAAAGAATGGAAATCTTATAATGTAGCAACTGATGTTAATAATAAAACAGTAACAGCCAAAATTACTCAGGATGGGATTTTTACACTTGCTAGAATAAATAAAATACTTAAACCTAAAGAAGAAAATGTAATTGTTTACAATGGTTTTTCACCTAACGAGGATGGAATTAATGATTTCTTCTTTATAGAAGGATTATCAATTTACCCAAATAACACCTTGGAAATCTATAACAGATGGGGAGTTAAAGTGTTTGAAACTTCAGGATATGGTATAGATGGAAACTGGTTTAAAGGAATTTCAGAAGGAAGAGCAACTATTAGCAAAGGCGAAAAATTATCTACAGGAACCTATTTTTATATACTTAGGTATAAAATAAGCGAGGATATTACTAGAGAAAAAGTTGGTTATCTGTATTTCTAATATTAGGAATACAACTAATCAAAATTGGTAGAGGGTTTTAATTTATTTAAACTCAATTGATATTTAAAAAATCTCGCTTAGATGAATCTACATGACTTATATGGGGAACTATTTTAAACATATATGACTTAATGTTGATTTAGAACTAAAATACAAATAACCTTTTTTTAATCAATGACTAAAAAGTATCAGAGTTTTAAACAAGATATATTATTAGAACATGCCACTGTCTGGGTGCAAATTGAAAACTATTTTAAGTGATTATTTTAAAAATATAGATTCTATGTTGATTTGAAATTGAAATAAGAAGTATCTAAATTAAAATTATTACTTAAATCAGTATTTAAAAATTAAAAATAATATGAAAAAAATAATAATAGTTTTGTTATTGCTAGCTGGTTTTTCTCCATCTTTTGCACAGCAGGATGCACAATATACACAGTATATGTACAATACCATGACAATAAATCCAGGATACACAGGAACAAGTGGTACTACAAGTATATTGGGAATTTATAGGGCGCAATGGGTTGGATTAGAAGGAGCGCCTAAAACTGGAAGTTTTTCTATTCAAGCTCCCATAAGTATAGATGGGCAGGGGTTAGGATTATCCATTATCAATGATCAAATAGGACCAACAAAAGAAACTGCAGTCTCGGTTAATTATTCTTATCCAATTCAATTGTCAGAGGATGTAAAGCTATCTTTTGGATTGAGTGCTGTGGGTAATTTTTGGGAAATCGATCACACTAAATTAACTATTCATGAAGGAAATGACATCCTACTCTCAGGTATACAAAACAAGTTTTCTCCAAACATAGGAGCAGGAGCATATTTACATTCAAATAAATGGTATGCGGGAATATCTGTACCAAGATTTTTGGAAACAGAATTCTATGACGATGTTAAAATCTCAACTGCTACTAGAAAAAAACATTTTTATGCAATGGGAGGCTACGTGTTTGAATTATCAGATGCAGTAAAATTTAAGCCTGCAGCGATGATAAAAGCAATAAGCGGATCACCACTTGCGGTTGATGTGTCAGCAAACTTTCTTTTGGAGGAAAAGCTTACGTTGGGAGTGGCCTACAGATGGGATGCAGCTATAAGCGCTATGGCTGGTTTTCAAATCTCACAAGGTTTAAATATTGGTTATGCATATGATTTTGATACTCAGAAAATAGGGAAATACAATTCAGGATCTCATGAAGTTTTCTTGCGATTTGATTTGTTTCCAACATCAAAATATAGAATGATAACACCAAGATTCTTTTAATAATTGATAATCTATGAAAATGATCTATAAAAAAATAGCCATTGTTTTTGCCTTCCTTTTCTTTTCTATAACACATACAGCTTACACACAGGTACGGAATAAAAAATTACAAAAAGCAAATGAAGCTTATGATCAATTTGCATTTGCAGAAGCAAGTAAATTGTACAAAAGAATAGCAAATAAAGGGAATGCTTCAGCAACTGTATATGCTAAACTAGCCGATTCTTATTATTATAATTCCAATTACTCAGAAGCACTAATATGGTATGCTAAGCTAATGGAAACTAAAGGGAATATAGCACCAGAATATTATTTTAGATATGCACAAACATTAAAAACTGCAGAGCAATATGCTGAAGCGGCTACTATTCTAAAAAAGTATTATTTAAAAACAGGAAAAAAAGACATAAGCGATAATTGGCTTCCAGAAAATTTTTTGTCCAAAATAAAAGAACAATCTGGGCGCTATGTGCTGAAAGACATTACGATCAATTCGCCTTCATCAGAATTTGGAGTCACTTTTTGGGATAAAGATAAACTACTGTACGCAACAGCTAAAAACTCTAGTTCAGTATTGACACAAAAAAACAACTGGGACAATCATTCGTACTTTAAAATTTACATGGCAACTATTACTCCCGACGGAGGATTAGCAAATCCTAAACTTTTAAAAGGAGATGTAAATACAAAGTATCATCACAGTACACCAGTAATAACAAAAGATGGTAAAACGATGTACTTTACAGGGAGTAATTATATTGGAGGAGAGTTAGGAAGAAGTAGAAGGCTAGGAATCAATTATTTAAAAATATATAAAGCACATTATGTTGATAATCAATGGAAAGATATAGAAGAATTACCTTATCCTGTAAATAGTGATGGATTCTCGTCAGGACATCCTGCTTTAAGTCCAGATGATAAAGAATTATATTTTGTATCAGATAGGAATAACGAAATGGGCAATTCAGATTTATATGTAGGAAGCATAACTGAAGCGGATGGTGTAAGCGATATAAGACCATTAGGAAACGAAATCAATACATTAGGAAGGGAAACATATCCTTTTGTTGATGCTTCAGGGATATTATACTTTTCATCAGATGGACATCCAGGATCAGGAGGACTAGATGTTTTTGCAGCAGTAAAAAATGAAGCAGGTATTTATGAGGTTGTTAATTTGGGAGATGGTGTAAACTCTCCATACGATGATTTTACTTATGGTATAAATTCAGAAACTAAAAAAGGATATTTTTCGTCAAATCGACAAGGAAATGACAACTTATACGGTTTTACAGAAAATCGACCAGTAGATTTTTCATTTAATATAAAACCAACTATTTCAGGTACAATAAAAGATAGTATTACAAAAGCACCTATTGCGAATGTTACTATTGAAGTTTATGATGCTGATTTTAATAAAACAGCAACCTATTATACTGATAATGAAGGTGAATATTCTATTTTACTTGAGCCATTTCAAAATCATACATTAGTATATAAGAAAGTAGGACTAATAGAAGAAACAGTGTCAATCCCTATGTTACAACAGTTAGAAAAAAGAGTGATATCTCCTGATTTGTATAATGAGATGGAAGTTATTGTTGCAAATAAGAGAGTAATACTGAAAGAAGGAGATGATTTAACCAAAAAGTTAGAACTAAATCCTATTTATTTTGATTATGAAGGTTCCAAAATAAGAGAATCATCTAAAGCAGAGCTGGATAAAATTGTAGCACTATTATTAGCCAGGCCAAATATTTCATTGCAAGTAAATTCACACACAGACAGTAGAGGAAGAGATGAATTCAATTTACGTTTATCAAAACAAAGAGCGGCGGCTACAGTTGAATATATTGTAAAAGCAGGTATTGCAAAAGAAAGAGTTACTGGCGAAGGTTTTGGAGAAACAATGCTGATTAACCATTGTACAAATGGAGTAAAGTGTTCAGAAAAAGAGCATGAATTAAACAGACGCTCCGAATTTATTATAATATTGAATAAATAGAATAATTATTTTAATTAATTTTTTATGAAGAACATTACAAACGGAAGAAACATAAAAAGAGTATTAGTTTTATGCTTTTTTTTATCAATAAATACTTGGGGACAAACAGGTATTAATACAAAAAATCCAAATGCATCATCTGTACTAGAAATTCAGTCAAATAATAAAGGGGTACTGATTCCTCGGGTAACACTTACGAGTAATACAGACAATACGACCATACCAAACCCTGCAGAATCACTTTTAGTTTATAATACAGGGCTTGATTCTAATTTTAACATTCCTGGATATATGTATTGGAATGTTGATTCATGGGTTATATTATCTCCTACAAAAACAGGCAAAGCAATTATAAAAGATGGGCTTGTTAAAGATTCTCAAAGATTATTATCAAATAGCTATTCAGCAACAATAATAGATGATATTTTAACAGTGGTTTATTCTGGTGGTAATGGTGTTTATTACCCAAGTGGAGCTAAATATTTAGCAAGCGGTTCTGTAGGAGGAAGTAAGGAAGTGTATTTAGAGCTTCAGGCAGGAAAGTTAGAATAATCTACAGGGACATTATTTTATAAAATCACGGGGAAGCCTGGATCATCTGTTAGCGCGGGTTCTATAAAAGATCTTAAAATAAAATTTCAAGATCAATCATTAGGAGATATAGAAGTAGGAGGAAAGACAAAAACGGAAGCTTTACAATACACACTTAAGAATTCTGTTAAGATAGAAGATGGCAATGAATTTGGAGCAAACGGAAGCATACTAACTTGGTATAGAAATGATGTAGATTTTGATAAATATATCGAATTACCTGATGATGGGGCTTACGTTTTTTCTTTTAGGTTATACGGAGTTACCGCTAGTGCTATTACTACTATACAACAACAATGGTTTTTTATTAGTGGATGGAAAGAGCAAGCAGATACTTCAGTAGGATCAGCTTCAGTTTTAGCAGATATTTCAGAAATGGGACTCATTAGTCCTCGAAAAGGTGCATCTATTACCTATACAATAAACCTTACCGTATCAGGAATGAAAGGAGATAGAGTTTTTTTTAAAATGGCTCGTGGTCATAATAATGGTAAAGATCAATCTTTTGATCTTACACTGAAAAATGGAAGTACTAATAGTACACCTAATGAAGCTAATGGAGCACGTACCTCTATGTTTTATTTTAAACTTTAAAATAGATCGTTAGCAGATGAAATATAATGTAGAATAAAATTGAATAGTTTTTTATATTTTTTGGTTTGTAGTAGTGGCTGTAAATGGACAAATAAAATGCCTGTTTATGTCTACACTGCTGTTTT
This sequence comes from Flavobacterium sp. 140616W15, assembly GCF_003668995.1. Taxonomy (NCBI): domain Bacteria; kingdom Pseudomonadati; phylum Bacteroidota; class Flavobacteriia; order Flavobacteriales; family Flavobacteriaceae; genus Flavobacterium; species Flavobacterium sp. 140616W15. The sequence continues at coordinate 1,459,937 of NZ_CP033068.1, forward strand.
AACACATTGTGGCTCAGATTCATATGTGTAAAATCTATTAAAAGCAGGCATTTTTGATAAGTTTTAGCTGAATAGATAAAAAATATAGATTAGTAAATAGCCAATTAGATAAACTATACGATTCTGTGCCTTAAGCGAGAGATGTTTTGGTATAGTGCTTTAGTTTTTAAAAATAATGGTATTACGCTCATGTTAGTATATGAACTAAAATTTTCACGTGATGGCGTAAAATAGCCCAGCTTAAGGTTTAGTAATGGACAATATACCAGCTAATTATTTAGCCTGTATCCGAGGCATGAGAGATTAATTTATTAATAGTATTGTTTTAGAAAGACTGGTATTGTGAAAGTAATGCCAGTCTTTCATTATTTATACACAAATAAGATACTCGCAATTAATGATGTTAAGGGCAATAAAGGAAAATTAATATAAATCTGCGCTATCTGCGAGCCAAAAATAAAACGCAAAAGCGCAATTTTTAATAATAAAAGAATAATAAATTAGCGGACAATTAAAGTAAATCTGCTTTATCTGCGAGCCAAAAATAAAACGCAAAAGTGCAAGTTTTAATAATAAAAGAATAATAAATTAGCGAACAGTTAATATAAATCTGCTTTATCTGCATGCCAAAAACAAGACGTAAAAACACAAGCTTCAATAATTAAGAATAAAATGTTTCCTACAAACAATAGCGGACAATTAAAGTAAATCCGCTTTATCTGCGAGCCTAAAACAGCGGCAGAGAATGAAATAACCAACAGTTATCAGAACTTCAGTAATCCAGAATCTTTCTAAAAGATAGCATCTTTTTTCCTGAAAAATTAAATCTTTACGTATATTGCGTATTCTGACAGTTATCGAGATCATGCCCTTTGCGGTTAAATTTCCCCCTCGATCAAAAAAAGACTCTAATAATTTTAAAATTTTCCACTCGTAAAGACACTGAAATGCAAGTTTCAAATAAGTGCAGAGACGATTTATAAGAGTTTTCAATAATAATACCTAATAATATAAATACAAGAATGAGGTTACATACTATTTTTAAACTTAAATGCCCTAAATGCTACAAAGGCAATTTATTTACAAATCACGGACTTTTCGTAGTGAAAGAGATTCGTAAAATGAATAGAAATTGCTCACACTGTAGTCAGGATTTTAAAATAGAACCCAACTTTTACTCCGCCGCTTCATGGATTAAATACCCAATAATACTACTAATTGTTGTTCACTTAGTACTTTCAGTCATTGCGTTAAATACGATGTATGGATTATCGTTAAAAATTCTGATACCAATATTTATGGCTGTTTGTCTTGCAATACAAGTTCCGATAATACGAATTTCTAAAGCTGTTTTGATAAATTTAACTCTGAATTTTATAGGAGATAGTAAAAAGGCTTAATTTTTCTTTAAAGGTTCTGAGGTTTTTTTAGACTCTGAGGTTCTAAGTTACAAAGTTCCGATAGCTATCGGAACAAAGGCTGTTTGTCCGTGTGTAACTTTTTGCGATAATGCTTTCTGAACTTTGTGGTTAATTTTCTAGGTAAAACAATCCCAATCTTGTCACCCTGACGGAGGAAGGGTCTCATTAAGTAACTCGAGATAGTTTATAGAGCTACTTGCTCTGGTTTTGTTCGAGGATTGAAAAATTCTTTTAAAGGTACTAAGAGTAAGACACAATTTTTTTTAAGTTCTGAGTCCTAAGGTTCTAAAATTAAGTATCAAAGTTCCGATAGCTATCAGATCCTTTGCATTTTTGTACGTTTGTACCTTTATTCTAATATCTATCCGAAACTTTGCACCTTTGTTCCGATAGCTATCGGAACTCTGAACCTTTGCGTTACCAACTCCCTTTAAAGCCTTCTTCCAGTGCGTTATTGTATTCTTCTATATTAAAACTATATAAATCAGGGGCTTTATGCGCACCGCCTTTGCGGGATTCATCTAATTTGGTTAAAATATCGTAACGTAATATTTTTCTATAAAAGTTACCGCGATTAAGCTTTTTACCCAAGATGATCTCATATAATTTTTGAAGCTCGGGCATGGTGAATTTTTCAGGAAGAAGATTATAACCAATCGGATGATTGCTTAATTGCTCACGTAGAGTAACAAGAGCTTTATCTAAAATTTCTCTGTGATCCATCATAAATGGAGGCAAATCATCGATAGATTTCCATTCGCAGGCAGTAGAGATATCATCTATATTTAAATTCACCTTAGAGTGTTCAGCAAGAGCGTAATAGCCTATAGAAATAAATCGTTGTTTATTCCATAAATTATCATCATAATCTTTAAAAACACCTTCGGAACGGTTTAAATTACCAAAGGTGTGAAATTGTTGGAGATAGATATTTTCGGTACCGGTTCTGTTTTTTAAAATCCGAATGGCGGCATCGTCAATATTTTCATCTTTTTGCACATAACCACCAGGAAGACCAAAAGCATCCTGATCTTTCATTTTAATGGTTAGTACCTGAAGAGAAGAATCTTTAAAACTGAAAACAGCACAATCAATAGAGAGTGAAGGAACATATTTTCCCCATGACACTTCAGAATCTTTTTCTAGTATTTTTTTAAACTCCATAGAATATAATTACGGTCAAATTTACTCTTTTGATATCTATATGTCAACTTTTAAAAAATTTTTTGGATTTTTTTTTCATTTTTTTTTTAAAATCAAGCTCTTAAAACTTGTTATCTAACTCAGAATTTAACATTGATAAAAATTACGGTATAAAGATTTTTCTCACTGTTTACAGGGCTTTACGCAAACGTGATAGTGCTTTTTTATTCAAATTTTAAAATGTAACAATAGTAGTTTTTTGTTAATTATATGTGATTTATCTATACTTAAAAATTCGATTTATATAATTATTCTTTCAATTGTTTGCTAATATTAAAAAATCTAATTAATATTGCTTCATAATGAAGCAATGAAATTTAATCCTTTTATTTAATTAACCAGATAACTTATGAAAAGAATAATTATTTCAGCAATTTGTATGACAATTTTCCCAGCTTTTGAAGGATTTTCACAAGAGGAAAAAATATCACGAAAAGCAACAGATACCACAAAAACAAAAATTCTAGAAACCGACACCAAAGAAGAAAAAAACAGAAATGTGATGTTAAATGCGGCAAACAATACAGGGCCGCGTGATGTGAATATAGGATTACCAACAACAGTAGGGGGAATCACAATTCAGGAAAATGATTTACCAGTAGTTTATTATTTCTGGCCAGAGTTACCAAACAGAACATGGAGACAAAGCAAGAGTTTAGGACGAACGGGTTTATTGAAAATTGGTGAAGCAGCAATTACAACAGGTGATTTAGGATTTACAGTTAATTCATATACAAGATTAGGAACAGATAAATTAGAAATAAACGGTAATTTTTCGGGATCAAGTTTCGGATGGATGAAAGGAGACTTAAATGTTACAGGACCATTAAGCAAAGGTTGGTCGTATACAATGGGAGCCTATGCTAATTTTGATCCGAATTCATTTGATTTAAAATTTGCTAACTATTCAGATAGGACACAAATTTACCGAGCAGGAATAACTAAGAAATTCAACAATGGAAAAGGCGAAATTAGCTTTTTGTATAAATATGCTAACTCAGCATCTTTAAGCAACTATGCTGTTTTTGAATATAAAGAAGGAGGTAAAGTAGAGGAGTACAACGGTTTTAGAATAGGACGAGATTCTTATATCGTAAACGATGGAACTTTCATGTTTAAAGACATACTTACAGGACAGTCAAAAAAAGCAGATATGGGAGGTAGTGATGCTGCATCAACCTCACATACATTTGATTTATTAGGGAACTATGACTTAGCAAATGATTGGAAGTTTAATTTCTCAACTCGTTTTCGTTATGCAAAAGCATCACAATTAGTAACAATACCATTAAGTATTTTTGAAGCTACAGCAGCTGATAATTTTACTTATCAGGCTACAGGGCAATCATATGTAGGTAATGTGAACTCAATGCTTGCAATGTACACAGATGGAACACCAACAACTACTTTTTTATCACGATTTGAAATAAAAAAGAATGTTGATAATCACAAATGGAGATTTGGGTTAATGGAATACTATTATAATGTAGATGAGTTTACATCAAGCCGTTCGTTTTTTAATCAGACAGTAAGTGCAAACCCAGATAAATTAGTGCGTAATACTCCAGGAGGAACAGCAAATACAGATGCAAGTGGATTTTACAACTATAACGTAGGAGGAGAGTATCATAATGGTTTTGAGAATAAACTATCGGCTTATTTTTCAGATAACTGGACAATATCAGATCGTTTAACAGTAGCATATGGTGTAAATTTAAGATATCACAAATTAAAAGGAGATTATTATCAAACACCAAGAACACCAAATGTTGTATTTGATCCAAGTCAGAAAACATATTTTGATAATAACTGGTTTCATTTAGGAGGATCTATAAATGCAGTTTATAAAGTAATAAAAAGTGCAGGAATCCTAGCTGATTTTACTTATACCGAAAAAAATGGACAATTAGAAAGTTATTCAGGAGCAGCAGAACCTAACTTAGCAAAAACAAAAAGCCCATTGGGAGCATTTGGAGTATATTTTAATCAGGAAAAATTTAGTATTGTTTCACAGGCTACTTATCTAACAAGAAATAATTATCAGGCAAGACTTAATTTAGTAAATCCAACAAACTCAAGCCAGTCAGAAGTAGCAACAGTTTTTTATGACATACAAACTTTGGGTTGGACTACAGATATCGTGGCAACGCCATTTGAAGGATTTAATCTTCATTACTTGATAACGTTCCAGGATCCAGTTTATAAAAATTATAATTTTTCAGCTTTTGGAAACAACTATTCATATAATGACAAAAATGTATTAGAAATATCAAAAGTATTGATGGAAATTGATCCTAGTTATACCTATAAAGATTTTAAACTATGGGCAAGCTTCCGTTATTTCAGTAAGCAATATGCAAATCAAACAAATGCATTATACTTTGCACCAAGATGGGAAACATTTGGAGGAGTAAATTATAAAATTAATAACCATTTCGATATCGGACTTACAGCAGTAAACTTCTTAAATCAAACGGGAGCGAAAGGAACAATAAACGGAGCAGAATTAATTACAGATGCTTCACCATATTACGATAAACTATTGGTAGGATCATATATTCGACCATTTACATTAGAAGCGTCATTAAATTTCAGATTTTAAATAGTATATAAATGAAAAAAACAGTCATAACGATAAGTTTAGCTTTCTTTTTAAGCGTAACGATGCATGCCCAGCAGGAAAATTTCACAATAGTTAAAAATAATAAAGGGGCAGATTTAGGATATTCTCCTGAATCAGGAGTAAAAATTTTAACCATAAACGGAAAAAAATTTAAAGATTTAAATAAAAACGGAAAATTAGATAAATATGAAGATTGGCGACTTTCAGCAGATGAGCGTGCCAAAGATTTAGCATCAAAAATGACGGTAGAACAAATTGCAGGATTAATGCTTTATAGCCGTCATCAATCATTACCAGCAGGAGTATCGGGATATAATTTAGGAACATATAATGGTAAAGTTTTCCCAGAAAGTAATGCCAAAGCGTATGATCTGGCAGACCAACAAAAAGCATTTTTACAAGAAGATAATTTGCGTCATGTATTAATTACAAATGTAGAAAGTCCAGAAGTAGCTGCATTATGGAACAATAAGATGCAGGCATTTGTAGAAGGAATAGGATTAGGAATTCCTAGTAATACCAGTACCGATCCGCGACATTTAGCAACTGTAACTTCAGAGTTTAATGCAGGAGCAGGAGGAACAATTTCGATGTGGCCAGACGGTTTAGGAATGGCTGCAACTTTTGATCCAAAAATTGTAGAGCAGTTTGGACAAATAGCAGCCAAAGAATACCGTGCATTAGGAATTGCAACAGCCTTGTCACCACAAATAGATTTAGGAACAGAACCAAGATGGTATAGAATTTCGATGACATTTGGCGAAAGCCCATCATTAACAAGAGATATGGGACGTGCCTATATCGATGGTTTTCAAACATCATATGGAAAAGACGAAATCAAAGATGGATGGGGATACAAGAGTGTGAATGCCATGGTAAAACACTGGCCGAGCGGTGGAGCCGAAGAAGGTGGACGCGATGGACATTGGGCTTATGGGAAATTTGCAGTATATCCGGGGAATAATTTGCAACAGCATATAGATCCTTTTGTAAATGGAGCGTTTAAATTAAAAGGGAAAACCAGTAAAGCATCAGCAGTAATGCCTTATTACACAATCACTTTTGATCAGGATAAAAAATACAACGAAAATGTTGCTAATGGATATAGCAAATACATTATTACCGATTTATTAAGAGATAAATACGGTTACGATGGAGTAGTTTGTACCGATTGGCTGATTACAGGAGATGAAGGAAAAACACCAAATGTCTTTGCAGGAAAACCTTGGGGTGTAGAAAATCTTTCGATTGTAGACAGACATTACAAAGCGATCATGGCAGGAGTAGATCAATTTGGAGGAAATAATGATAAAAAACCAGTTTTAGCCGCTTATGAAATAGGAATCAAAGAATATGGAGAACCATTTATGAGAGCCCGCTTTGAAAGATCAGCAGTTCGATTATTAAAGAATATTTTTAGAGTAGGACTTTTTGAAAATCCATATCTGAATATATCAGAAACAAAAGAAGTTGTTGGAAATTCAAAGTTTATGGAAGCAGGATATGGTGCACAATTAAAATCGATTGTATTATTGAAAAATAAGGCATCAATTCTTCCATTAAAAGAAAAGAAAACAGTTTTTATTCCTAAAATTTATACAGCTTCAAAGAAAGACTGGTGGGGAGTAGGAAGCATGCCAAAATTTGAATACCCAGTAAATTTAGAATTAGTAAAAAAATACTATAATGTTACAGACGAACCTTCAAAAGCAGATTTTGCAATTGTTTTTGTAACAAGTCCACAAAGTTTAGAAGATGGGTATGATTTAAATGACAGAACTAATGGAAGTAATGGCTATGTGCCAATTTCTTTACAATACGGAACGTATACAGCAACAACAGCAAGAGCTAAAAGTATAGCCGCAGGAGATCAGGTTATTGACCCAACTATTACCGATAGAACTTATAAAAATAAAACGGTTACTGTAGCCAATACAATGGATTTGAGAACCATTCTGGATACAAAAGACATGATGGAAGGTAAGCCAGTTATAGTTTCAGTAACAGCTTCAAAGCCAATGATTTTTAATGAGTTTGAAAATCAAGTTGATGGAATTGTTTTAAATTTTGGAGTATCTACACAGGCTGTATTAGATATAATATCTGGAAAAACAGAACCATCAGGTTTATTGCCAATTCAGATGCCAGCTAATATGGAAACAGTTGAAAAACAATTTGAAGACGTTCCATTTGATATGGTTTCGCATAAGGACAGTGAAGGAAATGTTTATGATTTTGCTTATGGGTTAAACTGGAAAGGAGTTATAAAAGATAGCAGAACCAGCACATATAAGAAAGAATAGCATATCTAAAATAGCTCATATAAGAGCATATAAATAAAAAGTAAAGTTAGTTGTAAAAACCAGTGAAGTAAAGAGCACTGGTTTTTTTATGCATTATAATAAATGCAATTTAATCTTAAAATGATTCGTTATTTGATTCTAATTCAAATAATTGCACTTGATTTTTTAGCATTTCAACTACCAAATTCATCATTCTTTTTGGATAGTTTAAATTAGTAAGATTGATGTTTGTTTGATATAAAAAAAATGAAATGCTAACGTTCAGAAGAAGCTAATTGAAATAATGCGGGTTGGATAAATTTAATATATTATAATAAGGTAGTGATAATTAATATGGTTTTATGTATTTTGTTGCTATATTCTTAATAATTTTATTTTGCTATAGATTAAATATACTTTTTTTCTTATATTACGAAAATAATAATATTTAGTACTATGGTTTTTATAAAAAAAATAAAGGTTGCATCGTTTTTGTTCCTAATTACCAATTGTGTCTTTGGGCAAATGACAGGTATAAATACACAAAAGCCTGAAGCTGATCTACACGTTAAAGGGGACATGATTCTAACAGAAACTCCAGTTCTATCTACACAAGCACATGTCTTAGGAGTTAATGATAAAGGAAATATTGGTATTTTACCTGTTGTTCCAGCTAAATTGATGTTTATACAATCATCAAAACCTCAAACATATACAGATATAGGATCGATAAATAAGTTTAATGCTGGAGACGAATTTATTGTAGCATGGGATTTATCAGAAATAGTTACAAATAATATAGTAGCCTTTAATGGTAATCCGAGTAACTCAGATATGCAATATTTTGAGTTTAAAGAAGATGGGATGTATGAGATTAGTGGTTTTATTAATTATAGCCCTAATATTACCAATAAATATGCTACCATAAGGCATGCAGGGGTAAATGTCGCTATACAATATTATGAAAATGGAAAATGGAAAAATCTTGCCGGTGCAAGAAGTTTATTCTCTATAGATTATGCAGATTTATCACAAACTATAAATGTAGCTCCTGCTATTAAACAATTTGCAAAAGGAGACCGGCTAAGGATGATATTTAAAAGACCAACTTCAGAATTTGGAATACCTCACGAAAAAAGTTTTGGAATACACAGACCTACAGGGACGACATTTACAAAAGGACTTAAAATAATAGCCTATTAAATAAAAGAAAACCAGTGAAGTTAAAAACACTGGTTTTTTTATGCATTATAATAAATGCAATTTAATTTTAAAATGATTCATTATTTGATTCTAATTCGAATAATTGCACTTGATTTTTTAGCCTTTCAATTACCAAATTCATCATTCTTTTATTCAAGCTGGAAGAATTTTGAATATACGATTGATATTCATCTAATGTAAAAAGTGCGATTACCATACCTTTAAGTGAATTTCGGAATTTAATGTCTTTTTGGATAGCATTTTCAATTACCGAAAGTTTCTTTTCAACGGTATAAGAATAAAAATCAGTTTTGTTTTTATTGACATAATTTATAAAAACGGCAACTAATAAATCATTTTGGAGTTTTAAAATCGGCCGAAGTACTTCGTTTTGAAATAATTCATCTGCAGAAGATTGAGCATTTACAGTGCCTAAAGTTGGTCCTCGGAATTCTTGTAAAAAAGTATCTCGCTGGCTCATATTTTTATTATAAAATTAAAAAAAAATAATGACACTAAAATGTTATTTTTGTTACTAATAAATTAATAATTATGAGATTTCATACTCGAAAATGGGTTAAACCCGAAGATCTAAATCCAAACGGAACTTTATTTGGCGGACAATTGCTGGCATGGATAGACGAAGAGTTGGCTTTATACACAATTATTCAGCTAGAAAACTATAGAGTGGTAACCAAGCATATGTCGGAAATTAACTTTAAAAGTTCAGCCAAACAAGGAGATATTGTCGAAATTGGAATTGATGTAGTTAAGTTCGGAAATACTTCACTAGTATTGAAAAGTGAAGTAAGGAACATGATGACCAGAGAAACTATTATTACAATCGATACTATTACAATGGTAAATCTTGGTGAGGATGGGAAACCAAAGGCACATGGAAAAACGAAGATAGAATACGTAAAAGACCGTTTATAGATTTTACATTATATAAAAAAATAACCATATAAGTCATGTAAGTTGATTAAAGCAAGGCTTATGTTTTCTTATATAACTTATATGGTTTAAAAACTACTCTAAATGACCAATCTTTGATGGTAATTCAAATATTTCTAGATCAAAATAAGGTGCAGAAGCAATAATGTGATCAAAAATATCAGCCATTATATATTCATAATTTGCCCAACGTTTATCACTTGAAAAAGTATAAATTTCTAAAGGAACTCCATGAGCAGTCGATTGTAATTGACGACACATCATGTGCATATCTTTATTTAATCCCGGATGACTTACCATATATTGAATAATATATTTTCTGAATAACCCAAGATTAGTCATATTTCGACCATTGAGAGCCAAAGACTTGTCAATATTATTTATCGTATTGTATTTTTCAATTTCGGACTGACGAGATTCAATATAAGGAGTAATAAGTTGAATCTTTTTCATCATATTCAAATCATCATTAGACAAAAAACGAATCGTACTGGTTTTAATCAAAATATGCCTTTTAATACGACGACCATCTGATTTTTGCATCCCACGCCAGTTTTGGAAAGAGTCAGAACTCAAAGCATAAGTAGGAATGGTAGTAATTGTATTGTCAAAATTTCGAACTTTTACTGTAGTAAGATTAATTTCGATAACATCACCATCGGCTCCAAATTTGTCCATTGTAATCCAGTCGCCAATACGAACCATATCGTTGATAGCAACCTGAACACTAGAAACGAAACCAAGAATAGTATCTCTAAAAATTAAGATAATAATTGCTGACAGAGTTCCTAAAATGGTTAATAATTCACCTTGTTTGATTCCGAATAATTTAGAAACAATAATTACAATTCCAAATATCCATAGAATCATCATAACAACCTGAATAAAACTATCAATAGGTTTATCGCTATATTCAGGTTTTTGTTTCAAATAATCTTTAAGAGAATTAAAAACAGTTTGAATGATCCATAGCGATAATAGTACGATATATACACCAACAATTTTCCCAAAGACCAATTCCCAATATTCATATTTGTCTAAGATTATAGGAACAGCTTTATAGATAAAGAAAAACGGAATTAAGTAAGCGGTGTATTTAGTAGTTTTATTATTGATTAAAAAATCATCAAACTTAGTTTTTGTTTTTTGGGCAAAAACAGCGGTAAGAGTTACCAAAAGAAATTTAGCTATATAATATACGGCGTATGCCATTATTATTAATAAAGCAATATTTAATACAAGACTAAGGTAGGCCGCAATATTGCGACTCATACCCCAGTCTCTAAAAAGAGGGTATAAAAAGTTAAATATTTTCTCCAAAAACTTAAGCATTTTTCAAGTATTTATACTCAACATAAAAAGTACCAAACGGAATCACAGAAGCAATTAAGATTAACATGAAAGTTTTAAAATCCCATTTTTGAGCACTTTTTAATAAAATAGCTAATAAAACATATGCCACAAATAGCAAACCATGACTCATTCCGATAGGGAATAATAGTGTTTTGTATAAATCTAGGTTTGTAGGCTTAATAAAAAGCATGTTAGAGAATAAAACCAAGTATGAAATTCCTTCTAAAATCGCTGTAATCTTAAAAATCTTGAGCATTTAATTATTTTTTTAAATTATTAACGGTAAAATTAATGATTCTGCTTGATTTTTAGGGTATCGAATGAGAAAGTAATTTACTTTTACAATCTTAAACTTTGATAATGAGTAAACGCGATTTAAAAAAATATTTAAACGATCTTACTAAAGAACAATTAGAAGAGCAGTTAATCGAATTGTACGAGAAATTTGCTCCTGTAAAAGTCTATTATGATTTTGTGTTCAATCCAAAAGAAGAGACATTGCTGCAGGAATGTAAGTTGAAAATTTCAAACGAATATTTTCCAATTAAAGCAAAAGCATCAAGACGGCGTTTAAAACCAAAAATGCGACGTTCAGTAGCTCAAAAATACATCAAACATTTTATACTTTTAGGAGTAGATCCGTTTGTAATCGCTGATGTTATGCTTTACAATATCGAAATAGCACAAACATATTCATCTGAAAATCCTGTAAAGCAAGAACTTTTTTACAAAAGCATGTGCAATTCATTCGATCAGGCAGTGAATTTTATAGTTTCAAACGGAATTTTAGCCGAATTTAAATCCAGAATAAATCAGATTTATGAGGAAACAGCTACTCAAAAATGGAAAAATGAGCCTGATTTTGAAGTAATTTTGGATAAAATCACATTTTAGAACCCATTCCATAATTAAATAATCGTGAACTTTTCTTTTTATTTTAAGATAAAAAAGGCGCAATAACTGTTTTTTAGGTGTATTTTTGCAAAAACCAATAAAAAACAATGTCTCAAAACACTTTAGAAATAGAAAGAGAAGAAAAAAAAGAACTTTATGCATACCAACAAAATGATATTGATGCCATTTTTGACCGCTTAGATAACGGATCGGCGCAACATCATTTGTTGTATCAATTGCCTACGGGAGGAGGGAAAACAGTGATTTTTTCTGAAATCGTACGCCGTTATTTGTCGCAACACGAGAAAAAAGTAGTAGTTTTAACACACAGAATTGAACTTTGTAAGCAAACTTCAAAAATGTTGAAAGGTTTTGGTGTTAAAAACAAGATTATCAATAGTAAGGTAAAAGAACTATTAGACCAAAATGAATATTCATGCTTTGTAGCGATGGTCGAGACATTAAAAAACCGTATTAATGACGAAAAATTACATTTAGATAATATTGGTTTAGTAATTATCGATGAGGCACATTACAATTCATTCCGAAAATTATTAAGCTCGTTCAAAAATGCATTTATATTAGGAGTAACAGCAACGCCGTTAAGTTCAAATATCAAATTGCCAATGCACGAAAGTTATGATGAACTAATTGTAGGAGACACAATAGGTTCGTTAATCGATCAAGGATTTTTGGCACGTGCAACAACTTATAGTTATGATGTAGGATTAACATCACTTAAAGTAGGTATCAATGGAGATTATACCGTAAAATCTTCAGATGATTTATATACAAACACAATCATGCAAGAGAAATTATTGCATGCTTATACAGAAAAATCGTTAGGAAAGAAAACCTTGATTTTTAATAATGGTATTCATACTTCATTATATGTTTATGAAACCTTTAGAGAAGCAGGTTACGATATTCGTCATCTTGATAATACAAGTAGCAACGAAGAACGAAAAGATATATTACAATGGTTTAAGAAAACTCCAGATGCAATTTTAACATCAGTAGGAATCTTAACTACAGGATTTGATGAACCGACAGTAGAAACCATTATATTAAATAGAGCAACCAAATCATTGACTTTGTATTACCAAATGATAGGACGTGGTTCTCGAAAATTACCTAATAAAGATGAGTTTACAGTTATCGATTTAGGAAATAATGCAGCACGTTTCGGATTATGGAGTGAGCCAGTAAATTGGCAACATATTTTTAAATCACCAGAATTTTATTTGGAGAATTTAAGAGATGATACCGAAATCGAATTGTATTTTAAATACAGCATGCCACCAGAATTGCGTGCAAAATTTAGTAAGACAGCCGATGTAAGTTTTGATGTCGATGAAGAACATAAAATTGCAATAGCACAAAATTTACGCTCAAAGGTCGTTTTAGATAAGTCATTAGAACAACACGCTGCAATGTGTGTAGATAATACTGAAACGTTACAAGAGGCAAAAGCACTAGGAAAAGAACTAGACGACGATATCGATTGTCGTATCAAACGATATTCAAAATGTTTGAGTCAATGTAGCAAGAATTACCGCGAATGGCTTATAGACGATTATAAATTGAAGTTGGTGTTATTAACTGGTAAAAAATACCGTGAAAAAATAATGAACGAACCAGATTGATATTCTTTTGAGTCTTAAAGCCGAAAGTCTTAAAGTCAAAAGCATCACTCACTTTGAATAAAAGTTATAGTAGTTTGTCACTCTGAGCGGAGTCGAAGAGTTTTTAGGAGCTATCCCGATAGCTATCGGGACCTGCTGTACGCTTTATCTTTTATTTTTTGAAAAGAAAAAATAAAAGGATATCGCTTCCATCAGGGCTAGGGTTTTCGTATTTATAGTAAAACAAAAAAAATGAAATCATTAAGAGATTAAGGTATGTTTAAATAAAACTTAATCTCTTAATGGTAAAAAAATAAAAATTAGTACAATTAGTGGTTTAGAAACAAACCATTAAGTAATTAAGAAAAATTAAGCCTTTTTTAAAATTGCATAATTCTATGCAAAACTAATTAAGCGAGTGGAGATCCTTCCTTTGTCAGGAAGACAAGATTAAGAAAAATCATTTTAATCAGTGGCAAGAAACAAAAAAATAAACTAGTAAGAGATTAAGCTTAATCTTCCTTAATTTCTTAATGGTAAAATAAAGAATAGTTAGAAATTTTTAAATCTTTAAATTTTTCAATTTTAAATAAATTAAGACAATGTCAAAACAATTTTCAGATTTAGGAATTTCAGCACCGATACTAAAAGCGCTAACCGAATTAAATATTAGTACTCCAACCGAAATTCAGCAGAAAGCTATTCCGCTAATTTTAGCTAATAACAGTGATGTAGTAGGTTTAGCCAAAACAGGAACAGGAAAAACAGCAGCCTTTGGATTACCATTGTTGCAGCTAATAAATCCTGAAATCCCTACAGTTCAAGCAGTGATTTTAGTTCCAACAAGAGAATTAGGACATCAGATATTTAAAAATTTAGAAGATTTTTCAAAATACCTGCCACAAGTTTCTATAGCAGCAACTTGCGGAGGAATTCCAATAAAACCACAAATAGAGCGTCTTACACAACCTACACATATAGTAGTTGCTACACCGGGGCGTTTAATCGATTTAATTCAGCGTAAAGCAATCAATCTAAAAGAGACACAATATCTTATATTGGATGAAGCTGACGAAATGGTTTCAATCTTAAAAGAAAGTCTAGATGAAATCGTAGCCGAATTACCAAAAAAACATACAACACTTCTGTTTTCAGCAACATTGCCAGGAACGATCAAGCAATTGATTCAGAATTACTTATCTAAAAATGTAATTCAGGTAAGTGCCGACATGGAAACTGTAGGAAATCAAGGAATTGACCATGAATATATAGTCGTTGATCCGATTGAGAAACTAGATGTTTTAATGCATTTTTTGAATTCTAGAGAGGGAGAACGCGGAATTATTTTTTGTAAAACAAAAGCGGCAGTAAACAAACTAGCTAAAAACTTAGCAATAAATCGTTTTTCATCAGGAGCATTGCACGGAAGTTTATCACAAGGAATCCGTGATAGAATCATGGAGCAATTTCGTGAAGGACATATTAATATATTAGTTGCGACAGATTTGGCAGCTAGAGGAATAGATGTTAAAGAAATTTCATATGTAGTAAATTATCATTTGCCAGATGCTTACGAAGCTTATGTACACCGTAGCGGAAGAACAGCTAGAGCAGGAGCAAAAGGATTATCACTTACAGTTCTGCAACCAGAAGAAGTTGTAGAAATTGCTGATTTTGAAAAAGAATTAGGAATTAAATTCACAGAGTTCAAAAAACCATCAGTTGCAAGTTTAGAAGAGAATAATACACTATTGTGGGCAAAACAAATTTTTAAAACAAAACCAAATCACGACGTTTCAACTGATTTAAAGACAAAAGTAAAAACAGTTTTTCATCATTTAACTAAAGATGAATTGATAGAAAAGTTGTTGGCAAATTATATCTTGCAAAACAAACCAGAGGCAGTTGAAAAACCTGTTAAAAAATTCAAAAAGTAAGTATTGATGAGTATGTAACTGTTAATATATGTTGTACTTTTATAAGGTATTTTTTTATAAAACCTATTTAATAGACAGCATATATGAAGATAGTAATCATAGGAGGCGGTTTTGCAGGAATAAATCTAGCCAAAGAGCTTGTAAACCAGCCTCAAATACAAGTAACACTTGTAGATAAAAATAACTATAACTTTTTCCCACCACTTATATATCAGGTTGCGACCGCTTTTTTAGAGCCATCAAGCATTAGTTATCCATTTAGGAAATTTTTTGCAGGCAAGAAAAACTTGCAATTTAGATTGGGAGAACTGCAACAAGTAGTTCCAGCCGAAAACAAAGTAATTCTTAATAACGGAGAATTAGCATACGATTACTTGGTATTTGCAACAGGAGCCGAAACTAGTTATTTTGGAATGGAAAACGTAATGAAAAACGCCATTCCGATGAAAACGCTAAACGATGCCATCGTAATGCGTAATACACTGCTTAAAAACCTTGAGAAGGCTACCATTACCAAAGATATTCGTAAACGTCGTAAACTATTAACGATTGTTGTAGCTGGAGGTGGACCAACAGGAGTAGAAGTTTCGGGAATGTTTGCTGAAATGCGTAAAAATATTTTACTAAAAGAATATCCAGAACTAGATACCACTGCAAGTAATGTGTACCTGGTCGATGGGGGAGATGCGCTATTGGCACCAATGAGCAAAGCTTCGCAGCAAGATACACTTAAGGCACTTACAGATTTAGGAGTAGTGGTAAAACTAAATAATCGCGTTACAGATTATGTAGATGATATAGTACATTTTTCAAACGGAGAAACCATTCATACCAAAAACCTAATTTGGGCAGCGGGAGTTTCAGCGAAAGCCTTTGACGGTATTCCGATGGAAAGTTACGGACGTGGCAAACGTATGGCAACCGATGCGTATAATAAAGTAAATGGAATGCAAAATATCTATGCTATCGGTGATACATCTATCATGGATACAGATCCAGCATTTCCAAACGGACATCCGCAAGTAGCGCAAGTAGCAATTCAGCAGGGAGTAAACTTAGCTAAAAACTTTAAAGCAATTGTTCAAAATAAACCACTAAAGCCATTTATATATCTTGATAAAGGATCTATGGCAATTATTGGTAAAAATAAAGCTGTTGTAGATTTGCCAAAACCCAAGTGGCATTTTAATGGGTTCTTAGCATGGGCAATTTGGTTATTTATTCACCTTGTTTCATTGATAACTTATCGCAATCGCTTAAGTACATTTTATAATTGGATGGTAGCGTATTTTGCAAAAGATCAATCACTACGTATGATTATCAGACCAGATAAAAAACAGGCAATAAATTAAATTGCAGTTTTAATAAAGATTACGATTAAGTAATTTATATAAAAAGGTTTTTCTTAGAGTAATCTAAAGAAAAACCTTTTTTGTTTTTTAGAGTCTGTATTCAGTCTCTATTTTGTCATTTTAGAACAAGAAACCTCGTTTTCAGTATTTTGCTCTTAGTTTTAGGCATAGTTTGAAGTCTCAGTCCAAATATTATTTTTTATGCCTTTGCATCTCAGAATCTTTGTTGCTAAATATAGCTTCGACTCCGCTCAGCTTGACAATTTTTAGTAAGTCTTGCGTTTTGTATTTCGTATCTTGCATCTTACTTTCTCAATATTACCTTTTTAGAACCTTTGCAACTTAGCAACTTAGAACCTTAGTAACTTAGAACCTTAAAAACTAATGAATCATTCCTGCTTCGTCATTGTTAGAAATAGCAACTTTTTCTTTTATAAATCGTTTACCAATATTTAAAATAATAAAAGCAGTAATTGTAGTTGTTGTCATAATAGCAACCATCGGAATAATTGAGTTCTTTACAAAAATACCAACAGCAAAAGAGGCTATTGCGCCCAAACCAAGCTGAATTGCACCCATTAACGCCGATGCACTACCAGCATTTTTGGCAAACGGAGCCATTGTAAGGCCAGCAGTATTAGGATTTGAAATTCCCAAACAAGCCAAATAAATAAACAACATACCAATTGTTTGGTATAAACCAAGAAGGTTATTTATTGCCAAAATCAAAAAGACAATACTAATTACAGATTGAGTAATCAAAGCACCAAAAATCATTTGTTCGCTAGAAAACTTTCTTAATAAAAAAGAATTCAGTTGACTGGCACCAATAAAACTCAAAGACATAAAGGCAAAAATCCAGCCATATATTTTAGCATCAACTTCAAAAATATCCATAAAAACGATAGGAGAGGAGGCAACATAAGTAAATAAACCAGAAAAAGATACAGCACCAGTAAAGGCATAAGTAAAGAACTGAGGCTCTTTTACAACCTTAAGGAAGTTTGTAATGATAGGTTTGGGTTTTAACGAAATAGAGGTATCAGGTTTATGTGTGTTAGGCAAGCCAATTTGAGCAGCCATTAAAATCACAATTCCCATACACATTAGGATAAAGAAAACAGTATGCCATCCGTAATCAGAAGTTACGTAACCACCAATAGTTGGAGCAAGCATAGGCGAAAGACCTACAACAAGCATAAGCATAGAGAATACTTTAGGGATATCTTTTACAGGAAAAAGATCGCGAACCATAGCAACAGAAGCAACAGTTGCCGCACAGCTACCAACGGCTTGTAAAAAACGCAAACCAATAAAAGTATCAATATCAGTAACAAAAATACATCCCAAAGAAGCCAAAATGTAAACCATTAACCCAACAAACAAGGGTTTTTTTCTTCCAAATCGATCCAATAAAGGCCCATAAAGCAATTGTCCAGCCGAAATACCTATAAAATAACTAGATAAACTCATCGATACTTTTGCAACAGTAGTATTTAAATCTCGGGCAATTCCAGAGAAACCAGGTAGGTACATATCGATAGAAAACGGACCAAGAGCAGTTAGAGAACCTAAAATAAGGATTAATTTGATGTATTTTTTTGTAGTCATTTATTTAAAAAATAATATTTTTATTTCAATGCAAAGATAAATATTTCGTACCTTGTTAATTCATTAAAGAAATTTTTAGTGAAAAATCTAATTTTTTAACAAGTTAGCTTTGTAAAGGGCTATAATTATTAATTTAAAATTATTCAATTATGAAAAGATGTGCCTTATTATTACTTTTAGTTACTACAGTTTCTTTTTCTCAAACAGTTACTTCCAAAATTGAGCCGGTAAGTGTTGAGCAGTATGAATTTATTAAAAAAGTTAATGAATTTTATCCTGATATTCCACTTACTAAGCAAATTACTAATTTTTACAGCGATGATAAGATCATTGACTCAAAGCAAGAATTTGATTTAAGAGGAACACAATTCTCTGCATATAGCTTAGCAATTGGACCTTATAATAAAACAATGAAGTATGATTATACTACAAAAGCTGATGGAAGAACTCACGGAGATATTTCTGTTTTTAAAGGAGATGTCATAAAAACGGTATACTATGAAGATAAAAACCAGTTTGGAGTTTTTGTAAATGGTAAATCAGTTTACTTAAAGAAATATTAATGCTATCGTAAGTATAAATAAAAAACCATCTTAGAAATAAGATGGTTTTTTTGTTTTGTAGAGTTTATAATTATTAAATATAGTGCCAATAATTTTAATTTCACTTTGTCTATTGCTATAAAAGAATAAATAATTATACCTTACAAAAAAAACAGTATATTAAGAGCGTATATTTATAATAAAAAAAAATGAAACCAATTAAAATAGGAGACTGGCTAGTTACAGAAAAAGGGATTGAATTTACAAAATCCAATATATTTTTATATGAACAAAACAGATTAATCGAAACAGAAGAACAACAAAGAGAGTTCACTAATTCATTGCTTAATTTTGTAAAAGAAACTAATTTATCACCAGACGAATTTACTGATTTGGGAAGAGCCTTGATATATGCTGAAGCTTGTAAATTAAAAATAGATAGAGATCATATTTTAAATACCATAAAGTCCCTCAGAAGCTAAATAATAGATAAGCCTCTGTAAATTAATACAAAGGCTTATCTATTATATAATCATTACAATAGTGTCGAGATTTGATATTTATACACAATTATGAATTCTTAAGATTTTATTTCCCTTGAATCAATTTTTCCAACCTTGTCATCATTTCATCTTTTTCTTTTAGCATACGCTCATAAAGAGCAATCTTTTCGTCGTGAAGTTGAATTATTTTTTCGATTGGGTTGATATTATAAGTTCCGCCCGAATTACCAATGAACGCTTCATCATTAAAAGTATTTGCAATAACATTTACAGCTTGTTCTTCATCAAAATTCTCGATAGCTTCCGCAGGTACTTTTAAGATATGTGCTACTTGCGCAAGTATATCTGACTCTATGATTTCTTTTTGTTCGAGTAATGATATTTTCTTTTGGTTCCAGTCATCGCCAAGTTCAAATGCGAGTGCTTCTTGTTTGATACCGAGCATTTCTCGGAAACGTTTTATATTTCGACCTTGATGTATTTTTTTATTTGGCATATCAGTATGTGTCATAATATCAAATATAATCTTTTTCTTTAAAAGAATTAATATACAAAGGTAAATGTTGTTTTCTAAAATTATGCTTTTTTAGTATAAATATTCTGTGATGGATTGAATATGCTGTATTATTTAAAATAAGTGATATGAAAAGTTGTTGATATTCATAAAAAAACGCAACTCATAATTACAGTAGCCGAAGACCAGAGATTCGAGCTAAAAGGTTAATATATTATGTCAAATAGAAATATGGTAAAATGACATTACGATTGAAAAAAGAAGAAATAAAAAGAAAAAACTTAATTTAAACGGCTGATTTCTTTGCGGTTTTGCGTCTTAGCGAGACTAATTATATGTAGAGAGTTTATTCAGAAATCATCTCACTAAGACAGTATTCATTAAAATATTGATAGCAATTCATATATAAATCAGATAAGTCGTTTCAAGAGATTTAAGTTTTTATTAAATGAACTTACAAGTTTAATTTTTATGTATATCAAGTATTTGCTAATTATAATTTATTTAAATTTTATCAATCAATTTTGATAAACGCCGGTCAATTATTATTTGAGATGTTTTAATTCATCTGTTTAGTTTCTTTTACAAAGATTCCAATTGTACGAGGTTTAATTATATCAAACTTTTTTAAATAAGATTTAGAATATCGCAAATACGGACAACATACAGCTGTATTTTGCACTATAGTATTTTGACCTATAATTTATATTATGTAAAATAGAATGTTTTTAAACCTGAAAATAGTTATATCAAGCCCTATCTTTGTAATTGCATGCTTTTATTGCTTATTTTAGCTTAATATATGGTAAAATAAATAGATTCAAAATTATTTATGCTTTCATCGTAAGGGTTTATTTTATTATTTTTACAAACGATACTTTCTAAAATTTTATCCAACTTATGAATACAATTGCTGAGCATATTGCAGATTTCTTGAAAGAATATCCGCCATTCGATAATTTAACTTTTCAAGAGTTATCTGAGATTGCAACCAATATTCGCGTTATTAATTTAGAAAAACACGCTGTATTGTTTCAAATTAACGATCCCTTACACGATAGTTTTTATGTGGTTGCTTCAGGTGTTATAAATTTATCGGTAATTGCCGATGCTGAAGAAACTTTATTGAATAAATGCCATGATGGCGATATATTTGGTTTACGTCCTTTTTTCGCCAAGAATAACTATATGATGACTGCAAAAGCCAGAGAAGAAAGTATTGTGTATGCAATACCAATCGCTGTGTTTAGGCCTTTTGTTGCAAACAATCCAGATGTTTTAAATTTCTTATTAGAGAGTTTTGCTGCAAACACGCGTCATACTAAAGATAATTCAGATTTTAAGGGAAATCATATTTCAGATAATATATTCTATTCTGATCAACAGTCAGAAATACAGTATATACAGTCTTTAAGTTATAATAACTCTCCACTAAAAGCAGAAGCAAACAATATTGTTAAAGATGTTGCTTTGCGTATGACAGATGCTATGGTGGATAATGTTGTTGTTTGCGAGAATAACAATCCAATCGGAATTGTAACTGATGCCGACTTATCATCTAAAATTGCTACAGGTAGATTCTCCATTGACGAAACGGTAGATAAAATCATGTCCTCGCCTGTTGTAACTGTAATAGAAAATGTTTCTTTGGCAGAAGCGCAATTGTTAATGTTAAAGCATAATGTAAGTCATTTATGTGTTACTAAAGACGGAACTAGTAAATCGGCTGTAAAAGGAGTTATTTCTGAACACGACTTAATTGTTGCGCAAGCTAGTAATCCAGGAGTTTTGATAAAAGAAATTAAACGTTCACAACTGCCTAAAGATTTAAAGCAAATTAGAGATCGTTTATCAGATTTGATTCAGAATTATATACAAAAAAACATCCCGATTTCACATATAAGTAATATTGCAAATGAGATTAATTTGGCGTTAATAAAACGTTCAGTTGAACTTTCAATTTTAGAGATGGGGTCACCTCCTGCTCGATTTGCATGGTTAAGTATTGGAAGTCAAGGAAGAAAAGAACAGCTTTTATTGACCGATCAGGATAGTATTTTGATTTTTGAAGATGTTACTGCAGAAAAATACCGTGATGTAAAAGATTATTTCTTACAGCTTGCTAAAAGAACTACCGCAACATTAGAGAAAATCGGATATGACTATTGTCCAAACGGGCATATGGCAAGTAATATGTTGTGGTGTAAGTCATTGACTGACTGGACAAAACAATACAACAGCTGGATGAATACTCCAGGTGAAAACAGCAATGATTTAAGTAGTATTTTCTTCGATTATGAAATTGTTTTTGGAGAGCCGAAAATTGAAGAAGTGATTGAAAATGTAATATTTAAAAATGCTGTAAACAATGTTTTATTCTTTGATTTCTTAGGAAATGATGCATTGAGAAAAAACTCACCATTAAGTTTCTTTAAGAAATTTAATGTTGAAGAAGAAGGACCGCATAAGTTTAAATTCGATATTAAAACTCGTGCATTAATGCCTTTAATTGATGGAGCACGTTTACTAATATTAAGTTCGAACATAAAAGGAATTAAAAATACCTATTTAAGATTCAAGCAACTAGCAATTACAGATTCTAAGCATGCTGATGTTTATCTTAGTTGTGCCGAAGCTTTCTTAACCTTATCAAAGTTTAGAACTATCGAGGGATTAAAGAATGATGATTCAGGACAATATATCAACTTAAGCGAACTATCAAAAAGCGATAAAGACAAACTAAAAAATGCATTAGCTCCAATGAAAGAGCTAGAAGAGCTTATAAAAAATAAATTTCAACTGACCCAATTTTCGTAATATGCTAGAATGGCTGAAAAATATCAACAAAGAATACCCTGATTTTTGGAAAGAATACCTTGCTAAATTTGAGACTAAATCAGAGCGTTTTGTTGTGTTATCTACCGAAACATCTGGGTTGAACCCAACGAAAGATGTAATTTTATCTATTGGTTCATTTGCTGTTGTAAATAACAGTATTATTATTCAAGATAGCTTTGAAGCTGTCTTGTTACAATATAAATTCTTCCATGATAATGGACTTACAAATGAGTTTATTATTGAGAGCAAAATGGAAAAATTGCCAGAACCTGAAGCGCTTAAGGCATTAATAGAATACATTGGTAATGGCGTTTTAGTTGGGCATCATATAAATTTTGATGTAGAAATGATTAATGCTGCTCTAGAAAAACTGGATTGTGGAAGATTAAAAAATGAAGCGTTAGACGTGGATGTAATGTATCGTAAACTGCATGATATTAATGACAGACAGTTTTCTTTAGATGAATTGTGTGATATTTATAAGATACCAAAAAGCGAAAGAAACTCATCTTCAGAAGATGCCTATAGAATTGCATTATTGTTCTTGAAACTCAAATCGAGATTAGGGATAAAATAATATTTGCAAAAAAATAAAGAGAAACACGAATTCCACGAATTTTCACGAAACTTATTAGTGTAAATTAGTTGAATTTGTGTTTAATATACATTTTGTTTTAGAAATTCAAATCAAGATTAGAGATAAGGTAATATTCATAAAAAGCTAAAAGAGATACGAATTCCACGGATTTTTACAAAACCGATTAGTGTGAATTCGTGTTAGTGTTTAAATACATCTTGTTTTTATTATATAACTCTTACGTACTCAATAAAACGCCCATGATGGCTGATAGAGACAGCTATTGTAGTTTTTGTATTAGAATCAATTATATAAGGGATGCCATGATTTTTATGAATGACAGTTTCAATATCTAAAACAGAAATTCTATTTAAATTTTCTTTTTGAGTGACAGCAACAGTATTTATATAATCTTTTGTAATTATAGATTGCGTATAGTATAAACGGTTGTTTATTGATACAGTACCAGAACTAGGACTTTCATAAAAACAAACTAACTTAGTTGGAAAATAGCCACTTATTTTAGTTTCGCGATTGTATATTTTATAAGCAGCTTCTTTTCGGCTCCATAAATTCCAAACCATAATTTCAGGTACTTTAGAGTTTAGAATAAGTAATTGTTCTTCATAAGTGAAAATCTTATCCAAAAATCCTTTGCGTTTCCAATTACTTTCTCTTTGTGCAGTTTCTAAATCTACAATATCATTTCCGATCATTTTCGTTTAGTTTTGATTGGATTATACTTAAAGCAGCTTTTGCATTAACCAATTTTTCCATCGATTCGTTATCGATTATAATGTCAAAAAATTCTTCGACATCTAGGACAATATCGACTAAATTGGCAGAATTAATATTTAAATCAGTTATAAAATTTGTGTCTTCTGTAAAATTTTCAAAAGCAGTATCATTCTTTACATAAGGTTTTATAATTGTCTTTAATTCGGTTAATAGTTGTTGGTTATTCATATTGATGCTAGTATTAGGTTAATGTTAGTTATATTTTTTTAAAATTACGCAACCATTAACGTCTCCAAAACCAAAGCTAGCTTTGGCAATAATATTTAAATTAGCGTTAATTAATTGAGTTGGGATTTTAGATTTGTCGATAATAGATGTGATTTCGGGATTTATATCTTCACAATTTGTATTTGGTGAAATAAATCCTTGATATAACTGTAAAACTGAAGCTACTAGTTCAATGCTTCCAGCAGCAGACAAACAATGGCCTACAGTTGATTTTAATGCGTTTACGTATGGGAAGTTGTTTCCTTTGCGATTTAACGCAATGCTCCAATTATCGATTTCCAACGCGTCTTTAGACGTTGCTGTTAGGTGTCCGTTAATTAAATCAATTTCTGAAGGAGAAATACCTGCATTTTTTACTGCATTGCGAATACATTTTTGTACAGCAGTTGCATTTGGAGCTGTCATGCTTCCACTTCCACGTTGCCCACCAGAATTGACGTTCCCACCTAGTACTTCAGCATAAATTCGGGCTCCCCTATCTAAGGCAGTTTCTAGATCTTCGAGTATCAAAGCTCCTGCGCCACTACCCGGAACAAATCCAGAAGCACTAGCGCTCATTGGTCTTGAGCCACTTTCTGGAGCGTCATTGTGTTTGAATGTGCAAACTTTCATAGCATCAAAACCTCCCCAAATGTAAGGGCCTGAATCACTAGTACTTCCTGCTAAAATACGTTTGGCTTGACCTAATTTTATTCGTTCATATGCCATTAAAACACTTTCTGTACCAGTTGTACAAGCTGATGAGTTGGTGGTAACTTGATTTCCAAGACCAAGTTTACCGCCTAAATAAGCACTCACGCCACTAAGCATAGTTTGTGCCACAACAGTACTTCCTAATCGTCTAGTTTGTAAATCATCAATTTTATAGATGCTTTCTCTAAATTTTTCTATTCCCGATGTTCCTGCGCCAAAAATTGTTCCGCTATCCCAATCAGGTTCTTCGTTTTTTAGAATTGTTAATCCTGCATCTTTCCAAGCATCTAAGCCAGCTATTACGCCATAAAGAATACCCGAGGCATTAAAATTACGTAATTCAAGTTCTGTGAAATAGTTACCAATTAGTTCAGTTGATAATTCTGGCTTTCCTGAGATCTGACAAGAAAATTGCAAGCGCTCTAATTCGGCATCGTGTTTAATACCCGACAGGCCTTTTTTTATTGCATTTGTAAATGCATCAAGTCCTACTCCATTTGGGGCAACAACTCCAAGACCTGTAATGACAACTCTTTTTTGCATCTTACTTATTTTAAAGATTATAATTTAAACAATTATACCAGCAATCGTTCCAGAACAAACCTCAATTCCGAGTTGGTTTTTCATGCTAACTTTACATTTTAATTTTCCAAATCTAAAATATATTTTTTCTGAAATTACGGTTACATTTTCATTCGGATAAACAGGTTTTAAAAAATCTATTTCAATTGATGTTAAGGCAATTGAAGTTGCTATATTGAATTCTTTATTTAATATATATATGCCTAAACATACTAATCCAATCTGTGCCATGACTTCGGTCAGTATTATGCCAGGTGTAACTGGATTTGATATGAAATGTCCTTTGTAAAAGTCTAAATCTTTGTCAAAATAATACGTTCCTTCTACTCCATTTTCGGATATAGATATAATTTCATCTACAAACAAAAAAGGCTTGCTGTATGGTAATTTAGATATAATATCCTGACTTGTCATTTTTAGAATTTATGATAAATATTTAAAACCATTTACTTTAAAATTGTAATAAGACACGCTGAGCTGAGAACCCTGGCCCAAAACTTAACATTAAGCCCTTTTCTCCTTTTTTGGGTTTTTTATCGATAATTTGTTCCAAAACATATAAAACAGTTGCACTCGACATATTTCCGTATAAACGGAGTACTTCTTTTGTGTCGTCAATATTCTTTCCTAAATCGGTGAATAACTCTTCTACAGTCTGTATAATTTTTTTTCCTCCCGGATGAAAAATTAAATGATCAATATGTTCTATTTTTAAATTGTTTTTTGCTAAAAACGGATGAATAATATCAGGAAAATGTGATGCAATTGTTTCAGGAACTTCAATATCCAGTACCATTTGCAAACCAGTGTTTACAAGCTTAAATCCCATCATATGGATGTTGTCGTAAAAATGATACATTTCTTCACCAAGAATCTCAGGGCCATTATCTGCTTCATGTGAAGATAATAATACGCAAGCAGCACCATCTCCAAAAATTGCCGCCGACACAACATTAGCCATTGAAAAGTCATTTAACTGAAATGTTGCTGTTGGACTTTCGACTGCAACTACGGCAGCACGTTTTCCGGGATTGGCTTTTAAAAAGTTTTTGGCATAAATAATTCCAGAAATTCCAGCGGCACAGCCCATTTCGGTTACAGGAAGCCGTACGATATCCTGACGCAGTTTGAGTTTGTTTATAAGATAGGCATCCAAAGAAGGAATCATGATACCAGTACAGCTTACTGTAATAATATAGTCAAGACTTTCTGGTTCCCAGTTTGATTTACTTAATGCTTTTTTTAAGACCTTTTCTCCTAAATCAATGACCTCTCGGACATAAATATCGTTTCGGTCTTCAAAAGAGGTGTGAGAGAAAACTTCGATAGGATCCATTATGGAATATCGTTTATCGACAGCGGCACCTTCAAAAATTTTTTTTACTTTTCTGATAAAGCGTTCATCTTGACCAAATAGCCATGAATCTAAAAATGGAATAATTTCTTCGGTCGTTCTTGAATATTTAGGTAATTGCTTGGCAACGTTGGCTATTTTTACATTCATATTTTTGAAATTATCCATTGATATCGGAAAGCCCATTTCCATTGAATGGTGTATTTTTTTAAGTTTAATTGTTTTGAAAAATCAAGCAACTCATTTCTTGTGAATCCTCTCAAGATAGATGTAAGTCCATCTTTTTTTGACATTCCGTTTAACCGGGTAACAAAGCACATTGCTTGAAATAAGCGATAGGAAATGATACTCCTGTGTAAATCATTTATTACGACACCACGTCTTGCATTTGTATTAAAAATGGTTGCAAGATTAATTATTTCATTGTTTCTAAAATGATGTAAAGTCAATGTACATAATGCAATGTCGTATTCTAATTTACTAAAAGCTTCATTGAATATGTCTTCGCATCGATAATTTATATTGGGGTAATGTATAGATAATTTTCGGGCGTAATTTATTGTAAATGCATTAGCATCGATACCTATTAGTTTAAAATCCCAATCGTATTTTAATGCATAATCAGCTAGCATTCTTAGCATGTCTCCATTTCCACAGCCTACATCGATAATCGTTATTGTTTGCTCTTTGGTAATACCATCCAATAATTTTTCGACTCCTTGTAAAGTTAATTGGTTTCCTCCAAGAAGCTGATTTATTTTAGCAATTTTATCCAATGCATTTTGTAAAACTTCCCCTTTTAAATTGAAATCATCCATAATCTCAGGATCATCCGTTCTATATTTGGTTTTTATAGCCATTCTTAATTTAGAATTATAGATTTACCATGTGTTCTTTTTATAATTTGAGGCAGTAAAAATGGAAATTGAATTAGCAGCCACATTATAACGGCTGATTTTTTTTTATTTTGTAAAAGTGAGGCAAGAAAGCGACCTGTTTTTAATCTTTTCTTGAAATTATAGTCCCATGACTGGATGTATTTTTTTTCAAGCTCTTTTCTTGAAATGGTTTTTTTAGTATAGAAATCTACAATTAATTCAGAAGCAATTTTGGCACTATGAATCGCCATTGCCATGCCATTTCCGCATAAAGGCTGAATTAAGCCAGCGCTGTCTCCAACCATTATGATATGATTTTCGATTGCTGCTTTTTCTTCAAATGAAATTTGACTTATAGTTAATGGTTTGTCAAATAATGGTGTGCTATTACTAAAAAACTCTTTTAGATGTGGGTTTTTATAAATGATATTGGCTTGAAAATCATCAATGTTTTTGTGTTTTTTAAAAGAATCAAAATTAACCAAATAGCAAATGTTTATTATGTTGTTCTCCACTTTTGAAACGCCGCAATAACCTCCTTCAAAATTATATAAGCCAACAAGGTTATTTGGGAATTTACCTTTGTAATGTGATTTAACAGCGAGCCAAGGCGCTTTTTTTAAAATGAATTTCCGTTGTAATTTTTGATCAAAATTAGAGCGTTTACCAAATGCACCTATAGCAATACGAGTTGTGATTTTTTTTAATTCTGAGGTTGTAATCGTGAATAAATCATCTTCAAAATTTATATCTTCAACAGTATCATGAATTATCTCACATCCATTTTCGATTGCTTTTTTATATAAATGATAATCTAATGTGTAACGGCTGAGTCCGAACCCTCCTAGAGGTAAATTACAATGAATTGTTTTTTTGTTTGGTATAGAAAATTCTAATTGTGTAATTGTTGCAGGATTTAAGTCCTGAATTTTTAAGTCAAGCCAATCCAAATAAGGTTTAATTTCATTAGAAACATATTCTCCACAAACTTTATGTTTAGGGAATTCGTTTTTTTCAATCAAAATCACTTGTTGCCCCATTTTAGATAAATGAATGCCACAAGTTAGCCCTGCTAGTCCCCCACCAATAATTACTACATCAGGATTTTTTTTCATATGTAGATATTATTTGTTTTTAACAGAAATGATGTCTTTAATTTAGTTTTTAAACTTAATAATATTAGACTATTGCTAATTTAAGTAATTTCTTAATAGAAAAATCATTTTCAAATAAAAAAAGCTGCCTCAGAAATATTGAGGCAGCTTTAGTATTTATTTTGGAAATATGTTAGATTTTTTCTTTCATGATCTCTTCTACAATTTCTGGATTCAATAATGTTGAAATATCACCAAAGTTTGAATAATCTCCTTCTGCTATTTTACGTAGAATTCTACGCATGATTTTTCCAGAGCGTGTTTTTGGTAAACCAGATACAAACTGAATCTTATCTAACTTAGCAATTGGGCCAATGTGATCTGAAATGTATTGGTTGATTTCTTTGCTTAAGTTTGCTCTGTCTCTGTATTCTCCAGTTTCTTTTAAGATTACGAAACCATATAATGCATTTCCTTTTATATCATGTGGGAATCCGACAATTGCAGATTCTGCTACAGCTGGGTGCTCGTTGATTGCATCTTCAATTGGAGCTGTTCCTAGATTATGGCCTGAAACAATAACAACATCATCTACTCTACCAGTGATTCTGTAGTAACCTACTTCATCTCTTAATGCTCCATCACCTGTGAAATATTTTCCTGGAAATGCTGAGAAATAAGTGTCTTTATAACGTTGGTGATCGCCCCAGATAGTTCTGGCGATTCCTGGCCATGGGAATTTAATACATAAACTTCCAACAACCTGGTTTCCTTCTATTTCATTTCTCTTTTCATCCATTAAAACGGGTTGGATTCCTGGAAGAGGTAACGTTGCATATGTTGGTTTTGTAGGTGTAACAAATGCAATTGGTGAAATCATAATTCCTCCAGTTTCTGTTTGCCACCAAGTATCTACAACAGGGCATCTTTTATCTCCTACGTGATCATTGTACCAGTGCCATGCTTCTTCGTTTATAGGTTCTCCTACTGATCCGATTACTTTAAGCGATTTTAAAGGATACTTTTGGATATAATCTAAGCTTTCTTTTGCTAACGAACGTATTGCTGTTGGTGCTGTATAAAACTGAGTTACTTTGTGTTTTTCGATAATTTCCCAAAAACGACTAAAATCTGGATACGATGGAACTCCTTCAAAAATTACAGTAGTTCCTCCATTTAGTAACGGTCCGTATAATATGTATGAGTGACCAGTTATCCAACCAATATCTGCAGTACACCAGAAAATATCATTTTCTTCATGACTAAACACGTTTTTAAATGTATAAGCTGTGTAAACCATATAACCTGCAGTGGTGTGAACCATTCCTTTAGGTTTTCCTGTAGAACCCGATGTGTATAAGATGAATAAAGGATCTTCAGCATCCATAATTTCTGCAACATTATAATCTAATGCAGCGTCTAGAAGCGGTTGTAACCATTGGTCACGTCCTTCTTTCATTTTTACATCAGTTTGTGTTCTTTTGACAACCAAAACGTTGGTAACGCATGGGCATGTTTCTAATGCTTCATCAACAATTGCTTTTAAATCAATCGTTTTATTACCTCTGTATCCTCCATCAGAAGTGATAACCATTTTGCATTCGCTATCATTTATTCTTGCTGTTACAGCTGAAGCTGAAAATCCTGCAAATACTACTGAATGTATTGCTCCAATTCGTGCACATGCCAAAATTGAAACTGCCAATTCGGGAATCATTGGTAAATAAATGCAAACTCTGTCTCCCTTTTTTATTCCTTGTTCACGTAAAACATTAGCCATTTTTGACACTCTCTCGTACAGCTCATTATAAGATATGTGTAATGAACTTTCTGAAGGGTCGTTTGGTTCGAATATTATTGCTGTTTTTTCTCCTCTTTTACTTAAATGTCTGTCAATACAGTTTTTGGTAATGTTTACTTTTGCTTCAGAAAACCATTTTACCTCTGCATCTGCCATATTAAAATCGACAACTTTTTCCCATTGTTGGTACCATGTGAAATTTTCTTCTGCTATTTTTCCCCAAAATTTTCTTGGCTCACGAACAGATTTATTGTAGTGTTTAAAATATTGTTCTAAATTTTCAATTTTGTAATAACTCATTGTTTCTCAATTTTTTTATAAAAGTATTAAATCTCTTTCTATTCTTAAAACTATTTAATTTATTAATAATGACAAAAAAATGTAATATACATTTAAAATATGGCAATTAATTTGCAATTGTTTAAAATTTAGTGATTACTAGATAAATTTGCTTAACATGAAAAAAGGCATGATATCATTTATCATGCCTTTAGTATTAACAAGATTAACAACAATTAATTTTAGTGCCTGAAAACATTGATATAGATGAATTATTAAACAATTATTTTATTATCTATACTAGATGAAAGGCAATAATCTTATATTCTGTATCTTAAGATATCTTCTCTAATTTTTTGAGAATAGTAGCAGCATTATTAATTTAATTGGAGAATAAAAGACGGAACTAATTCTGTCTCTTATTAGGTATTACTCCACTTAACTATCTCCTCGTTTGTAGTTAAGTGAAAGTAATATGCATCTATATCCATATTATCTTAATAAGTGCTTACTAATTCAAAATATTATATAAAAATAGAGATACAGCGCAAACTTCAACTTAGGTTGAAATCCCATTAATTATCCAATTTTTTTCATTGCGGTCATTGATTCTCTTAACCAGGCTCCTACTTCTTCGATAGGGTGTTGACGAATAGTTTTGTTTACTGCAATAAGTACCGCATTGTCTACTCCGTTTGAAGTTGAAAATGGTTTTCCGATTACATTTGTATCAACAGTTTTCATAAAATCGGTCAATAATGGTTTGCAAGCGTGATCAAATAAATAACAACCATATTCGGCAGTATCCGATATAATTCTATTCATTTCGTATAATTTCTTTCTTGCTACTGTATTTGCAATCAAAGGCAATTCGTGTAATGATTCGTAATATGCTGATTCTTCAATAATACCCGCTTCTGTCATTGTTTCAAAAGCCAATTCTACACCCGCTTTAACCATTGCAATCATTAATACTCCATTGTCGAAATATTCTTGTTCTGAAATAGGAGCTTCTGTTGGGGCAGTTTTTTCGAAGTTTGTTTCTCCTGTTGCTGCTCTCCAAGTCAATAAATTAACATCGTCATTTGCCCAGTCAATCATCATGTTTCTAGAGAATTCTCCAGACATAATATCGTCTTGGTGTTTTTGAAATAATGGACGCATAATGTCTTTTAATTCATCTGCAATTTCATAAGCTTCAATTTTTGCAGGATTTGAAAGACGATCCATCATATTGGTGATTCCACCATGTTTTAAAGCTTCGGTGATAGTTTCCCATCCGTATTGGATTAATTTTGAAGCGTATCCTGGCTCGATTCCTTTTTCGACCATTTTGTCAAAACATAAGATTGATCCAGTTTGTAACATTCCACAAAGAATAGTTTGTTCTCCCATTAAATCCGATTTTACTTCGGCAACAAATGATGATTTTAAAACTCCTGCTTTATGTCCTCCAGTTGCTACAGCGTATGCTTTGGCTTGATCTAATCCTAAATTATTAGGGTCATTTTCTGGGTGAACTGCAATTAGTGTTGGTACACCAAATCCTCTTTTGTATTCTTCACGAACCTCAGAACCCGGGCATTTAGGAGCACACATAATTACAGTAATGTCTTTACGAATTTGCATTCCTTCTTCCACGATATTAAAACCATGAGAGTATGCTAGTGTCGAACCATTTTTCATTAATGGCATAATTGCTGTAACTACAGCTGTATGTTGTTTATCTGGAGTAAGGTTACATACTAAATCAGCTGTTGGAATTAATTCTTCATAAGTACCTACTTTGAAACCATTTTCAGCAGCGTTTTTATAAGAAGCTCTTTTTTCTGTAATTGCATCTGGGCGTAAAGCATAAGAAATATCAAGTCCTGAATCTCTCATGTTTAAACCTTGGTTTAAGCCTTGGGCTCCACAACCTACGATAACTACTTTTTTTCCTTTTAAAGCAGCAATTCCATCAGCGAATTCTGATTGTTCCATGAATTCGCATACGCCTAATTGTTCTAGTTGTAATCTTAGTGGTAATGTGTTAAAATAATTTGCCATTTTTTTTAAAAAATATTTAATGAATGTGAAATTTAATAATTGTATAAGTTAGTTGGTATTGAAAACTGAAACCGATTATAGTTTTAGTGATTCTAGTAATGTGGATACTTCCATTTTTTCTTTAGAAACCGAAATTCTTCCTGAGCGTACAAACTGCATGATTCCGTATGGTTTCAGCTTAGCGTGTACTTCTTCAATTTCTGAACGTCTTCCTGATTTTGAAATCACAAAGAAATCGCGTGAAACGGTTACAATTGTAGATTGGCTTTCTTTGATGATATTCTGAATTTGTTTTTCATCAAATAACAAATTTGAATGGATCTTGAATAAAGCATTTTCTAAATAAATGGTTTCTTCATCTGTATGATAAAAAGCTTTTATTACCTCGATTTGTTTTTCTATTTGTCCAACAATATTTTTAACCCATTTTTCTGTTGTTTCTACAACTATAATGAATCTTGAAACATTGTCTATTTCTGATTCTGAAACATTTAGGCTTAATATGTTAATGTGACGCTTTAAGAATATTCCGGATATTCTATTTAACAAGCCCACATTATTTTCTGAGTATACCGAAATGGTAAATGTTCTGTTTTCCATGTTGTCTTTTAGTTTTTTTTTGTTTCATATTTCACGTTCCAAATTGCAACCTGAAACTAAACCTGAAACTTTAAACTTCTTTATTTAGCTTAATCTGATGTCAGAAACACATGCTCCTGTTGGAATCATTGGGAATACATTATTTTCTTTTTCAACCATAACTTCTAAGAAATAGGCATCTTTTGAAGCCATCATTTCTGCTACGGCCGCATCTAAATCTTCTCGTTTTGTTACTTTTTTTGCTTGGATATAATATCCTTCAGCAATAGCAACAAAGTTTGGATTAATCATTTCTGTTGAAGCATATCTGTTGTCAAAAAATAATTCTTGCCACTGACGTACCATTCCTAAAAACTCATTGTTAAGTACTACAATTTTTACTGGTACTTTGGTCTGAAAAATGGTTCCTAATTCCTGAATAGTCATTTGGAATCCTCCATCTCCAATAATAGCAACAACTTCACGATCAGGTCTTCCCATTTTTGCTCCAATTGCAGCAGGTAATGCAAATCCCATTGTTCCTAATCCTCCAGAAGTAACATTACTCTTGGTTGTGTTGAATTTTGCATAACGGCAAGCAAACATTTGGTGTTGACCAACATCTGAAACAATTATTGCATCTCCTTTAGAGTGTTTGTTAATCATTTCCATGGCTTCACCCATCGAAATACCTTTATTATTTGTTGGATTTAATTCTTCTTTTATAACCGAATCAAATTCGATTTGATGTTTTTCTTTGAAGATATTGTGCCAACCTTCATGTTTGTTATTGTCGATTAACGGAAGTAATGCATCCAGAGCTTCTCTTACATCTCCTAAAATGGCTACTTCTGTCTTAACATTTTTATCTATTTCGGCTGGATCAATGTCAAAATGAATCACTTTTGCTTGTTTAGCATACGTGGCTAAATTTCCGGTAACACGATCATCAAAACGCATTCCTAATGCAATTAATACATCGCATTCATTAGTTAGTAAGTTTGGACCGTAATTACCATGCATTCCTAACATTCCCACGTTTAATGGATGGTCTGTGGGTAAAGCTGAAAGCCCTAATATTGTCCAACCCGCTGGGATTCCTGTTTTTTCAATTAATGCTTTTAATTGTTCTTCGGCTTGACCAAGAATAATTCCTTGACCAAAAACGATAAAAGGCTTTTTGGCTTTATTGATTAATTCAGCTGCTTCTGCAACTTTATCAAGTTTTAATTTAGGAACTGGATTATAACTTCTTATTCCAGTACATTTTTTATAGCTAAATTCGAATTCATCAAATTGCGCATTCTTTGTTATATCGATTAAAACTGGACCTGGACGACCTGATTTTGCAATATAAAATGCTTTTGCTATAATTTCAGGAATTTCTGAAGCTTCGGTAACTTGGTAATTCCATTTGGTTACTGGAGTTGAAATTCCGATAATATCTGTTTCCTGAAAAGCATCTGATCCTAATAAGTGTTTGCCTACTTGCCCTGTGATGCAAACCATTGGTGTGGAATCAATTTGAGCATCGGCAATTCCTGTTACCAAATTTGTTGCTCCTGGGCCAGATGTTGCAATTGCGATTCCGACTTTCCCTGTTGCTCTTGCATATCCTTGCGCTGCATGTGTTGCTCCTTGCTCATGGCGTACAAGAACGTGGTGTAATTGATCTTTAAATTTATATAATTCGTCGTAAACTGGCATGATTGCTCCTCCCGGATATCCATAAACCAAGTCTACTCCTTCTTCTAATAAGCATCTGATAACAGCTTCTGCACCTGATATTTTCATAGTATATTGTTTTTTTCAATGTCAATGTCAAAAATCAATTTCAAAATTTAATCACAATGTCAAAAATCAAATTCAATGATAACTTATAAATTGATTTTTACTATTTTATTGCTTTTAATTTTTTGTTATTGTATCGTCATTGCTATTGATTTTTGAAATTGTTATTGTAAAATTATTTATCGGTAACGCAACCTGTAGAAGCGCTTGACACCGATCTTGCATATTTAAGTAATACTCCTTTTGATGCTTTTAAAGCTGGCTGAATCCAGTTGGCTTTTCTTTCGTCAAATTCTGCGTCAGATATTTTCAGGTTGATTGTATTTTTAATAGCATCAATGGTAATTAAATCTCCATCTTGTACTAAAGCTATACCACCACCATCATAAGCTTCTGGTGTTATGTGTCCTACCACAAACCCATGTGAACCTCCAGAGAACCTGCCATCTGTGATAAGAGCAACGCTACTTCCTAATCCAGCTCCTATAATAGCCGATGTAGGTTTTAGCATTTCAGGCATCCCCGGACCACCTTTTGGCCCACAATACCTGATGACGACTACATCTCCTGGTTTTACTTTTCCGGCTTGAATACCTGGAATAACATCAAATTCGCTTTCGAAAACGACTGCTGTTCCTTCAAAATATTCCCCTTCTTTTCCACTAATTTTGGCAACCGCTCCTTCTGAAGCTAGATTTCCGTATAATATCTGGATGTTTCCAGTTGGTTTTAATGCCTTTTGAATTTCAAAAATTACTTCTTGTCCATCATTTAAATCTGGTACAGAAGCTAAATTTTCGGCTACTGTTTTTCCTGTTACGGTTAAACAATCTCCGTGTATGAATCCTTCTTTTAATAAATATTTCATTACTGCTGGTACTCCTCCTACATCATGTAAATCTTCCATCATGTATTTTCCACTTGGCTTTAAATCTGCAAGAACTGGTGTTTTATCACTAATTCTTTGGAAATCTGCCAACGTAATTTCAACATCAACTGAATGTGCCATTGCAATTAAGTGCATTACTGCATTTGTAGAACCTCCTAAAACAGCTACGAGTGTAATAGCATTTTCAAAAGCCTTATGAGTCATAATGTCTCTTGGCTTAATATCTTTTTCTAATAATACTCTAATTGCTTTTCCTGCGTCAAGACATTCTTGTTTTTTTTCATTGCTTAATGCGGGATATGAAGAACTAAATGGTAAACTCATTCCTAATGCTTCAATTGCCGATGACATAGTGTTGGCTGTGTACATTCCGCCACATGCCCCAGCTCCTGGGCAAGCATTTTGAATTACTCCTTTAAAATCTTCATCTGTAATCGTATTTTGGAATTTTTTTCCTAAAGCTTCAAAAGCTGAAACAATATTTAGTGATTCTCCTTTCCATTTTCCTGAATGAATCGATCCTCCATAAACCATAAGTGCTGGGCGATTTACTCTTCCCATAGCAATTAAAGCACCTGGCATATTTTTATCGCAACCAGGAATAGCAATTAAACTATCATACCATTGTGCTCCCATAACAGTTTCAATAGAATCGGCAATAACATCACGTGAAACCAATGAAAAACGCATCCCGTCAGTACCGTTTGAGATTCCATCACTTACACCAACAGTGTTAAAAATCAATCCGACTAAATCAGCATTTCCTACTCCTTTTTTGACATCTTTAGCCAAATCGTTCAGGTGCATGTTACATGTGTTTCCCTCATAACCCATGCTTACAATCCCAACTTGTGCCTTTTTTAAATCTTCTTCAGTTAAACCAATTCCATATAACATTGCTTGTGCTGCTGGTTGTGTTTGGTCTTGAGTAATGACTTTGCTGTACTTATTTAATTCCATTATGTGTTTTTTGTATTTTCGTTTTTTTAATTTTTATTCAAAAAAAAACCTTCCAATATTTGGAAGGTTTATAATATTATTTTTCAATTATATTTATACCATTCCCCTATGTATATGTGATTACCACATTGACATTAATGACAGAAATAATAATAATTGAAATTCTCATGTTTATTTTTTAGATGTGTCAAATGTATAAAAACTAAAACTACTAAAAAAATAAAATCTCAACATTTCAACTTCTTCTTGTGATTAATATCATGATTTTAACAAAATACATTAAACAATCGTAGACTGTCCGATATGTACGTTATCATTATTGAAATAAAGCAAGTCATCTTTGCTTAAAATAAAATTTGAAATGAATTCACCTACTTCGTTTGTTCCAAATTTTGAATCTGATTTTAAATCAATTGTTACTACTTGATATTCAATTGCTTTCTCTACTGCTTCGTAAACTTTATTTGCTTCTTTAAAAAGTCCAAAATGTTCTAATAACATGGCTGCCGATAGTATTGATGCTATAGGATTAGCGATGTTTTTCCCTTTTGCTTGCGGATAGGATCCGTGAATTGGTTCAAAAAGCGCATTTTTCCCTCCTAATGATGCTGATGCTAATAATCCGATTGAACCTGTAATAACACTTGCCTCATCTGATAAGATATCTCCGAATAAGTTTTCTGTCAAAATAACATCAAACTGTCTTGGATTAAGAATGATTTGCATTGCGGCATTATCTACAAATAAAAAGTCTAAAGTTACATCTGGGTAATCCTCACTTACCGTTTTTACAACTTTTCTCCACAATCTTGAAGTTTCTAATACATTGGCTTTATCAACCATTGTTACTTTTTTACGACGATTTTGTGCGGCTTTAAAAGCTAAATGTGTAATTCTTGTAATCTCTTCTTCTGAGTATTCACATAAATCTGAGGCTTGTGTTCCTGCTTCGTTTAGTTTTTTCTCACCAAAATAGGCTCCTCCTGTTAATTCTCTGAAAATAGTAAAATCAGCACCTTCGATAATTTCTCTTTTTAAAGGAGATGCATCTAATAATGCTTTGTATGGCTTTATTGGACGAATATTTGCAAATAAACCAAGTTCTTTGCGCAGTTTTAATAGTCCTTGCTCCGGACGAACTTTTGCATTTGGATTGTTATCATATTTAGGATCTCCGATTGCACCAAATAGTACAGCATCAGTATTCAGGCAAAGGTTTAAAGTTTGCTCTGGTAATGGATTTCCTGTTTTGTCGATTGCAATTGCTCCCATGAGTGCATCTTCAAAAACAAATTCATGATTGTATACCTCGCCTATAGCGTATAATGCTTTTTTTGCTTGTAATATTACCTCTGGTCCGATTCCGTCACCCGATAAAACTGCTATTTTCAAATTCATAATGCCTCGTTCTTTATGTATTTAAATCTTAATTTATTTTTTATAATTAGCTTCTAACTAATTCACTTTCTATTTTACAAGCTTCTATGATTTGATGAATATCTTCATCTAAAACTTCTTTTTTAATATCTGCAAATCTTAAAAACTCGACATATACAATGTCTAATTGCACTTTGGTAAGTTCGTAGCCTACTTTCTTAGCGCGATATGCTAATGCCGCTCTTCCGCTTCTTGCTGTAAGTATAATCGAAGATTCATTTACTCCTACATCTAGTGGATCCATGATTTCGTATGTTGCTCTGTTTTTTATTACGCCATCTTGGTGAATTCCTGAACTGTGTGCAAAAGCATTTGCTCCTACTATGGCTTTATTTGGTTGTACAATCATTCCCATACTTTCAGATACTAAACGGCTCATTTCGTTTAACTGTCTTGTATTAATATTGGTATCTAGATTTAAGTAAGGATGTTGTTTAAATATCATCACTACTTCTTCTAGCGCTGTATTTCCGGCTCTTTCTCCAATACCATTAATCGTACATTCGATTTGTCTTGCTCCATTTATAGCTCCTGCAATTGAATTTGCTGTTGCCATTCCTAAATCATTATGACAATGGCATGAAAGAATTACATTTTCAATACCTTTTACGTTTTCTTTTAAATATTTAATTTTTGCTCCATATTCCTCTGGCAAGCAATATCCTGTTGTATCTGGAATATTAAGCACAGTAGCACCTGATTTTATTACTTCTTCACAAACTTTTGCAAGGAATGCATTATCAGTTCTACCAGCATCTTCGGCATAAAATTCTACATCTTCTACATATGATTTGGCGTGTGATACGGCAAATTTTGCTCTTGCTATAATATCTTCTCTGGTTGTGTTTAGTTTATGGAGGATGTGAGATTCAGAAGTTCCGATTCCTGTATGGATTCTTGGTTTTTTTGCATGTTTTAATGCTGCAGCTGCAACATCTATATCATTTTTTACTGCTCTTGTAAGACCACAGACGGTGGCGTTCTCTACAATTTTGCAAATCTCAGAGACTGATAAAAAATCTCCTGGACTAGACACAGGAAAACCAGCTTCAATGATATCAACTCCCATTTCATCCAGGCGCTTTGCTATCACTAACTTTTGTTTTGTATCTAACTTACATCCTGGGACTTGTTCGCCATCTCTTAAGGTGGTGTCAAAAATTTGAACTTTCTCTCTATTCATTTTAATATATTTAATGTAATTTCACATCCTGATAACAAACATATATTGTATTACTTTAGTATGAAATTCATTATAATGAAAATATACTGTTCATAACACAATTTAAAAGTTATTAACTACCTGAATATCAATAAATTACATTATTATATTTTACAATGGCTAACCATCAAAAAGATTTTTTATTTGTATTAATAAAATCCCTTTCCAAATCAGAAAAGAGACAATTTAAGATTTTTGCTAGTCGATTAGAGACGAGCTCAAATACAAAATTTATCGAGCTTTTTAATATTTTAGACAAATCTGAAGTCTATGATGAGAAGCTTATTTTGAAAAGTGGAATTATTAAAAAAGTACAATTATCTAATCTGAAATCGTATCTATACAAACAGATTTTGGTTAGTATTCGCCTGAATATTCCTAGTCAAAACATTCGTTATCAACTACGTGAGCAAATTGATTTTGCTGCTATCCTATATAATAAAGGTTTGTATAAACAGAGCTTGAAGATTTTGGATAAAACCAAAATACAAGCAATGGAGAACGACGAAAAATATATGGCGTATGAAATTGTTGAATTTGAGAAATTAATCGAGTCTCAGTACATTACGCGAAGTATTCAAGGACGTGCAGACGAATTAGTAATTCAGGCCAAAGAATTAAATTATCGCAATACAATTTCTAGTAAGCTTTCTAATCTGTCTCTACAGTTATATGGTATAATGCTAAAAACTGGTTATGTAAAGAGTGATGAAGAATATAAATATATTGAT
Organism: Flavobacterium sp. 140616W15; assembly: GCF_003668995.1. Lineage (NCBI taxonomy): Bacteria > Pseudomonadati > Bacteroidota > Flavobacteriia > Flavobacteriales > Flavobacteriaceae > Flavobacterium > Flavobacterium sp. 140616W15. Next base: position 1,500,734 of record NZ_CP033068.1, read on the forward strand.
GATTACTTTAACAAACATATTGCCAAATTAGACGAAAGTAAGTTTGGTTTCCGTGAAAAATATTGGTTTTATAATGCCAATTTATGGCGTAGTTTCTTGGTTCAGGATTTTTTAGCTAGCTATAAATATTCTTATAAATGGGTTACCTTATTTTATGATAATCCAAATATGATTTATCTGAATCCTGTATTCTTTTTAAAAGGGAATAATTATTTCTTGGAGTCACTTTATATGTTAAAGTACAAATCGAATTTCAAGAAGTATTTGACTTTATTAGAAGAAACTATTAATGATCCCCGTTTTCCAGTTAATGATAATGTTGCTTCATTGTCGTTCTTATATCTGTATAACAATAAACTAAACTATCATATTCTTGATGCATCTTTTGCTGAAAGTGAATATTTGATTCCTGAAATTTTAGATAAAATAAAGTTGCATAATGAGCATCTTGATGAGCATCACGAAATGTTGTTCTTTTATAAAATTGCTTGTATTTATTTTGGTAATGAGAAGTATAATGAGTCTATATTTTATTTAGAGAAAATTATAAATAATAAAAATCTTTCGATGCGTGAAGACTTAATGTGTTTCTCCCGAATATTGTGTCTTATTGTTCATTACGAATTAGGAAAAGATTATTATTTAGAGAATCAATTGAAAAACACGTATAAGTTTTTATTGAAAATGAATGACTTACACGAAGTGCAGAAAGAAATTATTAAGTTCTTAAAGAATCTAAATAATTTCTATCCTAATGATATCAAGAAGGAATTTATAAAGATGCGTGAGCGTTTTATTGAGCTAGAAAAAAATACTTATGAAAAAAGAGCTTTTTTATATTTGGATATTATTTCATGGCTTGAAAGCAAAATTGAGAATCGAAAAATTGCTGATATTATGAAGGAAAAAGCGAAGCTTATTAATAGGTAGTTTTTTTAGGTTCTAAGAAACTAAGTTTCTGAGGTACTAAGAGCTGAGACGGATTTTCTTAGCTTAAAAAAACAAGTTTTTTAGTTTGTTTTTCTTATACATATTAAAAAGAAAGACTTCCTTATGGAAGTCTTTCTTGTATATTTTATTATCTGCAATAACAGCATGTTGATGTTCCCTGTAAGCAAACATCACCTCTTCCTGGTGTATTAGATAGTACTCCTCCTGCTTCTCCACACAATCTATCGCATAAGCCGATTGTTGGATTTACATATGGGAGTTTTACACCTCCGAAAATAAGTTTTTGAGCAGCATTAGTAATAATTTCAATGTTTTTTAGGTTTTTTAAATTTTTCATAATTGTAATAATTTAATTTTTTCCTACTCTTTAGCTTTTCGGATTACGCTTTTTAGTTTGTTAATAATTAAACTTTTATGGTTTAATTTGGTACTGTCTAAATTAAAAAAAATATTTTTATAAATTACTTGTTTTTAAATATTTGTAAGAATAGCTTGTTTATATCTTTAAAATCTTGTGTTTTAATTATAGTAAATAAAAAAGGCTTCCACTATTGGGAAGCCTTTACTGCTTTTATTCAGAAGATGTTTTTTTAAATTTATTCTACAATATTAGAACTTGTTACATAGAAATTTTTATCTACTTCAACTGTTCGTTTATCGCTTGTTATTTTCTCCGACTTCCATTCTGTAGTTGGCTTCAGCCATATTTCTTCGCCGTTTAGTTTAACTTTAACAGGCATATCAAATTTGGCAACACAGTTGGTCCAATGATATCCAAATGTTCCATTTTTAAAGATATATTCAAAAACCGGAATTTGAGTTGTGGTTAAATACTGTGCAAAAACCCTGTTGAAATTAATGCCTGATTGTGTATTAATATAATCCTGAATTTGTTTACCTGTAACTGTTTGATGATAAAAAGTTTTGTTTAAACCTCTTAAAATTTCTCTCCATTTGGCATCATCGTTAATCACCTGACGCATTGTATGTAACATATTTGCCCCCTTTGGATACATATCGCCTGAACCTTCATTATTTACATCGTAGTTACCAATGATAGGTTTGTCATTACTAATGTTTTTTCTGCATCCAATTACATATTCTGCAACTGCATCTTTGCCATAATAATATTCAACAAAAAGGCTTTCAGAATAGTTGGTAAAACTTTCATGAATCCACATATCGGCAATATCTTTATAAGTGATATTGTTAGCAAACCATTCATGTCCTGACTCATGAATAATGATAAAGTCAAATTTTAATCCCCAGCCTGTTCCGCTTAAATCACGCCCTTTATATCCGTTTTTATAGTCGTTACCATATGTTACACTACTTTGATGCTCCATTCCTAAATAAGGCGCTTCGACTAGTTTATAGCTGTCCTCGTAAAATGGATATGGACCAAACCAATGTTCAAATGCCTTAAGCATTCTTGGCACATCTTTAAAATGTGTTTTAGCCTTCGCTAAATTTTCTCTTAAAACGTAGTAATTACAATCTAAATTCCCTTTTTCTCCTTTATATTTTTCAGAGAAGCTAACGTAATCACCTATGTTTATGTTTACGCCGTAATTGTTAATTGGGTTTGCTACATACCAATTGAAAGTTTTTGTACCGTCTTTTTCTTTTTTAATGCTTTGCAAGCGACCATTAGAAACATCTGTTAAGTGCCCAGGAACGTTTACACTTATAAGCATATTTTCAACCTCGTCATACATATGATCTTTATTTGGCCACCAAATGCTCGCTCCTAATCCTTGACATGATGAAGCGATGAAATCATTTCCATTACTATCTTTTCTCCAAGTAATACCTCCATCCCATGGCGGTCGGACAGCAACTTTAGGTTTTCCTCCAAAAAATACTTTTACTTCTTTTACTTCACCAACTTTTTGGTTTGCGATTAATTGAATAAAAAATGCATTTCCCTCTCTTTCAAATTTCAATTCTTTTCCATCTTGGACTACTTTGTAGATATCCATTGGTTTTTGCAAATCAATTTGCATTTTGTTATAATCCTGTAAAACTGTATATTTAATTGTATTTGATCCCGTAATTGTACTGTCTTTAGGATTTACTTTTACATCTAGATGGTAGTATTTTAGATCCCACCAAGCTCTTTCTTTGGTAATACTACCGCGTAAGGTATCTTGTCTTGTAAAGGTAGTTTCGGACTTATTAAGAAGTCCTTGTGCGCCTGCATAATTAAAAATAAATGCAGCGAAAAAAATAGCGCTAAAACATTTTTTCATGAATTAAAGTTTTGGGTTATCGTTAATTTTTTGGTAAAATTTTTATTTCAACAAATGTAACCAATCGAATTAAATTCAAGCTAATTTGAATTTAATTTATTGTTATCTGAAATTTCTTGTTTATTTTAGTGCGGTATAAAACTATATATTCAGTCTATGAAGTTCCCCTGTTTGTTTTATGTTGTAGTTTTTGGTATTTCTTTTACATCTTATTCGCAAATTTTTCCTATTCATAGAATAACAAATCCTATCGCGATTGATGGGGATTTATCCGATTGGAAGACTCCTTTTATCGGTCCATTTGTTATTCATAATTCTGGATTAAAAGCTACGCAAGACACGTATGTTTCTCTTTCATGGGATGATACAAACTTATACCTTGCTTATAAGAGTAAAGATTCTACAATTGTGGGATCAGCTAAAAAGAATGATACACAATTATTTAAAACAGATGATTTGGTCGAGTTATTTTTTGATCCCGATGGAGATTCTCAAAACTATATTGAGATTGGTGTGAATGCTTTTTCGAGTAATTACGATATGATTATTCATTGTGTCTCGCCTTCATGTGGCGGTTGGGATACGGATATTTCATTGGATATTTTAGGAATGAAAACCGTTAGTAAAATTACTACCGACGGTTATGATGTTGAAATTATGATTCCGTTTTCTAGTCTGACTTCTATTAAAGATTCAGGTTTTATAACTCCTGTTGTTGGTACAAAATGGAAAGGCAATCTTTTTAGGATAGATTATGGTAATAGAACTGAGTATCTTGCAATTTCCTCTTATAGTAATTTAGAATATGGATTTCATAAACCAGAACAATTTAAAACTTTTGTGTTTTTGGAGTAAATTATAAAATAGCATACAGATGACACGGATTTAAAAAGATTTGCTCTTGATTTGAGCTATATCTTTTTGTGGTGGAGTTCACCACAAAAAGATATAGCGGACTATAAAGATAAGCTCTTAAAATTTAATTATTTGAAATTTTAACTGTAAGCTTCGGAAAGTTCTCTCAATTGTTTTTTTACTGAAATTTTCCCTTTAATTCCAGCCAAAAATAAACCTAGCCCTGATAAAATAGCACCGTACATTACCATGTTTCCTCCAGTTCCGATGGTAAAAATCAATCCAAGAGTTAATAATAAAAGACCGAAAAAAAATTGTTTATTAGATCTTTTTCTAAAATCTCTCGTAGCAATCATATTGACAAAATCTACTTTTATCAGAATTAGAAATGAAAGTTTTAGATTTCTTTTTTGGATACTATTACTTGTAATAAAGTAATTTTCTTTAGAATGAATATCTGTTATATCTCCAAAATCACAACATTTCATGATGGTGTCTAATATTTTTTCAAAATTTTCAATTAACTCTTCGTCAGTCAGATGTTTATTATTGCGTTCAACTATTTCCTCAATGTTTTCTTCAAATTCCACTCTTTTTTCTGATAGATATCCGATTTGATCTATTGAAGAAAGGCTTTGAATATATTTTATTTCTATTTCATCTTCATCATCATTTATTTCAACTTCTAGCTTGTTTTCTTCTTCCTCTTTAAAAATAGTTTCGATATCAATATTTCGTGTTGTCAAAATTTCTTTAGCGACAACCAATGCATCTGGATTGTATTTACTGGCATTTTTGGTTAGCATTAAAATTAACTCTTCGTCAGAATAACTCACAAAACGTTTTCTGAATGTTTCTATATCCATAATTTATAATTTATGTAAATATTAAAAAAAAGAAAATGAATTTTAATATAAGTTCTTAAATTTTTTTTCCAATTTTATAATAACTATTTCTGACGTTTTTTTAATACATCTACCACATCGTTTAATTGAAAGCCTTTGGCTTGCAGTAATATAAGATAGTGAAAAAGTAAATCGGCACTTTCGCTCAAGAATAAATCATCATTATTGTCTTTGGCTTCAATAACTACTTCTATAGCTTCTTCTCCTACTTTTTGAGCAATTTTGTTAATGCCTAATTTGAATAGTGAAGCGACATAGCTTTTCTCTGAATCGGCTTTTTCTCTTCTTGATTTAATTGTATTTTCAAGGTTTGTTATAAAGCCATAAGTAGTTTTGTTTTCTTCTTGCCAACAGCTGTCTGCTCCTGTATGACAGGTTGGGCCTTCGGGTTGTACCTGAATTAATAAGGTATCATTATCACAGTCATTTTTGATACTTTTTAAGTGTAAAAAATTACCACTCTCCTCGCCTTTTGTCCACAATCGTTTCTTGGTACGGCTATAAAAAGTAACTTTTTGAGTTGCTATCGTTTTTTGATACGCTTCTTCGTTCATATAGCCCAACATCAATACATTTTTGGTTTCGTTATCCTGGATTATTGCTGGGATCAATCCGTCGCTGTTTTTTGAGAAATCTATATTCATAATATTTAGTCAAAAGTTATAAAGTCGAAAGTCTTAGAGAAAATTAGATTCGAATTTCTATATTGTTATTTTTAATTTGTTGTTTTAATTCTTTGATTTCAATTTCTTTAAAGTGAAAAACGCTTGCTGCTAGTGCTGCATCTGCCTTTCCTTCTTTAAAAGCATCTATAAAGTGCTGCATGTTTCCTGCTCCACCCGATGCGATTATTGGTATGTTTACTAATTCTGAGAGCTTGGCTAAGGCTTGATTTGCAAATCCGTTTTTTGTTCCATCATTATCCATCGATGTGAATAAAATTTCACCTGCTCCTCGCTCTGCAACTTCTAACGCCCAATCGAATAGGTTTAATTCTGTTGGGACTTTTCCTCCTACTAAATGTACAATCCATTGTCCGTCAATTTGTTTTGCGTCGATGGCGACTACCACGCATTGACTTCCAAATTTTTGAGCTAGATCATTAATTAACTGCGGATTTTTTACTGCAGAAGAATTTATAGAGACTTTATCGGCTCCATTATTTAGTAAAATAGCAACATCTTCTACAGATGAAATTCCACCGCCTACAGTAAATGGAATCTTAATTGTTGACGCCACTTTACGAACTAAATCTACTAAGGTTTTTCGTCTTTCTTCTGTTGCTGAAATATCTAAAAAAACCAATTCATCTGCGCCTTCATCAGAATATATTTTGGCTAGTTCTACTGGATCTCCAGCGTCACGTAAGTCTACAAAATTTACCCCTTTTACAGTTCTTCCGTTCTTTATATCAAGACAAGGAATAATTCTTTTTGCTAACATTTTTTTTAATGTGTTAATTTGAGAATTCGTCAATTAGACAATTATTTCACAGAACGTTGTAATTATCTAATTATTAAATTTTCTCATTATAAAATTTGAGAACTCGTCAATTAGACAATTATTTCACACAACGTTGTAATTATCCAATCATTAAATTTTCTCATTATAAAATTTGGGAATTCGTCAATTAGACAATTGTTTCACAGAACGTTGTAATTATCTAATTATTAAATTTTCTCATTATCTAATTATATATTGTTCAAGTTGTTTCAATGAAATCCTTCCTTCGTAAATTGCTTTCCCAATAATTGTTCCTTCACAACCCAACTCAGCTAGTTTTGGTAATTCGTCAAATGTTGAAATCCCACCAGAGGCAATAAGTTTTATTTCATTGGCTTGAGCAAGAATCTTGGTGTATAATTCAAAACTAGGGCCTTCTAGCATTCCATCTTTTGCAATATCGGTACAAATAACGTACTGAATTCCTTTTTCTTGATAATCTTGTATAAATGGGATTAGATCTTCGTTAGAATCTTCTAGCCAACCTGAAACAGCAACTTTTTCATTATTAGCATCAGCTCCAAGTATTATTTTATCAGAACCGTATTCAGCAATCCATTTTTCGAATATTTCTCTGTTTTTTACTGCAATACTTCCGCCAGTAATTTGGTTTGCACCGCTCTCGAAAGCAATCTTTAAATCGGCATCGGATTTTAATCCGCCTCCAAAATCAATTTTCAAGTTTGTTCTTGTTGCAATTTGCTCCAGAATTTTATAATTCACAATTTGGCTTGATTTTGCTCCATCTAAATCTACTAAATGCAAGTATTCTATTCCGTGTGCCTCAAATGATTTGGCTACTTCGAGTGGGTTTTCATTGTAAATAATCTTGGTGTTGTAATCTCCCTTGGATAAGCGAACACATTTCCCTTCGATAATATCTATGGCTGGTATTATTCTCATTTTATTCTAAGTCTTTAGTTTTGAAAACTTAAAGTCAGGTGACTCAGGTTATCTCTTATAATTTTAAAAAATTCTCTAATATTTGTTCTCCTATATTTCCACTTTTTTCTGGGTGAAATTGAGTTCCATAAAAATTGTTTTTTTGTAATGCCGATGCATATTCTGCACCGTAATTTGTTGTAGCAATTGCTTCTTTGCAAAGTGGTGCGTAATAGCTATGTACTAAGTACATATATTCGTTTTCGTTAATCCCAGTAAATAAAGAAGATTGCAGATTGTAAATGGTATTCCAGCCCATTTGTGGTACTTTTACTGTAGATGTAAATTTTATTATATCAACATCAAAAATTCCTAATCCAGACGTATTTCCTTCTTCTGTTGATTTACACATTAATTGCATTCCCAAGCAAATTCCCAAAACGGGTTGTTTTAGATTTGGAACCAAAGAATCTAAACCGCTTTCTACTAATTTTTCCATTGCTGAGCTTGCTTCGCCAACACCTGGAAAAATGACTTTATCTGCAGTGCTTATTTCGTTACGATTATTGCTTAAAGTAGCTTTATATCCTAATCTTTCAATTGCGAACATAATGCTCTGAATATTTCCTGCACCGTAATCTATAATTACTATTTTCATTTAATTTTTGTTTCAGGTTTAAAGTTTCAAGTTTCAAGTTACATATCGAACCTGAAACCTAAAACTTGAAACATTTTTTACAACATTCCTTTTGTACTTGGTAAAATCATTTTTTCGGTATCTCTTTTTACGGCTACCTTTATTGCTTTTGCGAAAGCTTTAAAAATAGCTTCTATCTTATGATGTTCGTTTGTTCCTTCGGCTTTGATGTTGATATTTGCTTTGGCGCCATCCGAGAATGATTTAAAGAAATGATAAAACATCTCAGTAGGCATCTTTCCAACCATTTCACGTTTAAATTCGGTTTCCCAAACCAACCAGTTTCTACCCCCAAAATCTATGGCAACTTGCGATAAACAGTCGTCCATTGGTAAGCAAAAACCATAACGCTCAATTCCTAGTTTGTTTCCTAATGCTTTTGCAAAAACTTCACCTAATGCAATTGCGGTATCTTCGATTGTGTGGTGTTCATCGACTTCGAGATCTCCTTTTACGAGAATTTCAAGATCCATTTGTCCGTGGCGGGCAATTTGATCTAGCATATGATCGAAAAATGCAATTCCTGTTTCGATTTTACTTTTTCCAGTTCCGTCAAGATTCAGGTTAATGTAAATATCAGTTTCGTTGGTTTTGCGTGTTATTGTAGCTGAACGTGCTTCAAGCTTCAAAAACTCATATATTGTTTTCCAATCAGTGGTTTGTACTGCGATTACTGGATCTAATTCTTCTCTTTTTGATGCTACTTCAGTACTACCTAAACCTTCATCTGTATTAATGAAAATAGCTTTAGAACCTAGATTTTTAGCTAATTCTACATCTGTTAGACGATCTCCCAATACAAATGAATTTTCCAAATCGTATGCAGGATTGTTTATGTATTGTGTTAACATTCCAGTTCTAGGTTTACGTGTTGGTGCATTCTCATGTGGAAAGGTTTTGTCTATAAAAACTGCTTCAAAAACAACTCCTTCATTTTCAAATGCTTTTATTATAAAATTATGTGTTGGCCAGAATGTTTCTTCAGGATGAGAATCGGTTCCTAATCCGTCTTGATTAGTTACCATTACTAATTCATAATCTAGTTCATTGGCAATTTTAGCCAAATATTGAAATGCTTTTGGGTAGAATTCTAATTTTTCAAAACTATCCAATTGGTAATCTGCTGGTTCTAGAACCATTGTTCCGTCACGGTCTATAAAAAGTACTTTTTTCATGGTTTATTTTTTTTGTCACAGATTTTACAGATTAAAGAGGGGTTTTTATTGAGGGAAAAATTTAATAATCTGCTAAATCTGTAGCCTATTCTTTTAATTCAATAATTTTAATGCTTCAATTAATTTTTTATTCTCGACCTCAGTTCCAACAGTTAATCGCAAACAATTTTCGCATAATGGCTGAGTTGTTCTATTTCTTATAACGATTCCTTTTGCAATTAATTCATCATATCTTTTGTTGGCATCATCTACTTTTACTAAAATGAAATTGGCTTCGGTTGGGTATATTTTTTTAATATAATCTATATTAAGTAATACTTTAAGTAATTGCTCTCTTTGTGCAATAATAGAAGCTATTTCTGTATTTATTTTAGCATTTTCTTTTAGGCGTAAACCTGCTCTTTGTTGTGTTAGTTCGTTTACATTATAGGGTGGTTTTATTTTGTTTAAAATAGAAACAACCTCCTTAGTGGCATAGCAAATTCCTAATCGTATCCCCGCTAATCCATATGCTTTTGAGAGTGTTTGAGTAATTATTAAATTAGGATACGCATCCAATTCGTTAATCCAACTTTCTTTTTTAGAGAAATCGATGTACGCTTCATCAATAACTACCAAGCCTTTGAAATTCTGTAATAATGTGACCACACTCTCATCTAAAAATGAGTTACCTGTTGGGTTATTTGGAGAGCATAAAAAGATAATTTTAGTGTTTTCATCTACAGCGCTTAAGATTTTTTCAATCTGTGGCTGAAAGTCTTCTGAGAGTAAGACCTCTCTATTTTCTACGTCATTTATATTTGCCAACACACTATACATGCCGTATGTTGGTGGTAATGATATCACATTATCTTTTTTAGGTTCACAAAATGCCCGAAATAGTAAATCGAGTACTTCATCGCTTCCGTTTCCTAATAATATCTGATTTTGGTTAACATTTTTTTGTTTTGCTAAAACTTGCTTTACGTTATTTTGTTGTGGATCTGGATAACGATTTACACCGTTTTCATATGGATTTTCGTTAGCATCCAAAAATACCATGTTGGCGGTATCAAAATCTTCAAATTCATCGCGTGCAGACGAATAGGGTTTTAATTTTTTTACGTTTGTGCGAACTAAGTTATTTATATCAAAATTTTCCATGTTATTGTTTTTTAATTTATAGAAGAAAGAGAATAGATAATAGACATTGGCTTTAAAAACATAGTATTGATTTTCTTTACTCTATGTTCTTTTTAACCTTTCATTTACTCTCTATTATCTATTTTCTTTACTCTATTCTCTTGCTTCTATTCTCTTGCTTCTATTCTCTATCCTCTTACTTAATTCTCTATTCTCTTTTTCTATCTGCTTCAATCGTAAGGTAACTGCATTTTTATGAGCTTGTAATCCTTCGGCTTCTGCCATAACTTCAATGGCGTTACCGATATTCAGGATTCCTTTTTCGGTTATTTTCTGAAAAGTCATTGACTTCATAAAGCTATCAAGATTTACTCCGCTGTAATTCTTAGCGTAACCGTTTGTTGGCAAAGTATGATTGGTCCCTGATGCGTAATCGCCTGCACTTTCGGGAGTATAATTGCCAATAAAAACGGATCCCGCATTATAGATTCCATCTGAGTAAAAATCATCATCTTCAGTGCAAATAATAAAGTGTTCTGGTCCGTATTCATTAATTAGTTCTAGAGCAACTCTGTTATTTTCGACATAAATGAGCTTTGAATTTGCAATTGCTTTTTCGGCGATTTCTTTTCTTGGTAAAAGAGTTATTTGAGACTGAATTTCATTTTCTACAGCATCAATCAGCGCTTTAGATGTAGAAACTAAGATTACCTGACTATCTGTTCCGTGTTCTGCCTGCGACAATAAATCGGAAGCTACAAAAGCTGGAACGGCACTGTCATCAGCCACAACCAGTAATTCTGAAGGACCAGCTGGCATGTCTATCGCTACACCAAACTGTGTTGCTAGTTGTTTTGCTACAGTTACAAACTGATTTCCTGGACCAAATATTTTATATACTTTAGGGATTGTTTCTGTGCCAAAAGTCATTCCTGCAATTGCCTGAATGCCTCCTACTTTTATGATTTTGGTTACTCCGCATAAATTTGCAGCATATAAAATTGCAGGATTTATTTTTCCATTTTTATCTGGTGGTGAACACAAAACGATTTCATTACAACCTGCTATTGCAGCAGGAACGGCAAGCATTAAAACTGTCGAAAATAAAGGGGCTGTTCCTCCTGGAATATACAAACCAATTTTTTGGATAGGCCTTTTTTCTTGCCAGCAAGTAACTCCTTCAGTGGTTTCAATAGTTATTCTTTCGGTTTTTTGTGCCGAGTGGAACTGGTAAATATTGTTTTTTGCTAACAGAATAGCTTCTTTGAGCTCATTTGGTATCAAAGCAATTGCTTCGTTTATTTCGTTTTGCGATACTTCGTTAGTATCTAAAGTAATGCCATCAAAGATAGAAGTGTATTTTGAAACAGCTTCGTCTCCCTTTTTTTGTACTTCTTTAAATATTTCTTTAACCGTAGTCTCTATATCATCGATTGTTTTGGTTGGTCTTTTTAATATTTCTAACCAAGTTTCTGCAGCTGGATTGTATATCTTTTTCATTGTTATTTTTGAATTATGCTTTAAGCTTTGTTTACTTTGTGATGTCGTTTTTTGAGCTTAAAGCTAAAAAGCAGTGCTTTTATTAAAGTACCATTTTCTCTATTGGACATACCAAAATTCCTTCGGCTCCTACATCTTTTAGTTTGTCAATTACATCCCAAAAAGTATCTTTATCAATTACTGAGTGAACACTACTCCATCCTTCTTGTGCTAGAGGTAATACAGTAAGGCTTCTTAAAACGGGTAGTATTTTACCCACCTCTTCAATTTTATCATTTGGAATATTCATTAAGATATATCTTGATTTTCGAGCTCTAAGAACTGATTCTATCCTAAATTTAAGCGTATCAATTAGCTTTTGGTTTTCTGGATTTATCTTTGGAGAAACTGCAAGAACAGCTTCACTTTTTAAGATTATTTCTACTTCTTTCAGGTTGTTTTTAAATAATGTGCTTCCGCTTGATACAATATCTACAATTGCATCTGCAAGGCCTATGTTTGGAGCAATTTCTACTGATCCTGATATTTGGTGAATGTCTACTGATAATCCAAATGAATTAAAGTAATCAGTAACAGTATTAGGATAAGAAGTTGCAATGCGTAATCCGTCAAGGTCTTTTATCGAATTGTATTCGAATGCTTTAGGTACTGCAACTGAAACTTTGCATTTAGAAAAACCTAATTTTTGTGCAATTTGAATTCCTTTTCCTTTTTCGACTAATAAATTATCTCCAACGATGGCTGCATCTACTACGCCATCTATTAAATATTGTGGAATATCTGAATTTCTTAGGAATAAAACCTCTAATGGGAAATTAGTGGCTTCGGCTTTTAATTGGTCGTTACCGTTGTCTATCGAAATTCCGCAATCTTTTAAGATTTGAATGCTTTCTTCGTTTAAACGACCTGATTTTTGAATTGCAATTTTTAAAGTACTCATTTTAGTTTTTTGGTTTAAATTAATAATCTGAGTACAAAGAATTAGGTATAAAAAAACCCGTTTGATGTACTCAAACGGGTTTTTAAAATATGATGATTTACACGCATACCATTAACACATCGCTTGAGAGCAATAATGAAAATGATGATGATGTAATTGAATTAATGGCATAACTTGAATTGTTTTTTTCTTTGATTCGTTTGCAAATATACTAGATAATTTAATGAAAAAGCAATTTTTAATTTAACTTAAAATGATTTTATTGTTAAATTTAATAATTCTAGAAGGTTAAAGCCTGTAAACATTAGCATTTGTCTAAAGAAAAGTGTTATGCTTTATTAAGTTTTAATTAGGCTATTTTTAAGAAAAGTAAGTTTTACTACCGTTCCCTCATTTAACTTGCTTGAAACAGAAATTGGAATATCTAGTAATAGGCTTATTTTTTTTACAATAGATAAACCTAAGCCCATTCCTTTTATTTCTGGATGCAACTCAGCATGTGAACGGAAGAATTGATTGAATACTTTTTGCATGTCTTTAGACGGAATTCCTATTCCAGAGTCGATAATTTCGCATTCAAATCCATTTAAAATATCAGTTACTACAATGTCTAATGTGCCTTCTTGCTTAGAATATTTTAGAGCATTTGAAATCAGGTTATTTAAGATTATAGTTAGTAAATAGGGATCGGTTTCTAAACAATAATCCTTCTGAAAATTTGTAGAGAAATGAATTTTTTTAGACTGAATTGCATTTGAATGCCGTGAGAGTGTGTCTAAAATTAAAGCATTTAAATATACTTTCTCTGTTTTTAGACCTTGATCTGTATTATCAAATCGGGCTAATAACAGCAATTGATCGACCAGTGTATTTAGTCGGTCAACTTCAGAAATGCAAAAATTTATTTTTTCCTCATATTCTTTATTATCACGAGGTTTACGTATTAAAACCTCAAGAGTACCTTTAATTATAGTTAAAGGCGTTCTCAGTTCATGTGAAGCATCAGAGGTAAATTGTTTTTCTCTTTCGAGCGCATTCTCAATTCTTTCTAATAAGCTATTTATTGTTTTTGATAATACGTGTAATTCATCACGATTTCCAGGTAGTGGAATTCTAGTTTTTAGATTGTCTTTGGTGATACTATTTGATGTTTCAATAATAGTATTAATAGGCTTGATACTTTTTCCTGCAAAAAATCGAGCTATAAAAAATAATAATATCAAGATTAGAGGGAAAGCTACAATTAGTATATAGAATAAGTTGTCTAGTACTAACATAGAATTGGTTAAAGACATAGCGATTATTAAATATCCTATTTTGTTATTTTTTACATAAATAGGTACTTGGATCTGTCTTATGATATTGTCTAATAGCTTAGTATTAAATAATTCAAAATTTTCTTTTTGATTATCAAAAACTAAGGTCTCAGATTTTAAATTGGGGGATTTTTCAATAATTGTTCCATTTAAATCCAAAAACTGAACAAAAACTGGATTTACATCAACAGTGTTATGTTCTCGTTCATTCCACTCCTCAATGTCTATTAAAGTTAAAATGCCATTTGTAACATTTATCTCGTCTAGATGATTTTTAATTTCTACATTAATATCATTGTCAATACTAGTATAAACATTTTGTTTTACAATTGTATAGATAGTAAAAAATACCACAAAAATTAATAATGCAGTAATCGCAATATAGTTGAAAGCGATTCGGTCCTTAAATGATAATTGTAGCATCTAATTAGTCGTTTGCAATGTAGCCAATACCGCGAATTGTTTTGATGTAATCTTCTTCGATTTTTAAATTCAATTTCTTTCGAATTGCATTCATAAAAACGTCGATAACACTCGTGTCGTATTCAAAGTTGATTTGCCAAACAGCCTGTAATATTTGATTTCGAGTACACACAGTTCCTTTATTCTTAACCAGATAAGTTAATAAATCAAATTCTCTTTGTGTAAGTGAAACTTTAACGTCATTGGTGCAAACGGTATGTTGTGCTAAATTAATTTTGATAGTTCCAAGGGTTAGTATTTCGGGAGTATTTTGGTTCCTAAAATGAATTTTAATTCGCTCAATGAGCTCTTCAAAACTAAAAGGTTTTTTGATATAATCATTTGCACCAGCTTTTAATCCTTCAATAGTTTCGAGAACTGTGTCCTTTGCCGTCAAAAAGAGTATTGGGGTTACCGTATCTTTAATTCTAATGGCTTTACATAAATCTAATCCATTGATTTTTGGAAGCATCCAATCAAGTAAAATTAGATCAAATTTTTCTTTCTGGGTTAGTTCAAACCCAGCTAATCCATCAGAAACAGTCGATATTTTGTACCCTTCCTCTTCTAAACCTTGCTTTAGAAATTGCACAATACCAGCTTCATCTTCGACAATTAAAATATGCATTTTTTAATTTATTTGTATTTTTAATTTATTTGATGGCCTTTTAGAAAAAACGTAATGAGCCACTTTATTAATTTCAAAGATAAATGTTTTTGGTATGTGTTGGTTATGACTCCATATTTCTGATTTGAAAAAAAATATTTGACAAGAATAATACTCTTAAAAAAAAGATATTAACATTTTGTTAATATACATAAAATGCATTATCTTAAGACAATCTTAAGGTAACACTAAGGAATGCAGAAGGTTAAGTTGATAGTGAAGAAAGAGAAACAATTAAATTTGCAACAAACTTTTTAATATGACATTATATAAAAAACTCGCCCCGTTTTATTATCTCACTTTATTTTATTTGCTAGTAAGCTTTGTATTGAGACTAGTTTTATATTTTCATCCCATAACCGAAACTTCATTTAGTTTTTTAGATACAATAAAAATATTTGGACTTGGATTAGTTTCAGATGTATTTGTATTTGTAATCGCTAGTGTTTTTTTTTGGTTGTATCTTATTTTTATATCTAATTCTAAATATTTAAAACCTACAGGTCATATTATTTTGGGTATATTTTTGGCTCTATTTGTTTATATTGCTAGTGGTAAAAGCATTCTAAACGAATATGGTGGAGCATTACCACAAATTGTACTAATATTTCTAGGTATTAAAATATTTTTATTTGGTTTATTACTTTTTCTTCCCAATTACCGTGACAAGATTAGATTTTGGTTGTTTTCCTTTGTAATCTTTTTATATGTGCTGTTAATTTTACAAAATGCAATTAGTGAATATTTTTTCTGGAATGAATTTGGAGTAAAATATAATTTTATTGCGGTGAATTATCTAGTTTATACTAATGAAGTCATTGGGAATATAATGCAGTCGTATCCTGTTATTCCATTGTTTTCTGCTTTATTTGTAATTGCTGGAACTGTAACTTATTTAATTGTAAAAAGAACAAGTGCTTACATTTATAATATTCCTTCATTTATTGAAAAGATAAAAATTTCAGTATTGTACATTGTACTTTTTGCTTTTTCGCTATTTGTGATTCCACGCTTGGCGCTTACTGAAAATTCAGAGAATACATTTTCGGATGAATTACAATCAAACGGATTATATAAATTTTATTTAGCTTACATAAACAGTAGTTTAGATTATTTTAAATTTTATAAAACAATCCCTAGCGCTCAGGCATATGGGATATTGAAAGCACAATTAGTAACTATTTCTGGCGAAACTACTTTAAGAAAAATACAAAGTGACGCACCCGAAAGTCGTAAAAATGTTGTTTTAATAACGATTGAAAGTTATAGTGCTGAGTTTATGAAAAGATATGGTAATAAGGAGAATATCACGCCATTCTTAGATAGTTTAGCAGATAAAAGTTTAGAATTTACCAATTTATATGCTGTTGGAAATAGAACAGTTCGTGGTCTAGAAGCTGTAACTTTATCTATTCCTCCTACTGCGGGAGAAAGTGTTGTTAAAAGAAAGGATAATAAGAATAAGTTCTCTACAGGTTCTATTTTTATGAAAAAGGGATATACAACTAAATATCTTTACGGTGGTGACGCTTATTTTGACAATATGCGAGATTTCTTTTCTGGTAATGGCTATGATATTGTAGATAAATCTAGTTTTACTCGTGATGAAATTACGTTCTCAAATGTTTGGGGTGTTTGTGATGAAGACATGTCTAATAAGGCAATAAAGGTTATGAATGCTGAAGCTAAGCTGAATAAACCTTTCTTTAATCATATTATGACAGTTAGTAATCACCGACCATTTACCTATCCAAATGGTAAAATTGATATTCCAGGAGATGCGAAATCTCGTGATGGAGGTGTAAAATATACAGATTATGCGTTAAAAAGATTCTTTACTATGGCAAGCAAACAACCTTGGTTTAAGAATACTGTTTTTGTAATTGTAGCCGATCATTGTGCATCGAGTGCAGGAAAAACAGAACTTCCTCTTGATAAATATAGAATTCCAGCATTTATTTATAGCCCAGGATTTGTTCCGGCGCAGAAATACAACACACTAATGTCGCAAATTGATATTATGCCTACTCTATTTGGTTTATTGAACTTTAGCTATGAGAGTAAGTTTTATGGTGAAGATGTTTTAAAATCGGATTACAAACCAAGAGCTTTTATCGCAACATATCAGGACATGGGATTGATAAAAGATAATGTATTAACTATACTTTCGCCTAAACAGGTGGTTAAACAATTTCAATTAAAGCTAGTTCCAAAAGAAGGTGTCGCACCTGAATATCAAATTTATTATGATCAAACTCCATTAAGTAAAGAAAGAACAGATTTAGAAAATGAAACAATCTCCTATTATCAAACGGCTTCAGATATGCTGAAACATAAGAAATATGAGAAGAATTAAAGTTTTTAAAGGTGCAGGTTCTGAGTCTATATGAAAGCTAAAAGGCTCTAAAAATTTAATTGCAAAGTTTTACGCTAAGTTCGCAAAGTGAAAACAATAAAAAAGGCTCAAATTCTATTGAATTTGAGCCTTTTTGTCTTCAGAACCTTAGCGACTTAGAGTCTCAGTCCCTTAATTTTTTTTTTGAACCTTTATAGCTCAGAGTCTTTCTTTTTAGTCATTTTGATTTTTCATTCCGAAAAGGTTTCCGCTTTCAAATAATTTTAAATCATCTTTTAAAGCTTGGTTGTTTCTTTGCGTAACTGATGGAGAATCCAAATCGCTTAAATCAGGCTTTCCAGCATTTACCCAAGCAGTGTACCAAAAACTTGCTGTAGCAGTGATTGCTTTTCTCATCTGTTTTTCGACCATACCATCTAAAGCTGCGTTGAATTTTTTAGCATATTCATCTGTGTATTGCAAAGAGTTGTATTTACTTTTGATGAAATTCCCGTCTTTGTCAGTAATAAACATATCTTTTTCGTTAGTTGCAGCTCTAACTTTTTTATCAGCGGCCAATAATGGTTCGATTAAACTGTGTGTATCGGTGATAATAGCCCAAGTCGCTTTATTTACGTTCTCAATATATTGAGCTGATGGAGCATTAAATTTATAGTTTTTAGCAAATATTTCAGGCAATCTACTTTCCCAAAGAGAGTGAATTCCTTTTTGGTTTGTAAGTTGGCCATCATGATTTATAGATGTGTGCAAAGGCATGTGGGCATCACCAATATAATGACCTAAATCTGCAGCAAGAAATAATATTTCTGCACGGTTTTTATCTTTAAAAGCTTTAGTAAGTTTTATCATCATTTCTTCGATGTACCAAGGTAAGATTCCATTATCAGATAAAAATTTAGGATCGTATTTTTTAGTTGCTTCTTCTAATGTTTTTGGTAAACTATCGATAGGTCCGAAGTTTTCCATATCAAAATAATGTCTTGGATTTTCTTCTTTGTATTTTAATGCATATTTACGAATGTCCGGAACTGATGCTTCTTGTGTAATAAAATCGATATGATTATAAAAAAACACTAGTAATGGTCGTGGAAGTGCCATAACTGCCGCTTTATTGATGCGTTCATGACCAACAATTCCCCACGATAATGATAAAAAACCAATTCCAATCGCAATTAGTGCAATAAACTTAGGTTTCATTTTGTAATTTTTCATTTTTGTATATTTATTAGGGCTACAAATGTAATTTATTAAATATGATTTGAAAGAATATGAATAAGATTATGTTAATTTTTGTTCGTTTAATTTTAAGTCTTGAATAAGCATTTAAAAATATGTACTATTTTTACTCTAAATTTTAATATATGCGCCTTATCTATTTAAATGTTTTTATATTCTTATTTTCTTCAGTCTGTTCAGCACAAGAAGACGATATTGTACAATTAAAAAATGTTAGTGATACGATTTTAAATCCAAAAAGAACATTACAAGTATCTGATCCGTTTAATCCTGTAAAAACAATGCAGAAATTATTCCTGGGTAAGTTGTATAAACTCTCTGATGATAACACCTTTATAAGTTGGAAATGTAATAATTGCAAACCTGTTCCTTATAAGGATGCTAATGAAATTGAAGGAGATCAATTATTTCCATACGAAGATGGAGTTGCTACAAGAGTTCTTGAGGATATTGATTATGTAGATTCAAAAGGAAATCAGTTTAAGCTACTATTATTCAATCATTCTAATTATGATACAGATGGTGCTCAAACCGGAAGGTTTTCTGGAGGCTTAGTAGGAATTAGTAAGTTTGCAAAAAATGGTAACCTTTGGCAAATGAGATCATTTCAACCTGCAATCGCAGCTTTTGGTGCATTCTCACGAGCTCCTTCTCCTAAATTGGTGCAAATAGGAGAAGATCAATATGCATTTACATTAGTTCAAGCAAATGGTGGTGCTGGAGCCCCTTATTCAGGTTATCTTTATCTTATTGCAGGTTTTGGAGGAAAATATCAACCCATAATGGAGCTTGGTTATTATAGTCTCATTAAAAACGGAGAAGTAAATACGGAATGGTCGAGTACTTATGCTGTAATTAATGATGGTAAGAAAAAGTTTTTCCAGGATTTTGTGATTACTACAAAAGGGTTTTATCAAAAAACTAAAGGAAATGATGACGAATATGACGTAGATCTTCCTTTAGAAATAAGAGAATTGGCAAAGTCTAAAAAGCAATTTAATTTTACGATTGAAAAACGTCTTTCATTTAATGGAAAATGGTATATTATTGTAGGTAAGCCTATTATCAAATTCTCTAACATGAAATAATTTAAAATCATTTTTACTAAATAATTATAATCCGTTGGTAGTAATTCATAAAAATGGTATTTAGTACATCTGGACATAGATTTTGACTTGATAATCAAAGGTAATTTTAGCATAGATTATGTTATTTATTTTATTTTTGACTTTGATAAATCATGTTTCTATACGTGAAAATAATTTTTTGTAACGGTTTAATTAAAGTATAAAATTGAAATTAAGCTAAAAGTTGCAATAACAATCCAAAGTAAAATACCTTGAATTAAAGGCTTCACTCCTACTGTTTTTAAAACACTCAGGTTTAATCCTGCTCCAATTAAGAATAAAGTTACTGTCAAGCCTATTTTTGCAAGTAGGACCAATGTAGGTGCAATAATTGCAGTTTGCGGCACATAAGTATTTAGTAACATTGCCAAAATGAATAATCCGATGAAATAAGGGATTTTAATTTTGGTTTGTTTGTTTTTAAAAAGCACAGTTGTAAGAAGAGCAATAGGAATAATCCATAAGGCACGTGCTAGTTTTACTGTAGTAGCGATTTGTAAAGCTTCGGCTCCAAATTTATTAGCAGCTCCTACTACCGAACTTGTATCGTGGATTGCTACAGCGCACCATAACCCAAATTCTCTTTGTGATAAGTTTAATTCATGTCCTATATAAGGAAATAAAAACAATGCAATTGAGTTTAGTATAAAAATTACTCCCAATGCTACCGATGTTTGTTTTTCGTCTGATTTTATAACAGGCGCAATTGCAGCAATTGCACTTCCACCGCAAATAGCAGTTCCACAAGAGATTAAGTGAGATGTTTTCTTATCGATTTTAAACCATTTTCCTAAAAAATAGCCTAGTATAATAGTGCTAAATATTGAGGCAATAGTAAGTACCAGTCCTTCTTTTCCAGCAGCTAAAGCGCTTGTAGCATTCATCCCGAATCCTAATCCAACAACAGAAAATTGCAATAAAATAGTAATTGCTTTATGATTAAAATGTAAAAATGGATTTCCAGATAAATTGGCTACTAATAAACCTAATAATAAAGCTATTGGAGGTGATATAATTGAAGTTAAGCAAAGTAGTAATAAAAGGCCAAAAATAATTTGTTTTGAGATTGTATTAATCTCAAATAAATGACTTGTTGTATTTTGATTTGTTTTCAAGGTAATAGTGTTTAATAATTACAGTACAAAGATCTGTAGTTATTGCAACAATTGCCAATTGTAAATTGCAATAGCCTATAACTTCAAGTTATAATAGTTTGCCATATTTTTTATAAACAACTCAGTTAGAGCATCTGATTTCCCATGTAGTGTTATGATATAAAAGTACCTCTCAATTGTGAGTTTTTCTACATCTAAAATAATTAATTCGTTGTTTTTAAGCTCTTTATCTACCGCGTGTATTGACATGAAGGCAACACAATCAGAATTTAATAGGTATGATTTTATACTTTCAGTACTTCCTAATTGCATTTCAATTTGTAATTCTAATAACTTGATATTGAATTGTTTTAATGCATATTCAATAACTTCAAGTGTTCCAGAGCCTCTTTCACGAGTTATAAAGCGTAAGTGCTGCAGATCCTCTAATAAAATTTCATTTTTATTGACTAATGGATTTTTACTGCTACAAACTAAGACTAATTCATCTTTTAAAAACTCAGTATATTTGATCGATTGGTTTCTGGATTGCCCTTCAACAATACCAATTTCTATCTCTTTATTGATTAATGCACTCTCAATTTGTTCCGTATTTCCGTTTAATAAATTGACTTTTATATCTTGTAATTTTTGATGAAAACGTGCTAATAATGGCGGAATTATATACTGCGAAATAGTAGTACTTGCACCCAATCGCAATAATCCCTGACGCTGATTAATAAACGTACTCATATCAAAATCGATTTCCCGATAAATTTCGAATATGTCTTTGGTGTGTTTTAAAAGAATTTCTCCAGCTTTGGTCAAAGTGATTTTAGAACCATTTCGCTCAAAAAGTTTGGTTTTATAAGTTTCTTCTAGTTCCTGAATATGTTTAGAAACAGCGGGTTGTGTAATATACAATTCGGCTGCAGCTTTAGTGAAACTCAGTCTATTTGCAACCGCAGAAAATACTTTTAGCCTAAAATCCATAATCGTAAAATTTTAATTCGTAATCCACTTCCCTTCACAATATTTTTTTATTATAAAATAATTTAAAATCTATAAAAAAAGTTCAGGTCGATACTCAAAATGCATTGTGTCATAATGTTTCCAATTTCCTCCCCAAATAAAACCATATTTTTCAAAAATTGAAACTAGTTTCAAGGGAATTTGATTTCTATACGAAAGAGTAGCTTCTTCATTTTTACATTTACAATCCCATTGCCAATAATTGGAATTCTTGACATTAATATCTATAGTCATTCCATAACTATGCATACTCAATCGGTTTGTTCCTGAAATTTTTCTCCAATTAAATGTACCTCCAATAACATTAATATATTTTTTAAATTCTGGATTATTATCTAATTCTGCCGAGAGTTTTTTAACTATTTTATCAATTCCATTTACGGTTGTTACTTTTATTTTTTGATTGACTAATTTTGGGCACCAAATAATTTCAATCAATTTTGATTCAACTTCTGATTTTGAATTTCCGTAAATTTTCTTAAAAAAAGCTTCATTTCGAATTCTCCCAGGGTCTTCCTTTGGAATTAAATTCTTATTTGCTTTATTATAAACAAACTTAAATTGATCCTCAATATCTGGATTTTCCAACAATTCTTGATTCATTTTATTTTTAAAATCATCATAAATCAAACTTGATTTATCGCTAAAAATAATTTTATTGTCTTTATAACCAATAATTTGACTTGGGTATGCTCTAATTAATTTTTGAACATTCAATGGGATTTCTTGAGAAAAAACATTTTGGAAAATTAGGACTAAAAAAAGGAATCGTTTCATTTAAAAACGTTTTAATTGTGAAGAACTAAAAGTCCATTCGGGTGTTTTCAGAGTGGTTCCAAAATCGACGGTATACCAGGGACTCAACGAACTATTATTTGGATTTTTCAATATTTGAATTTCCTGTGCTGGCATATAGCTTTGTGCTAAAAGCATAATTTTTTGTTTGTTTTTGGGATTCACAGCTATATCAACCACAATAACAGCGTGACCTGGAAAGCCTCCTTTTATAAAAACATCTCCAATTTTTATGTCTGAAACATTAATTGATTTCAGCTCTTTTTCTAACGAAGCAGTTCCTGCATACATAAAAACCGTCTCTAAGTATTTCCAATAGGTTTCATAACTGTTAGATGGTTTTGCAGTTTTAACCCAACTGGTTTTGTTACCTTTAATTGCAATTCTGTAACCTGCGGCCCATTTACTAAAATCAACTCGAAAACCATTTGTGAAATTAAAATGTATTTTATCGTACTGTTTTTGGCTATAAAAATAATCTGCTCGCAAACGCATCACAGCATCAGCACATTGATGCAAATCCTGTTTCCCAATGGGTAAATTTACAACTGCTTCATAAACGTTTCGATTTGATTTTACAGTTCCATTAAAATACATAACGTTTGAACCAGATTGTTTTAATGGAAGATTTCGTAAAAAAGATCCAAACGAAGTTTTAGATTCGTCTTCTCGTACAAATCCCTGAGGTGGTTGAAAACGTTCCTGAATCGTATTTTCTAAAAGATTACTTTTGGTAGTATTATCTGTCTTTGAAAATGAAAAAAAACAAAAAAGTGCCATCAAAATTGTTACAATAAACAAGAATTTAACTTTCATAATTTAGATTTTTAATTTATAATTTCAAGATTATAAAAGCTAGAAAGAATTGGATTATATTTTATCACAACAATCCATTATATTTTCTAACAAACCATTCAGTTGCCAATGCAATAGCAATTAAAATTAAAAGCCAAATCCAATCAATTAAAGGAGTTTTGGTACTTACATTTTTTTGTATTGCTTTGTATTCTTGATTTTCTAAAAGTGTTTTTATTAATGCATCCGATTGGTCTTGAAAAAATGCTTTTCCATTAGTCTGTAGTGCTAATTGCTGTAATTTTTGAACATCCGGATTTATAAACTGCTTTTCGATATCAAAATCTAATACCTCAAAATGACTTGAGTATGTGGTTTTTGAATTTAATTCTTTAACAGAGAAAGAATATTTCCCAGCCGGAAGTCCATCTAGATTTACAGAGTAAGAATTGTTACCTTTTAATAAATCATAATTTTTAGTTTGCTTCGTTTCGGTATTAGTTACTGAAATAGTGAGATTAGCTTTCTCGTCAAACTCATAGTTTTTATTAAAATATTGAGCATTAATTTCTAGTGCATCTCCTGAATTATAAAAGCTCTCGTGGTTTACGACCAATGATTTTTTAGTATTATTTGATGCTAGATATTGAATGATTTTATCAATAAAAACATCATATTTGGCAAACGACTGATTATCAATATGACTTTGCATGCGCCATTTCCATGTGTTTTCTCCAAAAAGATAGGCACCTCTTTTTCCTTGGCTTTCTGTAAAAGCTAATAACGGAGCATTGGTAGCTACATTTCTAATTTTTGACGAAAGTAAAGTCGAAATATTTTCATTGGAAATAATTGTACCGAATGAATTTTGCAAAGGCGGGAAATTTCCAAATCCAATTTCTTCAGCTGCAAAAAGATTGAATTGCGAATTGAATTCGGCTAAATAATCTTCTTTCTGATTGCTCATTCTAAATGAGAAAGAAGTTTGTTGCTGATTTAGAAAATTGAAGTCAGTATTATTTCCAGTTATAATAAAAGTATTAATTCCAGCCGCTTTGTTTGAATCGAAAACGGTTTTGAAAGCTCCAGTAGGCTGGTATAAAATTAAAATATTGTAATCTTGTAATGATTTAATTTCATTCGGTTTAACTAAAACAACTTTGCGTTGTGCATTAGATTCTATCGAACGTTTTAAAGCTGCAATATCAGGATGGTTTATTGCTGAAACAATAGCTACGGTTGTTTTCTGGTCTATAACTTCTACAGCAAAATTCTTAGTATTATTATAAATGTTTTTTTCTTTTTCACTTGACGAAATAGTGGCTTTGAAAACTTGTACTCCTACTTTATCTGCAGGTAATAGTATATTTAAAGTAGCCGTTTTTTTAGAAGGTGAAAATGAAACCTTTTCTTTTACCAAAACTGTAGTGCCCTGAGAAATCGATAAATCGGAATTTATATTTTTTGTTCCTGAATATTGAAGAAATACTTCAACTGGGAATTTATTTTTATAAAAAGCATATTTGTTTACATTGAGCTGATTTATTTTTAAATCCAAGAAAGTTGTAGTATCTCCTACTATTATTGGATAAACTTTGTTGTTTGGATCAAAACGATAAACATAATCATTTCCTGTAGTTTGGTTTCCGTCAGTAATAATTACAGTTGGAAAAACGACATTTTTGTTGATGCTTTTTAAATTTTTTGCAATTTCGTCTAGATTAGTCTGAGTTCCTTTAAAATCAAATTCTTCCGATTGTTTAAAATCGGCATCAAATTGATACGATTGAATTTCGTACTTATCTTGTAACTCTTTATTCGACGTTAATTTTTTATACAGTTCAATAACTTTTTCTTTAGAATTTAAAGCGGTTATCGAACTAGAATTATCCACTACAATTGGTAATGGAGTTTTAATGATTTCTAATGATTTTTTGGTAATTATCGGATTTATCAATAAAACTAATATCCCAAAAATGGATAGAAAACGTAAAAAAGCCAAAAACAAATTCAGTTTTGATTTGCTTTTGGCTTTATAATAATATTGAAAAAATGACAAACCTCCTGCAACTACTAATGAAAGTACCAATAATAGAATCGTGTTTGTAGTCATGTTTTTTTATTAAAAGATTTAATCCTTGAAAGATTTAATGATTGAAAAACAAAATCAGCTGTTATTGCTCAAATATTTAAATTATTGAGCGATAGTAACCTAAATCTTTACAACTAAAACCTTTGAACCTTTGTTACTCAGAACCTCAGTACCTTTCTATGTAAGCATTCCTCCACAAACATTAAGAACTTGTCCTGTAACGTAAGCACTCATATCTGAAGCTAAGAAAAGACAAGCATTTGCTACATCTTCAGTTGTTCCTCCACGTTTCAACGGAATTCCTTCTCTCCATCCTTTAACTACATCTTCGCTTAATTTTGCAGTCATTTCAGTTTCAATAAATCCTGGTGCAATTGCATTGCAACGAATATTACGAGAACCTAATTCTAATGCTACTGATTTTGTAAATCCGTTAACACCAGCTTTTGAAGCAGCATAATTAGTTTGACCAGCATTTCCTTTTACACCAACAACACTACTCATGTTAATGATTGATCCAGAACGTTGTTTTAAGAATGTTTTTTGAATTGCTTTTGTCATATTAAAAACTGATTTCAAGTTAACATCAATAACCTGATCAAAATCAGCTTCAGACATACGCATTAAAAGGTTGTCTTTTGTAATACCAGCATTATTTATTAAAATATCTACAGTCCCAAAATCAGCTAAAACAGCTTCAACGAAATTTTGAGCTTCTGTAAAGTCAGCTGCATTCGATTGATATCCTTTTGCTTTTATACCTAGAGCGTTTAATTCTTTTTCTAAAGCCAAAGCTGATTCTACAGATGAACTGTATGTAAAAGCCACATTTGCACCATGTTTGGCAAAAACTTCAGCAATTCCTTTTCCTATTCCGCGGCTTGCGCCAGTTATGATGGCAACTTTTCCTTCTAGTAATTTCATATTATGGTATTCGTTTTTTATTTTCTAAATACAAATATAGATTATTTGGGCGTTTTATAAAATTTGTAATACAAAAAAAGCCTCACCAAGGTGAAGCTTTTTTATATCGTTGTCAGGAGTTTAACTAGAAAGCTACATTCCATTTTGGTAATCTACCATTTTCATCCAAGAAATCTTGTAGAATTTTCCCTTCAATGTAAGTTGGGATTATTTTTACATCTGCATTAAAAGTCTCATACCAAGAAACTTCTAATCTTTCGATTCCTTCAATTTTCATTTGTGCTGGCCAAGAATATTTTCTTCCTGTTTTTGCAAATTGGTGACCATTAACGATTTTATCGTGTAATCCACCATTTTTACTTTTTAGAGTTCCATCATTTTGTACCGTTCCAGTAGAACCTACCATGATTAATTCTTTGTTCTCACCATCAACAGCGTAAACAACAAAAACTCCACTTCCAGATTCAGATGCATTGCATACTTCTTCTAGACTATCGTCTTGTGTGTAAGTAAAATTTCCTTTTACTGTAAAATTTTCTAATTCTTTGTACATATTTCTTCAGATTTTTCACGAAGGCTCTAAGATCCTAAGAAACTCAGTTGCTAAGTGTTTGTTATATTCCATACATTCTATTAATGTAAAAAAAGTCTCAACAGATATTGAGACTTTTTTTTGGAATTTATTATTTTAAAATATTAGAGATTATCCTAATACTTCTTTTACTTTTTTACCAATTTCAGCTGGAGAATCAACTACGTGAATTCCGTTGTCTCTCATAATTTGCTTTTTAGCTTCAGCTGTATCATCAGTACCACCAACGATTGCACCTGCGTGACCCATTGTACGTCCTGCTGGAGCAGTTACTCCTGCGATGAAACCTACAACTGGCTTACGGTTACCATCAGCTTTAATCCATTTAGCAGCATCAGCTTCTAATTGTCCACCAATTTCACCAATCATTACGATACATTCTGTTTCTGGGTCATTCATTAATAACTCAACAGCTTCTTTAGTAGTAGTTCCAATAATTGGATCTCCACCAATACCAATTGCTGTAGTTATTCCTAATCCTTGTTTTACAACTTGGTCAGCCGCTTCGTAAGTTAAAGTTCCTGATTTAGAAACGATTCCTACAGTTCCTTTTTTGAAAACGAAACCTGGCATAATTCCAACTTTTGCTTCACCTGGAGTAATGATACCTGGACAGTTTGGACCAATTAATCTAGCATTTCTTTCTTTTACATAACTGTTGGCTTTAATCATATCTGCTACAGGAATTCCTTCAGTAATAGCAATGATAACTTTAATTCCAGCGTCAGCTGCTTCCATAATTGCATCAGCAGCAAATGCAGGTGGTACAAAAATAATTGTTGTATCCGCTCCAGCTTGTTCTACAGCATCTTTTACTGTGTTAAAAACTGGACGATCCAAATGTGTAGTTCCTCCTTTTCCTGGAGTAACACCACCTACAACATTAGTACCGTACTCAATCATTTGAGAAGCATGGAAAGTTCCTTCGCTTCCTGTAAATCCTTGAACAATTATTTTGGAATCTTTATTAACTAAAACACTCATGATATATATTTTATGTAGTTTTTAAAATTGTGATGCAAAAGTAAGGTTTTGTAAATTATTTTGAACCTTTTTATTATCAAAATATCTTATAATAATTGACTCATTTGATAACCTCGGTATAATTTATTGTCTTTTATTTGCCAAATAGCCATAAAATGGGCTAATAACATTTCTTCTCTTGGATTTTCGATAGTCTTTACATAATGTGAATAACGTACCGAAACTAAATCATCTTCTTCGATTATATGACTTATTCTAACTTTAGAACGCACATAGGCTCTGCTTAATTCGTTGGATAAGTCTATTACTCCATTGTAATCTAACTGGATAGGTCCTTTTGTACTATGCCAATCAACAATTACTTCTGGATGCAAATATAATTTGAAGGTTTCGCTATCAATTAAAGCATCCGACTTATAAAATTTTTGAATAAATTCTTTAGCAGTCATAGTTATTTTAATTTATTTAGAATTTCAGGAATTTTTTTGATATTAGCCAATTGTTTTAGCTTTTCTCTAGATTCTTCAATTGGCGTACCAAAATAAGATTTCCCTCCTTCTACAGATTTAGTAACTCCTGTTTGTCCCATTATTACAGCCTTCTCTCCTATCGTAATACCGCTTGTTGTACCAACTTGTCCCCAAATTGTCACTTCATCTTCTATAATTACACAGCCAGCAATACCAGTTTGTGATGCAATTAAGCATTTTTTTCCAATAATAGTATCATGTCCTACGTGAACCTGATTATCAAGTTTGGTTCCTTCGCCAATAGTTGTATCGCCTGTAACACCTTTGTCGATAGTACAAAGCGCTCCAATTCCAACATTGTCTTTTATTACAACTCTTCCTCCGGAAATTAATTGATCGAAACCATCAGGGCGTTTTTTGTAATAAAAGGCATCTGCTCCTAATATTGTTCCAGCATGAATGATAACATTATCACCAATTACAGTATGGTCATATATTGATACATTAGAATGTATCAAACAGTTTTTACCAATTGTTACATGATTTCCAATAAAACAATTGGGCTGTATTAATGATCCTTCTCCTATTATTGCTGAATCTGATATAGCAACATTAGCAAATCGAAAAGGTTTGAAATGTTTTGTAAGTTTATTAAAATCTCTAAAAGGATCATCAGAGATTAATAGTGCTTTACCTTCAGGGCAATCTACAACTTTATTGATTAAAACAATAGTTGCTGCTGAATTTAAAGCCTTGTCATAATATTTTGGATGATCTACAAAAACAATATCTCCAGGCTCGACAACATGAATTTCATTCATACCTAAAACTTGGAAGTTTTTATCACCAACAAATTCGCAGTTAAGCAAATTTGCAATTTCTTCTAAAGAGTAAACTTTTTGAAATTTCATATTTTATAATTAGAAAATTTGTCAATTAGAGAATGTGTCAATTAGAAAATGTGTCAATTAGAAAAAAGAAAAGCGTTTAGTTAATTTCTGCTAAAGCATTAATTTTCTAATTGACTCATTGACAAATTATCTTATTGAAAAACTACTCTTTCACACGCTCCATGTAAGAACCAGAAGCAGTATCAATTTTAATTTTATCCCCTTCATTAATAAACAAAGGAACGTTTACTGTAGCTCCAGTTTCAACAGTTGCAGATTTTGTTGCATTTGTTGCTGTATTTCCTTTAATTCCTGGCTCAGCATAAGTAACCTCTAAGATTACAGAAGCAGGCATATCTACCGATAGAGGTAAATCTGTTTCAGTATTAATTTGGACCATTACGTTAGTTCCTTCTTTTAATAATCCAGGAGCATCCAAAATTGATTTATTCAAAGAAATTTGCTCAAATGTTTCATTGTTCATGAAGTGAAACTCATCACCTTCAGCATATAAAAATTGGTATGTTTGTGTTTCAACACGAACATCTTCAATTTTATGTCCAGCAGAAAATGTATTATCTAATACTTTTCCAGTTGTTAAGCTTCTTAATTTCGTTCTAACAAAAGCAGGACCTTTACCTGGTTTTACGTGAAGAAATTCAATGATTTTATAAATGTCGTGATTGTATTTGATACAAAGTCCGTTTCTTATGTCTGATGTTGATGCCATTATATTTTGTTTTATTTAATATTTTGTTTAATCGTTTAACCGTTTATTTGCTTTCGATTAAACGATAAAACAAATTCACGATAGAACTTTTTCTAGTAATTTCCTGAATATCCTTTCATAATTCCACGTGATGAGTTTCTGATAAAATCTAAGATTTCATCTCTTTCTGGAGTTGCTTCCATTTCACCTTCGATTATGCTAAGTGCTTGAGTTGTATTATAATTTTTTTGGTATAAAATTCTATAGATTTCTTGAATTTCTCTGATTTTATCTGTGCTAAAACCTCTTCTTCTTAAACCTACTGAATTAATTCCTACGTATGATAATGGCTCTTTTGCAGCTTTAGTATATGGAGGAACATCTTTTCTCACCAAAGAACCTCCTGATATCATTGCATGATCACCGATATGGATAAATTGATGTATTGCAGCCAAACCACCAATTACAGCATGGTTTCCTACTACAACGTGTCCTGCCAATGCAACACCGTTTACAATAATGGCATTATTACCAATCTCACAATCGTGAGCAATATGAGCATAGGCCATAATTAAGCAATTGTTACCAAGGATTGTTTGCCCTGAAGCAACAGTACCACGATTAATTGTAACACATTCTCTAATAGTACAATTGTCTCCTATTATTGCTAGAGAGTCTTCTCCTCCAAATTTTAAATCTTGAGGTACTGCAGAAATAACTGCGCCTGGAAAAATATTACAATTTTTACCTATTCGTGCGCCTTCCATTATGGTTACATTTGAACCAATCCAAGTGCCATCACCAATAACTACATTATTGTGAATTGTTGTAAAGGGCTCAATTACAACGTTTTTAGCGATTTTAGCGCCAGGATGAACATAAGCTAAAGGTTGATTCATCTGTATTTTTTGTATTTTAAATTAAAATTGTCTTTTTTGGAAACAATAAATCTTAAGAATTAACTATTTTTATTGTTTTCTTGCAATTTGTGCCATTAATTCTGCTTCGGTAACTAATTTACCATTCGCATAAGCATTTGCCTGCATGTGACAAATTCCTCTTCTTATAGGAGAAATTAATTCACATTTAAATATTAATGTATCTCCAGGTAATACTTTATGTTTGAACTTAACATTGTCTATTTTCATAAAATAAGTCAAGTAATTTTCTGGATCTGGAACTGTACTTAATACTAAGATTCCTCCTGTTTGTGCCATTGCTTCTACAATTAAAACACCTGGCATAACCGGTGCTTCAGGGAAGTGACCAACAAAGAAGTTTTCGTTCATGGTAACATTTTTCAATCCTACAACATGACTAGAAGACATCTCAATAATTCTATCAATCAATAAAAATGGAGGTCTATGAGGTAAAACTGACATGATTTTATGAATGTCCATCAAGGGTTCTTGATTTAAATCATAAACAGGTACATGGTTTCTCTGTTCTATTTTTATAATTTTAGCTAATTTTTTAGCAAACTGAGTATTTACAAAGTGACCAGGTTTGTTAGCGATAATTTTACCTTGGATTCTTACTCCAATTAAAGCTAAATCTCCAATAACGTCAAGCAATTTATGTCTTGCAGCTTCATTTGGATAATGTAATGTAAGGTTATCTAAAATACCGTTTGGTTTAACAGTTATCTTATCTTTTCCAAAAGCTTTCTTTAAATTCTCCATTGTAGATTCAGATATTTCTTTATCTACATATACAATTGCATTGTTTAAATCTCCACCTTTGATTAATCCGTGCTCTAAAAGAGATTCTAATTCATGTAAGAAACTAAATGTTCTTGAATTTGAAATTTCTGATTTAAAATCAGCAATACTTTTTAATGTTGCGTTTTGAGTACCTAAAACTTTAGTACCAAAATCAACCATAGTTGTAACTTGGTAATCATCACTTGGCATTACAAGAATTTCACTTCCTGTTGCTTCATCTGTAAAAGAAATAACTTCTTTTACAACATATACATTGCGTTGTGCATCTTGCTCTTCTATTTTAGCTTTTTCAATTGCTTCAACAAAATATTTTGATGAACCGTCCATTATTGGAAGTTCTGATGCGTTTAATTCGATTATAACGTTGTCTAAATCACAACCTACCAATGCCGCTAGAACGTGCTCTGGTGTTTGAATTTTAACACCTAGTTTTTCTAAATTTGTACCTCTTTGTGTATTTACTACATAATTAGCATCAGCCTCAATAATTGGGTGACCTTGCAAATCAACTCTCACAAAAGTAAATCCATTATTTATTGGAGCAGGCTTAAAAGTCATTGTTACTTCTTTACCAGTGTGTAGTCCAACTCCTGTTAGTGAAATTTCCTCCTTGATGGTCTTCTGTTTAACCATTATTTCCATTTTTTTGGTTTAATATTTGTTTTTTTAATTCTTCTAGTTCAGCAACGATTTTAGGCAAATTCTTAAAATGTACATACGATTTATTGAAATCTGTATATCCAAGTGAAGGTGTTCCTTGTAATATTTCGTCGTCTTTAATGTTTCTGGCAACTCCAGATTGGGCTTGCAATCTAACATTGTTTCCAATAGTTAAATGTCCTGCTATCCCCACTTGTCCACCAATCATAGCATTTTTACCAATTTTTGTAGAACCAGCAACTCCAGATTGAGCGGCAATTACGGTGTTTTCACCAATTTCTACATTATGAGCAATTTGTATTTGATTGTCTAACTTTACTCCTTTTCGGATAATTGTTGATCCTAAAGTAGCTCTATCTATAGTTGTATTTGCTCCAATATCGACGTTATCTTCTATAATTACATTTCCAATTTGTGGAACTTTACTATAAATTCCTTCTTCGTTTGGTACAAAACCAAATCCGTCAGCACCAATAATTGTTCCTGAATGAATTGTGCAATTGTTTCCAATTATTGTTTCAGAATAAATTTTGGCGCCTGCAAAAATATGGACATTATTGCCAATAACAACATTGTCACCGATAAAAGAGTTAGGATAAATTTTGACATCGTTACCTAAAACTACGTTTTGCCCCACATAACTAAAGCTTCCTAAATATAGATTTTCTCCATATTTAACACTTTCAGATAAGAAAGATTGTGGCTCAATTCCGTTTTTATTCAATTTTACTTGATTATAAAACTCTA
This sequence comes from Flavobacterium sp. 140616W15, assembly GCF_003668995.1. NCBI lineage: Bacteria > Pseudomonadati > Bacteroidota > Flavobacteriia > Flavobacteriales > Flavobacteriaceae > Flavobacterium > Flavobacterium sp. 140616W15. Next base: position 1,534,188 of record NZ_CP033068.1, read on the forward strand.
ATAATTTTGAAAACGAAGCATAAGCATCGTCAACTTTAATTAATGTTGTGCTAATTTCTGTTTCGGGTACAAAAGTATCATTAACGATTGTTACTGAGGCTTTTGTCGAATATATATAATTGATATATTTAGGGTTAGCCAAGAAAGTAAGAGAGCCTTCTGTACCTTCTTCGATTTTAGATAAGCGAGAAACTTCTGCATTGGGATTCCCAACAACCTCTCCTCCTAAAATTTCTGCTATTTGTTCTGCTGTAAATTTCATTGCGACAAAAATATAAAAAAATAGGTTTTAAATGTTAATTTTAGATCAGTTGTTTTGGAAAGCAGATGTAATACTTTGTTACCAATTTAGATAACGATTTCAAATTCAGCTGGTCTGAGGCTTCTACAACGTCCTCAATTGTCTTATCTTTTTTTAATATTCGTATAGGTTCGGCTTCTTTACTGTAAGCTTGATTTTTTATTTTTCCTCTATATATAAAATAACTAGCGTCAATTGCTGAGATGTTGTTTTGAGCGGCAAATCGTTCTTTTAGACTTTGTAATTCCTCTAGTGAAACTTTTTCGCTTGTTAGCTTTATTTTTAATAAATCTCTGTTTACTATCATTTTACTTAAGGTAGAAAGTATAAAATCATCATGTTTTTGCCAAGATTTTAAAGCTCCTATTATATCGAAATCATCCAATTGAGAAAATAAATCCAATTTTTCAGGAGTGAAATTTTCTAAAGTAATCTTGTTTTGCATAAAAAATAACAAAGGTTCGCTACAAGGAAGGTGAATTCCTTTTATTGTTAATTCTTTTGCTCTTTTTAATACTTTCGTCAAAATAAGCTCTGCAACTAAACTCGTTTTATGTAAATAGGCTTGCCAATACATTAATCTTCGAGAAAGTAAAAACTTTTCAACAGAGTAAATTCCTTTTTCTTCAATAACCAAAACATCATCTACTACGTTCATCATTTGAATTAAACGTTCAGAATTGACATTTCCTTCCGCTACACCACTATAAAAACTATCACGTTTAAGATAATCCATACGATCCATATCTAATTGACTAGATATTAATTGTAACATAAATTTTCTGTGGTAATCTCCCTTAAATATCTGAATGGCAAGACTTAACTTACCGTTAAATTCAATGTTTAATTGATCCATAAATAGTAACGAAATAGCTTCGTGATTTACATCCTCAACAATACTTCTCTCCATAGCATGAGAAAATGGCCCATGTCCAATGTCATGTAATAAAATAGCTACGTATAGTGCATTTTCTTCTTCTGCAGAAATTGTTACTTCCTTGAAGCGCAATGTTTCAATTGCTTTTTGCATTAAATGCATACAGCCTAAGGCATGATGAAAACGAGTATGATTTGCTCCAGGATATACCAAATAAGACAGTCCCATTTGTGAAATTCGGCGTAAACGCTGAAAATAGGAATGCTCAATTAAATCATATATTAAAGCATTTGGAATGGAAATGAAGCCGTAAATGGGATCATTGAAAATTTTCAGCTTATTGATAATATTCACTATTTGGTTCTTTTTTAGGTCAACAAATATAACTAATTATAGACTTATTCTGTTTTACATTGTGAGCAAAAAAGCAAACAAATAAACTTTTATGATGAAATGTTATCATAATTCTTTAAATTAGTACAACGAAAAGGCAATATTACGCTTTTTTTTAGGTAACAAATAATTAACACAAATTTAAGTTCGTTTAGTTCGGTAAATTGCGAACCAATTTTATCTTTGTCAAAAAAATTATGGAAACTAGTATACACAAGGAAAAAGAAGAGCTTATAGAGTTATTCGGTAATCATTTCGAATCAGTGTATCATTTGCCACCACTTTGCTCAAGAATTTTAGGACTATTAATAGTTGAAGCCTGTAAAGCAGGTTTGACTTTCGAACAAATAGTCGAAAAAGTCGGCGCCAGTAAAAGTACAGTATCAACAAACTTAAATTTTCTATTAAAAATGGGAAAGATTGATTATTACACTTTGCATGGTGATCGAAAAAAATATTTCAGACCATCCCCTTTCAGTGAACGATTTGCAAATTATTTAAAAATAATAGAAATCGAAAAAAGAATAATTGATAAAATGATTACTTATAGAGAAAAAACAATGGATAGTCCAGAAGAAAGAATTAATCTAGAGCATGCGAAAGCATATAAAAGTCACGTTAAAAAAGTTGAAGAATTGTTACAGGAAACAATCTCAGAATTCGTAGAAATAGAAAAAGTTAATAATAAATCATAAATCAAATTTAAATTCAAATGAAGAATATCACATTCTCCCTAATAGCTATAATGCTGGTTTTTGCGTCATGTAAAAAAAAGGAAGAACAAGCTCCGCCACAAGGTCCAGCTCCGTTCCCAGTTAGAACAATTTCAGTACAAGATGCTGTAGTATATCAAGAGTATAGTGCAAATCTCGAAGGACAGCATAATGTTGAAATCCGCCCAAAAGTGAATGGGTATATTCAAAAAATTTATGTTGATGAAGGTCAGGTTGTTAAAAAAGGACAATTACTTTTTAAACTTGAAACACAAACTTTAAATCAAGATGCGTCTGCCGCTAAAGCTTCAGTTCAGGCTGCACAAGTTGAAGTTGACAGATTAAAACCACTAGTTGACAGAAAAATTATTAGTGTTGTTCAATTAGAAACTGCTAAAGCCAAACTAGCACAAGCAAAAAGTACTTACGGTAGTATTGCTGCAAATATTGGGTACGGAACAATCGTTTCTCCTGTAAGTGGAGTAATTGGAGGTTTGCCTTTTAGAGAAGGAAGCTTAGTTAGCGCTACTAGTGAAGTGCCTTTGACAACTGTATCTGATACAAAAATCGTACGTGCTTATTTCTCAATGAATGAAAAACAATTGTTATTCTTTAATAAAACATTTAAAGGAGCAACTACAGCAGAAAAATTGAAAGCTGCACCACCAGTTTCATTGATTTTAGTAGATAACACAGAATACGACCAAAAAGGAAAAATCGCTACAATGAATGGTTTAGTAGATCCAGCAACAGGAAATACACAATTTAGAGCAGACTTTAATAATCCTCAAGGTATCCTAAGAAGTGGTAGTACTGGAATTATTCGTTTGCCTATCGAACAAAAAAATGTAATGTTGGTTCCTCAAAATGCAATTTTCGAAGTGCAAGGAAAACAAACACTTTATGTTGTTGAAAAAGGAAACAAAGTAAAATCTACAATTGTTGAAACAAACGGAACTTCAGGTTTAGACTTTATTGTTACAAGTGGGTTAAAAGATGGAGACGTTGTAGTTGTAGAAGGAGCATCTAAATTAAAAGATGATATGGAAATTACACCACAGCCTGTTAAAGATCCAGCTGTTGAAACAGCAGAAACAAAAAATACTACAGCTAAAAAATAATATACAAGATGTTAAAGACGTTTATAGAAAGACCAGTTCTCTCGACGGTAATATCTATCTTAATCACCATACTAGGTGTTTTAGGACTGATGTCATTACCAGTAGAGCAATACCCCGAAATAGCCCCTCCAACTGTTCAGGTAACTGCAACATATACAGGTGCAAATGCTGAAACAGTATTAAATAGTGTTGTTATTCCTCTAGAAGAAGAAATAAATGGTGTGGAAGGAATGACATACATGACCTCTTCTGCGGCGAATGATGGTTCTGCGAAAATATCTGTTTATTTCGAACTTGGAGTTGACCCAGATATTGCTGCGGTAAACGTTCAAAATAGAGTTTCTCGTGCTACCAGTAAATTGCCACAAGCAGTTGTACAGACTGGGGTTACGACACTAAAAAGTCAGACGAGTGCTTTGATGTTCTTTGCGTTGTATTCGAACAACAAAGATTTTGATGAAACTTATATTCAGAATTATGCCAAAATTAACCTTGTACCAAAATTACAGCGTGTTAAAGGTGTAGGACAAGTAAATGTTTTTGGAGCGAAAGATTACTCTATGAGAATCTGGATTAATCCAGAAAAAATGGCTGCTTACGAAATATCACCAAAAGACATTCAGGCAGCATTGCAAGAGCAAAACGTAGAAGCTGCTCCAGGTAAATTTGGAGAAAATGCTGATGGTATTTACGAATATGTAATTAAATATAAAGGACGTCTTTCAGAAATTAAAGACTACGAAGATATTGTAATTAAAGCTACAGGTAATGGAAATTTCGTTCATTTAAAAGATGTTGCAACTGTTGAGTTGGGTGCTTTTAATTATGGGAACAAGAATATAGCAATGGGTAAACAAGGTGTTGCTGTTGGTATATTCCAAACTTCAGGATCTAATGCGCAAGATATTATTACCGAAGTTATGAATATTTTGGAGGTTTCTAAACCAGATTTTCCAAAAGGTGTAGATTACGTAATTCCTTATAATACAAAAACGTTCCTTGATGCATCGATAGAAAAAGTAATCTCAACATTGATTGAAGCTTTTATATTGGTATTTATAGTAGTGTTTTTATTCCTACAGGATTTCCGTTCTACGTTAATTCCTGCAATAGCAGTTCCTGTAGCAATTGTTGGAACATTTTTCTTCCTGCAAGTATTTGGATTCTCTATCAATATGTTAACATTGTTTGCAATGATTCTAGCTATTGGTATTGTGGTCGATGATGCAATTGTCGTCGTCGAGGCTGTGCATGCTAAGTTAGATGAAGGAGTGAAATCTGCAAAAGAAGCTACTATTTCTGCAATGAGCGAAATTACAGGAGCTATTATATCTATCACATTAGTAATGTCTGCGGTGTTTATACCAGTATCGTTCTTAAGTGGACCGTCAGGGGTTTTCTATCAACAGTTTGCTATTACATTGGCAATTGCGATTTTGATTTCGGCTATTAATGCATTGACTTTAAGCCCAGCCTTATGTGCGCTATTCTTAAAGCCTCACGAAGCATCAGAGCATCATGATAAAAATTTCAAAGATAGATTCTTCATTGCTTTCAATACTAGTTTTGATAGAATGAATAATAAATATGTTAAGTCTTTAGGGTTCTTAGCAAGAAGGAAATGGGTTGCAATATCAGGATTGATAGCATTCTGTGCTATTACTATCATTTTGTTCCAAACTACACCTTCAGGATTTATTCCTAATGAGGATAGAGGAATTATTTTTGCTGATTTAACACTTCCTCCAGGAACAACAATCGAGAAAACTCAAAAGGCAGTTAATGAATTGGATTCTATTTTGGCCTCAATGGACATTGTTGAATCACGAATGAGTGTTGTTGGTTTTAGTTTGTTAAATAGTGTGAATGGTGGGTCTTATGCCTTTTCTGTAATTAAATTAAAAGACTGGGAACACCGTAAGGAAGCCAATCAATCTGTAGATGCTGTAGTTGGTGAGCTATTTGGAAGAACGGCACATTTTAAAGATGCCAAAGCATTATTTTTTACACCTCCGAGTGTACAAGGTTTTGGATCTGCAGACGGTTTTGAGTTAAAAATTCAAGATAAAGGTGATGATGATTGGGCAACAGTAAGTAAAGTAAGTAATGAGTTCTTAGGTGAATTAATGAAAAGACCTGAAATTCAATATGCTATTACAAACTTTAACCCTAACTTTCCACAATATCAAATGGATATTAATGTAGAAAGAGCTAAAAATGCAGGAGTTTCTGTTTCAGAAATTTTTAATACCATGCAAGGGTATTATGGAGGATTGTATACTACAGATTTTAATAAATTTGGTAAACAATATCGTGTAATGATTCAAGCAAAACCTTCTGAAAGAGCAACTCTTGAATCAATTAATACTATTTATGTTAAGAATGCTGCAGGAAAACAAGTAGCTATAAATCAGTTTGTTGATTTTAAAAGAATTTATGGACCAGAAGCTGTTGCCCGTTTCAACTTGTTAAAAGCTGTAAACGTAAACGGTAAAGCAAAACCTGGGTATAGTTCTGGAGATGCAATTAAAGCAGTTCAGGAAGTAGCAGCACAGCATTTACCTAAAACCTATACTTACGAATTCTCTGGAATGACACGTGAAGAGATTCTTGCAGGTAGTCAGGCCGCAGGTGTATTCTTGTTGAGTTTGATATTTGTATATTTCTTATTAAGTGCACAATACGAAAGTTATTTAGTACCATTGTCAGTATTGCTTTCATTACCTGTAGGTATTGCTGGAGCCATTGGTTTTGTGAAACTAGCTGGATTAGAAAACAACATTTATTTCCAGGTAGCCCTGATAATGCTTATAGGACTACTGGCCAAAAATGCCATTCTGATAGTTGAGTTTGCTATACAAAGGCGACGACACGGAATGGACTTGACAGAGGCTGCGATAGAAGGTGCAAAAGCACGTTTACGTCCTATTTTAATGACCTCCCTTGCTTTTATCTTTGGTTTAATGCCTTTGGCTTTTTCTTCTGGAGTTGGAGCTGTAGGTAACCGTTCAATCGGTATGGGAGCTGTTGGTGGAATGTTAATAGGAACAATCTTTGGAGTATTTGTTATTCCGATTTTGTTTATTATTTTCCAAAGCTTACAAGAAAGAATCTCTGGAAAACCATTTACAGAGCAACAATCAGATGTTACACTTTTAGACGAAGAAAATGAAAAATAATGTATATAAAATAGTAACTGTTGCCTTCACGGCAACAGTTATGCAATCCTGCTTCGTTGCAAAAGATTACGAAAGACCTAAGGATATTAAAACGGAGAACTTATATAGAACCGAAGTGGTTTCTAAAGACAGTACTTCTATGGCAAATCTGTCTTGGGATAAAGTTTTTACTGATCCTATTTTGCAAGGTTATATCAGAAAAGGATTGGAAAATAACTTAGATATTCGAATTGCAATGCAAAATATTGCTGCTGCTGAAGCATCAATGAAACAAGGAAAAGCAGGGTACTTCCCTACTCTTTCTGTTGGTACAGATTGGACACATCAGCAGTTATCAAAAAACAGTCAGTTTGGAGCTTTACTTCAAAATCGTAGTACCGATCAATATCAAGTTGCTGGAACATTAGGTTGGGAAGCAGATATTTGGGGAAAAATAAGAAGTAATAAACGTGCAACAAATGCTGCTTATTTACAAACTACTGCTGCAAATCAAGCTGTAAAAACACAGTTAATTGCAGATATTGCCGCAACGTATTATCAGTTGATTGCAATAGATGAGCAAATTAAATTATCAGAAGAGACTTTGATCAACAGAATCGAAAGTGTTGAAACGATTATTGCTTTAAAAGATGCAGGAAATGTAACTGAAGTTGGAGTTAAACAAACAGAAGCTCAAAAATATGCTACAGAAATTATCATCGCTGACTTAAAAGTAAGTACGATACTTTTTGAAAACAAAATGAGTATTCTTTTAGGAGTAGCACCTACTAAAGTAGAGAGAAGTAGTTTTGAGGTTCAAAAAATGCAACCAGAAATTACACTTGGAGTACCTGCTACTTTATTAAGAAACAGACCTGATGTAATTGCGGCTGAGTATAATTTGATTTCAAATTTTGAAAGAACTAATGTGGCAAGAAGTAATTTCTATCCAACATTTAAAATTACTGCTACAGGTGGATTACAAAGTATAGATCTTAAAGAGTGGTTTAGTTCAAATTCATTTTTTGCTAATATTGTAACAGGATTAACACAGCCAATTTTTAATCAACGTTTGAATAAAACAAATTTAGAAATAGCTAAAGCAAATCAAGAAAAAGCATACATACAATTTGAGCAATCATTGTTAAATGCGGGAAAAGAAGTTTCAGATGCATTAGCACAGTATAACAACGAAACCAAAAAAATTGTAATTCGTCAGAAGCAAGTAGATGCATTAAAAGTGGCTACAGATTATTCAGATGAATTATTAAAATACGGTTTAGTGAATTATTTAGAAGTTCTTACTGCAAAAGACAATGCGTTAAATGTAGAATTAACTTTAATAGATAATAAATTTTCACAATACAACGCTATTATCCAACTATACAGAGCCCTTGGTGGTGGATGGCAGTAAGATTTTATAGTTAGTTAGGTTACTTATTAATTTTTATATTTAAACCACTGAGTATTTTTATATTCAGTGGTTTTGTTTTTTTATACTAAAAATTATCATAATATTAATAAATAGCCGTTTTAAAAAGAAGTAAATTGCCACTTAGATTTAACAATTTTGACAAGCTATATAATTATGGATAAGATAAAAATACTTTGGGTTGATGATGAAATCGACTTATTAAAGCCACACATACTATTTCTGGAGAAAAAAAATTATGCAGTAACGACTTGTAATAATGGTCTAGATGCAATTGCAATTTTTGAAGAAGACAATTTTGATATCGTTTTTCTTGATGAAAATATGCCAGGAATGAGCGGATTAGAAACACTTTCTGAAATGAAAGAAAAAAAATCAACCATTCCGATGATTATGATTACCAAAAGTGAAGAAGAGTATATCATGGAGGAGGCTATCGGTTCTAAAATAGCAGATTACCTAATAAAACCAGTAAATCCGAATCAGATTTTATTAAGTTTAAAGAAAAATCTGGATCACTCAAGATTAATTTCTGAAAAAACGACATTAGATTATCAAAAGGAATTCCGAAAAATAGCTATGGAAATGGCAATGGTAAATTCTTATGAAGATTGGATTGAATTGTATAAAAAACTTGTGTTTTGGGAATTAGAACTTGAGAATATTAATGATCAAGGAATGATTCAAATTTTGGAGTCTCAAAAAGTTGAAGCTAACTCACAATTTGGTAAATACATAGAGCGTAATTACGAAGATTGGTTTGCACCAAAGGCAGATAAACCAATTCAATCACATACTTTATTTAAAGAATTAGTGGTTCCGGAAATTAAGAAGAAAGACAAGCCAATTTTGTTTGTAGTAATAGATAATTTGCGATATGATCAATGGAAATCATTTGAGAAAGTAGTAGGAAATTATTATAAGCTAGAAAAAGAAGTTCCTTATTTCTCTATACTTCCAACAGCAACTCAATATGCGAGAAATGCAATATTTTCGGGTTTGCTGCCTATAGAAATGGAAAAGCAATTTCCTGAGTATTGGAAAAATGATGTTGAAGACGGAGGGAAAAATTTATATGAAGCGGAGTTTTTAAGTGCACAATTAAAACGCTTGGGATTAAATATTAAAGAAGATTATTTTAAAATTACCAATTTGGCAAGTGGAAAAAAACTGGCTGAAAATTTCAAGGCGCTAAAAAATAATGACCTTGTTACGGTAGTTTATAATTTTGTTGATATGTTGTCGCATGCCAAAACAGAATTGGATGTTGTTAAAGAATTAGCTTCTGATGATAAAGCGTACCGATCACTAACATTAAGTTGGTTCAAAAATTCTCCACTGTTAGAAATTATACAACAGGCTCAGCACTTAGGATTTAAGTTAATTCTTACTACAGATCATGGTACAATCAATGTGAAAAATCCATCAAAAGTGGTGGGAGATAAAAATACAAGCTTAAATCTTCGATACAAAACAGGACGTAGTTTGACCTATGAGCATAAAGATGTGTATGTTGTAAAAGAACCAAAAAAAATAGGATTACCTGCCATAAATATGAGCAGTTCGTTTATTTTTGCAAAAAATGATTTGTTTTTGGCTTACGTAAATAATTACAATCATTATGTGAGTTATTATAAAAACACCTATCAACATGGTGGAATTTCATTAGAAGAAATGATTATTCCATTCTTGATATTTAATCCTAAGTAACATAACAGAAGAAGTATTCAGTTGCTGTTTACTATAGTGGTAGAATCAATTAAGTTTAAAAAATATTATAAAAATCAAAATGGAAGTTACTTTTTCGTTGGATCAAATTCAGGAAGTTGCAAAACAAATTTTAGCTCAAAACCCTAATAAAATTCTCCTTTTTAATGGAGAAATGGGTGCTGGTAAAACTACGCTAATTAAGCAGTTATGTAAAAGTCTAGGGATTGAGGATGCTACAAGCAGTCCTACTTTTTCTTTAGTTAATGAATATCATACAAATGACAATCAGACGGTTTATCATTTTGATTTTTATAGATTAAATCATGAAACAGAGGCTTTGGATATGGGAGTTGATGATTATCTATATTCAGGAAATTGGTGTTTTATAGAATGGTCCGAGAAAATCCCAAGTTTAATTCCAAATGAACATTCTGTTATTACAATTGAATTATTACCTGACGGGAAGCGTTTATTAAAATTAGTTTAATTTTATTCTAAACTGAATTTATACTTCTTGAAGTAAAGCGTATTAGCCTTGGGAATACTGTTTTATTAAAAACTTTTTACGTAATTTGTACTCTTAATTTTGCATAGACAATGTCAATAACGATAACTCCATTTACGAAACAAGAATTGTTGCCTCAAGAAGAAAAACTTGAAATTGGCAGATATAAAAGAGAACTTTTTATAGGGATTCCTAAGGAAACAAGTTATCAGGAACGTCGTATTTGTTTAACACCAGATGCAGTAAATTCACTTACTTATCAGGGACATAGAGTTATGATAGAATCTGGTGCTGGCGAAAGTTCAAGTTATACAGACAAAGAATACAGTGATGCTGGAGCAGAAGTGACAAAAGATACTAAACGTGTTTTTGGCTGTCCAATGTTATTAAAGGTTGAGCCTCCGACGATTAATGAGATTAAAATGATGAATCCGGAAACAATTTTGATTTCTGCGATTCAATTAAAAACAAAGAAAAAAACTTATTTTGAAGCTTTAGCACATAAAAAAATTACTGCATTAGCATTTGAATATATAAAAGACGAAGACGGATCTTATCCTGCTGTGAAATCATTAAGTGAAATTGCAGGAACGGCATCTATATTAATTGCAGCCGAATTGATGATTACCGATGAAATTGGAAAAGGGTTGCTATTTGGTAATATTACAGGTGTTCCTCCTACTGATGTTGTAATTTTAGGAGCAGGAACGGTTGGTGAATTTGCTGCAAAAACGGCAATTGGTCTTGGAGCTACAGTTAAGGTTTTTGACAATTCGATTACTAAATTGCGCCGTTTGCAAAATAATCTAAATCAACGTGTTTTTACATCAACCATACAACCAAAAGCGTTGTTAAAAGCATTAAGACGTTGTGATGTTGCAATTGGAGCTATGCGTGGAAAAGAACGTTGTCCGATTGTTGTTACTGAAACGATGGTTGAGCATATGAAAAAAGGTGCTGTAATTGTAGATGTAAGTATTGATACTGGTGGTTGTTTTGAAACTTCAGAAGTAACCACACACGAAAAACCTACCTTTATAAAAAGTAATGTTTTACATTATTGTGTTCCTAATATTCCATCACGATATTCTAAAACTGCTTCACTTTCAATAAGTAACATTATTACACCTTATTTATTGCAAATTGCGGAAGATGGTGGAATTGAAAGTGCTATAAGATGTAATAAAGGGTTGAAAAACGGAGTTTATGTTTATCATGGAATTTTAACTAATAAAGCCATTGGCGAATGGTTTGATTTACCTGATAATGATATTAATTTACTTGTTTTCTAAAGCATCTTTAGCGTACCTTTGCCAAAAATAGAATTCATGAAATTTACACATCGTTTTGCTTATTATTTAGTTGGTTTGGTTATTGGATGTTTCTTTGTAGGTCTTGTATTTAGTGGAAAAGATACACGTTGTAATTATTTTCCAAATGCAAGAGTTTTAAATGATTTAAGAAATAAACCATTCCACTATTCAGACGAAGCTTCTAAAGTTTTAGCAGAAAAATGGATAGATACTTCAGATATTAAAAATACATTGCAATTTGGTGATGTTGATTTTGATAAAAGCAATACAGAATATAAAAAAGGAAAATTATATGTTATTGAAGGTAAGACTTTAAAGAACCAAAAAGTAATACTTAAAGTAATTAATTATCCTGGAAAAGCTGTTCTAGAATCTATAGAAAAAAAACAAGCTGATTAGAGCCATTTGATTTCGGGAATTTCTTTTGATTTCAGAAAAACATTTGTTTTACTAAAATGTTTGTTTCCAAACCACTTCCCTTGATTGGCACTCATAGGCGATGGATGTCCAGACTCAAGAACTAAATGTTTTGTAGTATCTATTTTTCGTCCTTTTTTTTGTGCAAATGCTCCCCATAATAAGAAAACTACATTTTCTTTTTTATCTGATATGGCTTGAATTACTGCATCTGTAAATAAATTCCATTTTAGATGTTTATGACTATTTGGTGTATCTTTTCGAACAGTTAATGAAGCATTTAAAAGTAAGACGCCTTGTTTTGCCCAAGATTCTAAATTGCCAGAAGTGGGCATAAATACCGAATCAAAATCAGTATTTAATTCTCTGTAAATATTTCGTAGCGAAGGAGGTATTTTTATATTGTCATTCACAGAAAAACTTAAACCATTTGCCTCACCTACTCCATGATATGGATCTTGTCCGATGATGACCACTTTTATATCTTGAAATGTACAATGGTTAAGTGCAGAGAAAATTAAATCAATTGGTGGGAAGCAAACATTATTTTTATATTCTTCTTCTACATTTGTCATTAAATCATTAAAGTAAAGCTTTGCTATTTCTTCTGATAATATGGTTTGCCAATCTGGATTGAGGTTAATTTTCATTTCAATAAATTTTACTACAAATTACGCAAAGTTTTTTGCAAAGTACCAATTAATACTACTATTTAGTTTTAAAACTTTGTAACTTTGAAACTTTACAACTTACGTTATAATATGATATCTATTACTGATAAAACATTACAAGATTTACAATTTCCTACAGTACTCGAGACTATTTCGGATATTTGTAATACTGATATAGGCAAACAAAAAGCTTTAGAAATAACACCATTTAGAGATAAAGAAACTTTGATGCAAGCATTAATGCAAACATCTGAGTATGTTTCGTCTTTCCAAAATAATAATGCAATTCCAAATCATGGCTTCGATGCAATTAGTTATGAGATAAAATTTTTAGCAATTGAAGATAGTTTTCTTGAAGTTGGAAGTTTTAGAAAAATTGCAACTTTATCATCTACAGTTAATTTTTTATTGAATTTTTTAAAAAAATTCGATGATTATTATCCTAATCTAAATATTAGAGCTTCGCAAGTTGAATTTACTAAAGATATCATTTCGCAAATAGATGTTGTTGTAGATAAATATGGAGAGATAAAAGATAATGCTTCTCCTGAACTTGCCAATATACGTCGTGATATGAATTTGGTTCGAGGAAAAGTAAATCAAAGTTTTGGTGTAGCTTTGACACAATATAATAGTTTAGGTTATTTGGATGATATTAAAGAAAGCTTTGTACAAAACCGTCGAGTTTTAGCAGTTCTTGCAATGTATCGTCGTAAGGTAAAGGGCTCTATTTTAGGAAGTTCTAAAACGGGTAGTATTGCTTATATTGAACCTGAGACAACTCTACAATATTCTAGAGAACTAAGTAATTTAGAATATGAGGAAAAAGAAGAAGTCACGCGTATTTTAAAACAATTGTCAAATGCTATTCGCCCTTATTTATCTTTGCTGATTGAATATCAAGCTTTTTTAAGTGATATAGATGTTATTGCCGCCAAAGCAAAATATGCTAATAAGATAAATGGTATTTTGCCAACAATTACTGAAGAACGTCGCTTGTATTTTAGAGATGCTTTTCATCCAATTTTATACTTAAATAATAAGCAAAAGAACGAGATTACGCATCCGCAAACTATTGAATTAAAGCAAGATAATAGAATTATTGTTATATCTGGACCAAACGCAGGAGGTAAAACTATTTCTCTTAAAACGGTGGGATTATTACAATTAATGTTGCAATCAGGAATGTTGATTCCTGTACATGAACGTAGTGAAACTTTTTTGTTTGATAGAATTTTGACAGATATTGGTGATAATCAATCTATTGAGAATCATTTGAGTACCTATAGTTATAGGTTGAAAAACATGAATTATTTCCTTAAGAAATGCAATCGCAAAACAATGTTTTTGATTGATGAATTTGGAACGGGCTCAGATCCTGAATTAGGTGGAGCTTTGGCTGAAATTTTCTTGGAAGAATTTTATCATCGAGAAGCTTTCGGAATTATAACGACACACTATTCTAATCTTAAGATTTTAGCAAATGAACTGCCTTATGCTACAAATGCAAATATGCTTTTCGATGAAAAATCTTTGGAACCAATGTATAAATTAGTTCTTGGTCAGGCTGGAAGTTCATTCACGTTTGAAGTTGCATTAAAAAATGGAATTCCATATGGTTTAATTAATCGTGCAAAAAAGAAAATTGAAATTGGAAAAGTTCGTTTTGATAAAACTATTGCCACTTTACAAAAAGAGCGTTCTAAATTAGAAAAAACTTCTTTGAACTTAAAAGAGGAAGAAACTAGAGCGCGTGCCGAAAGTAATAAAATGGAAAATATAAATGTCAAGATAAAACAAAAACTAGAAAGCTATCAGGAATTATATGATAGTAATCAGAAGACAATTTATATTGGACAAAAAATTGAAGATATCTCTGAGAAGTATTTCAATAATAAAAATAAAAAAGAATTGATAGGCGAATTTCTGAAGATTATTGAAATTGAAAATTCTAAACGTAAAAAAGCTACTCCAAAAGAAGCAAAAGCAATAGTTGAAAAGAAAAAAGAAGTTATTGCCGAAGTTACTGTTCAAGTAGAAGAAATCCGAAAAGAGAAAAAAGAGAAAAAATTAAAAGCTGTTGTCGAAAAACCTAAAGTAACTTTAAAAGTTGGTGATCGGGTTCGAATGATTGATGGAAGATCTGTAGGAAGTATTGATTCTATCGAAAAAAATAAAGCAACTGTAAATTATGGTATTTTTACTTCGAAAGTAAATATAGACGAATTAGAATTTGTAGAAGCAGCAAAAAAATAAATTTTTATTTTTTGAACCCATTTTTAGCCTTTAAAAAAATGATTTTTTAGTAAAAAATTAAATAAAGCGATTTAAGAAAGTATTTTTAAAAATACGATTAATTAGATGGTGATTTTTTAAAAACGCCTTAAAAGTCATTTGTAAAGCTTGTTTTTTATTTGATAAACTTATAGAATTATCAATATTGATAGAATTAATTAATAGTATATGGGTTGATATTTTTAACTAGATAAACTGTATAAAGTGGTTTTGTTAAAGTTTTAAATCTGACAAAGTTTTTTTAAATTGTAAACTTAAAAAAAATGAATATACAAGATGGCATTGCTTCGTTTCTTGCAAAGAATGCTGAGAACAAAAAAATAATTCTCTTTGATGGAGTTTGTAATTTATGTGATTCGGCTGTGCAGTTTATTATCAAACATGATAAAAAAGATGTTTTTCGTTTTGCAGCTTTGCAATCTGAAATAGGTAAAGAAATTTGTAATCATATAGGAGTTGATATTGCTAAAGTTGATAGCATTATATTTTATGAACCAGGAATAGCTTATTATTACAAATCTGGAGCAGCAATTGCAATAGCTGAAAATCTTGGAATTTTCTGGAGTTGGTTTTCTGTTTTTAAAATAATCCCTGTTTTTTTAAGGGATCCGTTATATAATTATATTGCTAAGAATAGATACAAATGGTATGGCAAAAAAGAAAGCTGTATGATACCTACTCCTGAATTAAAGGTGAAGTTTTTGTAAATTCTAAATTTTACATAATATTGTCATCCCGAGGAACGAGGGATCTCTATTAGTAGCTCGACAAAGATTGGCAATTTAATTTACAGAGTTTCTTGCGGAGATCCCTTGTTTCTTGGAATGACAAAAATGAGTTTTTTTAAAATGACTATTCTAGCCCTGATGGTCGCGGCATCCTTTTTGTTTTTTCTTTAAAAATAAAAAGATATAGCAGACAGCAGGAATTAGCTTCTAAAAAAACACACTAAGTTTATTATATAAAAAAAGCCTCAAATAATTAAATTTGAGGCTTTTTTAGAAATCATAAGAATACTAGTTTCTTATTAATTTTCTGTATTTCAAACGTTTTGGAGTTAAATCTCCACCTAAACGTTTTTTCTTGTTTTCTTCGTATTCTGAGAATCCTCCTTCAAAATAATAAACTTCAGAATTTCCTTCGAAAGCTAAAATATGCGTACAAATTCTATCAAGGAACCATCTGTCGTGAGAAATAACTACAGCACAACCAGCAAAATTCTCTAAACCTTCCTCTAATGCACGAAGTGTATTTACATCTAAGTCATTCGTAGGCTCATCTAGTAAAAGTACGTTTCCTTCTTCTTTTAGTGTCATTGCTAAGTGCAAACGGTTACGTTCACCACCTGATAATGTTGAAACTTTTTTGTTTTGATCGCTTCCGCCAAAGTTAAAACGACTTAGGTAAGCACGAGAGTTTACCTGACGGCCACCCATCATGATTAATTCCTGACCATCACAGAAATTTTCCCAGATCGATTTGTTAGGATCAATATTAGAGTGCGCTTGATCTACATAAGCAATTTTTACAGTTTCACCTATTGCAAATTCACCGCTATCTGGTTGTTCTTCTCCCATAATCATTCTGAAAATAGTCGATTTACCAGCACCGTTTGGTCCGATAACTCCAACAATTCCAGCTTGTGGTAAAGTGAAATTCAGATTATCATACAACAATTTGTCTCCAAATGCTTTAGCTACATTTTTAGCCTCGATAACATTTGTTCCTAAACGCGGACCGTTCGGGATATAGATTTCTAGATTTTCATCTAGTTGTTTTTGATCTTCGTTTAATAATTTATCGTAATTCTGTAAACGCGCTTTTTGTTTTGTCTGACGCCCTTTTGCTCCCTGACGAACCCAGTCAAGTTCACGCTCTAAGTTTTTACGACGTTTTGAAGCCACTTTTTCTTCAAGTGCCATTCTGCTTGATTTTTGATCTAGCCAAGAAGAATAATTCCCTTTCCAAGGAATACCTTCACCTCTATCTAATTCTAAAATCCAACCTGCAACATTATCAAGGAAATATCTATCGTGTGTTACAGCAATTACAGTTCCTGCATATTGTGCTAAATGTTGCTCTAACCAAAGTACCGACTCAGCATCTAAGTGGTTGGTAGGCTCATCAAGTAACAATACATCAGGTTGTTGTAATAATAAACGACATAATGCTACACGACGACGCTCTCCTCCTGAAAGGTTTTTGATAGGAGTATCTCCGTCTGGAGTACGTAGCGCATCCATTGCGATTTCTAGTTTAGTATCGATTTCCCAAGCTCCCAATGCATCAATTTTATCTTGCAAAGCGGCTTGACGATCCATCAACTTATCCATTTTATCAGCATCTTCATAGTTTTCAGGAAGACCAAATAAATCGTTGATTTTATTATATTCTTCTAGAACTGCCATTGTTTCGGCAACTCCTTCACGAACAATTTCAATTACTGTTTTTTCATCGTCTAATTGTGGTTCTTGTTCTAGGTATCCTACTGTGTAACCTGGAGCAAAAACTACATCACCTTGGTAATTTTTATCAACACCAGCAATAATCTTCAAAAGTGAAGATTTTCCTGAACCATTTAAACCTAAAATACCAATTTTAGCTCCATAAAAAAAGCTTAGATAGATATTTTTTAGCACTTGCTTGTCGCTACTTGAGTATGTTTTACTCAGTTTCGACATGGAGAAAATTACTTTCTTATCGTCTGACATTATAAATTTATTTTAAAATTTTATTACTTTTTTATTTAAACTCTTCCTTTTAATGCATTGAAAACCCATGCATTGGCCAAAAAGCCTACTCCTGTTGCGGCAAATCCCCAACCAGAAACATCTCTATATCTAAAAATTCCAAGTCCAATTAGGAGAAAACCCATTATAAACATTATAAAGGTTGCCCATCCTAAGATTGTGTTTTTATTCATCCCCATAATCGCGGTATTATTTTTACATTATATAAGCTTACAAATATCGGTAATTTTAGTGGCTTAATTAAATATTTTGTAGAGCATTTCTTTTAATAAATCAGATTGTGGTAATGCATTGGCTCCCACTCCTTTACTTTTAACATCAATATCGCGTAATGCTGAAACTACCTGACTTACTTTTCTCATAGGGTAATTTTTTATAGCCAAATCATATTCTTTTAAGAAATAAGGATTTACGCCTATCGCTGTTGCAACATTTTTCGGGTTTTTATCCTTCAATCCGTGATATTTTAATAACTGTATGAAGAAACCGAAGATTAAACCTGTTGTCATAACTATTGGGTAATCTTTAGGATTGTGAGCAAAGTTTTCGGCAATTTTGTATGCTTTTATCTGATTGCGCTCTCCAATAGCTTTGCGGAGTTCAAATACATTGTAATCTTTACTAAAGCCAATGTTTTCTTCAATGTGAGTAGGCGTGATTGCAGTACCTTTTGGTAAAATTATCTGTAGTTTTTCAAGTTCATTATTAATTTTACTTAAATCTGTTCCTAAAAATTCTACTAGCATAGCATTTGCTTTGGGTTCTATAGAATATCCTTTACCAGATAAAACTCTTTTAATCCAGTCACCAACTTGATTTTCGTATAGTTTTTTACTTTCGTAAACAAGTCCTTTTTGACCTAGTAATTTAGTTACTTTTTTGCGTTTATCGAGTGTCTTATATTTGTAACAAAAGACTAAAACTGTTGTTTCCATTGGGTTTGTAGCATAAGCTTCAAGCTTATCAATTGTTCTTGATAAATCTTGAGCTTCTTTTACAATAATAACCTGACGATCAGCCATCATAGGGTAACGCTTTGCAGCCGAAACTACATCATCTACAGACACATCACGACCATACAGAACTGTTTGATTAAATCCTTTTTCTTCTTCTGAGAGGATATTTTTTTCTATATATTCGGCTAATTTGTCAATGTAGTAAGGCTCTTCTCCCATAAGAAAGTAGATAGGCTTGATGTTTCCTGCTTTAATATCATTAACAATTTTTATAACTTCATCCATAATTTTTAATTCAAGTTTAAGGTTTTCGATTATCGCTTCAATAACATGAAACTTTAAAGCCGAAACCTGAAACTATTTTATATTTTTGCCTTATGCAAAAATTAAATTTTCCCTCTTATATATTTCGATTCAAAAATAGCGAAAATAAAGTGTCTATTTTTGATGAAATCAGGAAAAAATTTATCATTCTCACACCTGAAGAATGGGTTCGTCAACATGTGGTCCAATTTTTAATAATGGAGAAGAAATACCCTAAATCATTAATTAATGTAGAGAAGGTTCTGAAAGTCAATGAATTACGAAAGCGATATGATATTGTGGTGTATAATCCAGATGGTACTATATATATATTAGTAGAATGTAAAGCGCCTGAAGTTAAAATTTCGCAAGCTACTTTTGATCAGATTGCCCGATATAATATGACTATGAAGGCACAATATTTGACAGTTACTAACGGATTGAGTCACTATTTCTGTCAAATGGATTTTGAAAATGAAAAATATGAATTCTTAAGAGAATTACCCAATTATAATTCAGTAAATAAATAAAACGCAATACACTTGGATAAAATAGCAGTTGTCATTTTAAATTGGAATGGAGTAAAATTATTAGAGCAATTTTTGCCTTCGGTAGTGCAGTTTTCGCCTGAAGCAACTATATATGTAGCGGACAATGCCTCAACTGATAGTTCTGTTGCTTATGTAAAAGAGCATTTTCCTACTGTGAAAATTGTCGTAAATACGGGTAATTACGGATATGCTCAAGGATATAATGAAGCATTAAAACATATTGATGCCGAAATATATGCATTAGTAAACTCAGATATAGAGGTTACTGAAAATTGGTTACAGCCGATTTTAGACACTTTCGTAAAAGAGCCAAAGACGGCCATTATTCAGCCAAAAATTTTAGATTTCAAAAGTAAGACTCACTTTGAATATGCTGGTGCTGCAGGTGGTTTTATTGATAAATACGGATATCCGTTTTGTAGAGGACGTATTTTTGATACTATCGAAAAGGATAATGGACAATATAATGACAGCTCTGAATTGTTTTGGGCTTCAGGAGCTTGTTTCTTTATAAGGAGTTCTGTTTATAAAGAATTAAAAGGTTTTGATGAAGGTTTTTTTGCACATCAGGAAGAAATTGATTTATGTTGGCGAGCAATTAATTTAGGTCATGATATTAAATACAATTCACAATCGGTTGTGTATCATGTAGGTGGTGCAACATTGCAGCAAGGTAACCCTAGAAAGACCTTTTTGAATTTTAGAAACTCTATGTTGATGCTTACCAAGAATTTGCCCAAAGAGGGGTTTTATGGCATTCTTTTTGCTAGATTAGTACTTGATGGTATCGCAGGGATACAATTTTTAACACAGGGGAAGTTTAATCATACTTGGGCAATAATAAAAGCTCATTTTTCTTTTTATAGTCTTTTTTCAAAGTATTATAAAAAAAGAAACAATTTTCAAACGCAAGAATACTATAAAGTTAAAAGTATTGTTTTCTTGTACTATGTGAAGAAAATCCGCGTATTTAAAGATATCTTTAACAATAATCAAATTAATAACCCTTAACTTTGTAGACATACGTCTAACTAAAATTTTATTTTTTATGAGAAAAATATTCATCGCTTTAACTGCACTAATGGTATTGTCTTCGTGTGTTTCTAAAAAGAAATACGCTGATTTAGAAGCTAAAAACAAAGAAACTCAAGATCTATTAAATTCTTGTACTGTAAAATTAAATTCTTGTTTAGAAGAAAAAGCTGGTTTAGCAGCGACAGTTGCTACTTTGAAAGAACATAACCAGACTTTAATTAGTAGTTCTAAAGATTTAACAATGCTTACTTCTAAAGGAGCTGAAAACTTAGAGAAATCTTTAGAGAGTTTAAAAGAAAAGGATTTAAAAATATCTAGACTTCAAGATGCCTTAACTAAGAAAGATAGTGTTACTCTTGCTTTGGTTACTAGCTTAAAAGGAGCTGTTGGAATCAATGATCCAGACATTGAAATTAATGTAGAAAAAGGAGTTGTATTTATTTCTATTGCTGATAAATTATTATTTAAAAGTGGTAGCTATGATGTAACTGATAAAGCTAAAACAGTTTTAGCTAAAGTTGCTAAAGTAGTTAATGATAAACCAGACTTTGAGTGCATGGTTGAAGGACATACTGATAATGTTCCTTACAAAAGTAATGGTATAATATTAGACAACTGGGACTTAAGTGTTAAACGTTCTACTGCTATTGTTCGTGTATTGACAAATGATTTAGGAGTTAACCCTGCAAAATTAATTGCAGCTGGTAGAAGTTCTTATGTACCATTGGTTGATAATGATACAGCTGAAAACAAAGCACGTAACAGAAGAACTCGTATTGTTGTTATGCCTAAAATTGACCAATTTTATGATATGGTTGAAAAAGAAATGAAAAAACAATCAGGTAAATAATCTGATCTTTCATATTATTGAATCGTAATAAAATTATGATTTCAAATAAATCAAAGCCAGTGAAATAATTTCACTGGCTTTTTTTATGTGTAATATTTTCGACTCAATTAGGCTTCAACTCCACTCTGCCAGACGGAAGATGCCACTTGTTCTGTGAGCTGAGACGAAGGGTTGCTTCTAAGAAATTTACGATAATTGTATGTGAAGAAAATTACAGATAAGACTAAGAGATTCCTATTTATAAAAACAGAAAAAGCAGGTCGAATGACCTGCTTTTGTGTATCCCTAATCTTTTTTAATAACCAATTAAATATAATTAAGAATACATTATTGTAATGACTTTTATATGATAATTTTGTTACATGGCTCTAATTTAAGGAATTAACTCCAAATACCTTGCCGAAATGATGTCTTTTTATAGAATGTCTAAGCTTCCTTTTCCTTCTCTCACTACAATTGGCTCATTTTCGGATAAATCGATTATGGTCGATGCTACGTTATCACCATAACCTCCATCAATTACCATATCTACTAAATTTTGCCATTTTTCAAAAATTAGTTCAGGATCAGTAGTATATTCGATTACATCATCTTCATCGCGAATAGATGTTGAAACAATAGGATTTCCTAACTGACGTACAATTTCTAATGCTATTGAGTTGTCAGGTACACGGATTCCGACTGTTGTTTTCTTTTTAAATTCTTTTGGCAAACTATTGTTACCAGGTAAGATAAAAGTGTACGGTCCAGGTAATGCTCTTTTTAGTAATTTAAAAGTGGATGTATCGATTTGGCGTACATAATCAGAAATATTACTTAAATCATGGCATATAAATGAGAAATTTGCTTTTTCAAGTTTAACACCTTTAATTTTTGCAATACGTTCTAATGCGCGCGAATTAGTAATATCACAACCTAAACCGTAAACAGTGTCTGTTGGATAGATAACTAGTCCTCCATTTTTTAAAACTTTAACCACTTTTGCAATTGCTGCTTCACTTGGTTTGTCTGGATATATTTTTATAAATTCTGCCATTTTTTGTTTTGTTTAAAGTTTAAATTGTTTCAGGATTCAAGTTACCGAATAATAGCTTCAATCCTGAAACTTGAAACATTTTTATCCTATTACATCTAGTTTAGCAAATCGCAATAATAATTTTTTAATTCCACCAACTTCAAACTTTATTTCTGCTTTTTTGTCAGCTCCTACTCCTTCTAGGTTAACAACTTCACCTTTACCAAATCGTTCGTGCATTACAGTGTTTCCAATGGTTAATTTGTTATCAAATAAGTTTGGGGCACTTGCATTGTTTGGATTGCTTGAAACAGGTTTTAATCTACGGACATTTAAATCCGGTTTTGGCTCGTTATTATTAGCCGTTTTAGGTGGTGTTGTTCCAATTGGTTTTGCTAATCTTAATTTAGATTTGTCGACATCACCAAAAATATCACTATCAATCATTGGTTTGTAGCGGTAATTGCTTTCTGCAGGTGTTAGGTATTCTAAATATTGAGCATCGATTTCTTCAATAAAACGTGATGGTTCACTATCTGTTAATTTCCCCCAACGGTAACGTGATTGAGCATATGTTAGATAAGCCTGATGTTCAGCACGAGTTAAAGCTACGTAAAATAAACGACGTTCCTCTTCAAGTTCGCTTCTGGTACTCATACTCATTGCGCTAGGGAATAAGTCTTCTTCCATTCCAACAACAAAAACATGTGGAAATTCTAATCCCTTAGCTAAGTGAATGGTCATCAAAGCAACCCTGTCTTCATCACTTGTGTCTTTATCTAGATCAGTAGCTAGAGCTACGTCTTCCATAAATTCTGCTAATGCACCTCTTGCTCCATCAATTTCTCGTTGCCCTTCAGTAAAATCTTTTATACCGTTAAGTAACTCTTCTATATTCTGAATTTTAGCCATTCCTTCAGGAGTAGCGTCTTTTTTAAGTTCTTGTACTAATCCTGTTTTTTTGGCAACATGATCAGTAATATAAAAAGCATCTTGGTTTTTATCAATGACTTGAAAACTTTGAATCATCGTTACAAAATCCCTGATTTTATTCTTTGTTCCGGCATTCAGTTTCAAGTCAATTTTATCAATATTGACCATCACTTCCCAAATTGAACGCTTATAATGATTAGCTGCAATTGTCAATTTTTCTACTGTAGTATCACCAATTCCACGTGCAGGATAATTAATTACGCGAACTAATGCTTCCTCATCCTTAGGATTTATTACTAAACGTAAATAACACAGAACATCTTTGATTTCCTTACGTTGGTAGAATGACAATCCACCATAAATACGATACGGAATATCACGTTTTCTCAATGCGTCTTCCATTGCACGAGATTGCGCATTGGTACGGTATAAAATTGCAAAAGCACCATTATTAAGTTGGTTTTGCATTTTTTGTTCAAAAATAGTACTGGCAACAAAACGGCCTTCTTCAGCATCTGTTAAACTTCTATGAACTTTAATTTTTGCTCCAAAATCATTGGCTGTCCAAACTATTTTATCAAGTTTGGTCTTATTATGCTCCATTATGGTATTCGCTGCTTCAACTATGTTACGAGTTGAACGGTAATTTTGCTCTAAACGATACATTATTACCCCTTCGTAATCCTTCTGGAAATTCAAAATATTATTAATATTAGCTCCACGGAATGCATAGATACTTTGCGCATCGTCTCCTACAACACAAATATTTTGAAATCTATCTGCTAAAGCTTGGACAATCAAATATTGGGAATGGTTGGTATCTTGGTACTCATCAACAAGAATATACCTAAAACGATCTTGATATTTTGCTAAAACCTCAGGAAAACGAGTTAGTAATTCATTGGTTTTAAGTAGTAAATCGTCAAAATCCATTGCTCCAGCCTTAAAACAGCGATCTACATATTGTTGGTAGATTTCTCCCATTCTAGGTCTTTTTGCCATTGCGTCTGCTTCTTGCAATTCAGGATTATTGAAATATGCTTTTACAGTAATTAGACTATTTTTATAATTGGAGATTCTGCCTAAAACCTGTTTTGGTTTATAAACATCTCTGTCTAATTGCATTTCTTTAATAATTGAAGAAATTAATCTAGCTGAATCCTGTGAATCATATATTGTGAAATTAGAAGGATATCCTAAATGATCTGCTTCTGAACGTAATATTCGAGCAAAAACAGAGTGGAACGTACCCATCCAAAGGTTTTTTGCCTCCGACGATCCCACAATATCAGATATCCTGTGTTTCATCTCACGGGCCGCTTTATTGGTAAAAGTAAGTGACAAAATATTGAACGCATCAATACCCTGAGCCATCAAATATGCTATTCTAATTGTTAAAACACGAGTTTTTCCTGAACCCGCCCCAGCAATAATAATCATTGGCCCGTCTTTCTTTAAAACAGGCTGTCTTTGTGCTTCATTGAGCTGGTCAATGTATTTTTGCATGAAATTTTTCTCCATAATTAATGCAAAAATAAGAATTTAAAAAGTAAGTTCCTAAGATGCTTAGGTACTGTGTTGCTAAGTTTTTTTGATGCACAACAAAAGGCTTAAAATAAGATTGTTTCCGCTTTCGGCTTTATCTCTTCGTTACATTACGAGGATAACGCCTCTATCAGGACTAGATTAGAAACAATTGGTTTTTAAAAGATTATGAAGTTCTAAGCGTCAAATATTAAAATATTAAAAAAGCTTAGAACCATTGCTGCTCTACCTCTCAGAAGTTCTATTTGTAAAAAACATCATAAGCAAATCGAATAAGCGTTCCGATTACTACTACCAAGAAGAATATTCGAATAAAGCCATTTCCTTTGTTAATGGCGAGTTTTGCGCCAAGCCATCCGCCAAGTCCGTTGCTTATTGCCATAGGAATTGCAATTGTCCAGATGATTTTTCCTTTAATTATAAATAGGCAGATCGAACCAAAATTTGTAGCTAAGTTGACCATTTTTGCATTTGCAGAAGCATGTAAAAAATCAAACCCCATTAAAGCAATAAATGCTACTACAAAAAAGCTTCCTGTTCCTGGGCCAATAAACCCATCGTAAAAACCAACGATTATACTAATTAAAACGGCGTATATTATTTGTGTTTTTGCTGAATGATCTTTGACTACTTGCTGACCAAAGTTCTTTTTTGCATAAGTATAAACTAATAATAACGATAAAACGACCAGTAACAGTGGTTTCATAAAATCATTGCTCACATATGTCAATAAAGTAGATCCTAAAAATGCAGATGGCACCGCTAAAACCATCATAATGAGTAATAATTTCCATTGAATGACTACTTTTTTCATGTATTGAAAAGCTGCAAAAGCGGTTCCGCTGAAGGCGGGTAATTTTAATGTTCCAATAACTGTTGATACTGGTAAGTTAGGTAATAAAATTAATCCCATTGGTGTCTGAATTAATCCGCCACCGCCTACAATGGCATCAATAAATCCTGCTGCAAAGGCAGCTAAACAAAGTAAAATTATGATATAGTCTTCCAATTATTGTGTAGTATTTGATTCAAAGTTGAAAGTTGGTAAAATTAACCTTCTTAAGTAAATATTACAATTAAAATGGTACTGAATTACGTTCAAAAAGTATATTTTTGTTTTCTCAAATTTTAAAAATGGATTCAAATAAAATCATAGAAATTATTGCTTATACATTACCTTCTGTTGTAACTGGTAGTGTGGCTTATTATTTTTTTAAATCGTATCTTACAGATAAAAAAGACACTAGAAGATGGTTATTGCAAAAAGAGGCTCAAAAACAGGCTTTACCATTGCGTTTACAAGCATATGAGCGTATTACATTGTATTTAGAACGTATTAGTTTAACTAAGTTGTTAATACGTATTGCGCCAACATCTAATGATAAAAATGAATATGAAAATCTAGTTATTGCTCAAATCGAACAAGAATTTGAACATAATTTGACACAACAAATATATATGTCTGATCAATGTTGGACTATTGTAACTACTGCTAAGAATGCTACAATTCAAATGATTCGTAAAGCAAGTATGAGCGATCGTGTTGATAGTGCAGATAAGTTACGTGAGGTTATTTTAAATGATTTATTCGATAAGCAATCACCTAGTAGTGCTGCTTTATCTTATATTAAAGATGAAGTGAGCGAAATGTGGTAATTACCTATTATCGCTCATGATTTCAGACTTGTTTTGTGCATATTCATATCCTTCTTCCCACCATTTTTTCATTTCTTCTTTATTGAAGATTAATGCGTTGTTAGTTAGTTTTGTAGGTGTATAAAACAAGTTTAGTTTTACATTTTTATTCTTTGCAATTAGCTTTCCTATCGCAATATCATGTTTTTCTACTTGATCTAATGCTATTCGAAATAAATCGATCATTAATGAAAATGGGTTTTTACCAATTGCATTTTTGGTAATATTGACTTCTGTTTCAAGGATAACAACATCTATTTCTGTAGCTCCTCTGTGTATAGCCTCACGAATTGGAACCAAGCTCGAGAATCCTCCATCACCATATTCTGAGTTGTTTTTAGAAACCAAACTCATAAAAGGAATATAGTTACTAGATATCCAAATCCAATCGCAAAATTCGTCATAGCTACAATCTTTAATTGATTTGTACTCTGCTTCATTCCTTGATAAATTTGTAACTGTTACAACAACATCAGTTTTAAGTTTTTTTAACTGATTAAATTCAGAAATAGAAAAATGATCCTTGATGTATTTTTGCAATCCTTTACTTTCTCCAAATGTTCTTTTCCCTTTAAAAAACTGACGGATTACATTAAAGTGGTTTATGGTCACAATATCAATTCCGTCTTTCTCTTTTACTACAAATGGACTAATATTAAATATTTTGCCCATGTTTACATTTGTATAAATACCATGAATTTTATGAATGTTTCCAAGGGCCAAATGTGGAATAAGTAAACTTCCAGTTGAAGTGCCTAGAAATAAATCATATTGACATTTTTTTATCTCTAATAAATATTGTGCAACTCCTCCAGCAAAAGCTCCTTTGCTTCCTCCGCCTGAAATAACCAATGCTCTCATATATGTATTGTAGTTTTTTTTAAGAGAAGAGATTAAAGAACAAAGAAAATAGACTCAACTTTGTAATCTATTATCTATCGTCTACCCTATTTATCTTCTATATTCTTTAATCTATACTCTTTAATCTATACTCTTTAATCTATACTCTTTAATCTATACTCTTTAATCTATACTCTTTTTACTCTTTCAATAAACGATTTAGCTGAAACTGTTCATTCGATGACAAATTAGGCAAAATTCTTCCAAATGAACTACGCATTTCAGTATTTTTTAATAGTATTCGAATATTGTCTCTTCCAAATTTAGAAAATTGCCACATATGATGCGTCGTTGCATTAACCAGATTTGTTAGGACCATATCGTTTGTTAATCGAAAATTAATTAATTTTTCTAACGCATTTTGACGCGTGGTAGCTTCATATTTAGGCGAGGAATATTCTATTAATTCGTTTACTAATAGTTGTGGTTCTGAAGTATAATTTGCTGTTGATAATGCCAATGAAAGCCATAATGTCCTTAGATTATAATCGTTGAAGCCAATCCAATTTTTTGATTTATCTAGATATTTATTGCGATGTGAGGGGAAATTGTTCCATAAATAAAACAAGGCTATCTCTTGTGTTTGATACGATTTATCATCAAGTAACGTTTCATATTGTATTCTGAAATCTTCAGGAATTTTATATAGAGTTGCTGCTACTTCTTGTCTAACTTGTATGTTGTTAGTGTTTAAAGCAAGTGTAAGTAATTGCTTTTTTACTTCATATTTCTCATTTTTTAGCTGGTTTACAATTGCTTTTTTAACTGTAAAATATACATCTGATTGTAAAACTTCCGATAGAAACTCTTCTTTTTCTGTTATTGTTTTTTTATTCAGTTTATCAACTTCTAAGCGTATTTGTATTGCTTTATTTTTATTCAGTAAATCATTTGCTTGTTGTGTATTAAAAGCTGTTGTCTCAAGCCATACTTTAGAGAATTCTTTTAAATTATAATTAGATAGTTTTTTTATTTCTTCAAAAAAATCATCTGTATTTACTGTTTTATAAGCATATTTCTTCAAGTAATTTTTAATTACTTTTTTAAAAGTTTTATCACCTAAGGCATCGTGTAAAACAAATAATGCCCATGCTCCTTTTTCATAAAAAGTAAGCGAACTTGCTTTAGGGTTTAAAACTGGTATTGTATCAGTTCTTGAGGCAAATTTTAGTTGTTGTGACGTTTCGTACAATTTGGAATAAAAATAATCGTCACCATAAATTTCTTTTTCAGCAAGCAATGCGTAATAGGTTGCAAAACCTTCTTGTAGCCAATGATGTGTGCTGCTTTCGGCTGTAATCAAGTTTCCAAACCAGTGGTGTGCGAGCTCATGCGCATTAACATTAGTATATTTTCTATCTTCAAATCCTGTAGAATCAACAACGTATCTGGTAGAAAATAACGTAGCGGTTGTATTTTCCATTCCAGCATATAAAAAGTCACGCACTGGGGCTTGTCTGTATATTTCCCAAGGATACTTTACTCCTATTTCTTTTTCTAGAAAATCAAAAATTTCTTTAGAGTGACGATAGGTTGGTTCGAAGCGAGAAAGGTCGTTGTTTTCGATATAATATTCTAAAGGGATTCGTGATTTAGATTTTAATGCGTTTTCTTGGTATTTTCCTATAGCAAGTACTAATAAATATGAACTCATAGGGTTTTGCATGCGGTATTGCCAAATAAACGAACTTCCATTTTCTAATTTGTCTTTCAGGATACCATTTGAAATTACTGTATAGTTTTTATCGAAGGTAATATCCATATTAAAGATTACTTTTTCATTGACATCATCAAAGCTTGGAAACCAGTTACTGGTATATCTTCCTTGTCCTTGTGTCCAGATTTCAGTATCCTCCTTATTTTCTGCGTTTATAAAATATAAAGCTTGTTTAGGCTGGACAGCATAGCTAAAAGTAAGTGTGTTTTTTCCTTTTTGAAATGGGGAAACTAATTGTAATTGCTTATTTGTGTTTATGAAAATTATTGCATCGCCATTTACCTTTATATCTGTAAAAGTCATGTTTTGCGCGTCAATTTTAATGGTATCTATGGGTTTTAAAACATCAAAATCATATTTTACATTTCCTGATACGATCTTATTTGTTGTATTGATATTAATTTCTCCTAAAACGGTTTTAAAATCAACATATTGAGTTTGTTGTGCAAAGCTGAATAGAGAAAAGAAAAAAAGAAGGTATTTCATTATTTATTTAATTTGGTACTAAGGTTTTCAAAGTTACAAAGGTTTAATGAACTAATCGAAGTAAATTTGTAAGTTTACTTTTTGAAAATTTTAAACAATTCTATTGAAAAAGATCGCCTTATTTAATTGGAGCAGCGGCAAAGACTCTGCTCTAGCATTATATAAAATACAACAAGCAAATGAATTCGAAATCAGTTGTTTACTTACTAGTGTAAACGAGCAGTTTCAGCGTATTTCTATGCATGGCGTTCGTGTAGAGTTGTTGCAGCAACAAGCAGAAAGTATTGGATTGCCTCTAGAAATCATGCAAATTCCAGAAATGCCAACTATGGAAGTGTATGAAGAAGTGATGAGTAAGACCTTAGTTAAGCTTAAAAATCAAGGAGTTAAATATTCTATTTTTGGAGATATTTTTCTTGAAGATTTGCGTAAATATCGTGAAGATAAATTAGTTGATATCGGTTTTGAAGCAGTGTTTCCGTTATGGAAAATTCCAACTAAAGATATAATTCATGAATTTATTTCTTTGGGGTTTAAAACGATTGTGGTTTGTGTAAATGAACGTTTTCTTGATAAAAGTTTTGTAAGCCGTGTAATTGATCAGGATTTTATAAATGATTTGCCAGATAATGTAGATGTGTGTGGTGAAAACGGTGAATTTCATACCTTTACCTTCGATGGGCCTATTTTTTCTAAGCCAATTAAATTTGAAATAGGAGAAATTGTGCATCGAAAATATGAAAAACCAAAGACAGAATCCAGTAATACAGCCTGTGATTCAAATGGTGATGATGCTTTTGATTATGGATTTTGGTATTGCGATTTGATATAAACTAACATACTGATTTATAAAATTAATTTAAAAACTCATTCCTATGCATATAAAAGAAAAGAGCTCTGAAATAGAAAAGATTATATTTTTCTTGGATGAAATTGGGATTAAAGTTGTTGAAAAAGAATTAGATGATACTTTTTTGCCGGGACTGTCATTAGGTTCAAGTTGTGTTTACATTGATTATAAAAAAATGTTATATCCTGGAGATATATTACATGAAGCAGGACATCTGGCTGTTACTCCTACTGCTAATCGAAAATTAATAGGAACTGATGAAATAGCTAGTGATTGGCCAACAGAAGGCGAAGAAATTGCGGCAATCCTTTGGTCTTTTGCAGCAGCAAAACATTTAGATTTGCCTTTAGAGTTAGTATTTCATCCTAATGGCTATAAGAATGATTCAGAGTGGTTAATATCAAATTTTAATGATGAAGTTTATATAGGTTTGCCTTTTCTTGAATGGGCAGGACTGGCTTTAGGAAAAGAACGAGCATCAGAAGAAGGAAAAGAAGCATTTCCTAAAATGATAAAATGGATAAGAGAATAAATTATGGATAAACTAGTACGCTCTATAAAGTTTCCGATTGTTTTTGATTCTGAAAAACTACAAAATGATCTAAAAAAGATTATTAACGAAAATTGGATTGATCATTACAATACTGATTGTTACTCAGGAAAATGGAATTCGATTGCTCTAATGTCTCCAAACGGAAAATCAGATGCTATTTATGCTTCACCAACTAATAATGAAAAAGTAGTTGAGACTGAAATCTTAAACTCCTGTACTTACTTTAAAGAAATTTTAGATGGCTTTTTATTCGAAAAAACAGCTGTCCGATTATTACAGTTGGCTGTAGGTGCAGAAGTTAAACCACATAGTGATAATTGTTTGGGATACGAAGATGACTCCTTTAGACTGCATATTCCAATAATTACCAATAGTGATGTTGAATTTATTTTAGATGGTACTCGTTTGATTATGAATGAAGGTGAATGTTGGTATATCGATGCTAATTTTATTCATTCGGTTGCAAATAGAGGTACACAAGACCGTATTCATCTTGTTATTGATGGTGTTAGAAATGAATGGACTGATGCTATGTTTTACAAGGAAGCTCCTCAAGACCAATTTGTAAAACCTGTTCCGGTGATGAGTGATGAGAAAAAGCAGCTCATTATTAATGAATTACGCTTAATGAATACGCCAATGGCAGATGAAATGATTAAAAATCTAGAGCAATAAATTCTGATTTAATTATTTAAAATAGCTAGGTGTAAAATGTAAAATATGATCTAACACATAGGAATATTGAGTTTATGTGTAAAATAGAATCCAAAATGAAAACATTTCTTTCATATAGTAGGTTTTGTGCGTTTAAATTAAGTGAAACATCTTATTTTGAAAGTACAGAAAACGATGCTACTGGGTGTTGGAATTAATTACAGCCGTTGTGCTGTTAAAGAGTAAACCTAAGTGAATAAATTAAATTTAAGAAAATATGGAACAATAATTACTTTGATTATTGTTGCTTTTTTATTTCAAAGCTGTTTAGTAAGCAGATGTCAAAGGCCTCAAATTATGGGGTATATTTATGATGAAGGTACCAAGACTCCTATTGAAAATTGTAAGGTAGGCGAAAGTTTAACCAATGCAATGGGGTATTTTAATTTAAAAGAAATGAGATATTCTCAATTTACTTTTGTGGGATATGAAGCGCCTCCACTGCATGTTAATGAAACTATTTATAAAGAAGGTTATGAAAAGAAATTTATTGATTTACATAATCCTTTTGGTGGCGGAATGAGAAAAGGTGCAGTTCATAAGGTTGATACTATTTACTTGAAAAAGAATGTAGTTACGGTTCTTAATTAATTTTTAGGTTGAAACATCAACCCAGGTTACAAGTTGCCATTTTCCATCTTTTTTTTCAAAAAAATAATCTATAAAAATACCATTATTGATTCCACGTTGTTGAATAACGGCTTTGTCTTTTTTTAGGATTAATTGTTGATTATAGTCTCTTTCTTCTGGTTTTTTATCTAGGTCAATAGTTGTGTATTTCTCTTTAGGAATTACGTAATCAACGAGTTCTAAATCATCGTTATTGATTTTTACTTTAAGCGGGAAATTAATTCTACTTATCTGAAATACAGTGTCATGATTGAATAACCTAAAGAAATGATTGAAGTCTTCAATATCGTTTTTATCACTTGCACCTACAGGCACTTTTTCTTCGTTTGCGACAACATTCTCTTCTTCGTCTTTTAAAATAGTGGTGTTTTGAGGCGCTATTTCTTTTTTACAGCTTACAATAAGCAATAGTAAAATTATAAAAGATGATTTTAGAATTGTTTTCATGCCCCTCGTCTTTCTTCGTATATTTTTAATAATTGCGTTACAGTATTCCAGTTTCTGATGGTTGCTGTTACATTAAGTTTTTTCTCGATATATTTTTGATCAAATCTAGTTTTTCCAGCTCCAACCGCATATTTGATGAATATTCTATTGCCATCAATACTAGCTTCGTCTGGCTTAAATTGACTAATTTTTAAATCATTGATGCTTTCGCTTCGCAATGCTATTGAAACAAACGCAACATATAATTTCTTGATGTCGGCATCTTTTTCTTTTAAAAAAGGATTGTTCTTAAAACAAGCTTCTAAGTCTTCTTTGCTAATCACTACAATTGGTACTTCATGTCCAAATACTTTGAAGATTTCTTGTTTAATTAAAAAGCCAACTTTTGAAGCATTGTCTTCCTCTGTGTCTACAAAAACATTACCTGACTGGATATAAGTCTGAACATTTTTAAAGCCTATATTTTCTAAAGTAGTTTTTAAAGCTTCCATTTTGATCATGTTGTGTCCAGAAACATTGATACCACGAAGTAATGCGAGATGAGTTGTCATTTGTTTTAATTTATTTTTCAAAGATATAAATATTCAAAGTCTAATAAGTCAATTTTTAAATTTCCTAATTAAAATCTATCTTCGCCTTATGAAAAAGAGTATAGAATAAAGAATATAGACTAACATCTATTCTCTTTATTCTATCTTCTAAGATATCCAATAATCGAGCAAACAAAAAAATGTCTAATAATCTTCTTCAAACTCCTATCGAATATTTAAAAGGTGTTGGTCCTAATCGGGGCGAATTGCTTCGTAAGGAATTGGGGATTCATAAATACATGGATTTAGTTAACTTTTTTCCCAATCGTTATATAGACAGAACTCGATATTATAAGATTAATGAATTGCAGAATACAGGCTCTGAAGTTCAGATTATTGGTAAAATTATCAATATAAAAACAGTTGAATTTGCTAAGAATAAAAAACGTTTAGTAGCAACTTTTGTAGATGATACGGGACAAATAGATTTAAACTGGTTTCAGGGGCATAAATGGATTCGTGAAAGTTTAAAGCTCAATGAAGTTTGTGTTATTTTTGGGAAATGTAGTTTGTACGGCAGTCAGTTTAGTATGTCACATCCCGAAATTGAATTAATGGATGAGCACCAACAAAGTCTACGTTCGGCTATGCAACCTGTTTATCCTTCAACGGAAACCTTGACAAATCGAGGTATTTCTAATCGGGTGATTAATAAACTCATGCAACAACTATTTCTGGAAACACAAACGTTGTTTACAGAAACACTTCCTGATTATTTAACAAGCGAATTAAAGCTGATTCCTAAAAGAGCCGCTTTGTTTAATATCCATTTTCCTAAAAGCACTGATGCTTTGGCGAAAGCCCAATACCGATTAAAATTTGAGGAATTGTTTTTTATTCAGTTACAGTTGATAACTAAGAATCTGATTAGGAAGCATAAAATCAAAGGGCATCCGTTTACAAAAGTGGGCGAATATTTTAATGTTTTTTATCAAAATCACTTGCCTTTTGAGCTTACAAATGCTCAAAAAAGGGTAATTAAAGAAATTCGTGTTGATATGGGGAGTAATGCTCAAATGAACCGATTATTGCAAGGAGATGTAGGTTCTGGTAAAACAATCGTTGCTTTTATGAGTATGTTATTGGCATTAGATAACGGTTTTCAGGCCTGCCTGATGGCGCCAACAGAAATCTTAGCTAATCAGCATTTTGTTGGATTATCAGAACTAGCTGCAACATTAAATATCAATATAAAAATACTAACAGGTTCTACTAAAATTGCTGCCAGACGAGTGATTCATGAAGAATTAGAGAATGGTAGTTTACATATTATAATAGGAACGCACGCTTTATTAGAAGATAAAGTGAAGTTTAAAAACTTAGGATTGGCTGTAATCGACGAGCAACATCGTTTTGGTGTGGAGCAACGTTCTAAATTATGGAAGAAGAATGAGATTCCACCACATGTATTGGTAATGACGGCTACTCCTATTCCTAGGACTTTAGCAATGAGTTTGTATGGCGATTTAGATATTTCGGTGATCGATGAATTGCCTCCAGGGCGAAAACCAATACAAACGGTTCATCGTTATGATAGTAACCGATTGAAAGTTTGGAAATTCCTTCGCGATGAAATTGCTTTAGGCAGACAAATTTATATAGTGTATCCGTTGATTCAAGAATCTGAAAAAATGGATTTCAAGGATTTAATGGATGGTTATGAGAGTATTTCTCGTGATTTTCCCCTACCCGATTATTCGATTTCTATTCTTCATGGAAAAATGAAACCTGCAGATAAAGATTCAGAAATGAAACGCTTTTCTGAAGGTAAAACTAATATAATGGTTGCTACGACTGTTATTGAAGTTGGTGTTAATGTACCGAATGCGAGTGTAATGATTATAGAAAGTGCCGAACGTTTTGGACTTTCGCAACTCCATCAATTGCGTGGTCGTGTTGGTCGTGGTGCTGAGCAGAGTTATTGTATTTTGATGACTTCTCATAAATTAAGTTCGGATAGTAAAACGCGAATGGAAACTATGGTACAAACGAATGATGGTTTTCAAATTGCCGAGGTTGACTTAAAACTTCGCGGGCCCGGTGATTTAATGGGGACGCAACAAAGTGGTGTTTTAAATCTTCAAATAGCTGATATTGTTCGTGATCGTGATATTTTATCTCTCGCTAGAAATTATGCTTTAATGGTTCTTAAAGAAGATGCGCCATTGCAAAAGCCTGAAAATGCAATATTGAAAGCTGTTTTTATTGAGTTAACGAAGAAAAAGAACATCTGGAATTATATTAGTTAGTTTTTTTTAAGTTACAAAGATTCAAAGGCTCAAAGATTCAAAGGCTCAAAGATTCAAAGGTTCAAAGTTGCAAAGGTTTAGGGGCTTAGTTCAGATGGCTATTGAGATTGTGCCTTTTTTAGTTATTTAGATTGAGACAAAAATATGAGTATACTCTATAGTTATATATGAAATTTACAATCAAAAAAAAACTATTTTTTATCTTTAAAACATAGTATCTCAGGATCTTTACAATTTTGAGTCAACAAATAAACATTTTTTTTACAATCCTTCTTAAACCTTTCTTCGGGAACGAAGTCTTAGTCCTTTTGTAGTTCTGCCCACTTTGTGTCTTCCTTTTAATCAAATCATTAATATTTGTACATACAACTGTTAAATATAAAAATAAGACATTTAGTTTTGAATACAAAAAACTAAATTTGTGAGTTCACTTAAAAACCAAAATCTATTAATTATAGTTTTACCAAAATCTTATGAAAATAAAGAACCTTGTTTATGCCTTGCTAATAATCGGAATTGGAGGATTTATTGCCTATCGAATTGTATCCAATAAAAATAAGAATGACGAATCTAAAGGTCAGAATAATAAAAACAATCCAATTACTGTTTCTGGAGTTGTAGTAGATACTCAAACTTTTGATAATAATTTATCTTTATCAGGATCTATTGAAGCTAATGAACAAGTAGAAATTAGAAGTGAAGTTTCTGGAATTGTTGAAGGTATTTATTTTAATGAGGGAAGCAATGTGACTAAAGGTCAGGTTCTTTTTAAAGTGAATGATTTAGAATTGAAAGCACAATTAAAACAAGCGACTACCAAAGAGAGTTTAGCTGCAGAAAATGCTAGAAGAGCTAAATTGCTTTTGCAAAAAGAAGCAATTAGTCAGGAAGAATATGATGTTGCTAAAGCTGATTATGCTTCTGCACAAGCACAAAGTCAATTAATTCGCGCGCAAATTGCAAAAACAGCTGTAAAAGCTCCTTTTTCTGGAAAGATAGGATTGCGTTCTATTTCTCCAGGCACTTATATTACACCAACAGTCTTGGTTGCTAAATTGGTTAACACAAGTAAATTAAAAATTACATTCTCGATTCCAGAGAAATACGCAAGTCAAGTAAGAGAAAATTCAATTATTACCTTCACTGTTTCGGGATCTAATACATTATATACAGCAAAAATTTATGCAATAGAGCCAGAAGTTGCTGTAGAAACAAGAACGCTTCAGATTAGAGCTATTGCAGAAAATAAAGACGGTAAATTATTTCCAGGAACATTTGCTGATGTGAAATTACCATTAGATATTATAAAAGACGCAATCGTAGTTCCTACTGAAGCAATTATACCAGTGCAAAATGGTAAAAAAGTTTTTATCTCAAATTTTGGTAAAGCCAAAGAAGTAATGGTAGAAACAGCTACAAG
This sequence comes from Flavobacterium sp. 140616W15, assembly GCF_003668995.1. NCBI lineage: Bacteria > Pseudomonadati > Bacteroidota > Flavobacteriia > Flavobacteriales > Flavobacteriaceae > Flavobacterium > Flavobacterium sp. 140616W15. Next base: position 1,571,283 of record NZ_CP033068.1, read on the forward strand.
AACTGATGCATCTATTTTGATTCTTTCGGGTTTAAAAAAGGGAGATACCGTTATAACAAGTGGTGTTATGTCATTAAAAAATGATAATCCAATTAAAGTAAAAGTTAAATTATAAGTTATGAATTTGAAATTATAAGATTTGGTGCTTTTACTAAATCTTAAATAATAAAAAAACATAATTCATTCCCCCATTTATAATTCAAAAAAATGAGTTTATCAACTACAAGTATAAGGAGGCCCGTATTAACAATTGTTTTAAATCTTGCAATTGTATTATTTGGTCTTATAGGATATAGCTTTTTAGGTGTAAGAGAGTTTCCGTCTATTGATCCAGCACAAGTTTCTGTTCGTACTAATTATACGGGAGCAAATTCGGATATTATAGAATCGCAAATTACTGAACCGCTTGAAAAAGCAATTAATGCCATTGATGGAATTAGAAATATTACTTCATCAAGTGTACAAGGAAGCAGTAATATTACTATCGAGTTTAATCTTGATAAAAACCTTGAAGAAGCAGCAAATGATGTTCGTGATAAGGTATCACAAGCAGTTAGAAGCTTACCTCAGGACATAGATGCTCCACCAGTTGTTTCTAAGGCCGATGCTAATGGTGAATCGATCATCTCTATGACAGTTCAGAGTGATACGCGTAGCGCTCTAGAATTAAGTGATTATGCTGAGAACGTTATTTCGCAGCGATTAGAAACAATTCCAGGGGTAAGTGGTGTTCAAATTTGGGGGCAAAAGCGTTATGCAATGCGTTTATGGATTGATCCTATAAAGCTAGCTGCATATGGATGTACAGTTTCAGAAGTTCGTAATGCCTTAAATGCTCAGAATGTTGAGTTGCCTTCTGGGAAACTTACAGGGAATAATACAGAGTTAACGGTAAAAACAGTTGGTAATTTATCTAAAGCTGAAGAATTCAACAATATAATTATTCGTTCTGAAGGCGAAAAAATAGTTCGTTTAAGCGATATTGGACGTGCTGAATTGGGACCTGAAAATACAGAAACAAAACTGAGCCAATCTGGGCTTCCTATGATAGGTCTTGCAATTGTGCCTATGCCAGGAGCTAATTACCTTGATATTTCTAAAGAGTTTTACAAAAGATACGATGCGCTAAAAAAAGATCTTCCTAAAGATATTAAACTTGATATAGCAATTGATAGTACTCTTTTTGTTAAGAAATCGGTTTTAGAAGTTGCCGAAACCTTAATGATATCTATTGTTCTGGTTATCTTAATTATCTTTTTATTTTTTAGAGATTGGGCAATTGCATTCAGACCTTTAATTGATATCCCTGTTTCTTTAATAGCAACATTTTTTATAATGTGGCTCTTTGGATTTTCGATTAACGTATTGACATTATTGGCAATTGTTCTAGCAACAGGACTTGTAGTTGATGATGGAATTGTGGTAACAGAGAATATCTTTAAGAAAGTTGAAGAGGGAATGTCACCAATTGAAGCTGCTATCAAAGGATCAAATGAAATTTTCTTTGCTGTAATATCTATTTCAGTAACATTAGCGGCGGTATTTTTACCAGTAATATTTCTGGAAGGATTTGTAGGGCGGCTATTTCGAGAGTTTGGTGTTGTAATTGGTGCAGCAGTATTAATTTCGGCATTCGTTTCTTTAACGTTGACTCCAATGTTAAACGCTTATTTGATGAAAGGTGGCGAGCAAAAAAAGTCAAATTTCTATCTTAAAACTGAACCTTATTTTGAAAAATTAAATAGTGGCTATGCTGAAGCATTAGGTCGTTTTATGAAGAAAAAATGGTTAAGCTTTCCTATTATTGCTATCTGTTTTGGTTTGATTTATTTGTTTTTTAGCATTTTACCAAAAGAAACTGCTCCGTATGATGATCGAAGCGCACTTGTTTTAAGTGTTACTACACCTGAGGGATCTTCATATGAATATACTGATCGATTTATGCAAGAACTAGGACAGCTGATTGATGACTCGATTCCAGAGAAAAAAGTAAGTTTAGTAATTACTTCTCCAGGATTTGGATCTTCGTCTGTAAATAGCGGAAGAGTTAGAATTGCGCTTAAAGAGCCTAATGAAAGAACTCGTTCTCAAAGAGAAATTGCTGAAAAATTGACCAAATGGACCAAAAGATATTCTGAAGCAAAAACCTCAGTAACGGAGCAGCCTACTATTGCAGTAAATCGTCGTGGAGGATTGCCTATTCAATATATTATCCAGGCACCTAATTTTCAGAAATTACAAGAGAAGATTCCTTTGTTCATGGAGGAAGCTAATAAAAATGATACTTTTTCGGTAACAGATGTAAACTTAAAATTTAATAAGCCTGAAATTAATGTAAGTATCGATCGTGAAAAAGCTGAAAGTTTAGGTATTTCTATTATTGATATTGCACAAACATTACAGCTTTCTTTAAGTGGTCAACGTTTTGGTTATTTTATTAAAAACGGAAAACAATATCAGGTAATTGGGCAATTTGATCAAAAAGATAGATCTAAACCATTGGATTTGACTTCGATGTTTGTGAAAAACAAAAAAGGACAATTAATACAAATGGATAATGTAGTTACAATTGAGGAGCAAAGTAATCCTCCACAATTGTATCATAACAATAGATATATGTCGGCTACCATTTCGGCTGGTTTAGCTCCGGGAAAAAGTATCAGTGACGGAATTGACGCTATGAATGAGATAAAAGCTAAAGTTTTAGATGATACTTTTACTACTGATTTAGGAGGAGAATCACGAGATTTTGTTGAAAGTAGCTCTAATACTTCATTTGCATTTGGATTGGCTTTATTATTAATATTCTTGATATTATCAGCCCAGTTTGAGAGTTTTATCGATCCACTTATTATTATTTTGACTGTACCGATGGCTGTTGCAGGAGCTTTATTTTCATTATGGTTATTTAATCAAACATGGAATATCTTTAGCCAAATCGGAACCGTAATGCTGATTGGTTTGGTTACCAAGAATGGTATTTTAATTGTTGAATTTGCTAATCAATTGAGAGAACAGGGCAAGCCTAAATTAGAGGCTATTTTAGAAGCATCAGAAGCTCGATTAAGACCAATTTTAATGACGAGTTTGGCAATTGCATTAGGTGCTTTGCCGATTGCAATGTCACTTGGAGCAGCTTCTACAAGCCGTATAGGAATGGGAGTTGTTATTGTTGGAGGTACTATTTTTTCTTTAGTTCTTACTTTATTTGTAATTCCAGCAATGTATTTAATGTGGTCTAAAGCCCGTAAGCATTATCCTGAGTTTGACCATATAGAAGAATACGAAAAAGAAAGTAGTAAATAATCTCGAACTTATTTTAAATAAAAATAGTAACCACGAATCGCTTTTAAATAATTTTGATTTGCAGATTCGTGGTAATAAATATAAAAATGATGTACACTAAAACTCTATTTAAATGCTTGGTTTTGTTACTTTTTTGTGTTGTAAAAAGCAATGCACAAGAAGTTCTTACTATAGAAAATGCAGTTAAAATAGCATTAGATAATAATTTTGAAATAAAAATAGCCTCAAATAATTTAAAAATTAATGAAACTAATGTGGCAATAGGAAATGCTGGGATGCTCCCAAAAGTAACAGCTAGCGTTGTAGATAATAATAGCATTCAAAACACATCTCAAATTCGTCAGGACGGAACTTCGACTTCATTGAGTAATGCAAAAAATAATAGCTTAAACTATGGTGTCGGATTAGATTGGACCATATTTGATGGTATGCGAATGTTTGCTCAATTGGATCAGCTTAAAGAGCTTCAAAAATTAGGTGACGCTGAATTAAGACGCACTATTTTAGTAAAAGTTGGACAAGTAAATTCAACATACTATGATTTGGTTCAACAGCAACAACAATTAGCGGCTTTGGATACTACTATTGTAATTTCTAAGCAAAGACTGACTTTGGCTCAAAATAGATTTTCTATTGGGAAGGCTTCAAAATTAGAGGTGTTAAATGCTCAAGTTGACTTAAATACGGATCAAGTTTCTTTATTGAGACAAAAGGAATTATATGCAAACACAAAGATTTTATTGAATCAGATTTTAGCTAGAGATTCCAAAATTGACTTTAAAGTTATGGATCAAGTTGTTGTAGATAATACTTTAATTTTAAATAATTTACAAGAATTAGCTAAACAACAAAATCCGCAATTGCAATCTCAAATTATAAATATTAGGATTGCCGAATTACAGTTAAAACAAGTAAAAGCAAACCGCTACCCTACTGTTAAATTAAATACAGGTTATAATTTTGCAGAGAGTCATTCTAGTTTAGGTTTTACAAGTGAATCTACTGCTAGAGGACTAAATTATGGTTTTAGTGCTTCTCTGAATTTATTCGATGGTTTTGCTCAACATAGAAACGAAAAAATTTCTAAGCTACAAATCGATAATACTAAATTTGCTTTAGAGCAACAAAATCAAATTTTAAGTACACAATTAGCTACTTCTTATCAAACTTATCTAACGAACTTAGAGTTGATTAATTTAGAAGAAAATAATGAAGCTATTGCTAAACAAAACTTAGATATTACTCTGGATAAATTTCGTATTGGAACCATTACCACTCTTGAATTTAGAACGGCACAGCTTAATTATGTGAATGCAAAAGTGCGTTATAGTAATGCTCAATTTGAAGCAAAATTATCTGAAATCGCTTTAAAAGAATTAGCAGGAAATATTAGTTTTTAGTCTAAATTTGCTTTAAAATATTATTAAATGATATCATATAATACGAAAGACTGGTTTACTTTTATTTTTCATTTCCATAAATCAGATACTGTTAGGAAATTATTCCCTATCATGATTGCTATCGCAATTTACTCTAGTGCAGTTGGTTATCTTGAAATTTACTATTTTAAGATAGGTAAAAACGACTATATTCAGAATATTCCGATTATGCATGGAATGCTTGGTTTTGTAATTTCGTTGTTATTAGTATTTCGAACAAATACTGCTTATGATCGCTGGTGGGAAGGTCGAAAACAATGGGGAAGTCTTGTAAATAATAGCCGTAATCTGGCAATTAAACTTTCGGCAATCTTAAAAGATGAAAATGACAGGAAGTTTTTTAGAAAATTTATTCCTGTATATGCTGATGTTTTACACAAGCATTTGCATGATTCAGAAACTGGAAAACAGCTTTTTGAAGATGTAGATTTAGAAATAGATCATCATAAACACAAACCAAACCAGGTAAAGAGAATCATGTATCATAAAATAAATGATTTGTATGATGCTAAGAAAATATCTGGTGAACAACTCATTATCATAAATGATGAGTTCAAAGCTTTTACTGATGTTTGTGGTGCTTGCGAGAGAATAAAAAACACTCCTATTCCCTACTCTTACAGTGCATTTATCAAAAAATTCATATTCTTTTATATAATGACTTTGCCTTTTGGTTACTCTATTAGTCTGGGTTATTATGTTGCTCCTGTGGTTGTTTTTGTTTTTTATGTGCTAGCGAGTTTAGAGCTTATTGCCGAAGAAATAGAAGATCCATTTGGTGAAGATGAAAATGATTTGCCTACTAAAAAAATTGCTGAAAATATTAAAAAACATGTTGAAGAGTTGATTTAATTTAACGTTAAATCTTCTTTTCATATGATTATTTTGTTTAAATTTAAGCTTTCGTCTTAAAATTTAAAGCAATGAATAATCAGCCTTTCTTAATAAATCCGCTCCAATTATCAAAAGAGAAATCCTTAAAAACTCTGGTTGAAAACAGGACGATTTATAACTTGAATCATTGTGAGTTAAATATCTTCGAAACATATCAATCTTCTACTTTAGTTCCTTTAAAGTTTGATGATTTGGTTGTAACTAGTATGCTGAGAGGAAAAAAGATAATGCATCTTTTTGAAGATCCTGAATTTGAATATTTACCTGGGCAAACTGTTGTTGTTCCTGCAAACGTAGAAATGAAAATTGATTTTCCGGAAGCAACAAGAAATAATCCTACGCAATGTCTAGCTTTAGCTATTGAACAATCTAAGATTACAGAGACATTAAATTTCTTAAACGAAAGATATCCCAAAGAAAATGATCTGCTTTGGCAATTAAATTATCAAAATTATTTTTTTTATAATAATGTTGACATGGCCGCTGCTATCAATAAGCTCATTAAAGAATGCATGAGTACATCTATTACTAAAGATATTTTAGCAGATTTAACCCTCAAAGAATTATTGATTCGTATTATACAAACGCAAACGGTAAAATCTATTGATGAAGGAATAATTATTCAAGCTAATAATCCAATAAAAGAAGTTACAGAATTTATCAAGCAGAACTTGAAAGAAAATATGAATCTAAAGAGCCTGAGTGAGAAAGCTTGTATGAGTACAGCCTCTTTCTATCGTTTTTTTAAGAGAGAATTAGGAATGAGTCCGATAGAATTTATATTGAATGAAAAAATAAAATGTGCCAAAAAGTTATTAAAAAACCCTTCAATACAAATTAACGAAGTCTGCTATTTATCGGGATTTGAAGATGCTAATTATTTTATCAGGCTATTTAAAAAACACGAAGGAATTACGCCAAAGCAATATCAGTTGTTGTTTATTAATTAGGGACTTTTTTTTAAGGTTCAAAGGTTTTGAAAAAGGTTCAAAGCGACAAAGGTACAAAGTGACAAAGGTTCAAAGCTAGAAAGGTTCTGAGGCTCTAAGGTTTCTATCGAAACGTGAACCAATCTAACTTGTTATAAAGAAATTTTAGCAAAACACAATCATAATCTTGTCACCCTGACGCAGGAAGGGTCTCCGTAAGCAACTCGACAATTATTGTGCAAAAAAAAGACGCACTACTGTACGTCTCTACAAAAAACCTTAGAATCTTAGTGACTCAGAGTCTTAGTATCTTAAATAATAATTTTAACAGGCTCTAACTCCTTCTCTTCTTCTTCAGTGAAAATTCGATATTCTATTTGAAATGTTTTTTTTAATGGTGTTTCCAATGAGAATCCACCTACTCCAAATGCATCAATTACATTGAGTGTAAAATGCGCATGTTTCCAATATTCGAATAAATCTTTATCAACCCAAAATTCAGTGTTTTCAATTGTTCCAATGCATACGTCTCCTGTCCGTTGATAAAAGCCACCTTTCTCAAAACATTGTGGTTGTGTTCCTTCACAACATCCGCCAGCTTGATAAAACATTAATTCACCATGTTTTTCTTTTAGTATTTTTATCAATTCAATAGCCTTTTCTGAAGCATCAATTCTTTTTATCATGATTTTAGGTTTTAAAAAAAGCAACAAACTCTTTTGATTATAGAGAGTTTGTTGCTTTCATGATTTAATTAAGGTTTAGCGATTTCAAGTACAACCCTTCCTTCAATTTGTCCCTTTTTCATTTTATCAAATACATCATTTACATCTTCTAATTTTGCAGGAGTGATTGTCGCTTTTACTTTTCCTTCTGTAGCAAATTCTATTGCTTCTTTCATGTCCTTACGTGTACCTACAATTGAACCACGAATTGTAATTCTGTTTAAAACAGTATCAAAAATTGATAAATCAAAGTTTCCTGGAGGGAGTCCGTTAAGTGCCATCGTACCTTTTCGTCTTAAAGTTTCAAGACCTTGCTTGAAAGCTATAGGCGAAACAGCCGTAATTAATGCCCCATGCATTCCACCCACTTCCTTTTTTAAAAATTCTCCAGGATTTTGATTTTTTGCATTTACTACTAAGTCTGCTCCAAGTTTTTTGGCTAAATCAAGTTTATCATCGGCAACATCAATTGCAGCAACATGCATTCCCATTGCTTTTGCGTATTGTACAGCAACGTGACCTAAGCCTCCAATTCCAGATATAGCAACCCATTCTCCTGGTTTTACCTCAGTTTCTTTTAGCCCTTTGTACACTGTTACTCCAGCACATAGTATTGGTGCCATTTCCATGAAATTTACATTTGATGGTAGAATACCAACATATCTTGCATCGGCAATTACATATTCGGCAAAACCTCCATCTAAGCTATAACCTCCATTTTGTTGGGTATCGCATAAGGTTTCCCAGCCTGTAATACACTGATCACAGTCTCCACAAGCGCTATAAAGCCATGGTACACCTACAGCATCACCTTCTTTTACATTTTTCACATCCTGACCTAGAGCTACAACATAACCTACGGCTTCGTGTCCTGGGATTAAAGGCATTTTAGGTTTTACAGGCCAATCTCCTTCTACGGCGTGTAAATCGGTATGACAAACTCCACTTGCAATAACTTTTACAAGAATTTCGTTTTTTCCTGGGCGTTTTACTTCAACTTCTTCAATTTTTAAAAGAGAACCAAATTCTCTTACAACTGCGGCTTTCATTGTTTTTGGCAACATAATAGTATTGATTTATAAGACCAGTACGTTTATATACCAGTCTTTGGTTTATATAATATTAAAAGAAACCTAATTTCTTTTTGTCATAAGAAATTAGCATGTTTTTAGTTTGGCGGTATTGTCCTAGCATCATTTTGTGGTTTTCACGACCTATTCCAGATTGTTTGTATCCTCCAAACGGTGCGCCTGCTGGGTATGAATGGTACTGATTTATCCAAACTCTTCCGGATTGAATCGCTCTTGGTACTTGATAAATTTCATGTGCATCACGTGTCCAAACTCCAGCTCCTAAGCCGTACATTGTATCATTTGCAATAGCAATAGCTTCTTCGGTAGTTTTAAACGTGGTTACAGCTAGGACAGGTCCGAAAATTTCTTCCTGAAAGATTCTCATTTTATTATTTCCTTTAAATAAAGTAGGTTTGATGTAATAGCCACCTTCCAGGTCTCCTCCTAAATTATTTTCTGCACCACCGGTAAGTAGTTCTGCGCCTTCTTCTTTTCCTAATTTTATATAAGAAAGGATTTTTTCTTTTTGTACAATAGATGTTTGTGCTCCTATCATTGTTGTTTTATCCAATGGATTCCCTGCAATAATAGCTTCAGTTCTTTCTATCACTCTTTTGATAAATTTATCATAGATATCTTCATGAACTAATAACCTAGATGGGCAAGTACAGATTTCTCCTTGATTCAATGCAAACAAAACGGCTCCTTCTATGGCTTTATCGAAGAAATCATCGTCATGATCGGCTATAGATGGAAAGAAGATATTAGGTGATTTTCCTCCTAGTTCTAGTGTAACTGGAATTATATTTTCGGTAGCATATTGCATCACTAATCGACCTGTGGTTGTAGAACCTGTAAATGCAGCTTTTGATACTTTTTTATTTGTAACCAATGGTCTTCCAAGCTCTGCACCAAATCCGTTCACGATATTTAATACTCCTGGTGGAAGAATATCGCCTATAAGTTCCATTAATACTAATATAGAAATTGGAGTACTTTCAGCAGGTTTTAAGACAATTGTATTTCCAGCGGCTAATGCTGGAGCAATTTTCCAGACTGCCATTAAAATTGGAAAATTCCAAGGAATAATTTGTGCTACTACTCCTAATGGTTCACTTAAAGCAATTGAAACTGTTTGTGAATCTAATTCTGCAATTGAGCTTTCTTCAGCACGTATTACTCCTGCAAAATATCTAAAATGATCTATGGCTAATGGGATATCAGCAGCTAGTGTTTCTCGTACTGGTTTTCCGTTATCAACAGTTTCTACAGCGGCGATATATTCTAAATTATCTTCTATTTTTTGCGCTATCTTATTTAGTAAAATGCTACGTTCAGTTACTGAGGTTTTTCCCCATGTTTTAAATGCTTCATAGGCAGTATCTACAGCTAAATCAATATCTTCTTTCCCAGAATGTGCTGCTTTTGTAAAAACTTTACCGTCTATAGGAGAAATTACATCAAAATATTCTCCTTTTATTGGTGCTACAAATTTTCCACCAATGTAATTATCGTATTTTACCTTAAATTCAGGTCTTTTTACTAGAGTACTCATAAAATATCTTTTTTTTGGATTCATTTCAAATTTACTTTCAAACTTTTATAAAGAATAGCACAATTCATTCATCTAATAGCACAAAAAATGCAGATTCGTTTTTATAGTCAAACTTTAATACTCTATTAGTAAAATATTATGATAAAAAATAGATAATATTTAAAATAGTATAATTTAGGCTTAATTAAAAAGAGCTGTAAAAAACCAAATAAATTGTTTTCTACTACAATGTGCAATGCTTATATTTGTAAACTTATTCAAGAATAATATTACTCAAATGAAAATATCTTACAACTGGTTAAAACAATTCATTAAAATAGACTGGAAATCTGACGAAACATCTGCTTTGCTTACTGACTTAGGTCTTGAAGTGGAAGTGGTTGAAAAATACCAATCAATAAAAGGAGGATTAGAAGGTATTGTTGTAGGGCACGTATTAACCTGTGTACAGCACCCAGACGCTGATCGTTTAAAAATTACAACTGTTGATATAGGATTAGAACAACCAATACAAGTAGTATGTGGAGCGGCCAACGTTGCTGCAGGACAAAAAGTTCCTGTTGCTACAATTGGAACTGTTTTGTATGATAAAAGCGGAGAATCTTTTGTTATTAAAAAAGGGAAAATACGCGGGCAAGAAAGCCATGGAATGATTTGTGCTGAAGACGAATTGGGTCTAGGAACTGGTCATGATGGTATTATGGTTCTAGATGTAACTTTGGTTCCTGGTACTCCTGCTTCTGAAGTTTTTAATATTGAAAACGATGAAGTTTTTGAAATAGGATTAACTCCAAACCGTGCCGATGCAATGAGTCATCTTGGTACAGCGCGTGATTTGCGAGCAGGATTATTACAAAGAGGTCAAAACGTAGAGTTAATTACACCGTCTGTAAGTAATTTTAGAGTTGACATGCGAACTTTAAAAATTGATGTAAATGTCGAAGAACCTTCTTTGGCTCCAAGATACTGCGGAGTTACCATTTCTGGAATTACAATAAGTGAATCTCCAAGTTGGTTGCAAAATAGATTAAAAGCTATTGGAATTACTCCTAAGAATAACATTGTAGATGTTACTAACTATGTTCTTCATGAATTAGGACAGCCTTTACACGCCTTTGATGCTAGTAAAATAAATGGAAAAATCATCGTAAAAACGGTCCCTGCTGGTACTAAATTCGTTACTCTTGATGACGTTGAAAGAACATTACACCAAGAGGATTTAATGATATGCGATGAGAAAGGTCCGTTATGTATTGCTGGTGTTTTTGGAGGTAAAAAATCGGGTGTAACAGAAACTACCACTTCTATATTCTTAGAGAGTGCCTATTTTAATCCTGTTAGTGTTCGTAAATCAGCTAAAAGACATCAATTAAATACAGATGCTTCTTTTAGATTTGAAAGAGGAATTGATCCTTCAATTACTGCATATGCGTTAAAGCGTGCTGCTTTATTGATAAAAGAAATTGCTGGTGGTGAGATCACTTCTGATATTGTTGAGATCTATCAAAAGAAAATAGAAGACTTTTCAGTTTTCTTAAACTTTAGTCACGTATCAAAAATTATTGGACAAGAAATTCCAAAAGATACTATCAAAAAATATTAGTGTCTCTTGATATTAAAGTTAACAGTGTGTCTGAGGCTGGCTTAGGGCTGACGATTCCTGCTTACCGTGTTGATGTGCAACGTGAAATTGATGTTATTGAAGAAATTCTTAGAGTTTACGGATATAATAATATTAATTTCTCTAAAAAATTCAATGCAACAGTTTCTAATTCACCAAGAACGGAAGATTATAAGGTACAAAATAGTATTGCCGCACAATTGAATTCGCAAGGTTATCATGAAATGATGGCTAATTCACTGACGACTCCTTCATATGCTAACCTTTCTGCTTTGTTGAAAGAGGAGCATAATGTTACAATTTTAAATCCTCTAAGTGGTGATTTATCAGTAATGCGTCAATCGTTATTGTTTTCTGGATTAGAAGCAATTTCATATAATATCAATAGAAAAAATTCGGATTTAAAATTATTTGAATTTGGTAAATCATACCATAAATTTCTTAATGGATATGAAGAACACAAGCATCTTACTTTGTTTATTACCGGAAACAGAAATAAAGAAACCTGGACTAATGGGCAGCAATCTACTGATTTCTTTTTGTTAAAAGGATATGTAAACGGTGTTCTTTCTAGATTGGGAATTGACAAAATCAATAATATCCCATCACAATCAGATGTTTTTTCTGAAGGTGCCGCTATTGGATATGGACATGACACTTTGGTTGAAATGGGTGTTGTAAAAAAATCAATTTTAAAACACTTCGGAATTAAGCAAGAGGTTTTTTATGCAGATTTTAACTGGGACTTAATTTTGAAAATAATCACAGGAAAAATAAAATATACTGAGATTCCTAAATATCCCGAAGTACGTAGAGATTTAGCTTTATTGATTGATAAAAATATAAGTTATGATAGTATTTATACTCTAGCAAAACAAACAGAGAAATCATTATTAAAAGATGTGAATTTATTTGATGTTTACGAAGGTGAAAAACTTCCTGAGGGAAAAAAATCGTATGCATTAAGTTTTACTATTCAAGATAATACTAAAACGCTTACTGATGCTCAAATTGACAAAATCATGAGCAAATTAAAACAAAGTTTTGAAACTGAACTTGGCGCAAGCTTGCGTTAGTAAAATATAGGATTATATTAAAGATCCGCTGAAGAATTTTAAAGTTCTTTAGCGGATTTTTTTTGCTTTTATCTTAACGAAAGAGTTTGTTTTTAATTTTATAAATATAGTTTTGACCGCTTTGTTATATTCTACTTATTTTCTAGTTGGCTTTTTTGAGAAAAATATTTCTACAATGATTTGATTTATAGATCATTTTAAGTTTATTATTTACTATTATTTTTAAAATAATTTTATTTAGAAAATATAATAGTTTCTTATTAGAACAATCATTCTAATTATATACATTTGCACTATTATGGCACGTAAAAAAGAATTTGATCCCGTTGAAAAGTTAGAAATAGCAAGAGATGTCTTTTGGGAAAAGGGATATCATATAACTTCCATGGAAGATTTGGTTACTCATATGCAGGTAAATCGCAGAAGTATGTATGATACCTATGGAGACAAACACAAACTATTTATTGAAAGTTTGTGCAATTATGCTTTAGAGACTTTTGAAGAATACAAATTGGCTGCCCATGGCGAAAACTCTCCATTAAAAGCTATAAAACTAATTCTGAATAAGGCTATAAAACGTTCATTTGAAGAAAATAAAGTTTGCATGATTGTTAAGACTTCTTTTGAGGTTGGTGCTCTAGATTCTGACATTTTGGAATTATTGAAACAATTAAACCAAAAGTTGATTCTAATTTTTGAAGATTTAATTGTTTTAGCACAAGAACAGAATGAAGTTGGAAAAAATAAAAATGCAAAAGAATCTGCGCAATTTATTGTTGGTTCATTGGCAGGATTATGGCAAATGCAGATTTTATATAATGACTTAGAAATGGTTCAAAAAATGGCAAAACGCCTTATCGAAAGCTTAGAATAATTTTTTTAAATAATTATAGAACGATTATTCTATAATTATTTTATTTGTTATGCCATTATTAGAAGCATAAGTCTTAATTGTAGAACGATCATTCTAAATATTTATTAAAATAAAAGAAATGATAATGAGCAATAATTAAAATAGGAACAATCAATTAAAATTAGAAATAATGGAAAAAACGAAACATAGTGAAAAGGAGAAAATTTTACTTACCTATATTTTAAAGCATCAGCAAGACAAAAACCTAAATTCTATAATTGATGTTCTAAACAAAAATCTATTCTGGGAACTTTTCCCTCCTAAAGGAGTCGAAATCTTAAGTTGGAATGTTTTAATAGGTTTAGGTCACGTAGTGGTTTTGAGGTTTCCAGTATCAAGGTTGCGTGAAGTGAATCTTTCACTAGAAAAAGGAGCTTGGGGAGCTTTTAATACAGAAGCATATAGTACCTATGATTATACAGATGCTTTAGAAGAGAAAAAAAGCAAAATACAATCATTTTAATAACACATAGTTTTAAGATTAAAAAATACAATTTAAATAATTGATTATGGAATTAGGTTTAAGTATGTTTGGCGATCTGCACATTGATCCGATAACAGGAATAAGACAATCTGGCGAACAACGTTTAGCAGAATTGATAGAAGAAATCAAGCTTGCTGATGAAATAAAACTAGATGTGTTAGGTATAGGAGAACATCATAGAGAGGAATATGCAATATCAAGTCCTGAGATTGTTTTAGCAGCAGCGGCAACAGTAACAAAGCAAATAAAATTAAGTAGTTCAGTTACAGTATTAGGATCATCAGATCCAGTTAAACTTTATCAAAATTTTGCATTAGTGGATTTGATTTCTAATGGCAGATCTGAATTAATGGCAGGAAGAGGCAGTTTTACAGAATCATTTCCTTTATTCGGGTATGACTTAAGCGATTATAATGCTCTGTTTGAAGAAAAATTAGATTTATTTCTTCAAATTAATAGCAAAGAAACAATTAATTGGAATGGTCAATTTCGTGCGCCTTTACAAAATCAAAAAATTTTCCCAAGAGCTGTAAACAATAAAATACCCGTATGGATTGCAGCTGGCGGAACACGTGAATCTGCTATTAGGGCTGGACGTTTGGGATTACCAATCGTTTTTGCTGTTATTGCAGGGACACCTTTGTTGCATTTTCAGCCTCTTTATGAATTGTATAGAGAAGTATATGAAAAATCTGGACATGATATGGATCAATTTCAGGTAGGAATGTTTTCTCATGGTTTATTTGGGGATGATTCTAAAACAGTTAGTGACTATTATTATCCATTATATGCCGCACAAATGGATAGAATTGGTAGAACGAGAGGATGGTCTCCTTTTCATCGCAATCAGTATGATTTTGGACGATCTAAAGAAGGAGCCATGTTTGTAGGCGATGCTGAAGAAACAATTGATAAAATTTTATATGCACAAGAGTTATACGGAATCACCCGCTTTTTTACGCATATGGATGTTGGTGCCCCCTCTCACTTGCATTTAATGAAATCAATTGAAATTTTCGGGACTAAAATTGCGCCAAAGATTAGAGAAGTATTGCATAAAAAATAACAAACAAAAACAATGAAAAAGATAAAAAAAATAAGCCTTTGGAATGGTGATATGCCCACGACTAATGGATTGTCAGGTCAAGAGATTTTTACTCCAAATGAGATTATAGAAATCTCTAATATTACGGAAGCGGAGTTAACAATATATCATCCTGAAAACAAAATAAATACTGGAATTGCAACAATTATTTGCCCTGGAGGAGGCTATGCAGGATTGGCAATAAATACAGGTAATGATTTTGCAGCTTGGTTAGCTTCTATTGGTATAACTGGTATTGTATTAAAATATAGATTACCAAATGGAAATAAAGAAGTTCCTCTTGATGATGTGCAGCAAGCGATATCTTACGTACGCAAAAATGCTTTAGAATTAGGTATAGATAAAAATAAAATTGGAGTAACTGGATTTTCTGCAGGAGGTCATCTAGCTGGACTGGCTTCAACTTTATTTTCAGAAGAAAAAGAAACGAATCGCCCAGATTTTTCTATCTTGCTTTATCCGTTAATTACTATGGGGGAAAACTCTCATAAAGATTCAATTGAGAATCTTTTAGGAAGTCATCCTTCAGAATCTGAAATAGAAAGGTATTCTTGTGACAAGCAAGTATCTATTAATACTCCACCAGCATTGATTTTAGTTAGTGATGATGATATGGTTGTTCCGCCAATAAATAGCATTATTTATTACGAATCTCTAAAAAAGCAGGATATTAATGCCGCTTTATATGTATTTCCGCAAGGAGATCATGGTTGGGGACTTAATGGATTGAATATGTTTGGAAAAGATTTCAAATATACTGAGGAAGTCAAAACTTTAATAAAAAAATGGATAAATGAGTTATTTTCATTTGCGTAATTTTTAACTGAGACTTTTAGTATTTTGAAAACTAAGGGGTCTCTCCCCTTTTTAAGAAATCAAAATGAAGTCTGATTCAATTTACTTATAAAGAGTATTAAAAATCCGCTAAAGAATTTAAATATTCTTAGAGGATTTTTTTGTTTGAACAGTTTTAAATTTTGTTTTAACTAGCGAGTAAGCTTTTATAATAGCTTTCTACATCTCTCCAGTTATAATAAGGCGCTATATCTGTTTTTACAGTTGGCACAAGAATTTCTTTTTCATGAAGAAGAAATTTTACAAGTATATCATCTGATTTTGGTTTTCGGAAAAATACAATTTGAATATTACCAGCCATAGGTGCTACCTTAAAATCGCTCCATGCTTCATAAAATTTATCTGTATCAGAAATACTGTTATAGGTTCCTTCTAAATGTAACAGCATTGCTAGTGGAATTATATTACCATCATGTGCAAAACGCAGCGTTGCTCCTTTTCCTTTTGATGCTATTATTTTATTAGCATTTTCTAAAATATTTTTTAAAGTTGGTTTTTGATTTTCAAACATGAGTCCGTTGTTGATGGCTGCATTGGCATCATTTACATACAAGCGATAGTTAGTACATTGCCATAAATCAAAAAGTTCTTGTTTTTCGAACAAATCATAAAAGTTTTGTTTTGTTTCTACATTTTGCATCCCTCCTGCTATAGCAAATAATTTTTTCATAACAGTTTCAGGATTCACTTTCTTGATAATATAATCATTGTCAGAAAATAAAGAATTGACTAAACGGTCTGGTTTGATATGTTTTGCTTCAAATTTTTGATACTCTTCTTTCCATGTGTCTTTTGCAGATCTAAATGCTATTGCTTCTGGTGTATGGTAGTTTAGATAACGTTGCCATTTTATACCTGAATTTCTAGAAATTTGTAGGCTTGGATTAAACTCTTTAATACGTTCACAAAAAGCATCCATACTTAGGGCAACACGTACTACCGTCGTAGCACTGGCGTCTACTTGCGCTTCTTTTGTGAATACCTTTGGATAAAGATTATACATGCGTTCTGCAATACCCCTTTGTTCTTGTACTCCTATAACTGAAAGATCTCCGCCTCTAAATTCAACCTCACTCCAAAGTTGTTGTAAACGTTTTAAAACGTCTTTCCCTAGATCAGTAAGTGCAGCATTTTTGTTTGCATTCTCAAACAGATCCAATACTTCTTTGTAATCATTATCACTTATTAAATAGCGAGAACCATGACGCCCAAAATGACTTATATAAAAAGCTTCATATCCTTTTGGTGCTGGCGTATATGCTACAATATCTTTTGAAGGATAAGCATAATAAACACCAGCTGTTTTCTCTGGTGTTTCAAACATTTCTTGCTGAGTTGTTTGAGCTAATACAATTGAAAGATTAGCTAGTATGAATAATAAGGATAGGCGATTTTTTTTCATTTCAATTTAATTTTAAACAAAACAAATATATTCTAAAGTTTGGATTTTATTTTCACAAAAAGCCCCCAAATAGTGTTTAACTCTTTGGGGGCAATTTAGTATAGTCTAAGGACTGTTTACTTTGATTCTTTACTAGTCATTAGTTCTTTTATGTATTTTACTGGAGCACTACCATAGCTTAAGAATTTTTCATGAAATTCTTTTAGATTGAATTTCGTTCCTTGTTCTTTTTTTAATGATTCTCTAAAATCATAAATCTCTGTATATCCTGTAAAATAAGAGCATAATTGTACTTGTGACAATGTAGCACGTTTCCATTTTCCATCAGCTTCAGCTTGCTGTTGAAAAGCTTCTTTAGTTAATAGAGCTAATGCAGCATCTTTAGACATGTTTTTTGTGTGCACACTATAATCTAATATAGTATTACAAGTTGTTCTAAGATTCCATTTGTAATACATCAACCACATTTCGTCTGAGTTTTTGTATCCACTTTCAAGCATCATTCTTTCAGTATATACAGCCCAACCTTCGATCATTGCACCGTTTCCTAAAATAGATTTGATGATACTAGGCGATTGATTGCTGTAAACTAATTGTGTGTAATGTCCAGGAATTGCTTCGTGAATATTAAGAATTTGCAAAATGTAATCGTTGTATTCTCTTAAATAGCTTTCAGCATTTTCGGCAGTCCAACCATTCATGCTTCCAACATTATAATAGGTATTTGCATTTTTATCGTAAGGGCCTGGAGCAGATATTGATGCTCCTGCAACACCTGCCATATAAGCTGGTTCTTTTCTAACTACAAGTGGTTTAGATGGATCTATGTAAAGTAAATCTTTAGCCTTTACGTAAGCCACAAGCTCTGGGATTTGTTTTTCAATTTCCGATTGAAATTTCTCAGGAGTTGTATGTTGCAATGAGATTTTATCAATTACTTGTCTAATTAACTCTAGTTTATCTTTTGGTTTTGCATCTGTACCTTTGTATTTTGTCCAAAGTTTATCGGCAAGAACAAACATCTTACCATGCAAATCATTTTTATGGTTTACAGCAATTTTATAAATTTCATCAGCAGTATATCCTGACTCAATATCAAAGTTGAATTTTTTAGCATATAATTCGGAACCTAATCTAAAAGAACGAGGTGTTTTATTGTCTAGTTGTTTTAGCCAGTTTGCATAATCAGTAATTGCTTTTACAGAAACATTTGCTTTGTCAATAATACTCTTTTTTTCTTCGGCTGATAATTTACTTTTGCTTAAAGCAGCTACTAAATCTTCTTTAAAAACTGAAACACCACCTAAATTTTGATCTATTGCAAGTGCAGTATGTTCTTTGGTAGGGTTTTCAATATTTGATTTAGCTGCTTCATAATAAGCAGGAATTCCATTCATTTTTAAATTAAAATTACGCAATCTCACATCTAGAGAATCATATTTTCCATTTAATATTTCAGCAAAAGAGCCACAAACATTATATGATGATGGATTCCACTCAGATGATTTAAGCTCATTTATACTAAAAAGAGTGCTTTCTAGCTGATTTTTAATCATGTATAAATCAGTTTTGTTATTATCAGAAAGCCCTTCTAATGGATATTGTTTTAATGAATCTAATTGAGAATTAGCAAAAGCTATTTGTTTCTTTTGATTTTCAGCATTTGGAATAACCAAAACACTATCAAATTTATGATATCCTTGGCTGGCTGCCCAATCAGGATTTAGTTTCCATAAGTCAGTAATAAAACCTTCCTTATATTTTTCAAATTTTTCATTTGTCACCTTATTGTCACCTGATTTAGCATTTTTATTGCAGGAAACAAGTAAAGCAACAACAACAATAGGAATAAAAAGTTTTTTCATATATATAATGTATTTAACTGCTAAAGATAAAAAATGATCTTTATGGTATGCTAATTTTATTTTATTAAATGGAATTGAAAATTATATTCTCGTAAAGATGTGAAGACACAAAGAAAAGTAGTTCATAGGCTACTTTTCTTTGTGTCTCTACGGGAGAGATGTTTTTTAAATTTAATGATCCTAAGCAGGAACGTTTGAACCTTTGTTGCTAAGCACCTCCGAAGCTTTAAGTAATTTAATAAGCTAATAAATCTAAAAGTTCTTTCTCAAATCTGCCTTTTGGTAAATATTGATCTTCTAGTGCTTTTGTAAAAGGAATTGGAGTATCTAAACTTGCAACACGCTTAACAGGTGCATCTAGATAACGGAAACAATTTTCCATTATTAATGATGATATATCACTGGCAATACCACCAAAAAGTGAATCTTCCTGATAAATTATTACACGTCCCGTTTTCTTAACCGATTCATAAATTGCTTCTGTATCCAAAGGCTGTAACGTTCTTAAATCTAATAAATCTGCTGAAATATCTGGATTTTTAGTAAGTGTTTCTAAAGCCCAATGTACAGCAGCTCCAAATGCAATAATTGTAACATCATTTCCTTTTTTTAACAAAGCGGCTTTTCCTAGCGAAATTGTATAATAATCTGTAGGTACGTCTTGATAAACGCTTCGGTATAATTGCTTATGTTCAAAGAATAAAACCGGATTTGGGTCATTAATAGATTCGTTTAATAAGCCTTTAGCATCATATGGGAAAGCAGGATAAACGACTTTTAGACCTGGAGTTTTTGTAAACCAAGCTTCATTGGTTTGCGAATGAAATGGCCCTGCCTGAGTACCGCCTCCACAAGGCATTCGAACTACAACATCGGCATTTTCTAACCATCGGTAATGTGATTTTGCTAATAAATTTACAATTGGATTAAATCCTGTAGAAACAAAATCGGCAAATTGCATCTCAACAATCGCTTTGTATCCATTTATTGAAAGTCCCATTCCGGTTGAAACTACAGCACTTTCACAAATTGGTGTATTCCGCACACGATCTTTACCATATATTTCTACAAAACCATCAGTTATTTTGAAGGCACCGCCATATTCAGCAATATCTTGCCCCATAATAACCAAATTGCTATGAAGCTGCATTGATAAGTTTAAACTTGACGAAATGGCATCTATAAATCGAATATTTTTGGTTTCTAAGTCTGGTGCAATCTCTTTATAGTTGTACGGTTTGTAAACATCATTTAGTTCTTCTTCATAAGAAGCTTCAATTTCTGGTTCTTCATTTGCAAGAACTAGACTTTCATCTATATCTTTCTTAATTTCAGCATGCAATTGTTCATCATATGCTGTGGTTAATACTCCTATCTCAGTTAAAAAGTCCTTATAATTATTTACAGGATCTTTTACTGCCCACATATCCATTAAGTCTTGCGGAACATATTTTGTACCACTCGCCTCTTCATGTCCACGCATTCTAAATGTTTTAAACTCTAATAAAACAGGTCGTGGTTTTTCTATCATTGACAGTTTTAATTCAGATAAAAGATTATAAACTTCTAATATGTTATTTCCATCAATAATATGACTTTCTATACCATAACCTACTCCTTTGTCGGCTAAGTTTTCACAACGATATTGCTCGTTTGTAGGAGTCGAAAGTCCATAACCGTTGTTCTCAATGACAAACATTACAGGTAATTCCCAAACAGCGGCAATATTTAATGCTTCATGAAAGTCTCCTTCGCTTGTTGCACCTTCTCCTGTAAAAACAGCAGTTATTTTATTATTCTTTTTTAATTTATTGGCTAAAGCAATCCCATCAGCAACACCTAATTGAGGTCCTAAGTGAGAAATCATACCAATAATCTTATATTCTTGTGTTCCAAAGTGAAAACTTCTGTCACGTCCTTTGGTAAAGCCATTGGCTTTTCCTTGCCATTGCGAAAAAAGACGGTATAGTGGAATATCTCTTCCTGTAAAAACACCCAGATTACGGTGCATTGGTAAGATGTATTCGTCAGAGTCCAAAACGGCTGTAACTCCTACAGATATAGCTTCTTGTCCTATTCCAGAAAACCATTTAGATACTTTTCCCTGGCGGATTAGGATGAGCATTTTCTCTTCTATTAATCTTGGTTTTAATAATCTCTTGTATAAATCTAAAAGCTGTTCGTTGGTAAGTTCTTTTCTGTCAAAAATCATTTTTTGGTTTATTATTTAGTCAATGAATGTTGTAAAAATATAACAACTTGGTTATATTTTGTTATATAATTATTAATTATTCGCATTTGTTGAAATAAAAATAACAAATTAGTTTTACATTTGCTCTAAGATATGGTTTCTAACCTTATCAAGTTATCAATAAATATGTAAAGTATGCAAAACATTCCTAGTGTAGACTTACGTGATTTCCTTTCGGACAACCCGGAACGTAAACAAAAATTTGTAAATGAAATCGGAAATGCATTTGAAAACATTGGCTTCGTTGCCCTAAAAGGTCACTTTTTAGATGATCAGTTAGTTGACGAACTTTATGGCGAAATTAGAAAATTTTTCGCATTGCCAATAGAATCTAAACATAATTATGAAATCCCAGGTATTGGAGGTCAGAGAGGTTATGTTTCTTTTGGTACAGAACACGCCAAAGGGAGAAAAGAAGGTGACTTAAAAGAATTCTGGCATTTTGGTCAGTATGTGAGTGAAAATTCTAAGTATGCTTCAGAATATCCAGAAAATGTTGAAGTTACAGAATTGCCTAAATTTAATGCTGTTGGTAAAGAAGCGTACCAAATGCTTGAAAAAACTGGAGTTTATGTTTTAAGAGCTTTAGCATTACACCTTGGATTAGATGAATTTTACTTTGACAAATATGCCAAAGACGGAAATTCAATCTTACGTCCTATTCACTACCCACCAATTACATCGGAACCTAAAGATGCAATTCGTGCTGCTGCTCACGGTGATATCAACCTTATTACCTTATTAATGGGAGCACAAGGAAAAGGATTACAAGTTCAAAATCATGATGGAGAATGGATTGATGCCATTGCCGAAGATGATCAATTGGTAATTAATGTTGGAGACATGCTTTCACGTCATACCAACAACAGGCTAAAATCGACTATTCACCAAGTAGTTAATCCACCAAGAGAATTATGGGGAACATCTCGTTACTCAGTTCCGTTTTTTATGCACCCAGTAAGCGATATGCGTTTGGATTGTTTAGAAAACTGCATTGATGCCGAGAATCCTAAGAAATTCGAGGATATTACTGCTGGAGAATATTTATACGAACGTTTGGTAGATTTGGGTTTAATCAAAAAATAATCTTTAAATTTACCTAATTATAAAAAGACATTGAGTTTATACTTAATGTCTTTTTGCTTTATGAAACTAGAATATCATTTATATAGCTTTTATAATTTTGCTCTTAATTAGTTGCGCGATGTAAAATATTGAACGCGGATGACGCGGATTTTTTAAAGTTTTCAGAATAGAGAAAAATTTCGTAATATCAGTATTTAAAAATATATTATGAGTAGCATTTTACATAGAGAATTAACAAAATCAATTTTAAAAGTTTTTTTTGATGTTTATAATGAACTGGGCTATGGGTTCCTTGAAAGAGTATATCAGAATTCTTTATTCTATGAACTTAAATTAAATGGTTTTAAAGTAGAGACACAAAAGAAAATAAAAGTTTATTATAAAGAAATTGTGGTTGGAGATTATATAGCTGACATAGTTGTAAATGATTTAGTGATATTAGAATTAAAAGCGCAAGAATATTTAGTAGAAGCAAATGAATTTCAATTAATAAATTATTTAAAAGCAACGCACTGTGAAGTTGGACTTCTTTTAAATTTTGGAAAAAAACCCGAATTCATTAGAAAAGTATATCAAAACAATCGAAAATAAAGAATCTGTTTCTGTTTAATCAGCGTCTAAAACACCAAACACGTAAAACTAGAGGGCCAAAAAATAAAATCCGCGTCATCCGCGTTCAAAAATATAGAGTAGTATTTAAAATATTACTATTTGCAGTCAAAATAAAAATACAATACAAATGGACTTACAAGACCAACTAAAAAATCTTTTCCCAGATCACGAAGTATCTCCTGACGAAATTGTGATTCCAGAAGATCATACGCTTTTTATCCAAAAAGAACCAATGATTTGTAAATACGAAAAACGAAAAGGGAAAGCCACTACAATTATCGAAGGTTATGAAGGAACCGATGAAGATTTTAAAATCCTAGCGAAAGAAATTAAAACCAAATTAAGTGTTGGCGGAACTTTTAAAGACGATTCTATTATTATACAAGGTGATTACCGCGATAAAATAATGGAAATACTAAAAGCAAAAGGTTTTAAAGTAAAACGTGTGGGAGGCTAGAGTTTAGTACACGTAATCAGTTTTGGTTTTCAATTACATAACTTTAAGCTTAAAATTTTTCTTTGCGAACCTTGCGTTTATAAAGATCTAGAATGAAACCTTTGCGACCTTTGCGGTTAAATCACAAAAAACACAGGAAAAGATACAGGAAAAGACGCACTGCGGTGCGCCTCTACAGAACAAAAAAACAAAAAACATATGGTTTATGCGATTCTATAAAAAACCTTAGAATCTCAGAACCTTTGCCTCTTTGAACCTTTAAAAATAAAACAATGATACAATCATCAGAATTAATACTAAATCCAGACGGAAGCGTCTATCATTTGAATCTTCTTCCAGAAAATATTGCTCATGACATTATTTTTGTAGGTGATCAAAATCGTGTTGAAAAAATCACTCAGTTTTTTGACAGCATCGAGTTTTCTACTCAAAAAAGAGAATTTAAAACACAAACCGGAATCTATAAAGGGAAAAGAATTACTGTAATGTCAACAGGTATTGGTCCAGACAATATAGATATTGTTGTTAATGAGCTAGATGCTTTGGTGAACATTGATTTAGAAACTCGTAAACCAAAAGAAAACCTAACTTCATTAAATATTATTAGAATTGGAACTTCAGGTTCGTTACAAGCTGATATTCCTGTAGATAGCTTTGTAATGTCAACATTTGGTCTAGGACTTGATAATATGCTTCGCTCTTATTTAATTGATGAAGTTTCAAATGCTGCTATGGAAGAAGCTTTTATAAATCATACCAATTGGGACATTCGTAAAGGAAAACCGTATGTGATTGCATGTTCTGAGAAACTAGAAAAACTTATCGAGAGTGACAAGATACACAAAGGAATCACTGCAACTGCAGGAGGTTTTTATGGTCCACAAGGGCGTGTTTTACGTTTAAACATTCAAGATGAAGAATTAAATGCTAAAATGGATAATTTTACGTTTAATGATAATCGAATTACAAATCTAGAAATGGAAACAGCAGCTATTTATGGGCTTTCGGCATTATTAGGTCATAATGCTTTATCACTAAATGCTATTATTGCTAATCGCGCTTCGGGAACTTTCAGCGAAGACCCATATAAAGCTGTTGATGAATTGATTAAATATACATTGAATAAAATTGTTGGATAATTTAGGCATCTTAGATTTTAGATTTCTTAGACTTCATGTGTAAAATTCAAACCAAGTAGTCT
The DNA here is from genome assembly GCF_003668995.1 of Flavobacterium sp. 140616W15. Classification (NCBI taxonomy): domain Bacteria; kingdom Pseudomonadati; phylum Bacteroidota; class Flavobacteriia; order Flavobacteriales; family Flavobacteriaceae; genus Flavobacterium; species Flavobacterium sp. 140616W15. Next base: position 1,596,132 of record NZ_CP033068.1, read on the forward strand.
AAGAAGTCTAAAAATTATATTTTCTAATAAGTCTAAAATCTAATTACCAAAGAAATCTAATAATGAAAACTATAAAAATAGCTGGTGTTCCGGAACATTTTAATTTACCATGGCATTTATGCATTGAAAATGGAGAATTTGAAGCTGAAGGAATCGATTTACAATGGACCGATGTTCCTGAAGGAACTGGAAAAATGTGCCAAATGCTTCGAGATGGTGAAACTGATATCGCTGTAATATTGACAGAAGGAATTGTAAAAGATATTGTGGCTGGTAATCCAAGTAAAATTGTACAGGTGTATGTGCAATCACCTTTAATTTGGGGAATTCATGTTGCCGCAGAATCTGAGTACAAAATCATAGAAGATTTAGAAAACAAAAAAGTAGCTATTTCACGTCTAGGTTCAGGTTCCCAATTAATGGCTTATGTAAATGCAAACAATCAGGGCTGGAAAACAGATAATCTAGAATTTGAAATCGTAAATACTATTGATGGTGCTGTCGAAGCTTTGACTAACAAAACTGCGGATTATTTTATGTGGGAACGTTTTATGACAAAACCACTGGTTGACAAAGGAATTTTCAGACGTATCACAGACTGCCCTACTCCATGGCCATCATTTGTAATTGCTGTTCGAGATGAAGTATTAAAAAATGACCCAAATATAATTACTTCAATTCTTGAAATCATTAATGCTACAACCGAAGATTTTAAATCTATTCCGAGCATTGACAGAACTTTATCGGAGTCATTTAAACAAAAGGTTGAAGATATTCAGGAATGGTTAAAATTGACGCAATGGTCGCAAAAACCATTGAATGAGAAAACATTTAATAAAATCCAAAATCAGTTATTTGAACTGGGTATTATTGATAAAAAAAGTACTTTTGTAGAAACAGTAAAATTTCTTTAAAATTTGCTTTTTGGGCATTATGATAAAAAATAAAAAAATTGACTTTAATAAACTTAAAAGCAGCCTTCAGGTAAAATCACCATGGAATGAGGTTATCATTATGCTATTGAGTTTTTTAATCACTCTTCCTACTTTTATCATAATGCACCAAAATTTGATAGATCTTAATTGGCCTTTTAATTTTGATCGGGTTTTACTTTTTATTTTTGTCCTTGTTGGACTCTATTTTCTTTTAATGAAATTAAAAACGATTATCATTATTTGTATCGTTTTATATCTCTTAGTTTTATTTTACGGAACCGCTTTGGGGAATTATGGCTTTAGCGAAGTTGCTGAAGACTATAATGCTATTATCTACACGATGTCTGATAATCCATATCCACAAGATATTATTGTCGCTAAATTGCTTCCATTTCCCAATAAATCAAAAATTATTAACGCAATTGAATATCAAAATCCTAAGGTGAGGAATTTTGCTATAATGGCAACAACCAAGCATTTTAAAAATGTAAAAGGATATTCAGACTACAGAACCATAATACAATGTTTTGCCGTTTTTAAAGAAATTAATAGTCGATGGAATTATGTTAATGATCCTAAAGAAGGCGATTATATAGCTACGGCAAGTGAATCGTTAATGTATTTCTCAGGTGATTGCGATGATCATTCTATTTTAATGGCCGCAGCAATACGCTCTATTGGTGGTACGCCAAGACTTATTCATACCAAAGGACACATTTATCCAGAAATATTAATTGGATCTCTTCTTGATTTAGAAAAAGTAAACTATCTAGTTAAAAATGTTCTATTTGTAAAAGAGAGCTATAATAAAACCCTACATTATCATATTGATGAGCGTGGACAAGTATGGTTAAATCTTGACTATACAGCAAAATATCCTGGAGGCCCATTTATGTCCGAAGAAATTCTGGGTGCACTTACCCTAAGATAAAATCATGCAATCTGTCATTCTTCGGAGTCGAAGCGCTACAATTCTTCGACTCTTTTCAGAGAAACAAGATTGTGACAAAACTAATAGAGTAAATACTCTATTTACTAAAAATCCTTCTAATTCTTTTAATATGTGGCATTAAACTTAATTTGTCTTAATGTCTTAATGGTAAAAAAAACTTAATCCTTTCTACCTTCATTTTGTCTGGTGGAGTCGAAGAATAAGGAGTTATTTCCTGTTTTCTACTCTATCTTTTATATTTGTTAAATGATCAAAATAGAAGAAATTATTTCTATCTGGACAATGTTTTTATTTTGTAATGTTTTATAAAACACGTATTTATACTTATTTTTTATAATAGCTTGTTTTTACCTTTGATAGAGTTATTACACATTTAGCGTAATAATTGCCCCCTCAAAATCTAAAGACATGAAAAAAGAAGTTATTGCCCCACCTACTCGTTGGACAAGAGATTACCTATTTGATATTTTAAAAGATTTAGGAATCCAATATATATTTGGTGTCCCCGGAACCAACGAAATCCCACTAATAGACGGAACATCTTATCCTGATAATGGAGTTAAGTATATTGAATGCTTACATGAAAATATTGCTATTGGTGCTGCTATGGGTTCTGCCCGAATGACAGGAAAACCTGGAGTTCTTATTGTACACGTAACACCTGGAATTGCACATAGTATTGGTAATCTTTTTAACGCACATCGTTCGCAAATGCCGTTGGTGATTCTTTGTTGTCAACAACAAAATGAATTAGTTACTCAGGAACCATTATTAGCATCAAACTTAGTAGATTTGGCTAAACAATATACTAAATGGGCACATGAAGTTCGTACAGCTGAGGAAATGCCGCTAGTATTGCAGAGAGCTTTTAAGGAAGCTATGGCACCGCCAAATGGGCCTGTATTTATTTCTATTCCATGGGAATTTACAATGGTAGCTATTGAGGAAAACCAAAAAATAAAGGGAGTTACTCGCATTTCTCCCCATTTTACAGGTGATGAAGGATCTATCAAAGAAACAGCTAGTTTATTGGCTAATGCTAAAAATCCACTTATTGTGGCTGGTGATGCTGTCGGTTATGCAGATGCATGGACAGAAATACAACAATTAGCAGAATTAATCGGTGCTCCTGTCGTTTTACAATCGTTTAGTAGTGTTGCTAATTTTCCTAACAATGATTGTCATTGGCAAGGAGAACTGCCTGGAAGTCAAGCAGGTGTTCAAGGAGTTTTTAAAGACCATGATGTTGCCTTTTTGATAGGTTTTGGAGCTCAGGCTCAAGTTGCTGTATTTAAATATTCAGATGGAGCACTCATTCCTGAAGATGTAAAATTGGCTTATCTCACTAACAATACTTGGGATATAGCCAAGAATTTTTATGGAGAAACGGCTATTTTAGGAGATATAAAATCGACATTGCCTTTGTTGAATAAATATATAAAGCAACAAAAGCCTAAAGGTGTTGATATAAGAAACAAAAAGTTGAAGGCACTGGATGTTTCTCGTGCTAAGCAATGGGATGTTTATTATAAAAACGCTATGAAAGAGCCTGATATTTGGGCAGTTGTAATAGCAAAAGCATTAAAAGAAGCTATAGAATCCCGCAAGTTAGTCAATAATTATGTATATGTGCATGAGGCTGTATCGGATGGAGCTCCATTTCAATATTATCTTCCTTTAGGAACTAATGGAGCAAAACCTATTAGCTATTATTGCGTTGCAGGTGGCTCTTTAGGATGGTCAATGCCAGCTTCACTAGGAATTAAATTGGAAAATAAAACTTCACAAGGTATAGGGACCAAATTAGTTATCAATGCTGTAGGAGATGGATCTTCTTTATTTTATCCACAAACTTGGTGGACAGCAGCCCACGAAAAATTACCAATTTTATATATCATTACTAATAATCAGGAATATCATACCTTACAATTAGGCTTGCAACAAGTTGTAGCAGCTTATGGAAATGCTCCAGGTTATGGCTGGAAACCAAAAACAATGGATCCTGATTATTTAAAATTGGAAAGACCTAAATTAGACTTTGTAAGTTTAGCAAAAGCATTTGGTGGTGAACACGGAGAAATTGTGCTTACAGCAGATAAGGTAAAAGAAGCTGTTGAAAGAGGGATAAACCATGTTCTAAATACAGAGACTTCTTATATCTTAGATATGCGTATTGCTTCGAATACGCCACCATTAGTAATAAAATCAAACGGTGACACTTTTACCGTTGATAAGCGATATGCATTACAACCACCACTAAATATTTTTTATCAAGATACATTGATGAAAAAATCATCTGTAAAAAATGGATCACTTAAAACAGGTGAATTCTCAGTAAATGAAAATGTAAGTTTTAATCTACCCTGTCTTTTTTAAAGAAATAATCGTTGCAAAGGCAGCATAAATATAAAAAAAATGGAAAACGAAAAAATTGACATCGCCATAGTTGGTGGAGGTGTTTCTGGCGTATATAGCGCATGGAAACTTAAAACAAAATATCCGAACAAAAACATTGTTCTTTTTGAAGGAGGAGATCATATCGGAGGCCGTTTGTTATCAGTAATTCCTCCTGGAATTCCAGATATGGTGGCAGAATTAGGCGGAATGCGAATTCTCGAAAATACTCAGAAATTAATTGTACAATTGATACAAGATATAAACGAAATATTATCAGGTGAAGATCAAATAGAATTATATGATTTTCCAGTAGATCAGCCACAAAATATAGCTTATTTACGTGGGGAACATCTGCGCTTATTTGACTTTACAAATGATCCTGATAAAGTACCGTATAAATTATCTTTTTTAGAAAAAGGAAATACATCAGGAACAATCATTGTAAATGCGATTGAACAAATAGTTCCGGGTATTACAAATACTGATTTAACAGAGGAACAACGTTTGAAAATGTGCCATGAAGCTACTTTTGAAGGAGCTCCTCTTTATACTTTAGGATTTTGGAACCTGCTTTACCGCGTAATTAGTGGAGAAGCATATCAATTTAGTATTGATTCTGGTGGATACAACTCAACATTGGTCAATTGGAATGCTGCAGATGCAATTCCATGGTATCTGTCTGATTTTGGTATTAAACCTGTTTATAAAGGATTTAAAAATGGATTTCAACAAGTTCCAATTTCGTTAGCAAACTTCTTCGAGAAAGATGGTGGCGAAGTAAGATTAAATGCTAAACTAGAAGGATTTGAATTCAAAAATAATGCATTTGAGCTTAGTATAGATGGTTCAATTATCGAGGCAAAACAGTTGATATTGGCAATGCCACGTCGCTCATTAGATTTATTGACAAATACTTCTCCAAAATTGCAAGAAATTCAATCGCTTATTGCCAGTGTAACACCAAGACCATTATTTAAGGTGTTTACAACCTATTCAAGTCCATGGTGGAGAAATGCAGGTTATACTGATTCTAAAACAGGATACATTCCTTTACAGTCAGGAAGAACTGTCACCGATTTGCCAATTAGACAAACCTACTACTGGCCAAAGAATAATGGAGATCCATCAGTAAATGGAGAATCTATGTTATTAGCGAGTTACGATGATGGTTCTAATATTGGTTTTTGGGATGGACTTAGACCACAGCGTAAAAAAGCTTGGAAAAAAGGGCTTTCGCATGCTGAAATAGCTGATCCTTTTATTGGTGAATATGCCGAAACAGAGCCACTTTTGAGTAAAGCTTTAAATCAAAGTTGGCATGATTACAAAGCTCCTCGTAAAATGGTAGAAGAATTAAGCCGTCAATTAAAACAAATTCATGATGTCGATTATACACCAGCTGTTACAAGTGCCTCTTTCCGTGACTGGGGAGAAGATCCTTTTGGTGGAGGATGGAATAGTTGGAATATTGGAGTAAAAAGCTGGGAGGTAAAAGAAAAAATTGTTCACCCAATAGACAATTGTGCATTATATATTTGTGGAGAAGCTTATTCAGATGCTCAAGGATGGGTTGAAGGCGCTTTACAGACTGCTGATATCATGCTTAAAAAATTCATTGCTGTAGAAAGTACTAGCTCAGTAAAAGAAGAAGCAATTTTATAAAAAAAGACAACAAATTTTGACTATTAAAAAGCTCAATCCTGCATCAGATTGGGCTTTTTTATTCATTCTTATTTGTGTGATTTTATAAAGTTTTAAAAAAAAAACACAAACTAAATTTATCAAAGCTCCAGTAAACATAACCATTTAATAACTAGAAGTTTTAATCTTGTAATCTTAAGCTTTACTATTTGTTTGGATATATTTTTTTTGTAACTTTCATCCTTAACCTTAAATCAAAAAACCATGAAAAAAATTAAACTATTTGTCTTTGGATTTGCTTTATTATTATTTATTTCTTGTCAGAAAGATAGAAACAAACTTATCAGCTCTTGGAAAGTTACCAATGTAGAATCTAAGAAAACACTTTCTGATTCTATGAAAAACGTAATTCTATCTAAAGGAAATTTGACATTTGCAAAAGATGGGAAAGTAACAGGATTTCTTGATGCTGAATTAAATGGAACTTATGCACTAAATGAAGGTGGAAAAAGTTTAACTATAAAAGACGAAACAGGTACTCCTTACCCATTTTCAAGTACTATTGATAAAGAACAATTAGTATTAGATGGTGAGCACATGATACTCACTCTGGATAAAAACTAAAACGGTTAAACAAAGTTGTCCTTTCTAGGGCAACTTTGTTTTTTTATTAGCATCTATAATCTGTGAGAATTTACCTTAGATACATTTATGATTTATAAATTAAAGCCTTTGTTGTTCTTCTGTTTTTTCTTTGTTATTCTTGTTCTTTAATTTTTGATTTCCAAGATTGTATTTAAAAGATATACGTACGCTTTGTGTATCACCGTAATCATCAAAATAATTGTATTGATTCGCATAATTTGTAGTAACGCGTACTTTCTGCCCTTTATATATATCTGAAAAAAGGATTGCTACTTGCCCGTTATTATTGAAAACTTTCTTATAAATTCCCATTGAAAGACTAGATGACCCAGTTACTGTAAAAGTTCCTTGCACTGAAGGGGAATCATACGACCAATTTAATTCCATGCTTAACTCTTTCTTTTTATTCAAGGTAAATCGGTTGTTGATGTTATTGTTATAAGACCAGATATTGTTGTGGTACAAATTACCGTCACCTCCCTGAAAAGTATCTTTTGAATAACTTATTCCGTTTGAAAATATAAATTGCCACCAAGGAAATATCTCCTGATTTGCACTAAAATCCAATCCGTAACCTATTTTTCTCTCAATATTGGTATGACGATATATTACAGTGTTTGTTTCGTAATCCTGAAAGGAAATTTCCATTGATGGATCTATCGAATTACGATAATATAAATCAAAATTATATTTGCTTTTTAGGGTGTATTGCAAACTAATATTATGAACAATTTCGGGTTGTAATTTTGGATCACCTGTGTAATAAGAGTAAGAATTATAATAGGACCGAAATGGATTTAAAGCGCTATATTGGGGTCTATTGATCCGTTTACCGTAAGATATTCCAATTTCATGAGCTTCTGTAAGTTTATATAAAGCGTATAGTGTTGGAAATAGTTTAAAATAATGCTGTGTATTAACTTCATTACTAGTTAATAAGTTCCCTTCCAGTTCTGTATATTCTGATCGTAATCCAGCTTTTAAACTCCATTTGCCAATTTCTTTACTAAGACTTAAGTAGCCAGCATAAATATTTTCATCATATAAAAATTGACTGCTTCTGTTTCGGTTCAGTTGTAATTCTCCAGCTATATCGTCTCGATAATCCAAATTACTATTGGCATTTACGTTTCCGAATTTAATTCCTGCTTCGATTTTAGCCTCTCCTATTTCATTGTTATAATCTGCTTGTATAGAAAACAATCCAATTTTTTGTGTATTATCACTTACAAAGCGAGTATCGCGATAAGGCCCGCTTTGAGGTAATGAAAATACAGAATATATATCTTGATTTTCATTCTTGAAATACTTCGTATAATCAGAAGATATAACGATTGACTGTTTTTCCGAAAACTTATGTTCAAAAGAAGCATTGTACGCATTTGTCCTTGTTGGGTTTTTTCTTTTGTTTTGCGTTGTATAAAGTGAATCAATTTGCCTGTTAGCATCATAAATATAAGTTGGAACATTGTATTCTCCGTGGTTGTTAAGGCTAATAAAACCATTGGTACCAAGAGTTAACGTATTAATACTATCTATTTCATACTCGGCAGTTAAACGATACGTGTTTTGCGATAATGATTTGTTCTTACGATTTAATATGCTTTCCCAAATTGAGGTTACCTGATCCTGATTGTCTTTATAATAAACTATATCTGCTCCTTCTCTGTAATAAATTCCTGTTCCAAAGCTATAGTTTCCTGATAGTGCCAGTTTTTTAGTTTTGTAATATTGACTTGTGGACATGACGCCTTTTGGATACGCCGTTTGCACATAAGCTGTACTAATAGTTCCTTTATATCCATTTTGATTATTTTGTTTGATTTTTATATTTAAAACAGTACTTCCCTGTGCATCATATTTAGCAGGAGGGTTTGTTATAACTTCTACAGATTTTACAGTATCTCCATTTGTATTTTCAAGCAATTGTTTTAATTCTTCTCCGCTTAAATATACTTTTTTATCATTGATAGTAACCAAAATTCCGCTACTGCCTCTTACGGCAATTGCTCCATTATTTGAAGCTGTAACTCCAGGTGTACTTTTTAATATTTCCCATGCATTTGTATTCGATAGTACAGAATTTTCTACATTGAATTCTATGCGATCTATCTTTCGTTTTATAACAGGCTTTTTATTAGTAATTACGACATCATCCAGTGCTTCAGCTTTTTTTATCATTGCAATTCCTGCAAATTCTTTATCTTTATTAAGCGTAAAATCGGTATAATAAGCAGTATAACCAGAGGCACTTATCTTTAAAATGTATTCGCCTTTTGCAACATTTTCGAACTTAAATAACCCCATGTTATCTGCAGTCGTATTTCGATAGACTAAAGAATCTAATGAATTTAATAATTTTACATCTGCAAATGCAATTGGTAGCTTATCAGAGTCCTTTATGATTCCTGAAACTTTTATATTTTGAGCAAAACTCATGAAGGGAATAAGACACAATAAGAAAATAACTTTTTTCATAACATTTTTTGTTTTGGACAAATTTCAGCAAAGTACCTTGTCGCTCGGGTTAACGCTTGGTTAACGATGGGTTAATGTTATTTTTGGATTAATGATGTTCCTGCTTAAAAAGTGATATCCAATCAACAACTAGTACAGTATATTTATAAAGTTTGGTTAATGAAGGGTTAATAGGCATACTTATTTATTTTTAAACGGTATAATATTTTAGCTTTGTTTCTATGAAAAGAAAAATAATACTACTAATCACAGGATGTATTCTTACTGTTGTTGCATTGACTTGCATTCAAGGTTATTTCATTTGTAATACCTACGAGCTGAAGAAAAAAGAGGTTAAGGATGTGATAAGAAAGCAATTGTTAGCGTTTGAAGATGATCCCGAATTTATAGCAATTGAAGATGCCTGCATGGAGAAATCGAGAGATTTTGTAAAAGCACATAAAGGCAATAAAAATTCTAAGCAGGATTATTTTGATTATATCAAGAAAAATAGAGATTCTCTTTCGGTTGCGCTTTCATCTATTATGGATAAAAAAGTAAATTTTAAACATAAAATAGGATATTCTATATATATAACTGCAATATTTGACAATGAAGGAACAAAAAAAGACACTGTTTATTTAGGGAAACAATTAGTATTAAGTAATAATATAAAAAGTCGAGATGAGTTTTCTCTTGCCACGGGAATATGGAAAACAAAAATCAGTCCTAGCAGTAAGGAAGATCGGGATACCTATGATATCGAAATACAGTCAGGACGTAATTACAGTTTTGAGAGCCTGCAGAAAATAATTTTACAAGAAATGATAGGATTATTGGTGTTTTCCGTTCTACTAATAACATTTGTCATAATCTTATTTTATTTATCTATTAGAAATTTAATTACTCAGAAAAAGATAGCCGATATTAAAACGGATTTTATAAATAATATTACTCATGAATTCAATACACCACTTGCAGCAATGGATATAGCAGTAAAGACGTTTGAATTGGAATCTATTACTGAAGAGCAGCATAAAAACACTATTGCGATTATAAAAAGGCAAAATCAACGTTTACAATCTATATTCAGCCAGGTTGCAAGAGTTTCACTTAGTTCACAAGAAATGGTTATTAATAATAATATAGTAAGCAGCAAGGAAATTGAGGAAATAATAGCTGATTTTAGATTATCGTACCCTAATATTACAATTAGCTATTCTGTTGAAACGGCAGTACAAATACCTATAAATCAATTTCATCTGAATACGATATTAATAAATTTATTAGATAATGCAATCAAATACGGTGCAAATGAAATCACAGTAACTTGCAATCAATCAGAAGCTTTCGCGATGCTGTCAATAGAAGACAATGGTAGAGGAATTCCTCAAAGTGAACAAAAAAATATTTTTGAAAAGTTCTATCGAATAGAAAAAGATAATATTCACAATACAAAAGGACTTGGTCTAGGGTTATTTTATGTAAAGCAAATTGTAGAAAGCTATAAAGGGACTATAACTGTAAAAAGTGTAGAAAATAAAGGGACATCATTATTAATTTCAATCCCATTACAATGATACATATTTTATTAGCCGAAGATGATTTAGATTATGCTTTTATTTTAAAGCAATTTTTAGAAATATCTGGTTTTAAGGTTAGTTGGGCTAAAGATGGAATTGAAGCCTATGCCCTGTTTTCTACAATAAAACCAGATATATGCGTGCTTGATGTTATGATGCCCAATATGGATGGATTTACCTTAGCCGAAAAGATAATTGAATCTCATCCTGAGGTACCAATTGTTTTTCTTACAGCAAAAGGGTTAAAAGAAGATAAAATAAGGGGACTCAAGCTTGGTGCAGATGATTATGTAGTGAAACCATTTGAAGTAGATGAACTTATTTTGCGAATTACCAATATTCTGAAACGTATTAATAAAGCTCCTATAATAAAAGCATCAGTTAAACAAATGGCTATAGGAGATTATATGTTTGATATTGAAAACTTTATGCTAACTCATAAAAAAGCAACTCACCGAATTACTGAACGTGAGGCACATTTAATACAGTATTTATATAATAACAGAAACAAACTTTTAAAAAGAGAAGATATATTAAAAGAAATATGGGGTAATGATGATTTCTTTTTGGGCAGAAGTATGGATGTATTTATCAGTCGCTTAAGAAAGTATTTTAAAGAAGATACCTCTATTTCTATTTTGAGTATTCGCGGAATTGGTCTTGAATTTAATGTTAAATCAAATAATTAATAAAATGATAAAAATAATTTTTGTGTTAGTGTTTATGCTTTGTTCTTTTATAATAAATGCACAATCTAAAACAACAAGTAGTAGTTCCTCTTCCTCAATAACTAAAATTGATGGAGTTGAAAGAGAGCACAGTTCAATATCTGTCAATGATTCAGAAACTTTTTATAGTTTAAGAGCTAAATTTACTTCGGATAAAAAAGACGAAATTATAAAATTATTATCCGATAATATCGATGACGAATACAGAAGTGTTTTGGGTAAAACTTTTAAATGGATTAAAGAAGAAAATGGTGAAGTAGCCTTCTCTTTTGTAGTTACTGATAATCAATTAAAAATAAGTATAGAAAAGGATCTGATTTCTAATGGAACCTTTAATAAATTTAAAAATTTAGGAGAGTCACTTAAAACAGTAATTTCTAATAAAAAATAGTTTATTTAAAGATTTTATTTATCCAAAATAGCCTCTCTTCTACCCTTTTATTTTAGATTATTAATTCTTTATGATTAAAAAAATCTACAATTGCTTTTTAAGAAATTTAGGAGCTTTTCTTTGTTTGATTCAGAACAGAAACACTAATTTAAGAAAAAAATGTATCTTTGCTACCTCTAAAAAAACGTAACAATTTATGTGAAAAATAATTTCTTTCGGACAATCAAGAAGGTAAGCTACAAATGTAGTTTACTCAATTTATTCATCTTACAAGAAAGAAATTATGCTTATTCTACAAAACATCTCATATACACATCCGAACAAGGAATTGTTATTTGACAACATTAGTTTTACTGTCAATACTAACGAAAAAATAGCCTTAATAGGCAACAATGGTATTGGAAAATCGACTTTACTCAAAATCATTGCTGGTGAATTGCAACCATCTAATGGACGAGTTAGTTGTAGCTCCGAGCCTTATTATATACCACAAGTATTTGGTCAATATAATCATTTTACCATTGCTCAGGCATTACAAATTGAAGATAAACTCAATGCCCTTAAAGAAATACTAAATGGCAATGTAACCGAAACGAATCTTAATGTATTAAATGATGATTGGACAATAGAGGAACGTTGTAATACTACTTTAAAATATTGGCAATTAACAGACTTGGATTTATCACAAAAGCTAGAAACTTTAAGCGGAGGACAAAAGACAAAGGTTTTTCTTGCCGGTATTTCTATTCATCAGCCAGAAATGGTTCTTTTAGACGAACCAAGTAATCATCTTGATAATGCCGCTAGGCAATTATTATATGAATTTATCCAATCTACACCATGTGCTTTAATTATTGTAAGTCACGACAGAAAGCTACTAAATATTTTAAGCACTGTTTTTGAACTAAGTAAGCGAGGGATTAGTGTTTATGGTGGCAATTATGATTTTTATGCTGAGCAAAAGGAGATAGAACAAAATGCACTTAATCAGGATCTACACAATAAAGAAAAAGCATTGCGTAAAGCCAAAGAAAAAGAACGTGAAATTCTGGAACGTCAACAAAAACTTGATGCACGCGGGAAAAAGAAACAGGAAAAAGCTGGTGTAGCCCGAATAATGATAAATACCTTAAGGAATAATGCCGAGAATAGCACATCAAAAATAAAAGATATGCACAACGAAAAGATTAATGGTATTTCGCAAGAGTTACAAGAATTACGCTTAGCCTTACCAGATATTGATAAAATGAAATTTGGTTTTGATAATTCATTATTGCACAAGGGTAAAATACTATTTAATGCTAAAGATATCAATTATTGTTATGATGATGAATTTCTTTGGAGACAAAACCTAGATATCCAAATCACAAGTGGCGAACGCATTGCATTAAAAGGTGTAAATGGTTCAGGAAAAACTACTTTGATAAAAATTATACTCGGAAAATTAGAACCCATAGTCGGTGTCGTATCTCGTGCAGAGAATAAATCAGTTTATATCGATCAGGATTATTCTATTATAAACAGCAAGCTTAAAGTGTACGATCAGGCACAAGAATTTAATACCACGGCATTACAAGAACATGATATCAAGATGAGGCTCAACCGTTTCTTATTTACCAGAGAAGATTGGGATAAACCTTGCAATGTACTAAGTGGTGGTGAAAGAATGCGTTTGATGCTTTGTTGCATAACCATAGATAACCAGTCTCCAGATATTATAATTCTAGACGAACCAACTAATAATCTCGATATACAAAACATCGAAATATTAACTACAGCAATTAATGAATTTAAAGGAACCCTAATCGTTATTTCACATGACGAATACTTTTTGGAACAGATAAATATAGAACGAACCATTCTATTGAAAAATTCATTATAAGTTATTTGGTTTTGGTAATTTAATTTATATCTATCTAAAAATGAATGTATTGTGAAATACATTCATTTTTTTAGTTACATACATTGTATAGCTATGTATTTTGCTATATATTTGTCTTAACAAATAAAATTTTATTATGAATGAAACTTTTGTTACAAACTGGAAATCGCAGGTAAAAAAAGGGACACTTACTTTTATCATTCTTAATGTACTCAAAGAAAATGAGTATTATGGTTATGAGCTTATAGAACAAATAAAGCAACATACCGAAATAGAGATTGCTGAAGGGACCTTGTATCCGCTGATGAATAGGTTAAAAACTGAAAATTTGGTTGACTCTAAATGGGTAGAACAAGAAACTGGAATTCCTAGAAAATATTATTCTCTAACTCCTACAGGAATAAAAACACTTGTTCATATGAATGAGTATTGGAAAAATTTAGAAAATGCCATTCAAAAAATAATCAAATGAAAACAAAAGAAATAAAATTTACTCAAGAGGCTTCAAAAAGAGTTTATAACGATTATATGAAGCGTATTTTAAAGGTTACAGATATCTTATCTAAAGATGACAAACAAGATATTTACATGGAATTTAATAGTCATATATTTGAAGCGCTTCAACATAAAAACGGACTTAATGAAATTGATGTATTATTAGATGTCATCGAAAAACTAGGTATTCCAGAAGAAGTTTTAAAACCACTTATTGCTGATAAAAAGCTTGAACAAGCTACTAAGACATTTAATCCAATTCATGTTTTCAGAGCTTTGTTATTAAATGTAACCAATGGTTTTTCTTATATCATCTTTTTTATTTTATATCTTTTATTATTTGTTTTTGTGTTCTTAATTTTTGCAAAAATAAATAATCCTTCTGAAGTTGGATTCTGGTATAAAGAGGGTTCTTCTTTCGTATTAGGAATCAGTAATAAAGCAAACCAAAACGGAATTCCAGAAATATTAGGCAATGCATTTATTCCAGTTATGTTAGCTTCTATACTACTGTTTTACTTCTTAATTACATTATTATTAAAATTCAAGAAATCAATCAATACTAAATAAATCACTATGAAAAGAATCCTAATTACCAGTCTGCTTATCGTAAGCATTACAAGTTGTTTCTCGCAAACACTCAATAATCAAAGAATAGATAGTCTGTTTCAGATTTTAGAAAAAAAGATAAATTCATGGGCAGCATAGCTGTTTCAGAAAATGGAAAATTATTATACACTAAAGCCATAGGTTATGCGGATGTAGAAAATTTAAAAAAGGCAACTGTTGGGACTAAATACAAAATTGGTTCTATATCTAAAATGTTTACGGCTTCATTGATTTTTAAAGCAATTGAAGAGAATAAACTAACATTAGGTCAAACTCTAGATGCTTATTATCCACAAATTGAAAATTCTAAAAAATAACTATTGAGAATTTATTAAATCATAGAAGTGGTATTCATAATTTTACTAATGAAGAGAATTTAAGATCTGATGTTTTTATTACAAAACCAAAATCTGAAAAGGAAATGATTGCTATTATTTCTAAATTTAAAAGTGATTTTGATCCTAATAGCAAAGCAGAATACAGTAATTCTAATTATGTTCTTTTGAGTTATATTCTTGAAAAAATCTATAAAAAATCATATTCAGTAGTTTTAGATTCTAAAATTATAACTCCATTAGGTTTAAAAAACACCTACTTTGGAAATAATACAAAGAATCAAAACGATGAAGCTTATTCGTATCATTTTACCGATAAATGGGAAAAAGGAACAGACACAGATCCTTCAATACCGATGGGTGCTGGAGCAATTGTATCAAATCCAACTGATTTGACACTTTTTATAGAAGGGCTTTTTAATGGTAAAATAGTTTCTGAAAAGTCTTTATCACTAATGAAAACGTTAAACCAAAATTTTGGAATGGGAATGTTCGAAGTACCTTATTTTGATCATAAAGGATATGGGCATACCGGAGGAATAGATGATTTCAGATCAATTTTAGCTTATTATCCAAACGAAAAACTATCAGTAGCTATTACTTCAAATGGAATGATTTACCCAAATAATAATATACTTAAATGTGCTTTGAGTAGTTATTTTAATAAACCATTTGAAATGCCAACTTTTAATTTATTAGAGTTAAAACCAGAAGTTTTAGATTTATATACTGGGCAATATTCAAGTACAGAGATTCCGATAAAAATTGATATTACTCGAAACGAAAATAAATTATTTGCACAAGCAACTGGCCAACCTGCATTTCCATTAGATGCTACAGAAACAAATATTTTTAAATTCGACCAAGCAGGAATCGTTCTTGAATTTAATACTAATAAAAAACAAATGGTTTTAAAACAAGGAGGAAAAGAATTTGTTTTTAGTAAGTAATAAAAACACTACCCTCCTATTTATTGCAAATAATTAAATACATAAACTATAATAGATTTATACAATAAGTTCAAGCTTCTTAAGAAATTAAGGAGCTTTCTTATTTTGGATGAAATAGGATTATCGCTAAAGAGACTGCTTAAAAGTATATTATTTATAAAAAGACATCTCACAAATAATAATAAAATAGTCCTATATTAGCTATAAATAAAGGAGTTTGAATATAAATTAAGCTAGATTTTACTCTTTTTATTTTCAATAGCTGATTTTGAAATAGATATCAAATTTAAAAAACAATATTAATTTTTAAGAAATGAAGAATCAAGAAATTTTCTTTGCCAAAGGAGATAGTCCAAAAATGATTGAAGCTTTTAAAAATGCACAAGAAACGTTTAAATATTTTTGGAGAGAACTATCTTGGGAATACCGCCGAATTGTTCCTGCATTAACCGTAGCATGTGTAAAAGTGGCATTTTCTCAAGATACTGAAGAAAGTGAACATCCTATTGTAGAACATATGTGGATTAATGATATCACTTTTGATGGAGAACAGATAAAAGGTGTTTTAATAAACGCCCCAAACGAGTTAACAAACATCAAGAATGGAGATGAAGTTGTGATTCCTTTAAACCAGATTAGTGATTGGTTATTTGCTATTCAGGGTAGTTCCAAAAAAGGGCTTTCAAAATTGTTCTCATCGTCTCAACCAAAAGCTTATGGGGGATTTACAATTCAGGCGATACGCTCAGAAATGACAAATCAGGAAAGAAAGGACCATGATAAAGCCTGGGGATTAGATTTTGGAGATTTCAATGAAGTACTTCTTGTTAACGAACAAAAGGATAAGCCAGAAAATCTTATAGAACATCCTATGAGTAAAAACATGAAAGAAAAACTTCAGGAGTTCTTAGAGCAAAACCCCAATGAAATTACCTATCAGGATGAAGATGGCTTTTCTTTATTACATAGAGAAACAATTGCAGGAAACAGGACTTCTGTAGCAGTTTTGTTGGAATCTGGAGTTAATAAAGACATGAAAACAAATCAAGGTAAAACAGCATTAGACATTGCAAAACAGTTAAAATGGGAACATCTTATCCCTGTACTTAGTAATTAATCTTTTTTATTAGCAATCTTCAAATGAACAGTAATACCATTTTTGACAAAATAGCTGAACTACCAGAAAGCTCCAGAAAAACGTTGGAGGAAAACATTACATTGGTACGTTATCCTAAAGGGCATATTTTATTAAAAGCAGGAAAAATCGAATCGAATATCTATTTTATAAAAAGAGGAATTGTTAGAGCCTATGTCAATCAAAACGACAGTGATGTTACTTTTTGGTTTGGAAAGGAAGGAGAAACTATTCTTTCGATGAGAAGTTATGTCGAAAATCAAAAAGGCTATGAAGATATTGAACTTCTTGAAGACTGTGAGCTCTATGAATTAAAGACTTCCAATTTGCAACGGTTATTTGAAGAAGATATACATATTGCTAATTGGGGAAGAAAATTTGCAGAAAATGAACTCATAAAAACAGAAGAGCGATTAATTTCGAGACAGTTTAAAACAGCATCCGAAAGATATAATGAGCTAATAACCAATAACCCCGATTTAATTAAGAGAGTTCAACTCGGATATATTGCCTCCTATCTTGGAATCACTCAAGTAAGTTTAAGCCGAATAAGAGCCGAAGTAAAATAAATTTATTTTTTATCATTTGTTAAATTTTAATTGGATCCACTGAAGGAACTTTGCCTTATTAAAATTTAAAAATATGAATTGGATTCTTTTGATTATTGCAGGATTATTTGAGGTAGCGTTTGCTTCGTGCTTAGGAAAAGCTAAAGAAGCAACAGGAAATGATGTTTATTTATGGTATGGAGGTTTCTTGGCATCGCTTGTTATAAGTATGCTGCTTCTTATCAAGAGTACACAAACATTGCCTATTGGGACTGCTTA
This sequence comes from Flavobacterium sp. 140616W15, assembly GCF_003668995.1. Classification (NCBI taxonomy): domain Bacteria; kingdom Pseudomonadati; phylum Bacteroidota; class Flavobacteriia; order Flavobacteriales; family Flavobacteriaceae; genus Flavobacterium; species Flavobacterium sp. 140616W15. The sequence continues at coordinate 1,614,094 of NZ_CP033068.1, forward strand.
TGCTGTATGGACAGGTATTGGTGCTGTTGGAACAGTTTTGGTTGGTATTTTTGTGTTTAAAGATCCAACAAACTTCTGGAGATTGTTCTTTATTGCAACATTAGTAGGTTCAATCATCGGATTAAAATCGGTTTCTCATTAATGAAACTTGTAGTAAAAAAAATGCAACTTAATTTAAAAAAAATTAGGTTGCATTTAAAATATAGATTCTTATTTCTCCTCCCTTTTTTTCTTTTTCTCAAAGCATTTACGGTTTTTATTTTCTTTATGCTGCTTTTTATTGTTTGTCAGTGTGTACGATATTGCTTTTGTTTTCGTAAATCTTTTGGATAATAGGCTTCACTCCTATTTCAAGTCTTTCTATTCTTTGTAACCTAAATTGAGCTATATTAGCTTGAAAAAGTTTTTTTGCACAAAGTAAATATCAAACAAGCTTTATCTTTTTTTGTTAACACTAATAAGTTTTTAGATTATTTATGAAAAAAATCTTTATCCTATTCGCTATTATGCTCACAAATTATAATACACAAGCACAAACCCAAAATGATGTAGTGGGTTATTACAAATTAAGGGGCGGAAGCCATTATCTAAAACCCGATGGCACATTTATTATAATAGGATACGCAACATTAATAACTGGAAAATGGTCTTTAAAAGAACATGGAGAAGTAAACTTTGTCCCCGATGCTCCTAAAGAATCATTTCAGGTTTATGGAAGGCATACCCCAGAGCTAAAAGACAGTACAAAGTTTATGCTCTCAAACGGATTACATGAGGAAGAAACATTTATGCATATTGGGAAACTTAGTGCAGTAACCCCAAAACTACAACGCGTTTATGTAAAAGGACATCGATGCATTCAGTTTCCAGAAGTATATACAACAACTAAAGAAGTCGATATTATATCATTTACTTCCTTGCCTTATTCATATTCAATAAACAAAGGTTATAAACCTACAATTTACACCTTCAATAATACCGAAAAATTCAATGATTTTATAGTAAATCACTTTGAGGATAAAGAAAACTACCATCCGTTTTCTTATCTCTATAAAGATGGAGGTTTATATTACTCTAAACATTTTGGAGAAAAACAAGACTTAAATGAGGCCTTAACTGAATCTGAATTTGCACAAATATCTGGTATCGATTTTGAACCAAATATTATTTTGTATACACCGAAATACAAAAGGTATGATAATGATACCGAAAATGAGCTTTTTAAACTAAACTATACATTGGATGAAAAAAGAAATGCCTACATAAGCCAACTAAACTATGTAGCAGGCGAGGAAAATACTAAAGATTATGATTACAATAATACCAACCTACTATATATCTATAAAAAAATAAATACATCCAATAAGTTTCAAAGTACTTTTTTAATCGAAGAAAAATCAATTTTTAAAGATCATTGCAAAGAATAAAACTTTAATTCATCCTTAAAATAGAATACAAAACAAACTACAAAACAGCTCGTAAGTTGCTAATTAATAAGATTTTGTAATTACTCGTACGCCGTCTTATAAAAAGTCGAACTCATTTTAATAAAAAAATGCGTTCGACTTTTTTTTGTCGTACGTATTTCATGATTATCCAACGCACATTTGTATCAAATAACAATAACCTTAAAAAAATAGAAATCATGAAAAAATTAATCTTTATCGTTTTATTAGTATTACCTCTAATAAGTATTGCACAAAAAACTAATCTAAAAGCAATAGTTGATAGTGCAGCAATCAAAATGATAGAAAAACCTTTAATAAATTCTACATCAATTGGCATAGTTTATCAAGGACAAGAATTCATCGGTCATTATGGTGAATTAGAAAAAGGAAAATCAAACCCACCAACAAATAAAACAATTTATGAAATTGGCTCATTAGGTAAAACTCATACAGGTACATTAATTGCCAAGGCCGTTTTGGATAAAAAATAAATCTTGATGATCCTGTTCAAAAATATTTAAGCGAAGATTATCCTAATCTTACATTTGAGAACTATCCGATTCGTATAAAAGATTTGGTTACCCATACTAGTGGTTTGCCTAATATGATTCCTTTAAGCGTAAATGAAATGCTGAAAAATTTTACCAAAAAAGAGACTCCAACAGATCTTAACAATGCATTAAAAAATTATACACAAAAGGATTTTTTCAAAGATTTACACCAAATAAAAATTGATACTATTCCTGGGTATAACTTTTCTTATTCAAGTGCAGGAATAGAGCTTTTAGCAGCTGTTTTGGAGAAAGTTTATGACAAAAAATTTGAAGTTATTTTAAAAGAATATTTTGCCAAACATGCTCAAATGAGTCATACAATGATCAATTTATCTCCAGAAGAAGAAAAAAATCTTGCAGTTGGTTATCATTGTGCTTATAACGAAATCACTACCAAAATGGCAACATTGCCTTGGGGTGCTGGCGGAAACGTAAAATCTACCGTGCCAGATATGGTAAAATACATTAAATACCAATTAAAAAATGATGCTGTCGTAGCAGAATCTCACAGACCATTGGTTAAAGTTAACGATCGTTTTAGTTCAGGGTATTGCTGGCGAGTAAACAAAGATGAAAAGCTAGGAACATTATATATGCATCATGGTGGCGTTACTCGCTCACAATGTTTTATTTATATCATTCCAGAATATAATCTAGGTGTATTTATCATTACTAATCAAAGTGGCGAAAACACACCAAAAGATATGAAAGAAACCTTAAATGGAATATTTGAACAAATACAAAAGCTTAAATAATTAGTTTATGTGATTCATTCTAAAATACAGAAACATAGTTTACTTACTCTAAAAAAAAATATTTCTATTATGAGTATATAATCTATGTTTCTTTTTATGTATTAGGATTTAATAGTATAATCTAAAATCTAGGTGTTTACAAAGATCATAGTGTTTTTGATGTAATTCTTCAACGATTTCGGTTATATCATCTTCATCTTGACATAAACTAAAGAATGCTTTATCAAGTGTGCTAGTACTTGTTATTTTTTTAAGAGCAGTTCCGTAACCTGAAATAGCACGTGCACCGGTAATATCAAGGAAATATTGTGCTTCTTCTTCACTTAAATCGAGTATTTTAGCATTAGAAAAATGTAAAATTTTCCCTTTCATTTTTCCTTCAAATATTTCAGCTATTTCTTCTAAACTATAGTAATATTCGTTGAGACACACATTGTTTGGTTCGCCTGGCATTACAAAATATATTATTTCGTAATCTTTAAAATTATGATCATCATAAAGTAATGCATTTAGGCTATCCTCTAACCCTTCAATAGTATCACAAGTTTTATGAATACTTGAAATCCCTTGATCGAAAGCAAGCTGCTCTAAGTTTTTTATGACTTCAGTAGTTATATCTATTTCTACATCGGCAACTGCCTCAAGGCAAAAAATAAATTTATCATAATCCATAAAATTATGTTTTTTGTAAATGAATAATATGCCACAAAGGTATATTTTATTGCAGGAAATTGGTAAAAAAGCATGAAGACTTTTTTAGAAAATCAATGGTAATTTGAGGCAAATGATTAGATGTTTTTTCTAGTTATTTTTAGTAATCTAAATTGTGTTAGAAATGTTTTTCACTTCTATTTTTTATTACTTTTATGCCATAAATTTATATAACTGCTGATGAAATTTTCTTTAAACCCAAATTATATTAAAGCATCTAATTTGTTTTTTATTTCTGCTAGTCTTGGCATTCTTAATTTTTTTCTTTCCCCCGAAATACTTTCATCAAAAGCGGATATAATAATTAGCATTACAGCTATTATTTTTATCTCAATAATCGGATTAGCACTTAGATTTGAAGTCTCTTGGATTAAATATATTCTCTTAGTCTTAATTATTGTCGGAATTAATACCTTGCCACCTTTAATAAAAGAGGAACTTACTTTGCATCCTATAAATGGTATTATTACAATATTACAAGTTGTAACTCAAGTTTATGCTACTATTTTAATTTTAGTATTTAGCAAAAGAAAGAGAAACTATTAGTTTCTCTTTCTGCTTATACAGCGTTTTTTACTTCTTGATTTAATTGTACCATCCTATTTGAATTTTTGGATTAGACTCTTCAAATCCTCCAATCCAATTATTTTTTTGTAGTTCTTATTTTTGACTCATTCACTTTTAAATTAAATTATCTAAAAATCCTGATTTTAAACTCATTTCATGTAAGAAGAGGTTTTTACTATCATACTTTTGTTTAATTTTAAGTAAATCAATTAAATAAGTTTTTTCGTAAAATTGAAGCAATAATTTGATTCGATCATTATCGTTTGTGGGATCATATTTCTCCATGTGGCCAAATTTCCTTATACAGTTGTAGTCAGGAAAATTAACAAAACAGCCTTCCGTAAAACCTTTATTACTTAATTCCAATCTTAAGTTTTCTACCCAAGCTAAGTATTTATTATTATCAGGATCCTTAGGTTCTGACCACCAAGCCTGAATCTGAAGCATAAAATCTCGATCCTTATAATAAAAATAATTATCCCCATCTTTAATCTTACCTCCCATCCCATGAAGACTTAAATAGCAATTTAGTTTATTTCCGAATCCATGATCTTTATTCATATATTCAAAAATTGCATTTGCAAAAGCAGTATAATCGATCCCTTTTTTTGGAAAAAAAGAACTTATTTTATGAGGATGTGGTTCGTCACAGGTCGATGCTGGTGCAGCTGGAACTTGTTTTCCTTGTGTTTCAAGAATATCATTTATAAAGACATCGCTACTGATACTATTTTCAATAGATGTGAAATTTTCGCTGTTTAGTGTATCATTTTGAATACTTAATGCGTTTGCTTCAAACTTTATATGTTCAATTGGGAAATTTACATCAATAATTGTAGCTATTTGTTTTTTGATTACTTGTTCACTATCATTTTTTCTAGCTATGATGATACCAGAAACATATAAGTGTAAATTATTCCCTTTTGGATATACTCTTGCAAAAGAAGTAATCACATTAGTGGCCTGCGAAGCATTTTCAAACCATTTATTTAATATATATTGGGGTTTTTCCTCATCATACATTTGAATATAAAATGATACTTTTTTTAGACCTACAAGCGATTGCGTTTTAAAAGTTAAACTGGTAACCACTCCGAAGTTCCCTCCACCTGAACCTTTCAAGGATTTAAATAAGTCCTTGTATTCATTTTTATTGTTTACATCGACTATTTTAAACCCTACTTTCCCATCAGCTATTACGATTTGAGCACTTACTAGTGAATCACAGGTCATACCATATAATCTGGAATAAGGTCCCCAGCCACCCCCTTGTGCTAAACCTCCTATTGCAACAGAATCACATCCACCACCAGGAATTACTAATTCATACTTAGTAAGTTCTTTATACACCTCTTTTAGTTTAGTTCCAGATGGTATTATTACTGTATTTGTCGTTGTGTCAATAACCATTTTGTTCATTCTTGAGGTATCAATAATGATAACATTATCGGCAGTACAAGCTCCTTCGTGATGATGTCCGCCAGAACGAATTCTAAATAATTTATTATTTTGCTGACAATGGTTTAATACACATTTGACATCTTCCGCAGATTCACAATATGCAATTTCATCAGGACTTAACTTGTCATCGTTTAGCAACAAAAGATTAGAAATTTCCCTAGATTTTTGATAATATGGCGAACTTTTATCAATTACTGTAACTGAACAATTTTTCATAGCATATAGTTAAATTAGTATTGAGGACTCATTCGTTTAAAAAGATATTTATGAAGAAAGTATCTTGTTAGTTTATAGTAACCATCAATAAAACAATATTTTAAATGCAATTTACATCGAATAATGTTTTGAATTATAGGTATTTGTACTGGTTTTATGACAATACTTTTAATAACATTAACGAAAGCAGAATATAGATCTCTTTATATTTTAACGCCTTTGATATTAATAATTAAAAAATCAAAAGTATACTATTAAAAAAAGGCATTGAAAATCAACAATATGTTAATAATCAATGCCTGATAAGTAAATGATGTAGTAAAAACTATTTATTTTTTGATTTAAAAACTTTATAGCATATGAAAAGAATACCCAACCAAATCGGAATTAATTCTACAGATAACTTCATATTAGTGATCCACATGATTGATAAAATTCCAAATAAAAAAATAAAACAAATGTAATTACTTATGGGATAAAACAATGAAGGAAACTTAGTTTGTGAATTTTCCTTGTTTTTTGCTTGTCTGAATTTTAAATGGGTATAAGATATCATAACCCAGTTAATAATTAAAGAAGAAACCACCAAAGACATTAAAATACTAAAAGCCTCTTCTGGAATTACTTTATTTATTAAAATACAAATAGCTGCAAAGCATGAAGAAATTAAAATGGCATTAATGGGAACCGATTGTCTGTTTAATTTCTTTAAAAACTTAGGAGCATTTCCTTGATCTGCTAAGCCATATAGCATACGTGAATTACTGTATACACTACTATTATATACTGATAAAGCAGCCGTTAATACAATTATATTAAGCACATTTGCAATAAGACGTGTAAAAAATATTTTCTCACCAAACAACTCAAATTCCATTCCGTTTAAATTTTGAAAAACCATTACAAATGGACTGCTATCTGTAGTAATTTGTTGCCAAGGTGATAAAGCAAACAAAATAACTAATGCACCAACATAAAATATAAGTATTCTGTAGATAACCTGATTTGTAGCCTTTGGAATATTTTTTTCTGGATTTTCTGCTTCAGCGGCCGTAATTCCAATTAGTTCTAAACCACCAAAAGAAAACATAATTAGAGCCATTGCTGCTAATAGACCTTGAAAACTACCATTAGTAGTTTTTTCAAAGAACCCTTTTGGAAAAAAACCTCCATCGTTATATAAGTTCTGAATTGTTGCTTGCTCTCCTCCTGTACCACTCATTAGCAAGTATGTACCGAAGAGGATCATGGCAATAATAGCAACAACTTTTATAATTGAAAACCAAAATTCAGTTTCTCCATAAACTTTTACAGAGGCAAAATTTAAAGCATTAATTACCAGAAAGAAAAATAAACTGGATGCCCAGAGCGGAACCTCTGGCCACCAGAATTGTACATAAACACCAATGGCTGTAAGTTCAGCCATACTCACTAAAATATATAAAATCCAATAATTCCAACCCGATGCAAAACCAGCAAAAGATCCACAATACTTATAAGCAAAGTGACTAAAACTTCCTGATACAGGTTCTTCAACAACCATTTCACCAAGCTGCCTCATTATAAAAAAAGCAATAATTCCCGCAACAGCGTATCCTAAAATAACAGATGGACCTGCTAATACAGCTGCTGGACCAATACCTAGGAAAAGACCTGTTCCAATTGATCCGCCTAAGGCAATTAATTGAATATGGCGGTTGCTCAGCCCACGCTTAAGCTGATTCTCTTCTACGTCTTCATGGTTTTTCTTCACAAATTATTTTTTTAAATGAGTTAAATGTACTTATAAGTGTATAAAAAGCGAAGATAAGTTAAAAAAGGAATCGTACAAAGTATGCAGAAGTGTAATTTTTTATAACTCTATTTTTTTGTAATTTAATTTTTGAAGCTTTCTTTTTTAATGTATTCTCTTTTTGGGTACGAATAACAAAAGCTATTATTCCTCATTCCAAATTTGTTCCTAAAACAACAAATGCAATAATTCAAGAAATTAAGGGCTTACTAACTTTTTTGATATTTTGCTTTTTTGTTGCTATTTTAAACGATACACTAATCTGACTTTTTCCGAATACAGAAAGTAAGGTAAAAAGCTTTATTTATTATATAACAAATAAAGCTTTTTATAATAGAATGAATTTTGATGATTATTTTTTTAGAAAATATTTCCATTTTATTACCCTTTTGTGTAAACCTATTTTAAGGATAAGATAATCTAAATGATATTTTTATTTATAAATGAACTTGTTTTTGCTTAAATTGTACTTATAATTTCTTTGTTTTTTTTCATAAAAACCATCAAAACCAAAAAAAACAAATTCTTTCCAACCTTTAAAATGTTGATTTTCTAACTTTTTATTGGAAAAATTAAGTAAACCTATATATATAATAGTATCATTCGATTTGTCCACAAAACCAATATACTGCCTGTTATACTTAAAAAATTTATTTTTAACATTTTTTGGGTTTCTATACTTAGCTTTAATTTTAGATTTATCTAAATTTAAACTATCTAAAATAGTGGTTTCGTATTCGTAATAGTTTTTAAATAAAAAATTCTCAGTTTTTTTACGTCATCAATTGTTGGAGTATATGGGATTTTATAATTGGGTTCAACAAATGGATATTTCGTATTTACATCAAAAATAACTCCTTCACCATAATAATATCCCTCCAGTTTAATCATTTTAGGATATTGTAAAATACTAACTAATAATATTAAAGCAATTTTTTTCATATTTATCTATATTGAAAAGGTATAACTGTGGTTGTAGTTCCTGATACAGGAACTATTTGCATCACAGACGAAGAATAGTTAGTTTGTAAATGTGTAGTTGGTATTGTTTGTTGTTGAAAATATCTAGTACTACTACCTTTTGAATTTATAGACGGCTACTTACTATACTAAATATTTTGTTTTTCATATTTTTGTTTAATTATTACAAAACCATTCAATAGGAAAAAGGCTTGAAAGATTTACTTTCAGATGTTCCTCATATTTACCCATCTCATTTTTTTTATAAATATATAAGTATTTAGAACACTTTTTTTTGTATATTAAATCACCAATTTCAACTCCTTCATTTTCTGAAATTATATAATTCCAAAAAGCAATTTTTTCATTATTATTAAAAACCTCTAATGTATGAGTCGGGGTTATTTCAACTTTTGTTATTATAAAATTATAACTCTTTTGGTATTCATTTCTAGACCGAATAAAAGTATTCAGAAAAATAAATAAAACGACACCTACAATAACAAAACCTATTATATACTTTTTTACCATTTGATTTATAATTATTTAAATTGAGATTTAAAAACAGGAAAAGAATAACTAATACCACTCGTACCTCCTGATATCCAGTACTATAACAAGTTTGACAACACATAACTATAATTGTTCGCTCCATTTACAGGCGTGTTGTTTACATAACCTAATTTATTTTCAATAATTATTCTTTTCAATAGGCTAGAAATATAAAATTACATATCACTAACTCTGAAAAATTACAAATTTGATACACCAGCTATTTTTTTATTCAATTCTGAAAAATCAAAATAATTACTATTATACATTTTTTCTTTAAGTTTATTTTTTAAAAACTCTAAATTACTTTTATCGTATTCTATTAATTCTGTTATAAAATCTAAATATTTGATTTTATGGGTTATTCTTAACAAAATTAAACTAGCTAGTAATTGCTCATTTTGGTGATATAAAATATTATTTCGTATATACTCTAGTTTTTTCATTAGTTCCTCAATATATAAAAATTTAATATTCATATTAATATATTCCAAACATCCTAATACCAGACATTCTAAATCTTCTTCCTCAACTATTAAAAGACTTAATATTTTTTCATAATTTATATTTAATCCAAAATCAGTCGCAAAATAAATTAAATCTGAAAGGTAATTTTTATTTTCAGTTTCTAAATTCTTGTTAATAAAATCTTCTATTAATGAAAATTCTTCTTGGTCAAAATATTTATATTTATCAAAAAAAATATTTACAAGTTCTTTTTCATGAATATTCAAGATGAAATTAATTTGTGATAATGAAAGTTTAGTGTTTTCATTGCAAATTTCATTAATCAATTCAACTGCCTCATGAAAAGGTATTCCATTTATATTAAGTAATTTATCTATTATCATTTCTACTTATCTTTACTTTGTCTTGGACTTCTATCTCCCGTATTTTTTATACTTTTTAAGTTTTTGTAAATCTGAACTAGAAACAGTTCCAGTAGCTTTCCTTGCTTAAATTGTTTCTAATCCATCATCTTGTAATCTTCCATTATCACATTAAATCTACCCAAAGCTTGATCATAATTGCGTGCCACATAGTCGTACATGTTAAGCTCCAGCTCATCTTGAAACTTATAATTAGGCTGAATTTAAGTTAGAGCAAGTAAATACTTATCATAAAATATAATAAACCACACAGAATAAGTATAAAAGGTATAGTTAAATAAAAATAACTTAAATTATATTTAAATCTTTTTTCAATGTAGAACGCCCAAACAAATATAAATGTTATTAAACATATTATAAAAACAGGTACAATAAGAAAGAAACCTATTGACGAAATCATTCTCCTATTTAAATGATTATCTCCATCTAAAAATAAATTTTGAATTATTTTAAAGGCACATATTAATATTGAGCCACTAAAATTTATTAATGAATATTTTTTTATATTAGTAATCATAATTTTTTTTATGTAATTAAATCCATTTTTAATTGCTCTTTGATCAGCAGCAGTGTCTACTCCGTTATTAGTACCATAACCTATTTGCTTTTGAACCAAATTTGACTTCTTAATAGGAAAAACTATTGAAAGACATTCAAGCCTTATAGAAAATTTCCAGCATCACCCAAATTATATAAGGTATTTATACTTAGAAATTTATAAGAAGTTCAATTTCCGATATTTCCGCCATATTCAGTACCTGTATATAACTTATTATATGCTTTTATTAATTGGTTATATCCAAAATTTGTGGCTTTTGGAAAATACTGCAGTACATCGCTTTTATATTAAAATTCTCCTAAATACTTATTTAGGTATTAGTGCTCTTCCGTCACTTATAAAAGAAGAGTTCACTTTTCACCCTTTAAATGCTATAATCACTATATTACAATCAATAGCTCAAGTGTTTGCTACAATTTTATTATTTAGCAAGGACAAATTAAAAGATTAATCTATTAAATTTTATGCAAAAAAAAGAAAAACTATGAGTTTCTCTTTTTTTTAATTCTAAATAATGGGATAAAAATCTTTGATTTTAACTAATGGAATTTCACCATATAAAGATGGCAATATTTTATCTATTTTTTTAGAAAATAAACAGGAAATTATAATTTCTTTACCATCATTCATTATTATTTTAGCATAATAATAATCCTCAAAAGGAAAATTTCTAATTACCAAACCTGCTAATCTAGTTCCTGACATATAAATTTCTATTTTTTTAAAGTTTTCTTTATGAAATATTATCACCCCATTGTCATTAATAACTTTAATTTCATCTTTATTTAATTCATACACAAAACCTTTACCTTCATTATAATAATTTAAATGCACATATAGAGTTGGCAAAATTAAAAGAATAAACATAGGAAGAATAATATATAGAGAATTTTTAGCATTAAGCCCTATGTAATATATTATAAAAATGATTACTAAAAATATCATTATTAAAAGCAATGACGCTTTTACATGTTTAAGAAAAGTTAATTCTAATTTCATATTGGTAATATTAGTGTTTTGAATTTGAGCCTGCAAGGTTTGCGCTATTTATAAAATGATTGAAATTACTTTGAAATTCAGCAGATACTTTATAGTAAGATTGTTCTAAACCAATTACGGCCACATCAATCTCCCCGCTACCAACAAATTCAGGTGCAGTTCTTGGTATTAATATATCCAGCTCCCATTTTTTTTGCTTTATCTCTCACATTACTAAAAAGTGTTATAATTCTATTATTTGAAGCATCTATAATTACGTTGTTACCATTCAACATATATCGCCATTAGATTTTTACCATAGGATGGTCATGTGCATCGTATGAGCTTGTTTTTCCTGCATCAGCTAACTCATGTTCTTATAACCACGCTGGACTAACATTATACCCTTCGTGTGTTCGCTCCATTTAATGGGGTGTTGTTAACATAGCCTTCTGTTGTTGGGAAATACTGCAGTACATCGTTTTTATACTGAAATCCTCCAGAATATTTCGTATTTGTGATAACTTCATTATCAGTTACAATTTTCTCTGGTTTTTGCCCATAGTTGACGATGTTGAATTTGTTTTAAGCTATTCGCTTTGATTGGCCAATACCACACGAAAGGATTTGTGCAGGAGATATAAATAAATTATTAAAAAAAATTATCTTTCAAATAAAATATAGTACCTATTAAAAGCCCAAATAAAAAAGCTACTACATAAACTATTAGTATGATATCTAATTTATCATCAATTATTCCGATTATTGTAACAATAATTAAAAGAAATATTAATGCAATATTTTCTGGTTTTTTTACCCAAAAAACGATTTTTTCTTTTGTTGTAAGTGATTTTTTTTTTTTTCTTTTTTTCATTTAAATTTTCTACTGTTGTTGATGCTGCTCTAGCACCTGTATTGCCTATATTCGGACTAACAGGGTGATTATCTATTTTTTATTATAAGAATCATTAATATTATAAAAGAAAAAATAATGTAAAAAAATAAAAAAAAAGTATGCAATTTTAAATTTTTAGAAATGTCATTCATTTTTAAAATTTCTTTTTCAGGAAATAACTTACTGACTATTAAGTATCCTAAAAAGGTACCAATCAATGAATAAATATATAATTCGGTTTTAGACTGATTACTAAAAATAATTCTAGTAAAAATTGGAATAAAAAGGATAAGCAATGTAAATACATTAATAAATATTAATAACAAAACTGCAAAAACAGAACTTTCATATGGAATTCTAATTGTGGCCCCTTTATTGTAATATCTATAAAACAAATAAATTATATACTTCATCTTTTTTAGTTTTTTAAAATTGTTGTGTCCATTGTATTTCCTATCCCTTCATATATTTTATCCGAAACAATTGATATTACCTATTCGTGTCTCGATCTTATTAAGGATATTAACATCAAGATAATGGAAGCCAATACATAAAGTAGTAATAGCCAACTATGGATCTTGGTGTTACTATTTGTTTTATATTCTCTAATAATCTTCTCTGGTACTAATTTGTTTACTATAAAATAGCCAATTACAAAAAACATAGTGAAGAATATGTAAGACTGTATTTTTGAAGGAAAATGAATCCCTCTAAATATGTTTGGAGAAATTAAAATTGCTATTGAAAAGAAATTTATAAATAATATGAATAAAAACACAAAAACTGATTTTTGATATGGAACTAGTTTAGTCGCTCCCTTACTATAATATTTAAAAAATAAATAAATGATGTATGACATAATAATTTTAAATTTTATTATCTATTGCATTACCAATACCTTGGTAAACTTTATTTGTTATACCCGTAACAGATAATATCCCTATAGCGACAGTAACAAATAGATTTAAACCAGCAACAGCAAAGTGTTAAATTTATATCTGTTTTTACTACATTTCCGTTGTGGTGTTTTCATAAGCATTCGAAATAGAAATCGCAACACTTATCACAGCAGTGCTTATTCCTTTCGTTATTTTCAAAGTTTTTTCCACTGACGGTGAAAATTCCGCCGCATCACCTAAGTTTATAACTGCATCTTGAGCCCAATTCGTCTTGCAATCTTTTCCATTTTTACTTATATTTATAAGGCTTTAGTTGTAAATACAAAATTACTAAGAACATAATTTTAAAGGATAAACTTACTGTTTATAACCCGAATCTAAAAGTAAATTTATAAGACAGCTAGAAAAATAATCAGACTTTTACTGAAGCAGATTATTCGTCTGTTTAATCTTTTTAAATAAGTTCTGAGTATCAGATTCTTCCTTTCAATATAGTTTGTCGTAAAACGTTTTACAGAATTCTGTTTATCGTCAATTAGATATCTGTAGTTTTTTAGTCTGTCTGTACATATCTTTTTAGCTTCAGATAGTTTTAAAGTTTCAAGAACACGCTTTAATGAGTTTTCCTTCCACATAAATCACAGACCTTACTACCAAACCATACTTTTGATACACTAGATTTCATTTTTAAAACATTTTAAACCTTAAAAATTAAAGGGATGAGTACAATAGTCATTCCTTTAAAGTAAAAATTATTCAATAAATACTGACTATCAATACCTTTTAGCTTCTAAAAACAAAAAAAACACAATTGATACATTATCAAGAATGGGGTAATAAAAAAGAGCCATCTTTTGAATGGCTCTTTTGGTATTAGAAATAATCTATTTTTAATCTACTCGTTTTACTGAAAGTTTATCTAAGCAAAAATAAGCTGCAGTATTAATTCCGTATGTTGGATCTGAGTCAGTAGATGCCATCTGGAAAATAAGATATTTTACTTCTCCTAAATTAGATAGCTTAGCGGCTGTTATATCTACCCATCCTGTAGGCATTACAAGAGAAGTTCCTGTGTGATTTGCTAATGTATGTATAATTGGAGCAGAGATAATTCCACTTGCATTAACTCCATAGATTAATAATTCGAAATGATCACCAGAAACAAATTTCTTTGCGAAACCATCTCCATTCAAACAACCATAATAAGGCCATGGATGCATATTAATTTTCAATCCTTTAACTTGGTATGTTCCTGTATTTCCTATTTTTATCCAGTTTGAAAAACCACCTTCAGTAAAAGTTGTTCCCTGTGGATTTTTAGGATCTAAATAACTAGACCAATAAGCTACAATATAGGGATCTCCCGTTGTTCCTGGAGTTCCTGGTGCAATTGTAGAAGAAGTATTAAAACCACTTCCTGCCATAGTTCCCCATTGGTGAGGTACCCAACCATCTGATCCACCTGGAGCAGCTCCAGATCCGTAATCTTTAATATCATTTACGTTTGATACTATAAAACCATCCCAGTAGTTGTATCCAGCGGATGTAGCAGTATGCGAGAATGTAAATATATCTACATTTAGCTTTGTATTAGAAACATAGGTATTTTCCCAATACTTACCGCCTGTTGTAATGGTTCCGCTTGCTAGTAAAGCATTAGTAAGGTTTAAGGTTGTTGTTGTTCCTATTGCAGGATCAGAGAGAATTCTTTTAGTTGATGCATTTGTACTGTTTACAGCTGCATTTGTATTACCATCAATTAAAACATCCTCATCATTACTACAGGACGATAGTCCTAAAAGTAAACCAACTGTCAAAAAATAAATTACTTTTTTCATTATTTATAAAATTAGGGGGTTAATAATTCTTCTTTAATTGTTTTTTCGATAGCATATTTTTTAGGATATGAAAATTTAATTATTTGCTTTTTGCAAAATTTAAATCCTCTGCTTGCTTAAAATGACTGGTTACCAAGTCTGTAGCACCTGCTTCTACAAATGTTGAAACATATACTTTAACAAAATCAATTCCAGGTAAGTGAACTTTCTTTCCATTATTATCTACAGCCCAGCTAATATCTATTGACGGATCTTTGATACCACCATACCCCCACTCGAAAGTTCCAACATTAAATGTTGTACCTTCTCCATCGCTTACATCTTTCACAGGCAAGTATATTTTTGTTCCTTTTAGTGTATAAGATTCACCCAACCATTGTGGATAATAATTATATCGCCTCCATTTTTTTGTTTTTGTAATAAAGTTGGATGTATTTTTATTATCTGTCCATTTAAGATATTCTTTATCAAACTGCCAATCTTTTGTGCCTGTTACGGCTGGTTTACTTGGATTTGGTTTGTTATATGTTACTTCATAATTTTTGACAGTAGTAGATTTATGATGCTCGCTACCTGCAATTTCATACCATTCATTTTCGTCTGCAATCCCATTTTTATTGGCGTCATAAGCAACGTGTATGCTTACAGGAGAAAACTTTAAGCTGCCACTGTTTTCATTCATTAAAACTGTAAAATCCCTTTTCCCGTGTACATTTATAACTGTATGGTCAAATGCTGTAACTATAAATCCTCCAAAAGTTCCTAATCCAATATCATTACCTTCTATAAGATCAGACTGAATTTGTGCCATAACTTCTGGTTTAGTATTAAATTCAAGATTGTCATTATTATAGCTTGGTGCAGGTAAATAATCAATAAGGGATACTGCTTTTGAAGTGTAGGTTTTACCTGTTTCTGAAACTTTAACTTTGGTTGAAGCTTGTTTTACTAATTTGTCTAATGTTACCGTTAGTTCTACTGCGTAATCAGCCGCTTGAGGAGCAATAAATTGTAACGTCTTAGTGTCTCCAATAACAGAATCTTTAACAACTCCATCACTACCAGTTACTTTAACAGTCCATTTATATCGCGCAAGCTCTTTATCCCCATTTTCAATAAGCACTTCTGGATCTACAGTTACAACATTATATCTGCTTACTTTAAAATCTGAGGCTAATTTTAATGAGAGTGTAGCTTGTTTTACAGGTTGTGTTTCGGACTCTTCCTGTTTAGAATCGTCATTACTACAGCAATAAAAAATGCCAATAGCTAAGAGTAATAGACTATGTTTTAAATACTTTTTCATATTCTTATTATTTTACTTTTTTTAAATTGTATTTTTTTAATAAATGAAGATCTGCAGCACCCGCAAATTTAGTAGCCATTGATGATTGCTGATGACAAAGTCCCATTGGTTCACTAACACAGTTCACAATTTTTATAAAATTTATCCCCGGCAGATTTACTTTATTTCCATTTTTATCAACTGCCCAATCAATATCAATATCAGGATTTACTGCATTTGCATATCCCCATTCTGGAGCGTTATAATTCCATAATGTAGTTTGACCCGGACGTGCAGTAACAAAATCTACATTAAGTTTTATTCCTTCATATGTAACTGTTTTTTGACTAGCCCATAAAGGATAATATTCTTTTTTGGTTTTAGATCTTGGCATGTAATAGGTCTCAGATTGATTGTTTTCGCAAAAGATGTGTTCACGATCTGAAAACATGTCATTGGGTCCTCCAACTACTACAGGTACACCTGCTGCTTTTTTATGATAGGTAATTTTAAAATCTTTAATTGTATTCTCTTTTGTGTGCTGGCTACCTATGATCTCGTACCATTCATCTTCGTCTGGTTTTCCATTACCATTTTTATCGTAAGCAACATATATTAATCCAGGTGCTGGCGGATTAGCTTTATCCGTTAAATCGCCTCCATATACTTTAAAATCACTTTCGCCTGGCGCATTGATAACAGTATGATCGAAACCTACAATAATAGAACCTCCAAAACCTCCCAAATCCAGCTGATACCCTACGCTGGTTTCATTAATTCTACCCAATGCAGTTCGTACTACATCATCTTTTGTAAATCCAACTTTATATAAATCGTTCGCAAACATACCCGGGGCAGGATTAAAGTCAAAAATGCTTGTTATATATGGATTGTAATTTTTAGTGTCATTGGTTACATTTACAATCGTTTTTTTACTTCCTTTTTTTCCATCCGCAGTAACATTCAATGTAAGTTCATAGGCACCTGAGTACAAGGCAATAAATCTTAAATCTTTAGAATTTCCGACAATAGAATCTGTAGTTTTGTTTAACGGATTTTTTGTTAAAACCCATTCGTAATTTGGATTTTTAACTGTTGTACTACTATTTATATTGAGCACACTAAACATAGCTACTTCATGTTTTTCTTGAAGTGTAATTTCTGTTGGTTTTATACCTTCTTCTGATTTTGTATCATCATCACTACTACTGCATCCTATAACTAAGAAGGCAAGGAATAATAAATGGGTTACTTTTTTTTCATGGGTTCTGGTTTTATAGTTTTAATTTAAAATCCTTTTTAATTTATGGTCTCGTCGGAATATTTTCTCCTAAAAGGTGCAAATCTGTTGCTCCCATTATTTCGGTAGAAGTTTCTCCGAGCCATCCTGCTTGCTGATTGAGACCATTGTAAACTTTCACAAAATCAATTCCAGGAAGGTGAATTTTATTTCCGTTTTTATCTATAGCCCAATCAATATCTATTGCTGAGTCATTGTCATTATTAGGAGCATTATCAGCATATCCGTATAAAAACGCATACTGAACAAAATAACTTCCTGTGCCGCTTTCATCAACGGCATTATCGGGTAATCTTGTACCTTTAAAAGTGATTTTATCTTGATCTTTAAGCCATTTTGGCCAATAGTCTAGTGAGTGGTTATAAGCATTGTTTTGTGCTAGATAACCTGTTTTCCCCTGATTGTCTTTCCATAATATATACTCTACATCAGTAAAAAGCACTGTTCCCGTACCACCTCCAGGAACAGGAACTTTGTTTGGATCTGGTCTATAATAAGTGATTTCATAATCCTTGATAGTTTTTTCCATTTTATGTCCTGCTCCTTCTATTTCGTACCATTCATCATCTGGAAGTCCGTTTTTATTTTTGTCGTAAGACACCATTATAACTCCCGCCTCACTGCTCCCACCTCGCATGGTTGCATCTGGATTAGGATTAGCGTCTGCCCAAAAAGCATTTCCTAACACTCTAAAATCGCGTTTGCCTTTCACATTTACAATTGTATGATCAAAACCAAAAACGATATAACCGCCAAATGCACCAAGTGAAATTAGATCTCCGTTTTTCTTGGTTAGATAGGAATTGGCTCTCGTTAAAATTTTATCAAATGTTTCTCCATCATTGGCAGCTGGTAAATCATTAATAAACTGCCCAGGTGCTGGTTTAAAATCAAATACTTTGGCGATAAAGGTTTTATATTCTTTAGCCTCTTTACTTATATGTACTTTTACTTTTTGTGTTTGTGTAGTCCCCTTATCGTTTATAATTACTGATAATTCATAAGTTCCAATTTCTGCAGCTACAAACAAGGCTTCTTTTGCTGTGGTATTTACCAAAGAATAATTATCTGATGGAGCATTTGTCATACTCCAATTGTATGTTGCATTTGTACTTGCTGTACTATTTATAGTTATTGCTAGTATGGTAGCTCTTTGTGCATTATACTCATTGTTTGCAATACCTCCTGTTGGTGGATTGCCGTTATCTGTACCATCGTCTCCACTAGAGCAATTGGTTACCAATGCTGCCGCGAGTATAAAGAATAACGCTCGGAAATGTTTTAAAGGTTTATTATACATAATTACTATTTTAGTTTTTGGTTATAAAAGCAATATGGGCAGGTATATTTCCCGCGGTAGTTTTCCATTTTAGTTTTCCCTCTGGGGTAAAGCAATAGATATAGCCTGTTACAACATAATTCTGTGCATCGGTGATGTAAATTTCTTTTGTTTCGGGATTTACCTGTAATCCATAAGGAATCATTATTTGTTTATCTGTGCCATCTGTAATTATCTTATCGCTAATTATCTTTTTGGTTTTTGTATCTAATATCCCGTAGGTTACTTTATTACTATTGGTTAGATAGCTCCATGATACGCTATAGAAATAGAGTAAATCATCTACTAAACACATTCCTAAAACTGGAATATCGAGTTGCATTTTTTTCTCATCTGTTTTAGTATCAATTACAAACAGGTTTGATGGTGTATTGTAATAATCTCCTCTGGAACTCACATAAATATCTCCTCGGCTGTCTATTTGCATACTATAAAGGTTGATACCTACATCTATCTTTTTTATTTCAGTAAAAGTTTCAAGATCTATTACAGACACTGTTCTGTCGTAATTAGGGACTCTGTAACCTCCTGAATTGGCAACATATAATTTTCCGTTACTTACCACCATTTGCTCTGGTTGATAGCCCACATTTACTTTGCGTTTAATTTCTAATGAAGTGGTATCGATTTCTGCAACAAAACCAATCTCTGCATTAGGATCAATGGCTACAGGTCCTGAATAAGAACTCACATAGGCTTTGTCTTTATAAAAAGCGACATAACGACAATTAGGAATATCAATTTTTTTGATACGTTTTGCCGACCATTTGTCGATTATTTCAACTTTATTTGAGCAATTGATTACGGCATAAACCTTATTGCCATATATTTTTATATCGTTGCCTACATCACCCAATTCTTTTATAACTGTTGGGTTTCTCTCAGAATAAATATCGGTTGTATAGTTTCCGGTTCTGTAATTAAATATATCAATACTTGCCCGGTTCATCCCCATATTCCCTTCGTTAAGGAGATAAAAACCTTCTATCTTTCCGTCACTTCTTGGTGCAGCAACACTTTTATCTGATGATGGAAAAATGGTTTCTTCTTCTCTACAAGAAGTAAAAGAAAGGGCTATAAATAAACCTAGAATTAATTGTGTAGTTATCTTTTTCATAGCGCAATGCTGATTATAAATTTCATTGTACGTCCTGGCATAGGATAATTGTATATAACCTCATACTGCTGATTAAGTACATTGTTTAGCTCTATTGTTCCTTTTATCAAATATTTACTTAAAGTAAAAGACTTTTGTACTGCTAGATCATGAGTGTACCAAGGCTGAATTTCATTGATTTTAATATTGTTTACATTACCGTTATATCGTTTTCCTACATATACAAAACTGTAGTTGAAATTCCATGTTTTATAATCAGCATTTAATATCCCAGACCCACTATGCCAAGGCGTGTAAGGTATTTGATCTCCATAAGATGATAATTCCAGTCCAGCAAATTTGGTATAATCCCTGCTTTCTGAATAAGTATAGGTAAGATTGGTAGCTAAGTTTACTTTGCCAATATGCATTCCCACATTAAGTACCGATTCTATCCCCTTCCCTTTCACCTGTCCCATATTGGTCATCATCCAACGAAATAAATTTCCTGTTGGAGCTGCTACAATTTTATCTTTGGTATTGGTGTAATAACCATCTACCTGAATAGATATTTTATCAAAGAAACTATTCTCAATGGGCAAATTATAAGTGAATCCAATATCATATTGGTTCATATATTCGGGTCTTAAAGTACTTGACCCAACCATAGTATAGTATAAATCATTAAAAGTGGGCATTCTAAAAATGCGTTTTGCAAATGCTCTTAAATTAAAATCGTAGTCTTTAAATGGGGTATATCCTATAAATAAGGCAGGAGTAAACTCTTTTTTATCAGGAGCTTTAGCGTTATATCGCACTTCCTCCTGAACATAAGTACCAACAACACTACCTAATGCTTTAAACTGCCCTAGCCTAAAGGAACTAGCCAAAGAAAATAATGCTGTATAACGTTGCGGAAAAGAAAATTGAGTCTGTATGCCTTTTCTCGTAGCATTAAGTTTATTGTATTGAAAATCGGTAGATAACGAAA
The DNA here is from genome assembly GCF_003668995.1 of Flavobacterium sp. 140616W15. Classification (NCBI taxonomy): domain Bacteria; kingdom Pseudomonadati; phylum Bacteroidota; class Flavobacteriia; order Flavobacteriales; family Flavobacteriaceae; genus Flavobacterium; species Flavobacterium sp. 140616W15. The sequence continues at coordinate 1,635,180 of NZ_CP033068.1, forward strand.
CATCCCATGTGGGTAATATGTTGTACATATTTACAGCTGAGAAGTATATTTCCTGCTGATAATAACTATCGTCCGATTGTGCTCCTTCGGTTACTGTTTCGCCTAATATATTCGTAGTATCTCTGGCAACATAATGCGTATAATCATAAGCATATTTTGCCTTAGCCTGAAATTTGTATTTTTTCGAAAAATCTTTAATTAGTGAGGTTTGTGCGAAGAAATTTTTATCATATTGTCTAAAACCATCAGAAAACTTATTTTCGACAATTGCTCCTGGTGCTCCCCTATCCGAATCGTAATAATATACTTTAGCGTCCCAAGATCCATTCTTCATTTTTCCGTAAAGACCTGATTCAAATCGTAGTGCTTCTATATCACTATTATGTCTTGTGGCTGTGGTATCGTAGGCTACGGAACCGTCCTGATTGTTTCTTTTGTATCTAAATTTGTATTCACCATTAGATTTTATATATTCAGAACTCACGCTCATACTTACTTTGTCACTTAATTTTTGTTCCCATCTAAAAGACGGGTTGAAATAATTTATAGACATGGTTTTAAATCGAACCAATAGATTTGTTTTTTTTCCATTTTCAAAAACAGGCCGTTTGGTTCTTAAATAAATAGTAGAAGCCGCTGCAAAGTCTTTTGCTGACTGAAAAATTTCGCTTTTTTGACCGTTGTACATGGTAAGAGATTCCATGTCATCTAAGGAGTATTTACCCAAATCAGTGACTCCGTTTTGTGCATTTCCTAGTTGTATGCCGTCATAAAAAACACCTACGTGGTGTGTTCCCATATTACGGACATCTACAGTTTTAAGTCCTCCAAGTCCTCCATAATCTTTAATTTGAGTTCCTGCAAAATAGCGTAGTGCATCTGCAACATTATGACTAGCTAAGTTTTCTAGTAATTTTCCAGAAAGACTTTGCACAGGAATTACTTCTTGATAAGGCTTAGTTTTTAGAATTACTTCTTTTAATTTACGAATACTATCATTAGATGCTTGAGAGTAAAGCAAAAATGGAGTAAATAACGTTAAAACGAATAAAGGGACTTTGTTTTTATTATACATCACTAAATAAATTATAAAAACTTATCGGGGTATAATAATGCAGAAGCATAAGAAAAAAAGCCCATTATAGAATAATAGGGTGAATTTCTTGTTCTTCAACTTTGTTCCTCGAAAGTTTTAAACTATGTGATTTTGGCAGGTCTCCTGACTTATTCTATCCTTAAAACTGCCTTCCCATTTGCTTGAGCAAACAGTGACATTAGTAACGTTTAAAGACTTATATAGAACTTACAGTAGCGGGCCTGTTCAGGATTTACACCTGATTCCCTTTTAACTATTTTAACTTAAATTATAAGAAAAAATAGACCAAAATTTTAAGCAAAGATATAACTATACTTCATAAAAAATAATTGTTATTTAATAAAATTATAATTTTTGCAATAAAATCATCAAAAATAATGTCATATCTATAATTAGCTAAAACAATAAGCTTCTTGTGTTTCTTAATTCAAATAGTGAATGCATATATGGCATTATAAAGGGATAATATAAGGCTATAATCCCTCCTATTTTGCTGTTAAATTGTTACTAAGAATTGAAGTTATTTTATACTGTAATTAAAGTAAGATATTACACTACTTTGTCATAAAACACACATTACCTGTATCTTTGATTTGGAATTACCTATATTTTTAAGTATTTTTGCACTCTTTTTTTACCCAACAAGACATTATAATGCCAAACACAAACAAAGATTTAATCCGCTTTTTAGAAGCACAAAACCATCTGTATCTTACTGCTCTTTCTGAAATAAAAAAGGGCAAAAAGAAACCCACTGGATGTGGTTTATCTTCCCTCAAATTGCAGGATTAGGTACTAGCGATACTTCTAAATACTATGCTATTCTAGATTTAAATGAAGCGGCTGAATTTGTCGCGCATCCCATCCTAGGAAAACATCTTATCGAGATTTCTGAGTTAATACTAACTTTTAAAATGAAATCTGCTGAATCAATTCTAGGAGAATTAGAAGCTAGAAAATTGAGATCTTCGATGACGCTTTTTACTTTGGTAGAAAATAGTAATCCTATTTTTCAGGAAGTATTAGATACTTTCTTTTCAGGAGAACAAGACCCGCTTACTTTGTCCATTATTAATTCAATTATAGAGGCGTCTATTGAAACAACTACACTGTTATAAAGCAGTATTACAATAGATTATTTACTCAAAAAAAACACTACGTCGTATTTGCCCACGCAAATCTGTAGTGTTTTTTTAGTTTATATAATCATATCATTTTTTATACATCAAAACAATACAATCTTCATCCTTACATTTTAGCATTATTAAAATAATTTTCAAATAATACTAACTGATTAGATAATGCTTTACTCCAGTATTCTGTGTCATGTGCTCCTGGAGATTCAATATAAAGATGTACTATTTTTTCGTTTATTAGGAGTTTATGAAAATCTCTGTTCATAGCTATCATTTGAGCATCTTCGGTACCGCAATCGAATATATAAAACTGATTTGACGCTTTCATCTGTTTCGTTTTATCAAATGTTAGGTATTGCTTTGGTAAATTTTTAAACTCACCTAAAACTTTATCCACCTGATAATTGTGGAAGCTTTCTCCAAATCGATTAAAATCCAATGCACCACAGGTGCTACCTACTATTGAAAAAGTATTTTGATATGCAATTCCGATATTTGTTGCGCCATATCCACCCATACTCCATCCTAAGATTCCTCTAGATTTTCTATTTTGTGTCGTTGGATAATTAGCATCGATATAATCAACTAATTCTTTTCCAATAAAGGTTTGATATTGAGAAGTTTTATCAACAGGACTATCTACATACCAACTATTAAAATTGCCATTGGGCAATACATAAATAGTTTTATATTTTTGAGATTTGGTTACAAGATCTGGGATATCTTGCTTGTAGGTTCTATCCGGATTGCCGCTATAACCATGGAGTATATAAATGGTTTTGTATTTTTCACCATTTACAAATTTTGGAGTAATAATTACAGTTTCTATTTCCTTGTTCATCTTTTTGCTATATACATTCTTATGAATGATTTTTTGAGCAGAAATTGATAACGATAATGCAAGTAATGCAACTGTAGTAAGTAATGTTTTCATTTTTTTAGTTTTTATTTACATGGCAAAAGTCAGGTATATAAAAAGCAAAAATGTTTACATATGTTGAGGAATTAAAAATTTATTTCTTTACGTATACAGTCCAATTAAGTGTTCATATTCCTAATAGTAAATTGTACAAAAGAATTCTGAACTTGGCTGTAGAGAAAATTGGGTAATAATGAGGAATTAACTAAATAAAAATTCTAATAGAGCACAAACGATTTAATGCTTTGCTTTAGGTCCAAAAGGACAACGCTTTATTAAATAGTTAATTGTAGCATGATAAGCATCAAATCCAGTTCCGAAAGAATTTCTTGATTCTGAATATAAATTTGCTCCTTTATCATTAAAAATATTCAGATTAATTTTAGTTTCATAATTAATCATTGTAGTGGCATTATTAGAGTTGTATGCAGAACCAGATGATTTGGTTGTTTCTTTTCTGCCCTCCTTATTTTGGGTTTCTTTGTCGTTGTAACTTGTAACACCACTTCCGTAAGAAGAGGTTCCTTTATTAGTTACATTAGCAATTCCATACACTACATTTTCAACTCCTAGCAATGTAGCCATCTCTTTTGGACTTATGGATTTCAAATTAGCAAGTGAGATATTATTCTTTGCTAAAAGGCTATTTGTTGTAATAGGATCCTGCAATTCCAATCCGTTGGTGTTTTCTTTTATAGAAAGATAACTATCTGCTTGTAATTGCTCCGCCATTGCATTGGCATTTAGAGAAGTATCATTAGATATAAATTCAAAAGGCAATATGGCTATTTTTCCTTTTCTGCCTGTTGATGTAACTCCCGAAGATACAACTTCAGTATTTGTACCTTTATTTATTACTTCTGTTCTGCCACTTGCAAATACAATTTCATTTATTTCAGATTTTTTAAACTCATATTCAAGAGTTTCCCCTTTGTAGGCAAATTTAATAGCATCCTCTTTTACCGAAATAACTTTTCCTTCTCTTTTTTCTCCATTGAGCATGACAACAGTATCAACTTTATCTTGAGCAAATACTGTTATCACATTGCAAAAAAGAATTACAAAAAAGATAATATTCTTTAAAATATTTTTTTTCATTTTTTTTAAAATTAAAATTTAAGAACTAAACTCAATTTAAAAACATCTTACATAGTTTCTAAGCAACACAATAGCCATGTATACAAATGCTTAAAAAATAGTAGCTGTAGATAAATTGATAGCATAAAAATAAATATTTTTTATTTTAAATCCTATATAAAAATTGCTTTAATGACAGACAAATACAAGCTTTATCTACTTATCATCAGAAGTATTTTTTTCTTTTTTATTTAAAATTTAATAGCAATTTTACCAATTGTTTTTCCAGATTCCAGGAGTTGGTGTGCTTTTTTTAAATTATCTGCTGTAAAACCAGATAGCGTTTCATTTAAGGTTGTTTTGAGTGTCCCATTATCTAATAAATCAGCAATTTTATTGAGAATAATATGTTGCTCATGCATGTCTTCAGTTTGAAACATAGAACGTGTATACATTAGTTCCCATGAAAACGAAGCGCTTTTGTTTTTTAGTTTATTTAAAGCTATTGGATCACTGCTACCAGTAATTGAGGCAATATGTCCTTGAGGTTTAATGAGTTCTACCATAATATCCCAATAAGAATTTGTATCTACAAAATCGAGAATAAAATCAACATATTGGAATCCTAATTCTCTAACCGAAGAAATTAAGTCCTTATGATTAACCACATGATCGGCTCCTTGTTTTTTACACCAATCAATAGTTTCTGGGCGGGAAGCAGTAGCGATAACAGTTAAACCTGCTATTTTTTTAGCTAACTGAATCGCAATAGAACCTACTCCACCAGCCCCACCAATTATTAAGACTGTTTTGCCTTTGTCTTTTTCAGGATTAATACGAATGCGGTCAAAAAGTATTTCCCAAGCTGTCAAACCAGTTAACGGTATAACGGCAGCTTCTGTGTTAGTAAGTGCTTTAGGTTTACTGCCTACAATACGCTCATCTATAATTTGATACTCTGCATTACTACCTTGTTTGGTAATATCTCCAGCATAATATACTTCGTCTCCTACTTTAAATAAGTTTACCCTTTCGCCAACAGCTTCAACTACACCTACAGCATCCCAACCAATAATTTTTGGAGATTCTAAAACAGTATTTACAGCACTGTTTTGGCGAATTTTAAAATCGACAGGATTTACAGATATGGCATTAATTTTTACCAATAAATCATTTGCTTCAGGTATTGGTTTAACAGCTTCAAATTCAATAAAACTATCTTGCACTGTTAGTGGTAATGAGGTTTTAAATCCTATTGCTTTCATCTTTTTATAGTATTATTTATTATATTTTTCTTCAGCATTATCAATGGGTGTTTTGGGATCATTTTGAACCATTTTGGCAATGTCATCTTTTCTCATAAATACAACTCCCTTTTTGTTTTTTGCATATTTAATAAAGCTATCCATAGCATTAACCATTGCAGGTGTTCCGCCTATTCTGTCATGAAAACTAATAGACATCATTCTTCGTTTAGCTACACCTTCTACATAAAGTTGATCAAACTCCATTTTTAATTGTACGAGGAACTGATCAGGGCTCCAATGTTTCCCTTCTACATTTACAATATCATTATTGCGCAATGTGTATGGCATTACTACAAAATTTTTACCATTTACTTTGGTGATAAATGGTTCATCTCGACTTAAATCATCAATATGATACAAAAAGCCAAGCTCTTGCAATACTTTTAGCGTATTAGGACTTCTACGTAACCAGTTTGCATTATATCCAACTCCCCTTTTACCTGTAATAGCTGCAACGGTATCAATTCCTTTTTTTACAAATGCCAGTTCATCTGCATAATTCATATTCCATTGATTATTCCAGGACATTCCGTGAGCAGCAATTTCATGACCGCCTTCAGCAATAGCTTTAGTGATTTCAGGATATTTTACAGCAGCCTCTCCTACTACGTGCGAAGTAACTTTAATATTGTATTTCTTCCACAGATCTAACATTCTGTATATACCTTCATTTGCTCCATATCGAAACCAACTTTCTGCAGGCAAATCAGGCTGCCCTTTTGGTAATGGGTTTCCTGAAAAAGGACTTTCGGCGCCTTCAGGCTGGCCTCCTGTCTCAAATTGCATAGATACAGAAATTACTAGTTGTGCGCCATTTGGCCAATTTTTAGCATTAGTCTCTTTTTTAACTTGTGCATTAGATAATAAAAATAACATCGTAAAAGTTAATGTTACTATTGTTTTAAAATAAGTTGAAATCATATTTTATAGGTTTAAATTTTAGACAAAGTTAGCGCAGTTCAATGCCTGTATCTTTGTAAGAAGTCATTGAATAGTTGTAAATTTCGATTAGATTAAATCACTCGAAATAGGTCAATAAAATAAATGTTTTTTTCTACCCAAACAAGGCAGTCCCGCTGTTCATTCTCTCTAATAATCCCATGCAAAGTGAACATGTAAATAACGTAATTGCTATTGCCATAAGTCCAAAAATTAATAGCAATTTTCGAACAGACACTCTTGCTAAATTCTGCTCTTCATCTTTTGAAATATATTGGTAGATATTTTTAAAATTTTTATAGACAATAATTCCTGTAAGACCAATGCCAAAAAAAATTATTGCTGTTATAACTGTCAAAACATAAAAACGGAATTGATTACTATGGATAAAAATATCACTAAGTGTAATTAAACTCAATATAAACATAGCTGCTACAGCTGTATAAACAGAAATTTTGAAGAATGTAAACATAGCTTTCTTTAAGTATTAATTGATTAAAATAATCTATTTACTGCTTAAAACGATAAATATAATAAGGCGGTTTGCCTTCATCCTTAGCTCCTGTAAATGCAGGAGAACTATCAAGTTGATTTACCGAAATGTACAACCAGCCATCAGGACCTTGATAAACATTATCAGGCCATAATAACTTATCATTATCTCGTATGATATTGGTTAATTTGCCTGTTGCATCCAATTTTGTAATTGCATGCTCCTGCAAGTTAGTAAAATAATGATTTCCATTTGCATCTGTAATTGCTCCATCACTAAATGGTTTATTTCCTACTTTTATAATTGAGCTTCCAATTATACTATGGCTCTTTCCTTCTCTTAATAATTTTGCAGGTACTTTGTACCATGAATTACCATTCATTGCTCCAAAAAATATAGTTTCTCTATCACTAGAAAGCGTAATCGGATCAATAGCTACACGAGCTGGTTTTCCGCCAAAATATGCTATTTTACCTTTAATAATCATGTTTTTATCTTCAGCTTGCAATGAAGTATGATCACTAAACCTGCGTGCTTTTTTTGTTTTTAAATTCAATACAATAATTCCTGGATTAGCAATATCAGCCAAATAAGCAAAATTATTCTTTTCATCTATAGCTACATCCTGAGTAAATGTGCCTTTTGGAGCTACGGACGAAGGCAATTCAATTTTTTGAATTACTTTATTTTTATTGATATCAAAAGCCCAAAGCCTTGTTTTTCCTAATTCCAGTCCCATATCAATAACCCATAATTGATTGTTTTTATCAAAAATTAAGCCCAGCATAGCATCAAATTGAGCATCATTGGCCTTTGCTCCATTTTTTTGATAAATATTTGAAGGATATGGAATTGCTTTCCCGTTTATAATTTCTACCAATTGTATTTTTTGACTTCCTAATGGATGTATTGTTGCAAAAACACGACCTTCAGCCGATACAGCAACATCACCAGGACGTACATCCATCGCAGCTACTACTTCAAGATTGTTATTCGTTTTATTTGTATCACCAAAGTAACTAGCGGTACCATCTATCCAATCTTTACGTGGAGGAGCAAAAAAATCAATATCAAGTGTTCCATCTTCTAGACATTCAAACTGATGCGGTATATTGCCCGGAATTATAAGTACTTCTCCAGCTTTAACAATATAATCTTTGCCTTGCATAGTTACTTTTACACTGCCTTTTATTATGTAAGATGTTTGTTCGTTAGGATGTTGGTGTAGTGGTACTTTTGCACCTTTATCCATCTTAAACAAGGCTAACATTCCTTGTTCACCATATACATATTTGCGTTGCAATTTATTTCCCAATTGCTCCCATCCCAAGTCATCAAACTTAATATGTTGTATTTCTTTGAGATTTTGTGCTGTTGTTGTGTTTGTATGTGAAGTCATTACAACAACTACTAGTAGTATTGCTAATTTTAATTTTATCATTTTATATTTATTTAAGTATTTAATAAGAGCTTTTTATATCGCTTTGTTGTGGCCAGGGTTTATCAAAGGTTTTGTTTCTCTTTGGTAAAATAATTTCATAACCCGATTTTTCATCAATGCTTATTTTAATTTTGGCAGAAGATAATTCTCCTACAACTAAATGTCCTCCAAACGTTCTATCATCAGATAAAAAATGGAAATGGAAAGGCGATAAATCTATAGCTGCAAATGATGGAGGATTATAGAAGCCGATCATCGTTCCCGAAATTCTTTCCCTTTTATAAAGAGGTCTCGTTTTCATTAATTCTGCTAAACCAGTAGTATTTTTATCATCAAGTTTTTCAGCGCCTCCTACTGTAATTGATTCAAAAGTGCATTCAATGCGTACTGCATAAGGTTTATTTGCAGATGGAAGTTTACTTATTATTTCCTGCTGAAGCAATTCGATAGTCTTACTACCGGTAATTTCATAAGATATATCAGCTTTAAAGAATGCGACAGAAGCAAAAGGTACCATTCGCTCCGATTCAGCTTTAGTAACTTGTCCATTAGGAGCTATTCGATAAAAAATACCATCAAGTGCAATCATTTCACCATCTAAATAATTATAAGTACCTAGTCCAAAGTTACCTTTGCTTGCCAGTGTTTTTATAGTAAGATCACCTGTATAGACCCCATTACGCATAGCATCCATTATAGAATAATGAAAAATCGGTTTATCATCCTGAACTTGTGCATTTATAGTTAGAAAGCTGGTGATAGAAATAAAGAAACTAAATATTGTTATTTTTTTTGTCATTGTTTTATTTATTATCCTGTTTATAAAGAACAGATTATAAAAACAAAGATATTTTTTAACAACTAAGTTATGTTGTATGTTTTCATTGTATTTTTGTACAAATTTATTATCCATTATGAAACGTTTCACCAGTTACCATTCTTTAAATGTATTTCGATTGCAACTTGACAAATGGGAGTTCCCAATACATAAACACAATTTTTATGAATTCATTTTTATAGAAAAAGGAAGTGGTAATCATATTTTAAACGACACGCTATTTAATTATAAAGAAGGAGATGCTTTTTTATTAAGACCAGAAGATGCTCATTCATTTGAAATAGAAGAAAATACTAGTTTTATCTTTATAAAATTCACAGAACAGCTTTTTATAGAAAAACTTGAAGGTGGTAAAACTGCCAAATGGATGGAAATAATAAAGATTCTACTCCAAAATCCATCTGCAGTAGATGGAACTTTAATAACAGATGAAGAAGATAAAAAACACATTAATAACTTATTACAGATATTATTATTTGAGTTTACTAAAACTTGTGCTTACAGTCGAGAAGTTGTATTAGAACTTTTTGGCGCAGTAATGATGATGGTGGCAAGAAGTCATTCGACATCTAAACATGGTGATCAATGCCCAAGTAATACAGAACTTGACAAACTAAATCAAATCTTAGGTTATACCCGCTTACATGCATTGGACGCCGAAAAAATGCGCATTGAAAACATTGCAGAGTTATTTTCAATGTCTCCTAACTACATTAGCATTTATGTAAAAAAACACAGTGGTGTTTCTATTCAACAGCACATTATTCAAACCAAACTAAAAGCTGCTGATCAATTACTTAAAAATGGCCGTCATAATATAAATGAAATTGCTGCTAAATTAGGTTTTACAGATGCAAGTCATTTTAATAAAATATATAAAAAATATAAAAAAGTGAGTCCAACTGGATTTATGAAGCCATGATAGAAAAGACTTCCGTTTTCTTTATAAAGCAAAACACATAATTCCTCCCCTACTACAATCTCTAATTTAAGAAACTCCTTTTTTTAAGTTTCTTATTTTTTTATGTTTTCTCTTTTCAATAGAATTTACTCTATTTAAAGCTTGCAATGATTTTTAAACAAATAAATACGAAAACACTCTTTTTATAACAAATAATCAATAGTTTCAGGTTGTCTGACATTTCATTTTGTTTACAAACTTGTAATCATAATTAAATTTAATTCATTTAATTGTGATTTAAAAAACACTTACTATAATTTTAAAGTTAATTTATTGGATTATTTAATATCAAAATAAAATAAAATAGTATAATCTTATTTTCAGCTATACAGATAACTTTGGTGACATTATTAACAAACCCCAAAAAAAATTATGAAACCAAAATTATTACTATTTATGGCGTTCATTTTCATTCTCAAAGCAAACGCACAAGGGCTTCCTTGTAGAGCAAAAGAAGAAAATGACAAAATCTACAAACAGAATCCTAATGCATTAAAAGAGAAGCAAAACTTTGATGCTTTTAGTAAAAAATTCAGTGCAGAAAGGAAATCAACCTCTAAATTGCTACAAACGTCTTATGTAATTCCAGTTGTCTTCCATATTTATGGAGATATGCAAAGCGGAAAAACAGTTACATATGAGAAAATAGTAAATCACCTGGCACAACTTAATGATGATTTTAACGGACGTAATGCTGATTACGCAACCGTAGATCCATTTTTTCAAACAAGAAGAGGCACGCTAAACATTGAATTCAAGCTTGCTAAGATTGATCCAAGCGGAGGCTGTACGTCAGGAGTCGTTTTTCATTCAGCCAAAAATGGCTATGGAAACGGTGGCGGATACGATGATCAAATTGCCGCTGATGCATGGGACAATACAAAGTATATGAACGTATATATTCAAAATGATCTGTATCAGGATGGAGCGTTAAATAATTCTGGAGTAGCTTGGTATCCAGATTCAGGTATGACAGCAAACAATACCGCAAGGGTTGTTTTTAATGGAGCTTATTTATATGACAACTCCTATAGCAAAGAATTTTCGGCTACTCTAACACATGAATTTGGACATTTCTTAAATCTAATTCACACATTTGAAGGTGGTTGTACAGGTACAGATGAAGTGGCAGATACTCCACTTGAAGACGGACTACATACTCTAGCCTGCACACAAGGAACAAATTGTAACGGTGATCGGGTAAACAATGAAAATTATATGGGGTACAATGGAGCGCAAGGATGTTATAAAATGTATACACAGGGTCAGATAGACCGGATGCTCGCGGCCTTAGAACATCCCGCAAGAAAAACCCTTTGGCAAGAAAGCAATCTCATTGCAACTGGAGTTAATTACAGCGGAAGTTTACTAACTGTAAATAAAAGTTCTTTTAAGGAAGCAGTAGCAAATGACGGTTCTTTTGACACATCATCAATAATAACGATATCAGGAACAAAAACACTAGCAATTAGCACTGGAACAATGATTTCAGGAACACATTTCACACATACTTTCCCTGCAGGAATTACACCCATACTTACAGTTAATTCCAATTCACAAATAACAGTTACCTTAACAGGAAAAGCCACAAGTCATTTACTAACCAATAATACCAAAGGAGCTATTACATTTTTACCCACAGCATTTACAGGTGGTACAACAGGTTTATCTTGCACAAGCTTATATTTCGATTTTAAATTTGTAAATCCTTATGGGATTTTTTTTGTTGATATGCCCGACGTAACCGTTTCATCAGCTTTGATTTGGAAATATTTTGAAATAGAAAAAGGAGACGATCCTGCTTTTGGTGGTTGGAGATTTGCTGCTAATGCTTTAAAAATTGAAACCTATGCCAAAAAATTAATATGCGAAACAGGAACTAAAAACATTACCCTGCTAGGAGCAAATGCACAAGTAGGCGCTACAAACAATTTTACAGCACCGGGAGCATATCCAAATCAATTGGATCTACGCACTGCAACCTACACCAACTGGGACGGAAAAACAGGATATGTTGGTTTTGATTATTTGATCGATGGCTTAACCTGTTATGGATGGTTTAAGGTTACCGTTGCGACAAATGGAGACGGATATACAATCTCAGAATATGCTTATAATACACAGCCAGGAGCATCAATTTATACAGGAGTGACACCAAAAACTGCTGTAGTTTTATCTGCAAATACACTATATGAAGCTGACGCAAATGATGGAGGAATCACAACAAATACAGAAATTTCTCTTTCGACCAATAACGGAACATTTACCAAAAGTACTGGAACATTTACAGTTGGTACAGATTATACAATTTCGGGAGTCCCTGCAGGTTTAACAGCTGTTTTAACATTACAAAGTAATTCAAAAGTAAAACTTACATTCACAGGAAAAGCAAGTCCGCACTTACCTGCTAACGATGCTGCAGTAATCGTTACATTTAAAGACGCAGCAATAACAGGCGGAATAACAACTCTTGATAGTCCTGCAAAAACAATAAATATAAAATTCGATGCTCCATATGGAATCGTTTATGTAGACAATCCAGATTTTGTTGTTTCTCCAGCTACAACATGGGATTATATAAATTTAGGCATTGGTGATAATACAGAATATGGAGCATGGCGATTTGCAGCCAATGCATTAAAAATTGAAACCTACGGAAAAAGATTAGTAGGATTAACGGGTACAAGAAATATTGCGAAAATTGCAGCAGGAACAGCTATAGGCGCATCAAGTATATTTGTAACTCCGGGAGCTTCATACCCAGATCAACTAGACTTACGCACTGCTTCCTACACCACTTGGGATAATCAAACAGGCTATGTAGGATTTGAATACACCAGTAGAGGAAGAACTTGTTATGGATGGTTTAAAATAAAAGTAACAGCTGATGGTGATGGTTACTCAATTACAGATTATGCCTATAATACCAAACCTTTTGAAGCCATAATTGCAGGAGCAACAAGTGGGACAACAGTTGCAGCACCAACAAATTTAGTAGCAACTGCCAATTCTACTTCGCTTCAGGTGGTATTAACATGGACAGATAATGCTACTAATGAAACTGCTTATACTGTAGAAAGAGCTTCGGCAGACGGTATTTATAGTGTAATTGCAACACTTGGTGCAAATGTTGCTACCTACACAAATACAGGATTAACAGCTGGAAATACATATACTTATAAAGTAAGAGCAAATGCTAACACAACTTATTCAGATTATTCGAATGTTGCTACAGCAGTTATTTCAGGTACTAGTGCCTATTGTGCAGCTAACGGATCCAATCAATATGAATATATTAAAGATATTGTAATAGGAAATTTTACAAATACATCTGGAGCTGATGCATCAGGATATGGTAATTATACTTCTAAAAATATTACATTAACACCAAATGCAAGCATCCCTGTGAGTTTAACACCTGGATTCTCAAGTTCAAATTATACTGAATCATGGGGAATTTGGATAGACTACAATAAAAACAACACATTCGAAGCATCAGAGAAAGTAATTAATGGACTTTCGTCAAATGGCACAGTTACAGGGAATTTTACAGTGCAAAACAGTGCGACTGGAACAACCAGAATGCGCATTGTAATGAAGTACAATTCAAATCCAACTGCTGTATGTGGAAATATTGGTGATGGTGAAGTCGAAGATTATACAGTTACTTTTGGACCATCAAATCCAAATCCTGTAACTTTGGCAACTCCAACAAATATTACCAACTCAGGAATTTATGCTCAAGGGTTTTATGCTTCATGGACACAAGTAGCAAATGCAACAAGCTATGAAGTACAATTATACAAAGCAGCAACTGGATGGGCAAGCACTGGTACATCTACTACTTATTATTTATGGATTCCAAAACAAGGAACTGAGACTGCTTACAGATTTAGGGTAAGAGCAGTTAATACTGCAGGAACAAGTGACTGGAGTAGTTATCTTGATATAAATCTTCCACTTGCAGGAGCTGAAGCTAACACTGATTTAAGTACTAATAAATCTTTTACAATGTTCCCAAATCCTGCATCGGATGTTGTTAATTTCTCTTTTGAAAATATAAATAGTGCCAATGCAGTTATTACCATTTACAATAATAATGGAGTTGTAATAGATACTGTACGTAATACATCTAGTTATACCATCAAGAGTTTACCAACAGGGATTTATCATGTTATACTTACTGATGGATCATTTAAACAAAGCAAAAAACTATTGATTAAATAAAATTGTTTACACACAATAAGCAATCCTAAAATGAAACCGTTGAAAGATATTCTTTCAGCGGTTTTTTTATATGTTGTGAAGATTGAAATCTATTTTGAATCTGTGAAGACTTTCTTTTTAAAGTTCCTGTCAAATTAATTGGTTTAATTATAATTTAAATCTTTTACAACTTCACCGTTTTCCATTTGCCGGTTCTAAAAACTAAAATGCTACTGGTAGCCAATACTATTTCCGAAATTAGGATTGCAATAAATATTCCTTTTGGTCCCCATTCGTAATAAGTCCCCAGTAAATACGATAATGGAAGCTGAATCATATAAAACATTAGGATATAAAGTACCGTCACCGTGTTTACACTTCCGGCTGCATTTAGCGCACGAGAGATTACCATGGTGTAACCGAAGAAAAAGTAAGCAATAGCCATATACTGCAGATAGGTACTTGCATAAGAAAGGATTTGCTCATCATGGGTAAAAAATCCTGCCAGAGTTTTGGCATAAAACATTAAAAAAATGGCAATAAGTCCCAGAAAACACATATTAAAAGTTCCTGTTTTCCATACCGAAGCTTCTGCCCTTTCTGGCTGTCTTGCGCCAAGGTTTTGCCCGGTCAATACACCAGCCGCATTAGCAATTCCGTAAGCAGGTAAAACACTAAACATAATAATCCTATTGGCAATAATATAGCCAGCCAGTACATTTTCACCAAGTTTTGCAACAATAACAATCATTAAAAATCTACTTGAAGAAGGTACCAGATTCTGAATCATTCCGGCAGTTGCAAGTTTTAAGATTCGTTTCATTAGGACAGGAACCATCAACATTTGTCGTTTTCCAATAATAATTGTTTCATTATTTTTAAACAGATACCATAACTGGTAGCTGACACTAAAGGCATTTGCAATCACCATAGCTATTGCGGCTCCCAATAAGCCCAGCTTCGGAAATGGACCCAATCCGAAGATTAGTACTGCACACAGCAAACCATTTAAAACATTCGAAAATGCAAGGGTTCGCATCGCCATCGAAGCATCTCCGGAGCCTCTGAACACTCCGTTAATCAAAATACGCATGATCATAAAAATGAGTCCTGCAAACATAGTTTTAGAAAAAGCATTGCCATAGCTGACCAAATGATCAGATCCACCTGCAAAACGCATAATCTCCTGGTTAAAAATTACGGCTAAAACACTGCATATCACAGAAAGGAAAATTCCTAAATAAATGACCTGCATTGCGGTCTGTCCAGCTCTACGAGGTTTTTGTTCTCCTACTCTTCTTGAAATCATTGCGGTTGCGGCAATACTCAAACCCATTGCTACTGACTGAATAAGAATCACTACGGAGTTAGTAATCCCTACGACTGTAATGGCATTTTCGCCCAGACTACTTACAAAAAGAAGATCGACTAAAACAAAAAGTGACTCCATACTAAGCTCTAACATAGTAGGTACGGATAATAAAAAGGTCGCCCTGTTTACATTCCCTGAGGTAAAATTCTTTTCTGTTCCTTGCAATGCAATCCTGAATAAAGAAAATATTGAACGTATTTTTACTAGCACAGTTATTTGTTTTAAAAGAGAAATATTAAGATTTTTTTTGAGAATGGTAGCGGTACTGAAAATACCCGAATCAATCCGCACTGGTGGGGTTATTATCTGCCTTTATTTTTTTGTAAGTGAAGTGCTATGCCTTATCCTTATTGCTATAGCTGCAGATTTTCTTTTTAAAATTTAGCTTAACTTTTGTTTCGCATGGTTTTCAAGGTAATTTCAAACCCTTTATTAAATATGCCAGGAAACTTTTTTATCTATAGCTGTTCTTCTTTTGGTTACAGAAAGTGCCGACTCCTCAGGATAACCTATAAAAAACAATCCTAAAGATTGTTCATTAGCCTCAAGACCAAAGGTTTTCACGTATTCTATTGCAGCAGCACTTGAATCCCAATAGGAACCCAATTGATACGAAGTTGCACTAATAGCCATATTTTGCACAGCGCAGGAAACTGCAGCCAATTCTTCCCATTCAGGAATATTCACTTTGGTGCTTTTAGAAAGAATCACTCCTATAAGACAGGCCGCTTTAAGTGGGTATTTTTTAAGATAATTATACTTTGCCGCTTTTTTATCGACATCGGCTATATCCTCATACAGATACTTGTAATAGTCTGCCATATAATTTCCATATTTTTCAAGTTGACTTCCTGCAAGCACAATAAATCTCCAAGGTTCTGTCATTTTATGAGTAGGCGCCCATGTTGCATTAGTTAGAATTTCCTGCAATACAGTATCCGAAAGACTTCCCCCTATATAAGAATCAGCATAAATACTTTTTCTAAATCTAATTAGCTGAGTTGCAACTTCAGATGAAGAACCTATGATACTTGTTTCCATAAACTTTAATAAAGATTTAGTGATAATTTAGATAAAATTAAGTACGAAAAATATGCAAAATAAATTTTGTTATTTAAAATTATTATAAATAGCTTTGCTGAAGTAAATTATTATTTATAATTAGAATAAATAAAAACAAGACAAATATATATAGTAATTCTCATAAAAACAATATAAATCTTGTTATCACATCCAAAAAAAACTATGTAATCTACTACAGAACCAGACAGCCTAACAAAACACAACCTTCTAATATTAACTAATTACCCCCATAATTATGAAAAGTAGAACCATTAGTTTCCTACCCTTAACGGAAAAGATCATTATCAAAATCTTAACAGATTAAAGCAATTAAGTATAGCGCTTAAAAAAACTTACCTAATCAAAAAGCACACTTTGAAAAACTAATCATATCCATTAAACCATACCCAATGAAAGAAAAATCCCGAATCGTAAGACATGAGAACGGTCAATTAAACCCTCAACTAGTCACATCACATCTTCAACCTGAAATATGGGAAAAAGTAAATAGAATACAGCTAAGAAAAATGCTATGTGAGTATTCACATGAATTATTACTTAGTCCTCAATTACAGAATACTAACGGAGTATGGGGATTTTACTACCTTAATACACAAGATGGAATAACAGAATATCAATTTCGTGCACAAATACTTGCATTAGATCATTGGCATATTGACACAGACTCTATTGCTAAAACAGTAAACGGAAATCCTGAACCTCTTGATGCTATCGCTTTTCTTCTTGAATTTACAGAAGAATTAGGCTTTACTGATCTAAATCTGCCTACTTACCTTGAAGAAGTAATCAGCTGTCTCTATGGTAGTGCTTATATGCATACTAATAGCGAGTTTTCAGCTAAAGATCTAACAGAAGCAAGTTACGCCGATGTAGAACATGCTATGACAGCCGGGCATCCTTGTTTTGTTGCCAACAGTGCCAGAATTGGCTTTGATGCAGTAGATTATCAGAATTACAGCCCTGAAGCAGCAACACCGCTTTCGCTGGTTTGGGTAGCAGGCCATAAAAATCACACCGAATTTACGAGTATTCCTCCTCTTAGTTACCAACAAGTAATGAAGCAGGAATTAGATCCAGACTTAAAAGAAACATTTGATTCAATTCTTATAGAAAAAGGGCTTCAGCCAGAAGATTATATCTTTTTCCCTATTCATCCGTGGCAATGGCACAATAAACTGATTTATTTATTTGCGCCAGATATTGCTGCATCAAAATTGGTTTGTTTAGGTGATAGTAAAGATTTGTATATGCCTCAACAATCAGTACGTACATTTTTTAACGTAAGCAATGTTAAAAGATTTTATGTCAAATCAGCTCTCTCTATTCTTAATATGGGCTTTATGAGAGGACTTTCGCCTTATTTTATGCGAACAAACCCACCAATTAGCGAATGGGTTGCGAACCTTGTAGAGAATGATCCTTATCTTCAGAAAAAGGGTTTTACTACTTTAAAAGAAATCGCTGCAGTTGGTTACACCAATGCGTACATCGAAGAGGCTATAAAAGTAGATTCTCCTTATAAAAAAATGTTGTCTACGTTATGGAGAGAAAGTCCGATGGACAAAATAGCAAATGGTGAACGTCTTATGACTATGGCTGCACTGCTTCACATAGATACTAATGGAAACTCATTGCTGGCGGAATTAATTAAATCTTCCCCTTTAGATGCAAAAGAATGGCTTCAAAGCTATTTGCAATCTTACCTTAGCCCGCTTTTACATTGCTTTTATTACCATGATATGCGTTTTATGCCACACGGCGAAAATCTGATTCTGGTATTCCGTGACAATGTTCCAGTTAGGGCAATTATGAAAGACATTGGTGAAGAAGTAGCTATTGTAAATCAGGAAAAAGAATTACCAGAAACAATCAAACGTATCATTATCAATGTTCCTGAAGATCTTAAAATCCTATCAATTTTTACTCAGATATTTGATTCTTTCTTCAGATACCTAAATCATGTATTGGTAGAACATGTAAATCTGCCTGAAGAAGATTTTTGGAGTCTTGTAGCAGAATGCGTAACAGAATACCAATCAGAATATCCTGAACTGGAGGATAAATTCAGAAAGTATGATTTATTTGATTCTGAAATTATTAAAACATGTTCAAATAGATTACAAATGCAAAACAGTACAAAAATGCTTGACGCTACCAATCCCTTCAAGAATCAACAATTTGCTGGTACTCTGAAAAATCCACTTTCCATTTATCAGACAAAATTAATCTAGTCCTTCTTTAAAACCATAATACGCTAAAACCATGAATATAGATACGCAAATCTCACCAATACAAGCGTCCAGCCATTTAGAAAAAACAGTTTGGGACAAAGTAACTCGTTTGCACCTTAGAAAAATACTTGCCGAATTTTCTCATGAACGACTAGTTATTCCAAAACTAATCGGAAATAAAGACGACTGGGAAATCTATCAGCTGACAAGTACAGACGGAAAAAACGTCTATCAGTTTAATGCTAGAATTTTAGCTTTAAACCATTGGTATATTGATACTCCATCCATTGAAAAATTTACCGAAGGGGAAACTGCTACATTAGACGCGCTAAGTTTTATCATTGAATTTAAGGCAGAACTTGGAATTCCTGAAGAATCGTTACCTGTTTACCTGGAAGAGGTGTGCAGTACACTGGCAGGAAGTGCTTACCTAAATTATTATGGCAAACCAAATTCAAAAGAACTATTAGACGCCAGTTATCAGCAAACTGAATCTACCATGACAGGTCACCCCCGATTCATCGCTAATAATGGAAGAATCGGTTTTACTTCCAGCGATCACAGAGAATATGCTCCAGAAGCGGCTGCACCATTTTCTTTGGTCTGGCTTGCCGGTCATCGCTCGACTGCTGTGTTTACTGCCGTATTGCCTTTAGATTATGATAAAGTAATGTTACAAGAACTTGGTGAAGAAACGTTGAATAATTTTAACGATAAACTTCTTGAAAAAGGGTTAAATCCTAATGATTATTTTTATATGCCGGTGCATCCATGGCAATGGTTTAATAAATTAGCCAATATATTTTCAGCAGATATCGCGACTAACAGACTGGTTTGTATGGGATATAATGCTGATAAATACCAGCCACAACAATCTATACGAACATTCTATAATATTACCAATCCCGAAAAATTCTATGTTAAAACGGCTTTATCTGTGCTTAACATGGGTTATGTACGTGGGCTATCTCCTAAATTTATGTTGTCTAACCCACCAATCAATGAGTGGATTTACAACTTGGTAAAAGATGATAACTACTTACAATCTAAAGGGTTTATCATTCTGAGAGAAATCGCCAGTTTAAGTTTTGCTCATCAATACTATGAAACAGCGGTTCCGGGTGATACTCCTTACAAAAAAATGTTCGCCTGTTTATGGAGAGAAAGCCCAGCCGATAAAGTCTCAGAAAATCAGCGTTTAATTACAATGGCAGCATTACTTCATATTGATAATGAAGGTAAGGCTTATCTTCCGGAATTAATACAGGCATCTGGTTTAACGACTTCTAATTGGTTAAGACAATACTTTAGCTGCTATTTAAGTCCTTTACTTCATTGCTTTTACAAATGGGATATGGTTTTTATGCCTCATGGCGAAAATTTAATCTTGATTCTGGAAGATCATAAGGTTGTTAATGCCATTATGAAAGATATTGGTGAAGAGGTTTCGTTACTTAACTGTAGTTTAGATATTCCTGAAGAAGCTTTGAGACTTGCTGTTAACGTTCCTGACGATCGCAAAACGCTGCCTTTATTTACACAGGTATTCGATTCTATATTCCGATTTATAGCGGCAATACTTGTAGAACATGCTGATTTTCCAGAAGACGAGTTTTGGAAGCTTGTAGCAGAGTGCATCTTAGATTACCAATCTGCACATCCTGAATTCAGTGAATCTTTCCAGAAATTTGATCTGTTTGTTAATGAATTTAGCCCTGATGCTCTAAACAAATTACAATTAAATAATAACAGACAATTGAGAAATCGTGCCAATCCATTTCAAAACCTGCCTTATATCGGCATTGTAAAAAACCCAGTAACACCATTTTACATTAATTAATTTAATAAATAATATTTTCGTGAATTATTTTACATCATTAAACAAGTACATACCCGCGTTGCTTATTACTGCTGCGTTCTTATTATTGTCTTTACAAACTCAGGCACAACAAACCCAATTAGGGGTCATCAAGGGTCAGGTTATGACAGAAGACGGAAAGAAGGTACTGTACGGCACTGTTAACCTAAATGGAAAATACAGTGTAAAAATAGACAAGGATGGTTGGTATATGTTTGATAAACTTACATCAAAAATGAACACCCTTACGGTCAATATCATGGGGTTAGCCCCACAGACAAAAACGGTTACCGTAGAAACTGGGGAGGAAATTTTATTGGATTTTAACCTTACCGCAAATGCCGAAATTCTTAATGAGGTTTTTATTGTAGGTAATAAATATAAAATTACTTCAAAAAAGAAAAGTGAGTATGTGTCGAGGCTTCCCATTTCAAACCTTGAAAACTCACAAGTTTATAGTGTAGTAGACAAAGAACTTATCAAAGAGCAAATGGCTTTAACAGTCGAAGAATCTTTTAGAAATGTTCCGGGAGCTGCACCTGCAAAAACGGGGGCTGGAATGCCCTCTTTTTTCTCGAGAGGTTTTCAAACCAGTGAAAATTTCCGTAATGGAATGGCGACTTATCTGCGCACAGGTGTAGATCTTGCTGCTGTAGAACGTGTAGAGACTTATAAAGGTCCAAGTTCTACCCTTTTCGGAGCACAGATGACCTCATTTGGAGGAATTGTTAATTACATTACCAAAAAGCCATACGATCATTTTGGAGGCGAAATAGGCTATACCATGGGAAGTTGGGACTTGAGCCGTATGACATTAGACATCAATACCCCAGTTAAGGATGCCGAAGGTTTGCTCATTCGATTAAACGTAGCTCGTCAGACCGAGAATACCTTTCAGGATCAAGGAAACTCTGCTACTTTACTTATTGCGCCAAGCATTACTTATCAGGTATCTGACCGCTTGAAGTTTACGCTGAATGCTGATTTTCAAAGTGCACAAGGAATTACTCCAGCCGGATGGATTACTTCTCCTACATTGGGGCTAACTAGCTTTAAAGATCTTAATCTGGACTATCGCATATCACTTAATGACAACTCTCTCGTAAGCAAACAGGCTTCTACCAACGTATTGCTTGATGCAGAATACAAAATTTCTGACCAATGGACCTCTCAGTCCAGATATGCTTACAGCGGTGGTTCTTACGATGATCTTTATATTTTTGATTTCATCTGGCAAAGTAGCTCATCTGTAGATCGCGTATTAAGAACATTTACAGATGAAAAAACAGTGCGAAAAAATTTCCAGCAAAATTTTACAGGAGATTTTAAAATCGGGAACCTCAGAAACAGACTTGTTGTCGGTTTTGATTATTTATCTAGTTACAGATCAACCCGATATGACGGACTGGGGTATGGCGGTAAAGTATTTGAACCGGCAAACCTCGATAATCTTGGTGCAACACCAGTGATTAGAATAGAGGACGTTGAATCGATTTTAGCAAAAAGAAACACGGGACAAAACCAGACAAAAGAATCTACTTATAGTGTTTATGCTTCTGATGTTCTAAATATAACAGATCAGCTTTTAGTTATGGCCAGTTTACGTGTAGATCGTTATATTGGTGATGGAACAACAAATACAAAATCCCGCACAACTGTAGGTGACTACAATCAAACCGCACTCTCTCCAAAATTTGGTCTAGTATATCAAATTGTTGAAGACAAAGTAGCGGTTTTTGGTAATTATATGAATGGATTTAAAAACATTGGTAGCAAACTTCAGCCAAATGGAGAAGTTTCAGTTTTTAAACCCCAAGAGGCTGCACAACTGGAAGGTGGTGTTAAACTTGATTTATCAGACAAACTCAATGCAACTGTAAGCTATTACCAGATTGATGTAACAAACAGTTTAAGAAATGATGTAACAACTCAGGGAACCTATGTTATCCAAGACGGAACGCAAAAAAGTAAAGGACTTGAAATAGAAATTATCGGAAGACCTTTTTCAGGTTTCAACTATGTAGCTAGTTATGGATATAATGATAACGAGTTTACCAAGGCAGCCGAAAATGTATTAGGCAAAAGAGCTGCAGGTACTCCAAAAAATGTGGTTAATCTTTGGGCTAGTTACACTATTGTTAATGGTAAAGCTCAGGGATTGGGACTCGGAATTGGGAATTCTTATGTTTCTGATGCTTTTATAGACAACACAAATACCTTTACACTTAACTCCTATAATCTTCTTGATGCAACTGTGTTTTACAACCGTCCGAAATATCGAATTGGTATTAAAGCTAATAACATTCTGGACGAACAATATTGGGTAAGTGACGGTTATTATGCACGTCCACAAAAACCAAGCAATTTTATGATCAACTTTACTTATAAATTTTAGTTAGATGGAGCATATCGATCAGCGCGCTTTTAAATCCCAAAGAATATTATTGGGAGTAGTGATGACTTTTGCTATTCTGGATCATACCCGACTCTTTTTCATTACTGGAACACTAATCCGTCAGATTTAGATCATACCACTTTCTCTTTGTTCTTTGCCCGGTTTATATCCCATTATTTTGCGCCAACAGTTTTCTTTATAGCTGGTATTGAATTATTTCACTGGATGGGTAAGAGAACCAAAAAACAAAATGTATGGCAGTTATTTAAACTTGGCAGTGCACTGATCCTTATTGAAATTTTCGTAAACAATTTTCTGTATACGTTTGATCCCTATTATCGTACGATTGGTGTCTTTATCATTGGTTCATTGGGTTTATGCCTATACTGTATGGCAGGGTTACAATACTTCAACAGAAGGTTAATTTTATCGATCGCTTTGACTATTATAATAGCGCATCATTTACTGGATTCTTTGCAAATGAAAGGAGATTCTATAAATGCTATTTTCTGGTATTTGTTGCATCAACAAAAATTTATACCTCATGGTCAGAGCTTGTATATTGTAAATTATACGCTACTCCCCTGGTTAGGTGTTCTTTTACTGGGTTATTTTTTTGGATTCTTTTGCAGGTCAGAAAGTTCACTAGTAATTAGAAAAAAAGTACTGTTGTGCAGTGGTTTTACTCTTATTGGATTATTTTTCTTATTGCGTGCCCTAAATGGATACGGAGAATCTTTCCCATGGAAAGCAGGAAATTCAGACCTAATCAGTCTACTGTCGTTTTTTAATCTCACGAAATATCCAGCTTCATTCGATTTTCTGGCGATTACATTAGGTCCGATTTTCTTGTTCTTAGCTTATGCAGAAAACTGGAAAGGCAGAGTTGCTAATTTCTTTTTTACATTAGGACAGATTCCTTTGTTTACCTATCTCTTCAGTACCCTTATCATTCATTTAGCAGCTATGATTTGGTTATGCTTTAATGGAAAACCATTACAAACGATGGTAATAACGACGGCTTCTTATGGCAAAGATAGTCCATTACTTAATTATGGCTACTCTCTGGCTACAGTCTATATTTTGTGGATTGTATTCGTTTTGATCTGTTATTTCATGATAAAAAAATAAAACCAATGAATCAGGATTTACTATAAAAATTGTAAACAGTACATTCCAGTAAATAAAAAATGCAGAGAACATAGTTAATATGGTCTCTGCATTTTTTTATTCAGGTTAAATTTACGAAGTCATAAAAACCAAAGTGCAATTTTTACCTCCTTGTTTTATTAAGTTTCTAAAATAATGCACAAAAAGTATATTCATGAGATTGTACAATGAACAAATACCTATAAGAAGCTTCATTCTTAACCGCAAAAAATAAGCGAATCCACTTCTGAATCCGCTTATCGTTGTATTTAACAAAAAAAAGCATTGACTTTCGCCCTAATCACTTTGGATTAAAACTACAATACTTATTATTTGATAACTCCAAAATATTACATCTAAACTGATTGCAAAGCCTTATAATAATCCTCGCGTGTACAAAACTCAAGATGTGCTTTTTTGTGAGGCAAATCAATTTCAGTCTGGAACACAAATCCGGCTTTTCTGTTCAATGCATGAATTTTATGATTGCGTGCATCAGGTTCAACAACAACACGTTGGTTTTTAGCATCACAAAAAATAAAATCCAGTATTACGGTAAAAATCGTCCAGGTAAACTTATTTACGGGTATTTCTAAGGGCGCTACTAAAATATGCATCCCCTTATCCCCTTTTTCTACTTTATAGTACTCTCCAATACAATCTGTTTCGGTATTGTAACATTCTAATAAAAAGGAAATTTCACCATTAAAAACACCCATGTAAACATCCGTTTTCTCCAGAATTTCTCGGTACGAATCGTACACTTCCTGCAAAGAAAACCCATTCATTCCCCAATAAACCGCATATTCACGATTCACCCAGTCATGAAGCAAAGGCATATCAGTTTCTAAGTCTATTGGACGCAATTCAAAAACGCCCATACCAGGAATTGTTTTGACAAAAACAATATCAGAAACAGCTTTATTTTCTATATCAATTATTTTATTATTCATTATCTCTTATCAAGTTAAGCTTATTATTATTTTTAATGGATGTGACATAATCTGATCTTACACTTTCCATAAAAATGGTGAAACAACAACCAAGATTATCTCAGTCGATTACAGTCTTATTATCAAATAGCTGCAGACCGTAGAACCAGAGCATTATTTACAGAATCTCTTCAAAAACATTAGACTCTACAACTTCAGCTACAGCAACACCAAATTCCTGAAAAGCAATTTTTGTTTCAATTGTATAATACTCAACACCCGTAATTTCTTTGATAATATAAGAATTTCGGTAACAAACCATCCCTAAGTCGGGCGTAACGAATCCATGCGTGTGTAATTCCGCATTCTGAACAAAAATTTCTCCTCCATTTTTGTCAATACTATAATTTCGATTGGCAGCAAAACGTCCTTTATCATCCCATTGAATTCTATCAGTAATTCCTTCCAGGAAAACGGGCAATTTATAACCGTAACCTGTTGCTAAAACTAATGCGTCGGTAACATGACGGTATTTTTTATCTTGTTCGGTCTGATGCAATTCCAATCCAAAAGATTGTTTACTTTTGTCAAAATCGGCTTTTATACAAGCGGCATTTGTTCTTAAATTCACATCAATTTCTCCAATCACTTTTTTAGCATAAATAGTGTCGAAAATAGTTTCAATCAGGTCTTTATTAATTCCTTTGTAAAGCAATTTCTGCTCTTTTAACAAATAATCTCTCTTCTCAGCGGGAAGATTGTAAAAGTAATCCACATATTCAGGAGAGGTCATTTCTAAAGTAAGTTTACTGTAATCCATTGGAAAGAAACGGGACGAGCGTGTAATCCAGTTCAACTGATATCCGTACACATCAATTTCCTGCAATAAATCATTAAAAACTTCGGCAGCACTTTGCCCACTTCCTAAAACGGTAATCGATTTTTCTTTTTGTAATGCTGCTTTATTCTGCACGTAAGCAGACGAGTGAATTGCTTTTCCTTTAAGAGTTTGACAGGATTTAGGAATATGTGGTGCAGTTCCCGTACCTAAAATTATCCTTTTTGTCTTGTAATAAGTAATCTTGTTTGTTTTAGTGCAAACTGTACTCACAATGTAAACAGACTCATTATCATCATATTCAATCATCGAAACTTCTGTACTAAAAAATACATTTGGGAGTTTCTTGATTGCCCATTGACAGTATTGGTTATATTCGTTTCTTAACAATAAAAAGTTTTCACGAATGTAGAACGAGTACATTTTGCCCTGTTCTTTTATATAATTCAGAAAACTAAAAGGGCTAGTTGGATCTGCAAGTGTTACTAAATCAGCCAAAAAAGGAATCTGAAGAGTGGTATCCTGCAATAGCATTCCGGGATGCCAGTTAAAAGATTCATTTTTATCAAAGAACAAACCATCCAGATTTTCAATTGGCGCTGTGAGACAGGCCAAGCTCAAATTAAAAGGTCCAACACCAACAGCTATAAAGTCGTATATTTTATTTTCCATGAGGGGTATTAATTTATCAATGTATATTCCTGACCGTGAAGAACAATTAAATTTATAATTTCTTCAATATCAGCCTGAGTTGTAAGAGGGTTAAGAAGTGTGAATTTCAGAAATACTTCATTATAGACTTTTGTACTGGTTATAATGGCTTTTCCTTCATTAAAAATGGCTTTGCGGATGTAACTGTTTAAGCTACAAAAAGATCCTTCATCCGTTTTCCAGGGTTTATAGCGGAACACAATTGTGCTTATTTCAGGATTATGAATTACTTCAAAATCATCTCTCCTTCTTAAGAAATCTGCAGTAAATAGCGCATTATCAATCGCTTTGTCCATGTAGGTGCTTAGTCCCTTTGTTCCGATTATTCTTAGAGTAAACCATAATTTTAAGGCATCAAATCTGCGGGTAGTCTGTATTGATTTCTTCACCATGTTTGGAATTCCC
Organism: Flavobacterium sp. 140616W15; assembly: GCF_003668995.1. Lineage (NCBI taxonomy): Bacteria > Pseudomonadati > Bacteroidota > Flavobacteriia > Flavobacteriales > Flavobacteriaceae > Flavobacterium > Flavobacterium sp. 140616W15. The sequence continues at coordinate 1,662,567 of NZ_CP033068.1, forward strand.
TCATCTTCCTGTTCTTTTGAGTTCAGGTAATCCGCGTGATATTTTATATAATCTACATACGATTTGTCCCTCATAAAAAAAACACTTGAACTTACTGGCTGATAAAAGGTTTTGTGATAATCTATAGTAACAGAATCTGAAAGCTCAATTCCATCTAATTTATGATTATGCTTCTCACTGATCAATAATCCGCCGCCATAGGCCGCATCAACGTGAAACCATAATTTATTCTCTTTTGCTATTGCTGCAATTTGGGTTAATGGATCAATTGAACCAAAATCTGTAGTGCCGCCTGTACCTACAATTGCTATTGGGATATTTCCTAAATCTTTCTGTTGCTGAATTACTTTTTTCAGAGCCTGAACATTCATTTTAAAATCAGTATCGACTGCCACAGGAACAACTGCATTTTGACCTAATCCTAATAAACTTAAATTCTTCTTTAAGCTAAAATGACTTACTTCAGAACATAAAACTCTAAATTTTGATGCATCTGCAGGAAGCCCGTCCATTTTAGGGTCCATATTATAATTCTTTTTCACAAAATGATCTCTCGCTAAAAGTAATCCCATCAAATTTGACTGTGTTCCTCCGCTTGTGAAAATCCCATCTGCTCTTTCCGGATAACCCAATTTTTCAATCGTCCAGTCTATCAGCTTCAATTCGATAAAAGTGGCTCCGGTACTTTGATCCCAGGTATCCATAGACGAGTTTAAAGAAGAGATAAACGCTTCTGCAACAAGTGTAGGTGTTAAAATTGGACAGTTTAAATGAGCGATGTACTTTGGGTTATGAAAATGAATACAGTCATTTAGGTAAATGCCTTTAAGCTCGTCTAAAACATATTCTAAACTGTTTCCCTGATCTTTTTCTTCAAGGACTATTGCATCAATTTTTTCTTTAATCGAAGAAATACTTGCACCTGTAAAAGGAGTATCTCTGCTTTCTAAATGATTTGCAATTAGTTTAATTGTTTTTTTCATGCTCTTCTTATAAAGAGAAATGGCTTTTTTATTATTAGAAAAAATGTGCTTGTCATGTTTTTTCTCTAAAACCTTTTTTAATTCAATTGTGGTTATCTGTTCGCGTGCTTCCATTGGTTTGTTTTATTTAGATTGATTCTAAAGAATAGTTTTTAACAAAAGTATATCCCATGAAAACGAAAGTCAATACTATACGAATAGTAAATAAAATTATACAAAAGAGGTACTAGCAATACTACATATGTAGTATAAAATTGGTAAAAAAAAGGATTATTTACTTAGTTTTGAATTATATTAATTTTCTGTCAATTGCATATAAAATAAGCTCTGGAGTGGTATGTCTGCCCGTTTTTTTCATAATATTTTTTCTATGAGTTCTAAATGTATGAATACTTATAAAAAGGTTGGAAGCAATGCTTTTTCCATCATTACCTTTAGCAATCTGCTTTAGGATTTCAGACTCTCTAAAAGTTAGTTTCTCTTTTAAATCAGATGCTGGTGAAATAAGCACATCAACAAGAATATTTAATATTTGCGGACATAAGTAACGTTCACCGTTTTCGATTTTATACAAAGCATCAAAAATAGTTTGCTCCTGACAGTCCTTTGAAATAAATCCATTAATATTTTCTTTGAGAAAACTACTAATCGTTTGTTTATTCTTAAAGTAAGATAAAATGATAATTTTACAATTTGGAGAGTTCAGCCGTAGCTGCTTGAAATCATCATCATAAAATAAAAAAATATTATTCGGATCAATAATTAAATACTCCACTGTATTTTTCTCCAGATGAATAATTAGTTCATCTTTTGAGCCTACCACGGTTAAACTTGATTTCTTCACAAACTTTTTTAGCGTCTGTTTCAATCCGATTATATGCAAGTTTTCAGAATCTGCAATCAGGAAATTTCTCATTATTCATCTTGTTTAGATTTGGTCTAAACAAAAATAACAAATAAATATCACATTATTGTATTAATTTTTAACACTTATGCGAATACAAAGAAAGAAACTAAGTACAAAAAAAGAAACCTTGATGGCAAGTTTAAGGAATTGTACGCGGATAAAATAGATTCGCTAAAGCGAAAATACAGATAACACGGATTTCCCTCTATGTTACTATTAAAATCTGTTTTTATCAGCGTCTTTTCTTTTGCAAATCCGTGTCATTCGCATCCTTTTATAGCCAATTGTCTAACAGACTCACTACTCTCAGTTTCTTTGAATCTTTGTCCTTAAGAATCTTAAAAAAAACTTTCAGAATAAAAAAATGTTCCTGATAAAATACCAGGAACATTTTTATAATACTAAATATATTGTTTTAGAAACTGTAACCAACTGCTAGATTAAATCTTGTTCCATTACCTCGAGTATAATTGGCATTTGTGCCATAAAATTGAGAAGTTGTAGTATAATAATCTTTGTTAAGTAGATTCTCAATACCAAGTTTCACTCTAATTTGACTAGTTACTTTGTAAGCTGTAGCTAAATTCCACAAATTAAATGATTTAATAGGCCCTTCACCAATAGCGTAAGCTCCTTTGGCATTTGGTTTAAAATAATCACGATCACCTACATACATCCAATATACTTCTACATTTAACCTTTCGTTACCAAATTTTGCATAACCTGTCATTTTAACTGGAGGGATTCTGTTCGATTTTAGATAAATATCATTATCTCCATAAAAACGACCATCACCATCTTTATCTCCTCTACCCTGAACATAGGCATAATTTCCTCCTATCGTAAGTTCTTTAATTACTTGATAATCGGCTTGAATCTCATAACCCCAAACACGCTCTGGTAAGCGTTCAGCAAGTAAGAAGCCATCAACTTGAATTAAGTTTGTTCCTAGTTTAGAAGTACTGTAATAATACGCTGCACTCATATTAAACTTCCCTAATTGGCTGCTAAAACCACCCTCGTAGTTATTAACGATAATTGGTTCAGTTTCTAATTTAGAGATAGCATCTTGTTTTGCTGCGGTAAGTACTCTACCTAAATCAAATATTGAAAATGCTTGAGAGAAACTTATAAAAGGATTGAAGAATTTAAATTTAGAATATCTTAAGCCTGCATTAAAAACGAATGCCTCATAGTTAAGCTCTCCTCCTTTTACAGCCACGCTCCCTGCTCCATTAGCTCCTGTTGCAAGTGTATTGTAATCTTCTATATTTATTTTGATGTTTTCTGCACGTAATCCTGCTTTAAGTGTCCAATCACCAAAAAAATGAGTAGATAACTGTGCATAAGGAGCTAGATTAACCATATCAATGTTTGGAACCCAAACTCTACCATCAACTAATTTTTGATTTGTTTTATCATTTAGTAAATCAAAACCGTAAGTTACGTCACCTGTAACATTGGTAGAAATTATGACTGGAGTATTTAAATAAACTCTTACTCCCTTTTTAGTAGATGCTGTTTGTGATTGCCCAGTACCATAAAAAAAAGCAGAATTAGAAAAGATGGTTAAGAAATCTTGATAATATAAATTAGCAGTTAAGTTAGTTTTTCCAAAAATATTCTTATTTATATACTGTAAATTAATATTGTGATTATAGCGAGTACCTTCATCCGAACCTAATCTATTTCCTAGTACGCCAATTGCAGGACTTACACCATAAACGCCATTTTTAAGTATAAAATCAGAATCTTGATTAGAACTAAAATAATTGTACATAAAATCAATTCTTTGCTTATCTGTAAGGTCGTATCCCAGTTTCGTAAAAACATTATAAGTTTTAGTTTCACCTAATCCATATTCAGGTGAGATAACTTCACCTTTTGCATCACGAAAAACGCCTGTTTTTTCATAAACACCACCTACGAAGTAATTAAATCGCTTCATTTTTCCATAAAACTGTTGCAAAAGTCTGTAACCAATAACGCTATCTCCTTTAATATTACCATTAGTGCCTGCTTCGCTATATCCAGAAAATTTATTTTGTGTCTTACCCGATTTTGTAATGTAATTAATCAAACCACCATCAGCACCGTTACCATAAATTGCTGTAGCGCCTTTGATAACTTCGATGCGTTCAATAACCGAAGGGTCAATCGAGCGAATTTCTCTACCTGCTGATTTTAAAGGTGTAGATTGCGGAATACCATCAATAAGAACCAAAGGATTTCTTCCTCTTAACGTTTGACCGTAATTTCCAGTATTATTAGTTGCCGAACCTAAACCAGGAACTGCATATGCTAATACATTAGCAATATTTGGACTTACTATCGATAAGTTGTCTATATCGTTTGCCTTTATTACCGTTACAGATGAAGGAGTTTTTGATAATGTTTCAACCTTTCTGCTTGCCGAAACTATAATCTCATCTAGTTGAGAATCATCTCTAACTTGCTTCGCATTAGAAGCTTTTAATAATAAACTTAGAGTAGTTGTTCCGTTATTTGATACACTTATCTCCTGTTCTATAGTTTCATATCCTTTTAAAGATGCTTGTATAGTATAAATATTACTACCCACTTTATCAAATTTAAAACTTCCGTCAGCACCTGTTGTAGTACTAAATTTAGAAACTTTAAGAATTATATTTACTCCTGCAACTGGTTTTCCGTTAGAGGTGGTTATTTGCCCTTTTATTTTTCCTTGGTGGTGGTGTTGTGCAAAAGAAATAAGGAATGAAAATAGAAAACCAATAATAAATACGATCTGTGTCGTTTTTGAATTATGATATTTCATTAATTTTTAAATTTGGTTAGTTACTTGTTTTTATTGGTTCTAAATAAAAACAACGCAAATGTAAATATTAATAATCCTTTAACAAAAATTATTTAGATTAATTCTACATAGTTTGTGTTAAAAATTTTCTAAAATATATTCTATATCAAACATCAAAATATTTAGAATCAAATGATAACAAGAATGTTTTATTTAATAACGTTTTTATCACCATTATTCCAACCTCAATGATAAATTACTATTTGCTTTTAAATAACCATTTTTATAATTTTATTCTTAAATTATGAACCTACAACTAATCTGTTTTTTAAAAGAGCACAAAATTAGTTATCCTAATAAATTAAATGAAAACACCTTATCAAATTTCAGATTTTAAAGGACAATCTGACGAAAATGGTTACGTAGCGCTTAGCGTTTTCTGTAATAAAGTTTTTAGACTAAATGATGATGCTATTTCAGGATTCTTTGATCCTGAATATCGATTTTATAACAGCCCAAGATCTGAAGCTGCGCGAAAAGATATACGAAACAACATTTCTTTTATAACTGTTACTAAAAAAAGGAGAGCTTCTGGAGAAACCTATACTGTAAGAAAAGTTATAGGTGGTATATATAAAGATGATTTAGATTTTTTTATTGCTCAGGCCAAAATTGCTATACTGGAAAATGATCAACTATTTGATAAAGTCTACAAACAATACGCAGAACAAAGAAATGAACAAGTAAAAATTAATCTGGCAAAATATGGATCTCAAAAAAATGAATAATTAATCATTCTTCTATTTCTTTACTTTTTTGCCAAGGAAATTTCCCTTCGATTTCTACTTCCAACGATAAGCTCAAGAAAGTTCTAATTAACACAATAACTCCTAGCGAAAGCACGCGATCCATTGTTGGCTCCGTTACAACCGTTCCAATAATATCTCCGGCAACAAGAATTTCTAAACCTAATAAAATTCCTTTTCCGAGTTCTTGTCTTAATATTTTATAGGATCGTGGAACTGATCCTTGAAGTGAGAAAATAAACTTGCCCATCGCTAGCACAATTCCAATAATTATAGTGATAATACCAGTTATTTCAATTCCTTTCGCTACATATTCTATATATAATTTTACCACTTCCATTTTAGCTTATTTTCAATGTATTAATAAGTACAATATAAGTAAATTACCTCATATAACTACAAATCTTTTAGGCATTATATAAAACTAGTTAATTACATTCTAATCAAAAAAAAATGGAATCTAAGTCATTACTTAAATTCCATTTATATGTTTTTTTTGACCTTTATTATTTTTAAAAGGTAAAAATATTAGAAAAATTATTCTTTGTCTTTAGTAAAAAAAATAACTTTTCCATCTTTCTTAAGTTCTGTTTCACCATGCCAATTAGTGTATTCATAATTATCATTATGAGCTTTAACACCAGAAGCTGTAGTGTCTTGAATCATTTCAATCTTTTCACCACTTAAATCAATAGTCAACGTACCTTTTTCATTATTGAAGTTTGTAATTAATTGGATTCCTTCACTGTTAGTAACAGTATCAGTAATAATTTCTGTAGAAGCAGCCACTTCTGTGCTTGGTATACTTGTTGATTCTTTATCAAGTTCCGATTCCTTAGACTCGTTTTTGCAAGAAGTGATGATTAAGGATGCAATCATAATTGCACCAGCTAATTGTATTTTTCTCATTGTATATACTATTATCAAATTAATTTTATTATTCATAAGGAATTTCCCTTGTTTTAATAAAAACAAATATTGTGCCAGATTGTAACTTTAAATAAGTAGGTATCTAGTGCTACTTAAACATTTACCTTTTTGACCATTTTAATTTAAAAATAATCTAGTATTAAATAAGTACTATGTTTGTTAGTCTAAATTATGCTAACTGATACGTATAAACTGCTATAATAATGCATAGTAAATTTTAGTATCTTTACTGTATGATGGAAATAGGAATAGACAGTTTTGCCTCTGCAATGTACGGAGATAATAATACGCTAAGTAGCGTAGATGCAATGGAGCAATTATTACAAAGAATTGAACTAGCTGATCAGGTAGGTCTTGACATATTTGGTATTGGCGAGCATCATAAAAAAGAATTTTTAGATTCTGCAACGGCAGTAATTTTAGCCGCAGCTGCAGCAAAAACAAGTCGTATACGTTTATCAAGTGCAGTGAGTGTTTTAAGCGCCGCAGATCCTGTCCGTGTGTATCAAAGTTTTGCTACTCTGGATTTAATTTCCAAAGGACGAGCAGAAATTGTCGTTGGACGTGGATCATCAATAGAGGCTTATCCTCTATTTGGGTTTAATCTTAATGATTACGACCAACTTTTTAAAGAGAAATTGGAACTTTTGCTGCAAATACGAGATAATGAATTTGTTACTTGGTCAGGTAAATTTCGTCCTGCTTTAAATAACCTTCCTGTTTACCCACGAGCATTACAAGAAAAATTACCAATTTGGCTAGGCGTTGGCGGAACTCCTGAATCTTTTGTGAGAGCAGGAACTCTTGGATTACCATTAATGGTTGCTGTTATTGGAGGACAAACACATCGTTTTCGTCCGTTAATTGATTTATATAGAGAAGCTGGTAAAGCAGCAGGATTTACTCCCAAAGAATTAAAAGTAGGCTTGCATTCGCCAGGTTATGTAGGTGGTACGAATGAAAAAGCAATCACTGATTATTATCCAGGTTATGCCGAACTTTGGACCAAACTTGGAAAAGAACGCGGTTGGCCTCCTGTTACAAAAACACAGTTTGATAGTCTTATCGACGAAAAAGGAGTTTTGGTTGTAGGGAATCCAGAACAAGTAGCTGAAAAAATCATTAGACATAGTGAATCACTTGGTGGCATTTCGAGATTTACTTTTCAAATGGATAATGCTGGACTTACTCATACGCAATTAATGAACGCAATAGAATTAATAGGAACAAAGGTCATACCGCTAATTAGAAAGGCTGAGTAAGCGTTTTTCCTCTTCTTGAAAGCATAAAACAATACAAAATTTAAACAATTTAGTAAACTATTTACATTAATTAGAAGAGATTAATAAAAGTCAATTTATTATAGTTTATTAAAACTGATAAATTATCGCAATATTTTCAATGACTTAGCACTTTTTATGTATTTACAATAACAATTTGAAGTAGAATATTAGGTCGTAAAAAAAATGATGATTTTAACAGCAAAATATTTAGTTCTTACAAACAAAATTTTACTTTTGCGCTCTAATTAAATAAAAGCATATCATGAACGACTTATTCGCCAAAATTACAACTGAATTCGAAACATTCAAAACTGAATATGAGTCTCTAATGGATAAAGGCGTAAAAGCTGCAGGACCAAGAGCTCGTAAATCAACTCTAGAATTAGAGAAATTATTGAAAGAATTTAGAAAAGTTTCTGTAGAAGAATCAAAAAAATAATTCTATCAAATTAAAAGCCCTCTAAGAAATCTTAGAGGGCTTTTTTAATCTTCTTGTTTAAGTAAGTTATCTAACCAATTAAATATTAATATACTAAAGAAGATGTATTTATACTGATTTCAGCTGATTTAGTTTGATCTTCTACAGGAGCATTCAGTGCTTTTTCTTTCAAAAAATTTATTCCTTTATCACGCGAAATCCTATCTTCATACATTTTACTCATTCCGATAATCTTCCCGTTAAAAGCCTTTAAATTAAAATAAACCTTCTCATCTGAAATTGTTTTTTTGAAAAATTTAGTGCTGTCTTGTGAATTCGTTTTTACAGATTCAACTCCTTTTTCACACATAAATTTTCGGGTGTATCCACTGCTTCTTAAAATTGTATCTCCGTTATTGTCAGTAAAATAAAATTGAAACTCATCGTTTTCGTTTTTTACAATTACAAATTTTTCCATTTTTAAAAATTAATTATATATTTTATATTTTAGCTATGCTATTATTTTAATCATTGAATGTTACTGTAAACGTACTTCCCACCCCAACTGCACTTTCAACGCTTACAGCTCCATTCATTGATTCTATTTGGTTCTTAGTGATATATAAACCGATGCCATGTGCATCTTGATGTTTGTGAAATGTCTTATACATTCCGAATAACAAATGCCCGTGTTTTTTAGATCTATACCCAGACCATTATCAGTTATCGTCAATACTTTTTTTCCATTATCGATAAAAAAATTGAACTCAATTATTAAGTCTCTTTCTGGATGAGCATATTTAATAGCATTAGTACAAAAATTCAATAAAACACTTTCTAAATAAGCTGGATTAAAGTTAATAATTGCATCTTTTGGAATATTGTTTATAATTGTCCCTAAATTTCTATAGTTGTATGCACTAACAACATTTAGTACTTTCTTTAAATAATTGTTTAAGTTTAAAGGCTTAACAACAATATTTACATTATTCTGAATATTAACGATTTGAGATAGATCAGTAATTGTTTTATTTAAATCATCAGATACCGTTCGCAAATAGCTAAAAGCTTCACTATTCTCTATGTTTTTATTTTCTGCATCAATCATATCTAATAGCAATTTTAAATTCCCTGCATGCGAATTTAAATTGTGAGCTACTATATGTGAAAAATTCAGCAACTGGCTATTCTTTTCACTGTACAGTTTCATAGTTTTAACCAATTCTAATTCTTTTTCCTTTTGTGAGGTGATATCTGTATGAGTACCTATAACTCGCAAAGGTTTACCATTACTATCACGCTCTATTACCTCTCCTCTATCAAGAATCCATTTGTATCTTCCGCTAGAAGTTAATACTCTATGGTAATTTTCATAAAATGGAGTATGATTTTCAAAATGCTCTTTAATTGTTGCATAATACTCTTCCAAATCGTCTGGATGTACAATCTCATCCCAACGCTCTGGATTATCAAAAATAGCGGCCGAATTTACTTCGAGTATTTTAAAAGATTGAGAAGAATAAAAAACAGTATTTGTTCTTATATCCCAATCCCATACTCCAGTATTTGAAGCTTCTAAAGCAAATCTAAAACGCTCTTCTAAAACTTTTAGCTTTAGCTCTTGAGCTCTAAATTCTGATGCATTAAAAAAAAAATCTGAGAAAACAGCACTCTTATCTTCACGAGATTTTGAGCAAATATTTTTTATAGCATTAGAACTACCTCTGTTGTAAAAATCGTATACCATATCATATATTTCTAAACTAATTAATACTTAATTTAAGATGCTCATGGAGCAAAATAAACTCTCTCAAAATCATTTTAATAAATTGCAATAAAATCAAAAAACACATTAAAAAATCTCAGAATATATTTATTTCATTATTTACATTACAAATATATTACCAATAAAATCAATACTTTATAGTACTAAAAACTACTTAATATAGAACTTGTTCTACAGATTGTAATCTTGTTAGTTGGCTTTATTGCATAAAAAAAGTGAAGGAATTATACCTTCACTTTTAAAATATTTATGTTAACAAATAATAAAGCCTTTGAAACTAAGTAGTTTCATCATGATATAATTGAAAAATCTTTATAAGTTCGGCTAAATTATCTACTTCTAATTTTTCAAAAATTCTATTTTTATAGGTGCTAACTGTCGTTTTTTTTATTTTTAATAACTCCAGTATTTCTAGATTACCGTATCCTTTAACAAATAATAAAGCTACCTCCATCTCCCTATTTGATAAAGCTTCTAACGGATTTGTTGGTTTTTTGAAATGTAAGAGTCAAGTATTTTATCTTTTATATTTTGAGTTATATATTTACCATATGAAATCATTGAATTGATAGCCAATTTCATTTCATCTTCAGAGCTTTCTTTAGTTAAATAACCAGATGCACCTGCATTAAGATACCTCATGGCGTAGATGTTTTCTTCTAAAGCAGAAAATATCAAAATTTTTATATCAGGCTGAATCACCTTAATTTCTGTCAAAATATTTATACTATTGCCATCAGGGAAATTAACATCCAAAATCAATAAATCTATTTTTACTTCTTTTAAAATTTTAAATGTATCTATAAAAGTTGCCGCCTTGTAAACTGTTGCACTCATAAACAGCTCCTTAATAATCATACCAACTCCCTGACGAACTACAACATGGTCGTCGGCAATTAAAAAACTATAGTTGTTTGAAGCGCTCATTATCTTTCTATTAAATTAATTACACCCTGCTTATTATTCGTAAATATTAAAAAGCAGTAGTGGTTTCTGTAGTATTTTAAGCTGGACTTAAAATTAAATTAAATACAACTTTTGTACCTTTTCCTTCTTCGCTTTCCACATTGATTTCACCATCAAATAATTCAACTATTTCTTTGCATAGATTAAGTCCCAAACCAACTCCCAAATCATTCATTTTATTAGAAACATTCCCTTGGTAATACAAATCAAATATATTCTTCAAGTTTTCTTCTGGAATACCAGCTCCAGTGTCTTGAATTTCTATTTTTAAATTATATTCATAATCAGAATTTTTATCCAGATCGATAGTAATAGCTATACGGCCGTTCTCTGTAAATTTATTGGCATTACCAACTATATTATAAAAGAGTTGATGAATTTTTGTTGCATCAGAATATACTTCATCGTCAGAATTTAAATTAGAATTTAGTTCTATTTTATTTCCTTTAGTTTCTACTAGTGAAGACAAGGAATCAATGATTTGATTTATTTCTGTTTTTAAGTGAAAATTTTTGTTCTTTAGCTTGAGCTCATAGTTTTCTTCTTTAGAATATTCTAAAATCTGATTTGATAATAAAAGCAATGAATTAGTGGTAAACTGAATAGACTTGAAAGTATCTTTAATTTCAATATCTTGTATAGAAGAGCTTATCTTCTTGCTATACATAGAAATTATACTTAAAGGAGATCTAATTTCATGACTTATCATACCCATAATCCTGTTCTTAAAACTTAAACTCTGACGTATCTGATCCTGAGCTATAGTCAATCTTTTCTCATACTCAAAAGCTATTCTAGTAAAGCTAAAAAGTATAATAGAAACAATAAACATTAGTATTATTAAAATTAATAATGTGTAATTTCTAACTGTTATATTTGACTTGTATTGATTCTCTAATTTCTTTTGAGAATCTGCCTGAAGTTCATTAATAGGTTTACTGTAATTAGGTAATACCGTTGCGCTAAGATTTAATAATTTACTATTGAGTTCTGTAAGCTTTAAATCCTGGTTTCTGAGCTTTGTGAATGTCTTTTTTAAATTATTAAACTGACTTTCATAGTATTTATTAGTTGTCAAAAAGACGTTCTTAATTTGATCTTCAATACTTCCAGAAACAAGTTTGTCATTATACTTCATTGTTACAATGATCTTTAACTGTTCTTTTTGTACTTCTGTTTTCCCAGCCAGCGCATCTCCTAATCTAGAAAAAAGACCTTTTTTAGAAACACTGTCGATTTTCATATAAGAATCTGTCTTTATGCTATCTAGAATTTTATTATACTCAAATTTTTTAAAATCTAATATATTTAAAGCTTCTTGATTTTTTGGTTCGGTTTGCAGATTAATAATAGAGTCAATTGTTGATTTTAGAGCAAGAATACCCAACTCTGATTTACTTTTCTCAATTAATACTTTTTTAAACTCTATATTTTTTTCAGTAGCATCATTCAGTTTATTAACCAATTCGCCTGTCTCCATTAATGAAGCCGAATATTTTTCTAACGAAGCTTCATCTTTATTACTTATATAATGATTGTAATATTTTTGAGAATTGATAAATGAATCGCTTATCTCATTGGTCAGTTGCTTTAGGTTTCCTAAATTACTTATTGAGTCAAAATATTTTGACATTTTATCCTCATTTGTAGTTTCATTATGCCAGATTATAACCGCCATAATTTGTAATAGAATAACAAATGCCAGCAAAGTATAATGAATTACTTTTCTATGTTCAAATTTTAGTTTTGCAAAACTAAATCTATCGCTTATCAAATTTTTTTCAATCAAAATATATATTTTTTTAAGATAAAAAATGAGTCAAAAATTACTAACTCATAATAAATGCTTTTAATATAGGTATTTGATGTAGCATCATGTACTACAATTTAAAATAGATACTGCTTTTTTTTAAAATATTAAATTATGACTTACAATAAAAAAAACAAGCTTAATTGATAACCTTATTTTTATGTAAAAATTAATACTAAACTAAAACTATAACAACTATTTAATAGAGATTTGGGGGGAGTTCTCTTAATTAAATTTAAAAATAAAAATGCTAATACAATTTACATATTTTAATTATATAGAAATAAAATTTCTTTTTTATGAAAAGGATATTATGCAAAAATAAACCGCTAAATTTTATCATTATGTAGAACATTAGAGAATCTAACTCTAGAACTTATTCTACAAATTGAGATCCTTTAATTCTATAAAAAATAAGAATAGGATTGCAATTTAAGCCAAAAAAAATGATTCCTACAAATTTTACAAAAACTTTTATCTAAAAGCTTGTTGCTATCTTAAATGCTTTATTTAATTGTTTATTTTTAAGACAAAAGATAAACATATTTAAATTAAAAATCAGCAATTATTATTTATATAATTTTATTCCGTAATTGTTTGATGAAACTAATTTACAAGAAAAAACCCAAATAAAACTTAATATATGTATCCGATTTTGGTATATATACTAGTTTAAGGTATTTTTGCCAAAACGAAAATAATTGGTTATGATAATAAGAAAAGCAACTATAAACGATTCAAATGATATTGTAACATATTTGTTGTTGGCAATGGAAGATATAGTATATAAATTTATTGGTAAAGAAGACTATAACAAAGCTAAAGATTTTTTATTGCATTTTGTAGAAAAAGAAAATAATCAATATTCTTATAAAAATTGCTTTGTAGTAGAAGATGACAATGAAATTGTTGCTGCTGTAAATATATATGATGGAGCTAAATTGCATCTCTTGAGAGAACCTATTGCACAATATGTTAGAACACATTATAATAAGAATTTCAATCCTGAAGACGAAACTCAAAAAGGTGAAATTTATATTGATACATTAGGCGTTAACCCTAAATGTCAAGGAAAAGGTATTGGCTCTAAACTATTACAGTTTTTGATAGACGAATACGTAACAAAAAAGCATAAAACTCTTGGTTTACTTGTGGATGAAGGAAATCCAAATGCTAAAAAACTATATTTAAAATTAGGATTTAAGCCTGTAGGGGTTAAAACATTAGTTGGAAAAAGACTGGAACACCTTCAGATAAAAGGGTAGATTTTTTTATTCTTTTAATTTTATTTGTCATTGCTCAAATCAAACTATTAGCTTAGATATATCGCTTTACATCTTGTGCAAAACAATAACTCCTTTGTCATATTATTATTCACTTTTTTGACCTTCATTATTTTTTTATATTATTACTCAAATAATATAATTTCATTATTTATTTCACGAAATTCTGAGCCTTTTTTTTATAGCGTACTCACTGACAAGTGAGTAAGTTAAATATTTTACAATATTTAACTTACAAAAAATATATTGAACATAAAAAAACAGTATATTAGCAATGTTAAAAGTAAAACATTCTTTACAAATTACTCAAAACCTAAATGAAAGTTAAATATTTTTCTTATAAAATTAATAAGCTCGAAAATAATCTTAACTTTCTTAAGTATAACGTTTATTGAATCAAAAAAATAATTTGAAAATTATTCTCTTTGTTATGAGTTTATAAATTTTGCAAAATATTATTGACAAAAACATTGAGGATAATCTCGTATAGCTTGAATCATTTGCGTTAGAATAATCATCAAGATATCTTGTTTGCTTTTATAACAACTTTTTAATTATTATTTTTTTGATTATGAAAAAAACTCTATTATTTCTTACTGCATTAATGGTTCTCATATCCATTAATTCTTGCTCTGACTCAGACAGCGACAATTTAGACAATATTAATACAACACAAGCCGATAAGAAGAAACTTATTCTTAAAAAATTTGAAGAATTAGGTTTAGATCCAGCGAATGTTATTTTTTCATACACAATCGATAGTAGTAATGCTATTACAGTTGAATCTCTAAAAGACTTAGAGAATGTAATGTCTCATGAAATATATTTAGAAAAAAATAAAGAAATTATAAATAATATTAATTCAAAAGAATTCTCTGAAATTTCAAATTCTGATTACTCTAATAATAGGTATTATGACGGGACTAATTATGGATATACTTCTTTTCAAACAGAAGTTCCTGTACCTCAATTATTCAGTCTTTTTAAGCGTAATATGTCTTTGTTTATATCGTTCCAATATGAAAGGTTTGAGTTGCAAAATACTTATGGTGAAAGTGGAATTCGAAATGTTTCTTCGACATTAATAGGTTTAACATTTGGCTACTCATATGATCATATTGACTTTTATCATCGCGGTAGTGGAGCTATGACAGTTCAACTCACAATAAACGGTGTCCTTAATCGTAATATATTTTTTGAGGGCATAGGTACAATTTATAGGAGTAATGTAAAAACAATAGGATATTTTGTTCCAAGAAAAAATAACACTTATGAAGGACAGTTCCGTGTCGTTTCAATATAAGAAAATTAAATATTATTGAACAGTCGATATTATAAGTTAATCTGAATAATTTGAAAAGTCTAATTGTTACTAATTAGACTTTTCTTGTACATAGCTCCCTCCTTTTATCTTCATTATGAACAAATTAACATTTATTCTTCGAAATAAAACACTAGATTTGCAGCCTTATAAAAAATAATACCACATTACATTAAGGGTCTTTATATCCCTTATTTTTAAGGAACAGCATTGAAATTCACTTTAAAACATAGCCTTTCTAGGCGTAACTTCTTTATTCTAGGAATTGTTTTCGTAGTCCTAACTTTGTTTTCTATTTACATATTAAGCAGTTTAATAACGCAAATATCCGAAAAATCAAATTCGACCAATTCACTACGTAGTTTTATTAAAAAACAAGAAGTTCTAGCACTGGAATTTTCACGTTTTCTAGAAGTTCAAAAAGAAATAACCCAAATTATTGAAATTAGTACTTCTAACAATTTATCGGATAATTTAAAAGTATTAAGTGCCATACACGCCAATCAAAATCTTGTAAAGAACAATTGGTTTCAGATAAATGATGGCAAAATAGAATTTAGCAACTCTAAAAAAAACACCAATTTAACAGCTGAGATAAATGATTTTATCGCTAAAAATGGTGACAAAGACAAATTCAATACTATTACTAAAGATGGTGATAACTTTTTTTGGCGCATTTATATTAAGTCTAAAGCTATAAATGGCGAAATAGTACGTTATGGTTATGATATTGATTTAAAAGAATTACGTTTCTATTTTTCAACTGTAGATCAATTGGCCGAAAATTATGCTTTTGTATTTGATAAAGACGGAACTATACTCTATCATCCCGAAATTAAATTTATTAAACAAAATGTTTTTAAAATAACTGATGTCGTTGCATCAGATACAATCTTTGCTCCCAAAAAGGGTTTCACCAAAAGAACCGCTCTTTCAGAATACTTAAAATTAGATATTGTTAGGTATACACAACGCCTAAAGGTAGATGATACTGATTGGTATGTTTGTGTAAACTTTCCTGAAAATATTGCTAATGAAGATGTAAACGCTATAAAAAAGTATGCGTCACTAATTTATTTTATAACTACAGCCATCTTACTTGTATTCTTTTATTTGTTTGCGATTTTTACGCGTAAAAGCTTTCAAGAAAAAGAAGATTTGGCTAAAGAAAAAAATAAATTAAGTTTAGAAAATGAAAAAATAAAGAAAGAAAAAGCATTAATTCAATTGCAACAATTAAAGGAACAAATAAATCCACATTTTTTATTTAATTCTTTGAATTCTCTTTATATGTTAATTGAAAGTAATACCAAAGTAGCACGTAAATTCACACTGAATTTATCTAAAATTTATCGGTATTTAATCAATCCACCAGAACAAAATATTGTTAGTCTTAAGGAGGAACTTCTTTTTATTGAGAAATATATTTTTTTACAACAAACTAGATTTAAGGAAGAGTTTGAATTTACAATTACAATTGAAGACAATAACGCTTTGTTAAAAAAAGTTCCTTATTTATCTTTCCAGATTGCCATAGAAAATGCAATTAAGCATAATATTGCCTCTGATGAAAACCCTTTAAAAATAACAATTATTATTAAAGAAAACATGGTAATCATTACCAATACTCTAAACGAAAAACAAAACTTCGAGAAGGAATCTAAATTTGGTCACAAATACTTAAAGAGTATTTATAATTTTTATTCTAAAAACGATTTTGAGACATTTAAAACGGATGATTTTTTTGTCTGTATTTTACCCTTAATTGATTAAAAAAAGCATTCACTCCCAAAAAAAAGCCACTCACTCCGTTTTAGTTTTTTTTAACGTAACAGATGGAATATTTTAGGCGAAAAATTAACCTAAACTTAACTTCAAATGAGGGAAAAGGCATTATTGAAAAATTTAAAAAACACATTAATTCTACTATTA
Organism: Flavobacterium sp. 140616W15; assembly: GCF_003668995.1. Lineage (NCBI taxonomy): Bacteria > Pseudomonadati > Bacteroidota > Flavobacteriia > Flavobacteriales > Flavobacteriaceae > Flavobacterium > Flavobacterium sp. 140616W15. The sequence goes on from NZ_CP033068.1 coordinate 1,679,768, forward strand.
TTAATTAATAGTAGCGTTATTATTGCGCAGAAAAAAGACAAGAAAAGTAGAAAAGAAAAAACAGAACAAGTTAAAGATTCTACAAGTAACAAAAAAGGAAAAAATATAATGACCTTATAAAAGATGGTACTGTAAAAAAAGGGCTGTTTAATATAATACAAGTTAAAACTGATCTTTATCTTGAAATAAATGATTCTCTTTTCAAAGAGAATTTCTTGTGGTAAATAAAATTTCTAATGTCCCAATGCAAGTTAATGAGGCTGGACTAAACAAAGGAATGAATTATGAAAACAAGATCATTACTTTTCATAAAGACCTTGTAGCCAAAAAAGTATGGGTTAAATCATCTGTTCCTAGTGTTTCTTCTCCAAAAGGAGATGCAATAACTGCTTCTGTGATTAATAATTTTTCGGAATCTATTATAGAAGTTTTTGATATTGAAGCAAAAAACAATGATTCAACTTCAGTAATTATTAAAGCAAACAAAGTTTTTGATGGTAAACAAAAAAGCTTTAACGATGTTTTAAGCAACATTGGTTTTGGTGGTTCTGTTAAATCGGATCTATCTTATATTGAATTTGCTAAATCATTTCCTAAAAACATTGTGGTTAAATCACAACTTACTACATCAGTAAGTGAAGGTGGTGGTCCTGCCCTATCTGTTACGCTTGGAGTAACTAGTAACATTATTTTATTAGATAAAGTTCCTATGCAACCTCGTTTTTCAGATAAACGTATTGGTTATTTTACAGAAAAACACTGGTACTTTAGTGATGATCAACATGCAATGCGTGAAAAGGAACTAATTACGCGTTGGAGATTAGAGCCAAAAAAAGAAGATATTGAAAAATACCGTAGAGGAGAATTGGTAGAGCCTAAAAAACCTATCGTTTATTATATTGATCCATCTACACCAAAACAATGGCGTTCATACATTATAGAAGGTGTTCGTGATTGGCAAGTAGCTTTTGAAAAAGCTGGATTTAAAAATGCAGTTATAGCAAAAGAGCCTACAGAAGAAGATACAGATTTTGATATTGATGATGTACGTTACTCAGTTATTACATATGTAGCTTCTCCAAAATCAAATGCTATGGGACCTGCAGTTGTAGATCCTAGAAGTGGTGAAATTATTGAATCTGACATTATATGGTGGCATAACGTAATGACTTCATTACACAGCTGGATGCGTATTCAAACTGGAGTAATTGATCCTAAAGCTAGAGGGAATAAATTTAGCGACGAACATATGGGTGAAGCTATCAGATTTGTTTCTTCTCATGAAGTAGGACATACTTTTGGTTTAAAACACAATATGGGTTCTTCATTTGCTTATGATGTTGAATCATTGCGTTCTAAAGATTTTACGGCAAAAATGGGAGGAACTGCTCCATCAATTATGGATTATGCTCGTTACAATTACATTGCACAACCAGAAGATCATGTAGAAGCTATTACTCCAAAAATTGGTGAATACGACAAATATGCTATCGAATGGGGATACAGATGGTATGGTGACGAAAAAGAAGAGCACAAGGCTATAAATGGTTTAATTGAAAAACATCAAAACGATCCAATTTATTTTTATGGAGAACAACAAGGTGAAATAATTGATCCACGTTCTCAATCTGAAGATTTAGGAAATGATGCAATGAAAGCAAGTGAATATGGCCTTAAAAACTTAAAAAGAGTTGTTAATAGTATTCTAGATTGGACATACGATAAAGATGAATCATATTATGAAACTGGTAAACTTTATATTGGTACTATAGGACAATGGCAACTTTATAACAGACATGTATTAGGTAATCTAGGAGGTGTTTATCTTAACACAACTGTTCATGGTGATAATAAAGCAAGTTATGTTGCTGTTCCTGCTGCAATCCAAAAAAGAGCTGTCGCTTATTTATTAAAAAACAGTATAACTATTCCTGAATGGTTGTTTTTTAATCCAATATTAGATAAAACAAATCCATTAAAGGATTCTCCACTTGGACCATATGAGTATACTCCTTATACCCTAGCAAGAGAATTACAATACGGTATTATCTATAGTATGCTTAGTGATGATCGTTTATTGAGAATTACAGAAGATGAATTATTTCAACGTAATGGAGCTAAAGAAAATGTGTTTACAGTAACGCAATTATTTAAAACCATGCGTCAAAGTATTTTTGCTCCAACAATTCAGAATAAGTCATTAACGATTATGGAGCGTATGACACAAAAAAATTATGTTGATGTACTTATCGTTTCTACAAATAAACTTTTTGAAAAAACAGACGGTAAAAAACTAATCGAAATAAAAGAGAATCTAAACATCCCCCATTTATGTAATCAATTAGATGAATCAAGAATGGCGCGTAACATCAATCAAACCTCTCTTAAGAGAGTTTCAGAAGTTACATCTGATAAAAAAGGAGAATTAAAACAAGTATTACAATTATTGAGAACTAAGAAAAATATTGGAAATCAAGAAACACAAAACCATTATTTTGATTTGATTCAACGAATAGAGAGAGCTTTAAATACCACTTTATAAAACTTTTATCCCAATTAAACCAGAAATGAAAAAATTAATTTACATCTTAAGCATATTCCTGACAGTAGTCGGGTATGCTCAAGAAACTAGAACGATTAAAGGAAAGGTAATAGATTACCAAGACAAATTACCTATTCCAGGTGCAACAGTTTATGTTGAGAACAGCTCAGTATCTAACAGTACAAACCAAAAAGGTGTTATAGAAAGCGCTAGTATTGGAACTGTTACTGATTTTGATGGTAATTTTGAATTAAAAATAGACAAAAATACCACTGGTGTACGTGTGACTTACATGGGATACCAATCTTATACTATTAATATTACCTCTCAAAACAGCTATACTATTTCTTTAAAAGCTGATTTAAGTGAACTTAAAGAAGTTGTAGTAACGGGATACCAAAAAATTGAAAAAAGAAAATTGACTTCGGCTGTAGCCAAAGTTAATATGGCTGATATTCAACAAGCCGGTGTTGCGAGTTTAGATCAATTATTAATCGGTCAAGTTGCTGGTGTTGCTGTTACTCAAACAACAGGAGCTCCTGGTGCAATTGCAAAAATCAGAGTTCGTGGTACTGCATCGCTTTCAGGTTCACAAGATCCTTTATGGGTATTAGATGGTTTACCATTAGAAAGTAACGATGTTCCTAAGAATTTTGACAAAGACAATATCGATGAATTAAATAACTTTTCTATTGCAGGATTAAACCCTGACGATATCAAGGATATTACTATTTTAAAAGATGCTGCTGCTACTGCAATTTATGGTGCCAGAGCTGCAAATGGGGTAATTGTTGTTACTACCAAAAAAGGTAAAAAAGGTACTATGAAAGTAAATTTCATCGCTAATACTTTTGTTACTCAAAAACCAGATTTTTCAAAATTGAATCTTTTAAATGCTTCTCAAAAAGTAGATCTAGAATTAGGATTAGCTAGTAGATCTGACTTAACCTACAGAGATGGTGGCGGAGAAATTTCTCGTATCCTAAATAAGTCTAATGAATTAGGGGCTTATAGAGCGGGAGGTTTTTCGGCATTGTCATCAGACACACAGAATGCTATTAATAATTTAAGAAACAACAATACTAATTGGGGTGATTTATTATACCAAACGGCTATAAATAAGCAATATGGCTTGAGCTTTTCTGGTGGTGGCGAAAAATCTGATTACTACTTCTCTTTAGGAGCATATAATGAAGAAGGTGCTACAATAGGAACTGGTTACGACAGATATAACGTTACTTTAAAAAATAATTTTGAAGTAACAGATAAATTAAATATTGGTATTGGATTATTTGGATCTGAAAGTAAAACAAAATCATACATAACGGACACAGATGGTTTTACAAATCCATCAAATTATTCAAGAACAGTAAACCCATATTTAACTCCTTTTAATCCTGATGGAAGTTATAACTATGATAAAGATATTAGCGGTTATTCTGATACTTACATCCCTTTTAATTTTATTGAAGAAAGAGAAAACTCTTCTTACGAATTAAAAAACAGAGCTATTAAAGCTATTCTTGATATCGATTACAGAATTACAAAAGGCTTAAAAGCAAGTACCCAAATTGGTTTACAATTTGATAATACTTCAAGTGAAAAATATGCGGGTAAAGACACTTATTTTACAAGAAAAGAAAGAGAAAAAACACGTAGATTTAATAATGGTAAGCCAAGTTATTTTCTTCCAGAAGGTGGAATAATTCAAAATAACAATACCGATTTTTTCCAATACAACTGGAAAACGATGTTAAACTATTCAACTGTTATCAATGAGAAACACGAGTTGGAATTGATGGCAGGAAGTGAATTAAGAAGAAATTACAATACTAGTATTGCAACCAAAGCATTTGGTTACGATCCAAAAACATTAACTTCTATCCAAATCATTTTCCCAAGCGCCGATCTTGCAAATGATGCAGCTTATAGAGCCTACAAAAAGTCTGAGAATGAAAATGCTTTTGCATCTTTTTTTGCAACAGCATCTTACACCTATGATAGAAAATATACTTTCTTCGGAAGTGTACGTTATGATGGTTCTGATTTATTTGGTGTAGATCCAAAATACAAATACTTACCACTTTGGGCCGCTTCTGCTTCTTGGTTAGTGTCTGAAGAAGATTTCTTAAAAGGCAATGAAACACTATCTAACTTAAGATTACGTGCTTCTTATGGATTGCAAGGAAATATAGACAAAGGAACATCTCCGTTTGTGGTAGGTGATTATGGTATTGTAAGTCTTTTGCCAGGACAATCTGAACCTACTATTACTATATTATCTCCTCCAAATGATAAACTAAGATGGGAAAAAACAGAAAATACCAACTTTGGTATGGACTTAGGTTTATTCAATAACCGTATTAGTATCGTTACTGATATGTATGGAAGAAAAAGTAGTGATTTAATTGGTGTTCAGTCACTTGCTGTTGAAAATGGATTTGAGTTCACTACCTTAAACTGGGCGCAAGTATCTAATAAAGGATTTGAGATTGCATTAGCAACAAAAAATATTGATCGTCCAAATTTTAAATGGACAACTAATATTAATTTCTCACACAATAAGAGCCATGTTGATCGTGTGCAAATTAGAGAAAATGAACTTACTCCATCACTACAAGGATACCCAGTAAGAGCGGTATTTGCTTTAAAAACAAATGGAGTTGATGAAAATGGATACCCTTTGTTTGTAAATAAAAAAGGAGAAACAGTTAATACCCAAACCTTCTTTCAGTTATACGATGCTTTAGCTGATGTTATACCTGGAGAGTTTGCACAATCTAAACTCGATATTAAAGAGATAAGAGATTTATTTACTTATGCTGGAGATTTAGATCCTAAGTTTACTGGTGGTTTTACCAATACTTTCAAAATTCATGATTTTGATATTACAGTTGCTACCACTTTTAATATTAAGCAAACAGTTGTGGAGACGCCTCCGTACAATGGTGCAATGGTAGATCGTGGAAAAAACTTTACTACTGATATTCTAAATGCTTGGTCACCAAATAACACAGGATCAAACTTACCAGGAATTGTTGGGAATAACGGCGCTGGAGACTCTTGGATGGCTTACAAATGGTATGCTGGAGCAAATCCAATAAATACCAACAAATACTTAGATACTTGGGTACATGAAATGAGTTATATGCGATTAAGCAGTTTACGTTTTGGATATACTTTGCCTAAAAAAGCAGTAGAAAAAATGTTTTTTGATAGTCTAAGATTCAGTATTGAAGGAAGAAATTTATTTGTAATTAGCTCTGATTACAAAGGATATTTTGATCCTGAGTCTTATGGTAATATCTATGCTCAGCCTATTCCTAAATCATTAACATTAGGATGTAACATAACTTTTTAATTAATTTAAGATGAAAAATATATCAAAATACCTATTCCTTTTTGTAGCTGCAATTGTGGCTTCAAGCTGTGATGATTACCTTGACGTAAAACCAGTAGGGAAAGTGATTCCTGAAACACTTACTGATTTTAGAGCTGTTCTTACTAGAGGATATGCTGTATTTCCTTTACATAAATCACTTACTGCTTTAAGAACAGATGAAATGATTCTTGAAGAAGAAAGTAATGATTATGCATTCTATAAAGATAACTATATCTGGAATGATGCAAATCCCGACCTTATTGCTACAAAATTTCCATATGGTGCATTATACAATTGCATTTTTTATGCCAATGTAATTATTAACGAAGCTAACAACAAACTTGAAGCTTCGCCTGAGAAAGATCAATTGATTGGGGAGGCTTACGCACTAAGAGCATTTGCTTACTTTGACTTAGTTAATCTATTTGCAAAACAATATGATGCAACGACTGCAAATTCTGAGAGAGGTGTTCCATTGGCATTAGAGATAGATTTAGAACAAGTCTTTAAACCAGAAAGCGTAGCGATTATTTACGGGCAAATTATTTCAGATAAAGAGGCAGCTAAAAAACTTCTTAATAAAGATACTCAAGCAACAGGACTAAACTATCGTTTTTCTAAAGCTGCATTATACGCATTGGAGTCACGTGTTTACTTATATCAAAAACAATGGGCTCAAGCTTTACAAGCTGCAGACAAAGGATTGGCTATTAATAACGCATTAGTTGATTTAAATGCTACTCCTATTTTGCCAAATAATTATGATACTAAAGAATCAATAATGGCTCTTGAAAATACATTTGAAAACAAATTAAAAAGATCTGCTTATCCAGCTCCAAGCTTAATAAATACATATGACCAAGCTAATGATTTGCGTTTTAATGTGTACTATAAAGCAAGTGGAAATGGGTTTATATTTTTAAAAGGTGGCGAAATATACCAAAAAAACACGTTTAGAACTTCTGAATTGTATTTGACTAAAGCAGAAGCTTCCGCACAGTTAAATGATCTTGCTACAGCAAGAACAACTACATTAATTTTTATTAAAAACCGCTATAATACCACAGGTTTCGCACAATTGAGTACAAAGATTAGTGCTATGAATCAAACAGAACTTCTTGACTTTATATATCAAGAAAGACAACGTGAGTTTGCTATTGAAGGACAACGTTGGTTTGATTTGAGAAGAACTACTCAAAAACAAATCGTGCATACATTGAGTGGAAAGACTTATACTTTGATCCAGAATGATCCGAGATACACATTGCCTTTCCCATTAGATGCAAGATTAAACAATCCAGAATTGTAAATTAACTAGCTCCGTTTTTAACGGAGCTTTTTTTTTAACTTTGTAAAAAAAAAGAATAAATGAAAATAGTAATTATTGAAGACGAACATCTTGCTTCAAGTTATCTAAAATCAATTCTGGAACAGCAAAGTATTATTGCCATAAGTGAAATAACTTTGATAAAATCAGTAAAAGATGCTGTTGTTTTTTTCAAAGAAAACACGGTTGATCTTGCCTTTATGGATATCCATCTTGGTGATGGTAAAAGCCTTGATATATTTGAAAAAGCAACTATTTCATGCCCTGTAATTTTTATTACTGCTTACGACTCTTATGCTGTAAAAGTCTTCAAACATTTTACTATAGATTACCTTCTTAAACCCTATGAGGAAGAAGAGTTATTAGAAGCCTTGTCAAAATACAAAAACATAAAAGAAGCATTTAATCCTAATCCTATAGTTGAATCACTTGTTACACTTGAAAATCAAACTAACGTTCAACATCATTTTTTAGTAAATCATAGAGATAAACTAATTTCAATAAACGATCAAACCATTGCTTATTTCTATGCTACAGGTAAACATCTGTTTATTTACACCAACTCTGGAAATAGTTATTTTTACAACAGCAATCTTAAAGAACTAATCAATAAATTAGACCCTGCCCTTTTCTTTAAAGTAAACCGGAAATATATTTTAAACAGAAATCATATTCAGGATATTGTGAAACATTCTAGTCAGAAAATTGAATTGCTTTTAAATATTTCTATTCCCGATACAGACCCTATTATTTTGAGTAAAAAAGAAATTAATAATTTCAAGAACTGGCTTGATTCCTAACTCAAATTATACTTTAATCGGAATATAAACAAATGTGATTCTCTTATAGAGGTATACAATTAGACTTATTAATTAGTACAATAGTGTTTTCATATATTTGTGTAAACGACAAAGATTTTAACCGAACATCTTTATCTAATAAATACAATTATGAAATTACAGCACATACAAATTCAGACTAATGATCTCTCCAAAACTATTGCATTTTATACTCAAACACTAGGTTTTCAAATTATAGAAAACAATTCTACCTCAGTTTCCTTTCAAATAGGGAGTTCTATTTTAAAGTTTATCGAAAACAAAAATTTTGATTCCATTTATCATTTCGCCTTTAATATTCCTAATAATAAACTTGACGAAGCTATAAAATGGTGCGACAATAAAATTGACTTAATTCGTATTGAGGACGAAAAAATTATTACTAGATTCGAAAATTGGAATGCCAATGCAGTTTACTTTTATGACAATAATGGCAATCTATTAGAATTCATAGCACGACATGATCTGGATAATTCAGAAACTAAATCCTTTGATATAAAATCTATACTTAACATTAGTGAGATTGGTATCGTATATGAAAAACCACTAGAATTAGGTCAAGATTTGATAAACAAGCATCAGCTAAGTTTCTTTAGTAAGAATGTCAATAGCGAAGTTTTTGCAGCCATTGGTGATGATGAAGGTTTATTAATCATTGTAAAACCGAATCGGAATTGGTATCCAACCCAAACACCATCAGAAAGTAATAATACAGAAATTCGATTAGAAAATAACAATAAAATCACTGAATTAATTTTTTAGTTTCTCCACTCATAGATGTTTGTTAAATATCACGCGGGGATGCTACGCACAAAACCTAATATACATTTCCTTTGTATCTCTGCGTCTTTATAGCTTTGAATCTATCAACATCAAAAAAAACTAAAAAAAGCTAAATAATTATACCGATTGGTATATATTTGTATTTTAATATCAAAATTAGTTATGAGTAAAGCTGCTAGAACCAAACAATTTATAATAGAGAAAACTGCTCCTATTTTTAATATGAAAGGATATAGTGGTACATCTATAAACGACATTACAGATGCAACTGGACTTACAAAAGGGAGCATTTACGGTAATTTTGAAAATAAAGATGAAGTAGCAATTGCTGCTTTTAAATATAATATAAAAAAACTTCAAGATGCATTTGCTAAAGCAATTGAAAAAGAAAGTACCTATAAAGGTAAATTATTAGTTTATCCCAGATTATATTCTGATTATTTTCATTTAAAAATTACTGAAGGTGGCTGTCCAATACTAAATACTGCCACCGAAGCAGACGATACTCATCCTGTACTTAGACGAGGTGTAGAAAGAGCTATTGTTTTTTGGAAAGACAAACTAGTTTTTTTTATAGAACAGGGAATTCTTACTGGAGAATTTAAAGCTAAAGCTATCGACTCTGAAAGAACAGCTTTAACCATTATCGCCATAATTGAAGGCGCTGTGATGATCAGTAAAGTAACGGGGAACTTAAAGCACTTATCCGACATCATGATATCATTAAACAGAATTATCGAAGACTTAGAAAACTAAAAGTCAAACTCCATTTTTTTTAAACAAAAATATACCGAACGGTATAATAAATACTGATTATTTTCACAAAACAAAATATACCGATTGGTATAATTAATTTTATATTTTATGACACCTTTAAATCGCAAAATTTTAATAATTACAGTTATTTTGGCAGCTATCATGGAATTGATAGATATATCAATTGTAAATGTGGCTCTCTCTCATATGAGTGGGAATCTTGGAGCAACATTAGAAGACACTTCATGGGTTATTACTGCTTATGCCATTGCGAATGTTATTATAATACCGCTGACAAGTTTTTTAAGTGCTAACCTCGGACGACGTAATTACTATATTGGTTCTGTAATTTTATTTACATTTTGTTCCTTCATGTGTGGGCATTCTTCAAACATATGGATGTTGGTGTTTTTTAGATTTATGCAAGGAATTGGCGGAGGTGCATTATTATCAATATCTCAAGTTATTATCTTTGAATTATTCCCTAAAGACAAACAATCAACAGCAGGAGCTATTTTTGGTGCAGGAATATTTATAGGACCAACTATAGGTCCAACACTCGGTGGTTATATAACTGAAAACTACGATTGGCCTTGGATATTTTTAATCAACATTCCTATTGGTATTCTTGTAGCTATTTCTTGCTATTTCTTATTGAAAGAACCAACAATTAAGCCTGAAATGGCAAAAGTAGATTGGACTGGAATTATTTTATTGGCTATTGGGGTTGGCTGCTTACAAACAGTACTTGAAAGAGGTGAGGTTGAAGATTGGTTTGAAACTAAATATATTGTTGTTCTGTCAGTTGTTGCATTTCTAACATTAATAACTTTTATATATTGGGAGTTAACCATCGAAAAACCCGTAGTTAATCTTCGTGTACTTAAGAGTAAATCATTGAGTATTGCTGCTATTCTGACCTTTGTAACAGGATTCGGAATGTTCATTTCTATATATATTAGTCCAGTTGTGGCGCAACGCTTATTAAGTTTTTCACCTACTCAAACAGGCTTACTTTTACTTCCAGGTGCAATACTGGCTTTATTGGCACTAAAAGTTTGCGGTACTTTATTACAAAAGGGAGTATCTCCTGTATTAATTATTGCAGTGGGGTTTCTACTCTTTATCTATTTTAATTGGAGAATGTCGGGAATAACTTTAAATACTAGTGCTGCAGAAATTTCAACCGCACTAATTTTTCGTGCACTGGGATTAGCATTATTAACAGTGCCACTAACTATGCTTGCTGTTTCATCTCTAGATGATAAAGATGTGGCTCAAGGAGCTGCTTTAAATAATATGATGCGACAGCTGGGAGGGTCATTTGGTGTATCGGTTATAAACACCTATATCGTTAATCGCTATGCCTCACATAGAAATGTATTGATATCAAATATTACACCTGATAACTCCACTGCAATGGATAGAATTAATGGGTACATAAAATATTTTGAAAATAAAGGTTTTGCTTATAATGAGGCCAAATTAAAGGCATTAAAATTGATGGAAGCTATTGTTAGTAAACAATCTTCATTATTGAGTTATAGAGATGCTTTTTTTCTAGTAGGACTCTTTTTTGCAATTACCTTACCGTTATTATTATTTGTGATGAATAAATCAAAAAAAGCTAAATCAGATATTATGCTTTCTGATCACTAAAAACTGGCTTAGAATATAGTTTCTAAGCCAGCCTAAATTTTATAACCAACTTATCTTGCTCTACTATTTTCTGTTTGCTCCAGCTCCTTTTTCTTGTAATCTGTTTTTTTAGAATTCCCAAAACTATACGTTGCAATTAGTTTAAAGTAATTGGTAGTATAAGTTCTGTGATAATAAATCTCAGTTTGTCCTACTTCATAATTTCCGGATCGATTAAACCCCTTAAAAATATCATTTGCAGTAAAATTCAACTTTAAAGCATTATCTAAAAAAGATCTTTCGATTCCTAATAACACTGTAGAACGCTTGTTATCATCTCCTAAACCATAACTTTTATCACCTAAATACCAAGCAAGTAACAGAATTTTAAAAAATTTAGGAATTGTAAAAGTATTATTTGAATACAAATATATCTGAGGCTTAGTTGTTCCTAAAGCAAATGAATAAGTATTATCAACAAGTTTAGAATAATTCATACTAACAGTATTAGTTGAACTCCACCATTTGGTAGCAAACGATCTAGAAATTGAAGCGAAATAACTGTCTTCCTTATCCATATTTATTCCCCTTAAAATATAGCTATTAGGGTTGTTACCTCTCAGAGCGGCTCCTGATATTGGATCAATTTTATAAGTATATCCCAATTTAAAATCAAATTTTTTATACAAAGCACCAACTTCAAAAGCATGTGTTTTTTCGGGTTTAAGATTAGGATTACCTTCAATAGTTGTAAATGGATCTTGATAAATAACATACGGATTAAGCCCTTGATATCTTGGTCTTGTAATTCTTGAAACATAAGAAGCATGCAATTTTAAATCATCTGAAATTGGCATATTCAATAACAAATTAGGAAATACATTTGCATAATTTTTTTTGAATTGTTGACTTCCATTTGCTGTTGTACTTAATTCATAATTGGTCCATTCGCCTCGAACGCCAACCGAAAAATTAAATTTATCCATCAGAGAACTACTATAATTAAGATAGGCCGCCCCTATTTGCTCTTCATATTTAAAATCACTCGAAAGTGCATCGTTAAGTTCAAATTCAGTGTTATTATCATCCGAAATTAAAAAAGCTGAACTGGTCTTAATGGCAGCAGAACTAAACTTTGTACCAACCTCTAACTTACTATTATCACTAATTTTTTTTGTGTAATCAGCTTGAGTATTTACGATATTGATGGTATAGTCGGCATTATTTTTTAAGAATCTTTCAGAGTTAAGCGCATCAACCAAACCGTTTTCATTAATTAAATCTTTTACTTTACTATTGTAATTAGAATATTGCAATCCAATAAACAATGATGATCCATTGGTGCTATTAGCTACATTATAATTTAAATTAATAAATTGGTTCAGTCTAACATCATTTTTAGCAACATCTGTAGCGTAAAAAATATCGTTATTAGTAGTCAAAATAGAATTACGACTTTCTACTACTCCACCCAAATCTTCAATATTTCCACTATACTCTAACGAAATATAATTTGAATCCGAAAAAGAATATTGAAGTCCAAATCCAAAATTAGAATAATTATTAAATCTACGCCTCCAATCTGTGGTGAGTGCAGATTTCATAAATTCTGTAGGATCAGGTCTTGTTCTGGTTGTATATAGCAGTTCTCTATTTTTTCCTAATTGTAATCCATAATTACCTATAACAGAAAATTTTCCTTTATTATAATTAAAATCAAACAAGGTATTTGTGCTTGTTCCCGCAAATTCTGAAACAGTAATTTGTTGGCTTGCCGTTCCCTTGATTCCGCTTTCAATATTTCTCTTTGTAATGATATTAATTACCGCTTTTCCTTCGGCATCGTACTTCGCTGACGGATTAGAAATAACTTCAATCTTTGTAATTTGCGAAACTGGGATTGCTGCAAAACGTTCGCTACTAATCAAAATTCCGTTTAAATAAATAATAGCTTCCCCCTTTCCTAATACACTAATTTGTCCTTCGGAAACCACCACATTTGGAACTCTGCCTAATAATTCATTTACTGAACTACTGGTAGAAAGCAATGTATTAGCTACATTCACCTCAATAGATCCATTAGGTCCGTATTTTAATAAAGAAGTCTGATTTTTTATGACTACTTCATTTAGCTGATTGTTGTTTGCATTAACGAGTATCGTACCCAAATTTATATTTTCTTTTCCATCATAAATAATACGCTGGAATGTGTCGGCAAATTCTACAGAAGTAAGTTTTACTAATACTTCTTTTTGGTTGATATCTGATAGTTGGAAAACACCATCTAAAAAATCATTTTGTTTAATTAAAGTTGAATCACGAACGGACAATAACGATATGTTTCCCATCATGGGTTCATTGTTGTGATTGACAATTTTACCCGAAATATGCTGTATTGATTGTGCTTTAACTCCAGTGGCAGAAATAAGAAAGCAATAGATATAAATAAAAGCTACGATTAGTGTTCTCATAAAATAGTACTATTAAATTTTTGATTTTTTGTTGGTACAAAAGTCAATCGTAAATAGCAATATGAGGTAATCTAAGTAGAAATCTGGAGTACGGATTTATAAATCTGTACCCAATTTTAAGTCAATAAGGCTTGTTGTTGATAGCTTAATGGCGTTGTTCCTGTATGTTTTTTAAATGAGGCAAAAAAGGTTGATTTAGAATTAAAACCTACATCGTAGCCAATAGATTCTAACGTAAGTTTATCATTTGAAGCTATTATTTTGCAAGCTTCGTTTATTCTAAATTCATTAACGTAACTGGTAAAATTCTTTCCCAGATTAGTATTTAAAAATTGAGATAATTGATGGCTCGTACTATTTATTTCTTTGGCTAAATCCTGCAATGTCAAATTTGGATTTTTATACAGTTCTTTTTCTATCATTGCATTCTCAAGTTTTTGCAATAAAATTATTTCTTCGGCTGAATCTATCTTTTTACCTGAATGTTTTGACGAATTGAGTAAAAATAAATCATCCGTTTTTTTTCTATACAAAAGAATCGAAATTATTAGATACAAAATGAAAGAAAAAATTATAGATCCACTTATGTATGAAATAGATGGTGCATTAATTAAGGCTAGAAAATAAAATGTAAAAAGTAATACATTCCCTAAATAAATCATACTTAACCATATTTCTGCTGGGCTTGCTTTATACATTCTGCTTACAATAATTTTTAGTATTGCTTTAATTGTAAAACCTGAAAAAACAATATAAATAAACCATTGTAAATAGATAAGTTTCACAAAATAAAGATTCCAAAGTTTTGGGTAATCTTTGTATGGATATAGTATTCCTACAGTAACAATTAATAACAACCAAAAAATAAGCGTGAGCTTCCATCTTTGAGGTATGCTATTTATATTTTTAACTGAAGCTTTAAAAAAATAATATAAAAATGGACCTATAAAAAAGCAGGCCGAAAGCCCAATTTGAAGATATGTTCTTGGCAAAGTGGGATCAAAATATATAAATACAGATTTTGCAATTCTGATACTTAATGCAAATAAAAGTGCACCTAAAAAATAATTTGCAAAATACTTTTTCTTTGTAAAGAAAAAGAAATAAACTCCTAGAATAATTCCGTTAAAAGCCCCTAAAGCACTAAAAAAGAATAAAAGTTCTTTGCCTGTATCCATAATTTATTCTACATTATATAATGATTACTCTATTGACAAAGCTAAAAAAAGATTGATGTAGGGTGATAATAAATTAATTAAAAAATTATGGTATAACTTACTATTATGAATTGGTATTAAAATAGTAAACATAAAGTATCACCTAAAGTCAATAAAAAGCCCACCTTTAAGATTGGGCTTATTAATTCAATTTTGATGTATACCGGCTAACTTAAAGTAATTAAGGAACTAGTACAGCTCTTCCTTTTATTTGCCCCTTTCTTAATTTATCATAAACTTCAAGAGCTTGGTCTAAACTATATTTTTCTATTTCAATATGAATTTTCTTTTGTAATGCCAGTCCAATTACCTCCATCAGTTCAGTTCTTGAACCCCAATACGGATTTGTCATACTTACACCAAAAGGTAAACCTTAATATCTAAATAAGCACAGCTACAATTACAACAGAACTTAAAAACCGATATTATTAATTGGATCCGTAAAACTGCAACCACAATCACGACGCATGTTTTTAGACTGCTTAAATGTATATTTTATATAAAATTGATGTGATGATGGAGCATATTTTCCTAATCCGTTGATATTGTGATCGTATGCATATCCTGCCTGAAATTCAGGAAGTACATTAACTCCTACGATCCCAGTTATAGCTGATTTCCAACGATATGAAGTTCCAAAACGAAACTTTTCCTTGAATTCAAAATTTAGTGCAAAATCTATTGCTAATGGTGATCCTTGCACTTCTTTTGCTAAAATTGAAGGTTTAAATAATAATTCATCGGTAAGTGCTGTTTGATAACCTGTCGTAAAATAAATTTGAGGTTTTGTAACTGATATTCCTTTAACGGTTGGGTCGTAACTTTCCTTTATAAAATTGGGCGTAGATATTCCTATAAACCATTTTGGAGTATTAAATAAAAAGCCCACTCCTATTCTAGGAGATATTCTGTTTACAATATTATTCTCAAAACTCAAATCATTATTATTCTGTAAATCAAGCAAAGTATAATCTACATTAAGCATATTAAAACCAGCTTTAAGTCCAAACGAAAGCATATTAATTTCGTCTGTAAAAATAGTATATGAATAATCTCCTGTTATAACTAGTTCTTCCGTTACACCTATTTTTTCACTCGACACATTGATACCTGCTCCCATATTCATCGTAAGTGGAATATTGACATTTAGATTTTTACTTTCCGGTGCCCCTTTAAAACCCGTGAATTGCGTTCGGTGAATCAATAATACACTTCCGTCGAAGAAACCTGCAAAAGCAGGATTAAAACTTGACATATTAAGTTTATAATCTGAAAACTGTGCATCTTGTTGGCCTCTTGCAGAAAATAGAATTAAAGTAAATGCAAAAGCTAATATGTAATTAAATTTCATTTGTTTATTGTAGTTTGGATATTAAGGATTTAGATGTAAGAAACCAGTTTTAGTAATGCGTTTATTATCATGATTAGTAAAACTAAATACATAATAATAAGTGCCATAAGGAAGTAAGCTGTTTCCTGATCCTTTATTACCGTAGCCTTTAAATAAATTATCATTATATCCATAACGACTAGTTTCGAATACTAGACTTCCCCACCTATTAAAAATTTCAAGTTTATTATCAGGAAAAGTCGTTGCTCCTTCTACAAAAAACGAATCATTCTTACCATCTCCATTAGCCGAAATTCCATTATTTACTGAAACATCACAATAACGTACATGAACTGTTACTTCTAATCTTTTTGTACTTTCACATTCAGAACCTGTATATGATGCATAGTATTTATGGTTATCTTCTAAAATGGTAGTTGATGTTAATGGACTACCACCAGTGGCTGTTGAATACCATACAACTTCTTGTTCATTTGTTATAAGATCTGTAATCATTACTTCTTTTTCTATACACATATATTGTATCTCTGCTCCCGTTGGAGACGGAGCATCTTTAATATTTATTTCAACTGGAATGCGATTACTATAACAATTACCATATACTGTTGCTGCGTAATATATCCCATTGGTAATAGTTGTATTTTGGGACAATGCTTGAGTAGAAATAGCATCAACAAACCATTTAACATTAGCTGCATCATTTATGGCAATATCCCGTATTGTAGGATCATCTATTAAGCAAAACTCTTGTGCTAAACTTTCAAAAGTTGGTTCAGGTACAGGCAGAATAGTAACTTTAGCTGTAGCCGAATTTCTATTTCCAGATTGATCTATTACGGATAACGTTACAGTATTGGATCCTATATTGTTACAATCAAAAAGAGTTTGATCAAGAATCATATTGGCAATAGTACAATTATCTGTAGAACCGTTATCAATCTGATTAGGTGTAATACTAACAGTTCCATTTACATTAAGAGAAATCGTAATATCTTGTGTAATTACATTTGGATTTATTTTATCCTCAACTGTCACCACAGCAACTCCAGACGCTGAGTTACTATTAACATCTGTAACTGTTAATATTACGATATTTGGCCCAATATCACTACAAGTAAACGTTGTTTTATCGAGTATCATAGTATCGATAGTACAAACATCATCAGAACCATTATCAATCTGCGTTGGAGTTATTACTGCAGTCCCCGTGGTATTCAATTGGACTGTTATATTTTGTGTTACTACCGTTGGCGCAATCAAATCTTCTACAGTAACTACTGCTGTGCCTGTAGCTGAGTTTCCATGAATATCAGTAACAGTTAATGTTACTATATTTACCCCAATATTAGTACAATCAAAATCCAATTTATCCAATGTCATAATTGGAGTAACAGCACAATTGTCTGTAGAACCATTATTAATTTGCGCTTCAGTTATACTTGCGTTTCCTGTTGCATCCAATTGTATGGTTCTGTTTTGTGTTATTACCGTTGGCGCAATCAAATCTTCTACAATAATGATAACATCATCTGTAGCGGTACAATTCTTTTCATCAGTAACTGTTACTTTATAACCACCAGGTAATAATCCTGTAGCTGTAGCTGTAGTTTGTTCTGGTGTTGTGTTCCAACTGTATGTATAAAGTCCAGTACCTCCAGTTACAGTAACAGTTGCTTCTCCGTTATTATGCGTACTACAATCAGTATTAATTTGAGTATCTATTATTGCAATAAGTTTATCAGGTTCTGTTATTGTAAAGTTTTTAAATGCAGTCTCATTATTATGATCTGTTACTGTAACAACATAATTATCTGGGCTAAGATTTATTGCACTAGCACTGCTTCCGCCTGACGGAGACCAGGAATAAGAATAAGGAGGTGTTCCTCCAATCGTAGTAACCGAAGCAGCACCGTTATTAGCACCAAAACATAAAGCATTATTTTCTGAATCAACTTCTAATTTCAATATATCAGGTGTACTAAAAGGAGAATGAAATATTGTTGAATAAGATGAATTACCATCATTAGTAACAAAATATAAATCATATGCTGTATTTAACGTAAGGCCAGTAATAGGATACGAGGCTGGCACATTAGCTGTAAGATTCGAATTGCCATTAGCTATAACATTGACTGCTCCATAGTCTACACCATTTTGTATTTGGATTTCAGTAGGAGCAGTAGATCCAGCTGGAACGACGACATAATAACCTGTTAAATCTGTTTGAACAGTCGTGTTAAAAATTGCCGATGTATATTTTATATTGGTTACAGATCCACTTGCATTAGCAATATCTTGTATTATTTCTTCTAATTCTACAACTTTACCAGCGGCATAGTACCATGTAAATTCGTCACTCTCCCCTACATTTAAATCATTTAATCTAACAAAAAAACCATAAGAACCATCTGTAGGACCGCTCGAAATGACACTTGTACTTGGGTCTTTCATAATTATATCAGACCAAGTACCATACCTATCAATAAAAGTATTAGCGCGATTAGAATTTGAAAAAATAAAAACCCCTTCTTCACCAGAAAAAAGTTTAAGTGCTTTAGATCTTTCACTTGGAGTAACTATAGGAGTAAATAAATCACCAACTATATTCCCTCGGGTCTTTTCGGGTTTATCATTACTTCCAATATAATCATCTTTTGTACCTGACCAATATCTTAAATTATTTACAGGCAAAGTCCCAATATTTTTAATTTTCACTTTAATTATAATAAAACTTGCGTCTTTTTCTAATGTAAATGTGTTTTCAACTTCTAATAATGAACCCGAAATATTGATATTCCCTTTTGAGACTATCGTTCCATGGCCTTTTGATGCACCAGTAGATACGAACTTAGAATCATCCATTGTCTGTCCCGTTATGGCTCCATTAATCAAAGAATTACCATTTACATTCCATTCATTCGTACCGTCACCACCAATATAATATGTATTATCAAAAGGATAATTGCTAAAAGTTAATGGAGCCCATAAAGATGTTGTTGAATTAAAATAAAAAGGCTGTTGCAAGTTTCCGTTACTGTTTACAGAATTTTCACTACCTGTACCAAAACGAAGAATATTGTTGTCAAATACATTTTGCGCTGAAATAGTATTAAGTGCTATCAATAAGACGAACACAATGATATATTTTTTTTTAACAATCAACTCACTTAGGTATTTTTTTGCCATAATATTTTTTTTGTTTTGCTCTTTTAAGATTCTAATAAAAAGAAAGGACAAAACTACTCTACCAAGAATTCTTTTAATAAAATAAAGGGGGGACAAATAGGGGACAAATTAACCAATAACAACTAAACAACTTATAAACAACACATTGCAAATTGTTGTTTTGAAGTAAATTTTATGAGCGATGGAAGCCCTTTTTTGTATTTTAGCAGATTAATGATTCAGTACACATGCCCAATAATATAAAAAAAACTAAGACTCTATTTATTGTTTTAATTTTTGCTTTTTTTTCTAAATCATATTCTCAAACATTATCAATTCCTTTTCATGATTCAGGCAGAAGCATTGAAGAAATCGTTCTTCAGGAAATAGATTTTCAAAATGATTCTATTAGATTAAAAAAGTTTTTGGCTCCCTTACAACAATCTTCAAGCAAAAAATATAATATCCTATATTATGCTTTATTAGCAAATGGCTATTCAAGCTATTTTGATAAAATAAATTCTAAAAGCGATAAGTACTTCTTGCTTTCTATTCAAAAAGCAAAAGATATAAATGATATCCCTCTCGTTGTTTGGACGGAGATGAATTATTCAAAATATCTCTATCATTACAGGAATATGGATAAACTAATTCCAACCTTGTTAAAAACTATTGAAAATGCGGAGAATATAAAACCAGAAAAAATGATTCTCCCCGGAGAAACTTTTAAAATTTTTGGTTGGATAATGACAACCATTGATGATAATGATTTAAGTTTGAAATTCTTGAAAAAATCATTAGAATATTCTAAAACCAATACACCTGAATATGCTAGTATTTTAAATGCAATTGGAACCCATTATTTAAAGACAGACAAGCTTTCTACTGCGATGCATTATTTCAATAAAACAATTGCAGTTTCTTTACAAATTGGCGACAACATTCGATATGCAAAAGCACTTGGAGATAAAGCTCTTATATATGAAAAAAGAGGAGATTATAAAACTGCTTTGCAACTTTTAGAAAAAGATATTGATTACTCAAAAAAATATAAAGACGAAAAAAATAATATGTATGCCTTAATTTTAATGGCAAAAATTCTTTTAAAAAATCAAGATACTTCTAAAGCAACTATCTTTTTACAAAAGGCAGAAAAAATTGCTTTATCTAAATCTTATTATAACAATTCTTTAAAAGATATTATCGAATTAAAACTTGATATATTAAACGGTTCAGACCCCGAAAAAGAGTTGCTATTAAGGCGCGAGCTTAAAAGAATAGATGATTCATTACTTAAAACTGATGGAGAAAATGCCTTGAGAAAAGCAAATTGGTTCGTTCAGAAAACAAAGTATAAAAATGAACTCAAAGAAGCTCAAAAACAAAATAGACAAGAAATTAAGACCAAAAACATCTATGCAATAATTGTTATTCTAGCAGTTTTGTTGTCTGTATCTATCTTAATTATATTTAAAAAAAGATTAAAAAATAGTAGCTTAGAGTATGACAAAAAAATCACAAGATATAAAATCGAAAAAATATCTTTTGAAAATAAACTCAAAGCCGCAAACCAAGATCTTGACTCTAATATTGAATTCTTGCATAATAAAAACATACAGATTTCTAAATTAAAATTAGAACTCGAACAAATAAAAAAATCTCCATCTTATTATCTAGAAGAAGAGAAAGGAAAACTACAAGAATTATTGGATTCTCATTTGATGACAGATGAAAACTGGAATAATTTTAAGAGAGAATTTAAAAAAGAGTACGGTCCATTTTATGAAACTTTAATTACTGATTACCCTGAATTAAAGGATTCAAATCTCAAAATTATCATACTTCAAAAATTAAGATTTAGCAACTCAGAAATAGCTTCCTTATTAGGTATTACTACAGATGCAGTTAAAAAGTCAAAACAGCGCCTCAAGAAAAAATTGGGAGAAAAACAACATCAATTATTTGAAATTATAGATATGCCATAATAAGTACTGTACTAAATGATTTTATGAAAATTGCTTGTCAATAGTTTTATATAATTAGTAACAAGCTTCAATTAAATTAATTTATATTACTTAAAATAGTATCTTTATGTAGTTATCGCTCACTTTATTATGATTTCAACCTTAAACCAAATCATATGATGCTACAAAAATTAAAAGCGTTTAAATCTGTTCAATTATTAGTTACTTTACTAGCATTAATAAGTTTTCAAGAAGCCGTTTTTGCAATACAAAAAGACACAATAGCGTATAATGGTTTTGGTTATCTTACCCTTTATAAACCTACAAAAACTGTAAATAATGTTATTATTTGCATTTCGGGTGATGGAGGTTGGAATAGTGGAATCGAGGGTATTGCGCTTCATCTAAAAAATGAAAAGACATTACTTATTGGTGTTGATATTCGTCAGGTTTTTAAGAGTATGAAAAAAAACAAATCGGCATGTCTCTACCCTGCCGCCGACTTTGAGCGAATGAGTCAATTTGTACAAAAAAAATTAAAATTTCAAACATATAATATCCCTATTCTTTTGGGATATTCTTCTGGAGCAACTTTAGTTTATGGACTTGTTGCTCAAGCACCACAAAATACCTTTCGTGCCGGAATTGCATTAG
Organism: Flavobacterium sp. 140616W15; assembly: GCF_003668995.1. Taxonomy (NCBI): domain Bacteria; kingdom Pseudomonadati; phylum Bacteroidota; class Flavobacteriia; order Flavobacteriales; family Flavobacteriaceae; genus Flavobacterium; species Flavobacterium sp. 140616W15. The sequence continues at coordinate 1,701,857 of NZ_CP033068.1, forward strand.
GTTTTTGTCCAGACATAAATATAGATAAACCTTTGTGCGCAGGTTCTGGAAAATTTACTTCAACAAAACTTCAAAATGGTAAAGGCTATGATTTAGGACCAGTAGAGAATCTTAAAACACCTTTTATATCCCTACAAGGTCAAAATGACCAAGTCTGTAATTATCTAAAAACGGTATCTTTCCTTAAAAATGTAACTAATGCGCAAGTTGTTTCGCTTCCAAAAGTGGGACATGGTTATGGTCAAGAAAAAAATTGGCTTCCACAACTCATTCAAGTCTATAATAATATTACTGTAGAAAAAGAAGCTTATATGCCTGATGATACAGCCAAAAAATTGAATCTACCACTACATATCACTACTCCAACTAAAGATAAAATTAGTCCGTATATGGTTGTATTTATTTCTGGCGATGGTGGATGGACAGATTTTGATCAACAAATGGCAAGTGCATTCGCTTTAAAAGGAGCTCCTGTAATTGGTCTAGATGCTTTAAAATATTTTTGGCAGAAAAAAAGCCCTGAAGAAACTACCACAGATGTATTAAGACTAATTGAGACCTATAGTGAAGAATGGAAAAAAGAAAAAATAGTATTAGTTGGTTATTCATTCGGCGCAGACATTGTTCCCTTTCTATATAACCGAATTCCTGAAAAATTCAAAAAAAACATCACAGGAATAGGTTTATTATCTCCGTCTAAAGAAACAGATTTTGAGGTTCATGTATCCGAACTTTTGGATATAAACAGCACATCAGGATTTTCTGTACCCAATGAAATTAATAAAATTAATGATATTCATCCAATTTGCTTTTTTGGAAAAGATGAAGATGATCTGCCAATTAAAGAAATTTCAAAAGAAAACGCTAAAATCATATATCTCGAAGGCGGACACCATTATACAGATGCATTTATAACTGTAACAAAAGAAATGATGCCTTAGATTCTTCATTATTAAAACTGTCATGTCAAATTATACTTCGTAAAAGTGTTTGATTCAATTATAAATACTTTAGAAATATTGACTCGTCATAATGGTAACGTCTGAACGAATCAACAATTTCTCAGGTAAAACTCTCATAACTTTAAAATTATTCTTTTTTTAGCTTCTCCATTAAATAAAATGTGCGTTTATGCATTAATTAATTCAAAATTAAGTTCATACACATAACTGTAACGCACTTCTATTTACATAAAATTCGTACATTTCCTTTTTTATAACCAATCAAATATTTTAAAATGAGAAAACAATTATTTACTTTATTTGGAATTATTTTGTTTGCGCAAACCCTTTTTGCACAATCAAAAACTGTAACTGGTACAGTAACTAGTCAATCTGACGGTTTATCACTTCCTGGCGTATCTGTTTTAATTGAAGGAACAGCTAAGAGTACCGTAACCGATTTTGATGGAAAATTTAGCATTCTAGTAAATGAAAATGAAACGCTACTCTTTAGCTTTGTGGGATTTTCAACTAAAAAGGTTAAAGTTTTAGCTGGTACAAGTGTCGTAAATCTAAAAATGACAGAAGAACTCAATGCGCTATCAGAAGTTGTTGTATTAGGATCTACTGTCCGTGCAACACGTAAAGAGCTTGGAAACGCAGTTACGAGTCTAAAAGGAGAAGACTTAGTAAAAGCGCAACCAGGTGGGCTTTCAACAGCATTGCAGGGTAAGATTGCAGGCGCACAGGTTTCTCAGAATTCAGGAGATCCTGCAGGAGGATTCAGCATTAAACTTAGAGGAACTTCATCGATATTAGGTTCATCAGATCCGTTGTATGTTATTGACGGAGTAGTTTTGAATAATGCTACCACCAATGTTACAAACTTAAATGTAACAACAGGAAACTCTAATATGCAAATTGGTCAAAATAGATCTTCAGACATAAACCCAAACGACATACAAAGTATTGAAGTGTTAAATGGAGGAGCTGCCGCTGCAATCTATGGATCAAGGGCAGCCAATGGAGTTGTTTTAATAACAACTAAAAAAGGTGTTGCTGGCGAAACTAGATATACGTTTTCAACCAGTGTAACTTCAAACCAGATTCGAAAAAAATTAGACCTGAATATGTCCGACAAGCAATTCGTAAGTACTTCTCCTGCTTTATTTCCAATTCAAGGAAATCCAGCAAGTCCAACAACTGTAAGTGTATTAGGAAGAAATCTTGAAACAAGAACTTTTGGCGTACAGCGATATGATTATCAAGATGATATTTTCACTACTGGAATTGGAACTGATACTTACTTTTCGATGCAAGGTGGAGATGAAAAAACAAAATATTTTGCTTCTCTTGGCCATTTGGTAAACGAAGGAATCATAAAAAATACCGATTTTAAAAGAACAGGTGCAAAAGTAAGATTGAAACATGATTTCAATTCAAAACTATCTGCTACGGTAGGATTAAATTATGTTAATTCAAGCTCGAATGAAAAGCCAGATGGAAACGTTTTCTGGAGTCCAATTAATTCAATAAATATTACCAATAATATATATGACATCAGTCAAAGAGATGCTAACGGCAACTTATTAGCTGTTGATCCCAACAGAATTAATCCACTTTCGATTATAGAAACTTTTAAAATCAAACAAAATACAGACCGTATTATTTCAGACTTACAATTAAACTATGTGCCTTTTAAAAATTTCAATGCCGATTTAATTTTTGGTATTGACAATTATAACCAAAGAGGAAACGTATATATTCCGAGATATCCTTATATCGTTAATCCGGCCTATTACAATGATGGTTATGTTTCTGAAGCAACAAATAGAGTGGTGCAATTTAATAACGATTTGAATTTAAAATATGTTTGGAACATCAACGAAAATTGGAAAGCAACTACTTATGGAGGGTATAATATCCAGACCTATCGCGATAATTTTGTTGCTGTAGAAGGGCGTAATTTAAAACCATTTATAGAAACCATAAATGCTTTTAATACCTTAATACCTGGCTCTCCAAGCTCTAGCCAGTCAAAATATAATTTATGGGGATATTATCTTCAGGAAACCTTTGGTTACAAAGACAAATTATATGTAACAATAGCTGGAAGACAAGATGCTTCAACTATTTTTTCAAGCGATAATAGATCACAGTTTTATCCAAAGGCAAGTTTTAGTTATGTCCTCTCAGACGAAAAATTCATGGAAAGTATTCATGATATAGTAAGTTCGGTTAGAATTAGAGGTTCATGGGGAAAATCAGGAAGTTTAACCGCTATCAAGCCTTATGCACGTTTTACCAATTATTCTACTGGAACGCTTATAGGTAACAGTACTTTTACTATTGAAGGATTCAAACAAGGAAATTTAGATTTGAAACCAGAACAAAGTGTGACTTATGAAATTGGAGGTGATTTTGGTTTTATAAAAGATCGTTTAAATCTATCATTTAGCTACTACAATGCCGACATTGATGACTTATTATTACCTGTTCAGTTAGCCGCTTCTGAAGGAGCTACAAATACCATTAAAAACATTGGACAAATGAATAATAGAGGTTTTGAAGTGAATCTTAAATATGATATTATCAAAAAAGAAAACTTACATCTTGACGCATTTGTAAACTACAGCAGCAACAGAAATAAAGTAACGGGATTACCGCAAACACGTTTCAAACTAGATAGTAATTTAGCAGGAGCACCCGTTTTTGTTGAAATGGACAAACCAGTTGGGATTTTCTACGGAACTTATTTTGCAAGAAATCCTGATGGCAGTTTATTACTAACTCCAGATGGATATCCTCAAACTGAAAAAGGAAATGCAAGCACAGGAGTTGCAGAAAGAGATCAAACTACAGGGCAACCAAAAGGAGCTATTTTGAATAAACAAATTGGAAATCCAAATCCAGATTACATCATTTCGTTTGGAGCTAATTTGAATTACAAAAAATTTGGATTGTCAGTATTATTTGATGGCGTTCAGGGGGTAGATGTTTTTGATGCCGATTACAGAACCAGACAAGGTGTTGGATCAGGAACAATCGTTGCTCAGGAACTTAACGGAGAATTACCACGTGGCTATATTTGGTCCGTTTATAATATAGAAGAATTTAGAATTGTTGATGGAAGCTATCTGAAACTAAGAGAAATTTCTTTAAACTATTCTTTTGGAAAAATAAATAAGTTTTTTGATGACTTAACCATCACCGCAAGTGGAAGAAACCTAATTTCATGGGATAATTTTACCAGTTTCGATCCAGAAACAAATTCTGGAGGGCAATCATCAGTTGCGAAATACAATTTTGGAACAGTGCCAATTCCTAGTTCTTATTCATTGGCTGTGAAATTTCAATTTTAATCAAATAAAGAAATCATGAAAAAAATATTCATTCTTATAGTAGCCTTCCCATTACTTTTAACAAGTTGTAATGAAGATTATTTAGATCCAACCAAACCATCACAAGAATTAGTTTTTAAAACCAGAGGTGGTGTTATTGGTGCTGCAAACGGATTACAGTTACTTTGGACTGTTGATCGAACAAGTCCTGTTTACAATACAATTACAGGTAGTGGATTTACAACAAAAGAACTACGATTACTAAATGCAGGAAATGTTGACGAAGGCGAACTTTCGGTTGGAGGCGAAGTAGTTTCTACTAGAAATTTGGTTGTAAATAATCTATGGTCACAATGTCTAATAATTAAATCTGAATCACAAAAAGTAATTGATCATGTCGATATTTTGACTTCAGAAACGGAAAGAACAAGCGTTTTAGTTCATGCCTCCATTTATAAGGCAATGGCACTTACAACTCTTGTGCAATACTTTCAAAGTGTACCCTTAACAACCGGAAAAAATGCAACCTTTAATTCCAGAACCGAGGTATTAGATGAGGCTATTAAAATCTTAAAAACAACAGAACCTTATCTTGATAAAGCAACTGGTTTTACAGAATTGGTAAGTGGTATTAATTATAAAAATACCGTTTACGCACTTTTAGCAAGAACTTATTTAATGGCTGGAGACAATGATAATGCCATCAAATATGCTAATTTGGTCGATCTTACTTCTAAATCAGTATTTGTCTTTGATCAAATTAGCGCTAATCCAATAGCTTATATTTCGATAACGACTAATAATGTATTTCAGCCTGTTGATTTAACCCTAGGATTACCAGCAGCTTTAGCTCCTTCAAATTCTGATGGAAGACTAAATTTTTATATCAAACCAGGATCAAATCCTACAACAGCAACTGGTTTTTTCGATTCTAATACTAAATCAATACCTGTTTATCTACCTGGTGAAATGATGTTAATTGTAGCAGAAGCATATGCCCGAAAAGAAAATTTACCACAAGCTATTATTGAATTGAACAAAGTCTTAACCAAAACAGCTGCTGCTGATGCTTACGGAATTGGTGCAAATCTTGCTCCATATTCTGGAGCTGCAACCAAGGCCGCTGTTCTAACCGAAATTTACAGAAATCGTTGTATCGAAATGTATATGTCTGGTTTAAAATTGGAAGACAGTAGAAGATTTGAACGTCCTGCTGCAGGAACTGCTGGAGCCGAAAGAAACCGTAATTGGTATCCGTATCCCGATTCTGAAAGAAACAACAACACAAATACTCCTCCTAATCCTGCCATATAAGAACAGCTAAAAAATGAGGTATCAATTGATACCTCATTTTTTATTACTTTTTTTTATACTATTGACAACACCAATTTCCACTTTTAAATCTTTCGTTTTAACAGTCTTAAAACAATACATATTCAAATACCTTTAATTATATTTACACAACAATAACCATCATATTTGACCTATATTAAAATCATTATGAAGACAATATATTTACTATTAACCTTTCTTGGAATCGTATTGCCATTTTCACAATTTATCCCTTGGCTAGTCGAAAATGGATTTCATTTTCCATTACTATTACAACAAATTGTAGAGAATCCATTAGCAGTTTTTGCTTGGCTAGATGTTATCGTAACGGTCATTGTTATTGTGTGTATGGTTGTTAGCGAAGGCAAAAAACTTAAAATGAGAAAATTATGGATTCCTATAGCTGCCTCATTTATTGGAGGAGCTTCTGTGGGACTTCCTTTGTTTTTGTACATGAAGCAATGCCATCTTGAAAACAAAATATAATCCTACAATCTTTATAAAATTTATCGAAATTTATTGATCAATAGTCGTGAAGAAATTGTAGTATTTTAACCAACAAATGATAATATAAACTTACAAGCTTAGAGAGTCTATCCTAGCCAAATCTTCTATTTTACCTATCCACATTTTCTTATCACTTTCATCTAATTCATAAAGAGGTCCTATAAAATTACTCTGAATTGAAGAAACTCCACAATATTCAAGAATGCCATTTTTTAACTGAACGAGTCCGCTTGATTTATAAATGTTTTCATAATCAGTTTCAGATAAATCACCTGCTGTTGTAATTATTCTTCCCGTTTTACCATTTAATAATCCCTCGCTTAGATGTCCTTTATTACTTTTAAAAGCAATACCTGGCAAAAAGGCTCTATCAAAAAATCCTTTCATAATTGCTGGCATACCAAGCCACCATATAGGATGAATCCAAATCTGATGATTACTCCATTTAATATCTTCTAATGCTTTTACTAAATCGGGTTCTAACTCTATTCTTTGTTTATAACCAAACTGTAAATTAGGATTAAAATCCATTTCTCCAATAGCAATATAACGTACTTCTGAACCTGCATCTGATGCAGATTTAATATAGGAATGGGCAATCGCACTGTTAAAACTATTCTTGTCAGGATGCCCGTTAATAACTACTATTTTTTTCATTCTTCTTGATTTAAAATTTGTTTAAATAATTCAATTTGTTGATAATAAAAAATATCTGATAATGAGCTCGGAAAGAAATCAAAAGCATGTACAGCACCTTTTATTTCCATTAGATTAACAACACTACCTGCATCCTTTAATTTTTGTGCATACAATTTTCCTTCATCTTTCAATGGATCTAACTCACACACAATAATAGTGGCATCTGGTAAATCATTGAAGTTGTCTTCTAATAAAGGAACTGCATATTTAGGTGGTTTTGTCATATTGTGTTGCAAGTAATGTTTCCACATCCATTCTGCTGCATTTTTAGTTTGCATAGGTGCATTTGCTAATTCATTGATAGATGATGTTTGTAAAAGATGGCTCATTGGAGGATACAACAAAAACTGATGTCTGATTTCTATTTCTTTTTTATCTCTTGCCAAATGCGTAACCGATGCTGCAATTGTTCCTCCAGCACTACTCCCTCCTATTAGGATTTTATTTTTGTTTCCTTCTATATCATCTGCATATTTGGACAACCATGATAAAACATCATATCCATCTTCAATAGCTGCTGGAAATGGATACTCAGGAGCCAAACGGTAATCAACAGAAACAATTAGCATATTTGTATCAAGAGCCAACCGAAAGAATATAAAATCATATTGCTCAGGAGTACCATATATAAATGCACCTCCATGAAAATAGAGTAATACTGGTAAATTTTGTTTCCCTTTTGGCTTATATATTCTCAATCTAATTTCTCTTGATTTATCAGAAGATGGAATCTGAATATTCTCAACAGAAAGATATTCTGGAACTGCAATTGCCTCTTCTTTTAAGGAAACATCCATTTCCTCTTTCCTGATTTTTGCAGGGTCATTCGCTAACAATGCTTCGTAATCTATGTGGTTAAACGGGCTATTAAGAATAGCTTTCCAAAGATCTGTATCTATCTTTTTAATTATACTTTCCATATCTCAATTGCATTATAATTTTACCACAACTTTCCCCACTGTACGCCCCGTTTCAATTTGCAGATGTGCTTTTGCCATTTCATCAAACTCAAAAACGTGAGAAACATAAGGTTTCAGTATTCCTTTTTCTAACAAAGAAGCGATATATTGCATGTCCTGACCGCTAGAATATACAGCCATAAAATAACAAGCATGCAAGTTTTTTTCTTTAGCTTTTAACTCATCTTCTTTCGTATGTCCTGAGGGCAATGTAACAATGGTTCCAAATTGTTTTAATACTTGTACTGATTTTTGAAAATTCTCTCCTCCAACAGATTCTAATACAAAATCAATATCAGTAAGTACTTCTTCAAAACGAATTGTTTTATAATCAATATGTTCATCTGCACCTAACTTAAGAACAAAATCGCGATTGGAAACCGATGAAACAGCAATAACATAAGCACCAATATGCTTCGCAATCTGTATAGCAAAATGCCCTACACCACCCGAAGCCGCATGAATAAGAACCTTATCTTTTGGTCTCAATTTCCCATAATCTTTAAATGCTTGCCAAGCTGTTAATGCTGCCAAAGTGCTAGCAGCAGCTTCGACATGACTGCTGTTTTTAGGTTTTAGTGCAAGATGCTCCTCGAGAGCTGCTACATATTCGGCATATCCTCTGCCATGCCCAACGAAATTTACCATTCCAAATACTTCATCACCAATTTGAAATCTAGTAACTTCATTTCCTATTTCTACAACTTCGCCCGAAATATCCCAACCCAAAATCAATGGATCATATTGAACCAATTCTTCTGCAAGTGGAGCCTGGCGACTACGAACTTTTACATCTACCGGATTAATACCAATTGCTTTTACTTTAACAAGTACTTCATTTGCTTTTATTTCAGGTTTTTGGATGTCTTTATAAACAAGATTCTCAGTGCCTCCAAACTTTGCCAATACGATTGCTTTCATATTACTTCTATTTATTTAAGCAAAAATAGACTGGTAAAAAGGATAAAAACAGGTACAATTAATGCTTATTCAGGTATCTTTGCAATATGGCTAGAGAAAACATCTATCAATCGCTTGAAGTATTCTACGAGAAAGTAGATGAATGTCCTTTACGTGACAGGTTGTTCAATTTTTTTGAACTCGTTTACGTTATATCGGGTACTGGGAATCATACGGTAAATGGAAATACGTTTCCTTACCTTGCTGGAGATTTGTTTTTAATAACACCAAATGATTCTCATGGATTTGATTTAGAAAGTACCTGTGAATTTATGGTAGTTCGTTTTGGCGAAAGCTATATCAAAGAGTTCCAATGGAAAAGTATAGACCATATAGAGTGTCTTTTATATTACGCCTCTCATTTATCAGGTTCAGTGCTCGTAAATAATGATGACAAAGAAATGATTATTTTACTGATGCGAAATCTACAACAAGCTACGGAGCTTCAAGCAATGTATAGCGAAGATCTCATAAGTCATTTAGTAAATGCAATTATTGTCATTGCAGCCAGAAACATTGCTATAATTAAACCTCAGAGCATCTCACCCAATGCAGATATTCGCACATTGCAAATATTAGATTATATCCAAGAACATATCCGCCAGCCAGAATTTTTGAAAGTGGCTGTAATTGCTGAAAAATTTGGCTTGTCACCCACTTATCTTGGAAGCTACTTCCGAAAACAATGCAACGAATCGATACAGGAATATATTTCTTCTTATCGCATCCGACTAATAGAACATCGATTGCGTTTCAGCGATAAAAGGGTGCATGAAATTGCCGATGAATTTGGATTTGTAGATGAAAGTCATATCAATAAGTTTTTCAAACGACATAAAGAACTTACTCTTAAAGCATATAGAATTGGATTGAGTAACTGATGTTATAGCAACTTTAGGATATACTTTTATAATGACTCCATAATTCGAATTAAATGCAGTAGTTAAAAGCTCTCTTTTGAATTTATAAAATAAAAACAGGTATTGATTTTGGGTCAAATTTATTAAGCTATATTATCAAATCAATTAGCCCGCATAAACCTGCTCCGATTAGTATGGTCCAAGAAATCCAATCTTTAAATTCATTGTTTTTATGTTTCAAAAATAAAACATGAAGTCCCAAATGTATAATCGTAAAGATGTTGAAACTTTTAATAAATACTGCTATGTCCTGACTATGTGTTAGCTCCCAATAAATAAAAAAGAATAATGGAATATGCACTAAAATGAATACTATATATCCTAATTTGTCGCTTAGTAAAGAAAGTCCAGGGAAAATTCTCCATTCTCTACATCGTATTGCGTCCATTTCGTGGATTGTAATAAACGAAAGTCCTAAATAAAAGAAAATATGATCTATCATTATATTGAATTTATTTCCGTCTTGTTTAATTTATCTTAGACTTCAAGTAATTTAGGCTTTGTTGATATCCAAAATAAATTACAAAACGAATTTACAAATAATGTTTAACAAAACTCTCTTTGCGATTTAGTGATTATGCTACACTTTAGTAAAATATGCTATCATTTGTTTTGCTCTTTTATTTTCACTCAATTAATTTAAGCAATAGTACAACCAAAGGCTAATTGTACATAACCGAAAAATTAACAACTATTTTTTTAATATTGAAAAGTAATAATTTTCTATAAAGCGGATATGATGAATTTGATGTCCAATAATATTGAATGCCATAGCTTCAATAGTAATCCGATGTTTCCAATTGATTCCTGATTTTTGAAAATCAAGTTCATCAAAAGTGCTGAATAATTCTATTGTAGATTTCCTAACAGCAATTAATTCGGTAATAATTTGTTCGATAGTTTTACTATTAGCTTTTGATTGTCGGGCCATTTCTATTTCATCAAATGCAATTACAAAATCATTCTCATTTCTTGCAAATTTTAATGTGCCAGCAATTAAAAGTCTTTCAATATCAGTAACGTGTTGCAAAATTTCTTTTATAGTCCATTTATCTGCTTGGTACGTTTTATTTCCGATGAGTTTAACTTTTTGCAAATCTAGAGCCTCAATTTGTTTCAAACTTTCCTCAAAAGCCTGAAACAAAACAATATCCTCAACTAAATTAATATAACGGTCAAAATAGTCAGGTAATACTTTTATTTCTGTTCGTTTCATAACAATGTTTACAAATAATTATTAAATGCTTTAATCGTAATAGCTAACGCAATAAAACATTTATTATTCAATACTTCAAATTAAAAGCTTTTTCTTATAAAAAAAGCTCCAGATTTCTCTGAAGCTTTATCATAATAGCCTTTGACGAAGGTTCTATAAAATACCTTAAAAATTAGTATTTATTCTTTTAGAACGATCAGCAACGTATGAGATTAACCAAATAATTGGACCTTCTTTTACAAAGTATATTTTCTTTTTTTCTGAGTTTGGAATACTTTCTACAAGAGTCAATAATATGTTATTGGCAGAAATTAAATATTTTTGATCGTATATATTTAAAACTCTAGCCGCTTCTTTATCCGTTTTAGAAAGATTGTTATACTTATTGAAGTTGTTCTTCAATACAGCATCATAATTCATAATATCTTCTAAATTAAAAGGAATATAATGATCTTTAGTGTTTTCATTAAAATATAGCGTTGTAAAAGCCCAAACAGCACCACCAGATAAGTAGATCTTTTCTTTGTTTTGTAGAAGAGGATTTGAGTCAAGCATTTCTTTTACCTTCTTACGCAATACAGTGTTATAATCAAAAGATTTTTCTTGATATGCTAACATGTCACTAGCTTCTTTTTGATTTGCTACTGTCTTTTTTACTGCATCAGTAAGTGTCATTGTACCAAAATCAAGCTCTAAAGGCATAAATTCTAATTTATTATCTCCAAGCTCATCGATATAACCACCTTTTGTGCTTACAGCGCCAATATCAAGTAAGATGGCATTAGGATAATCAACAGGAGGAATTGCTCCCTTAACCAACATTCTAGTTTCTTCGTTGATATTAATAACTTCTAATTTTTTGTTGGTAAGCGTCGCAATTTTATTTTTTAAAACATCAAGGTTACGAGCAGATGCAAAAACAGAAGAAGCTACTAAAAATATATTATCTTCATTAATATTGTACTTCACTCTGATTTGCGACAAATGATTATAAACGATGCTACTAGCTTTGTTAATGTCTTCTTGGGTAAGTTCGCCAAAAGCAGTAATATTTTTGGCAAAATTAAGTCCTTCTTCATTTACGTAATGAACAATTTTATAATCGGCTTTCTTTATGTTATTTACCTCTAGAACGGTAACTTTTATTGTTCTACGTCCGATTTCAATTCCGGCATAAACGTTTTTTTGAGAAAAGGAACTAATGGAAAAAAATAAATTTAAAAGGGTAAAAATTAAAATTTGGGATTTGTTTTTTTTAAGCATTGGATTTAGTTAGTGTTATAATTTAATTTGGAGGAAAATTTTTAATGTGTGTTTAAATAAGAAGTTGGTGTTGCGTTTTTTAAATATCAAAATTAAGATGTTGTTGAAGTAGATTCTTCATAACTAATTCAATGTCTTTTATATCAACTATAAAGTAAAAAGGGCTTCATGATGGTTAATGTATAAATGACTAAATAAAAGAATAATTGGCTATCATATCTAAAAGGTGACGAAGCAAAAACTGTTAAATAAAACACCACAAATCTATAAAAACATTTACGAATACAAACTCAGTTATTAAGAAAATGTAGTATTAAATTATCTAGCTAGCAATGTTAAGTTAATGATAAATAACTTCATTTCCTCTAACACATTGAAGAAGAACAGGCTACTGCAATACTAGTTTTAATAAAGGCAACAAGGAGTCGATTCTAACAAGTTTTGTTTGAATAAGCAACTGTAATTTAAGGTTAAATAACCTGTATTGTTTGGTTAAAAAAACAGAAAAATCTTATTAGGTAAATATTTTCTATCTACTTAATTGTTCTATAATTTGTATTATCTCTATAACATGGTTTATTTCTAAATCCATGCTACTATTTCCTTTATATTTAATTTCAATAGCATCTTCTGTTTCATTGTATTTTATTAAAATTTGTGATGCTCCAATTTTCCAATAATATTCGTTACCATTATCTCTGAAAAGCTGATGGGTATATGGTTGTCTTTGATAATTAGGATTTTCCCATATTTCTTTTGAAATTTGAGTTAACAGATCAATAATTTCATAAGCATCAGAATGTGTGAGTAAGCAATACTCTCCTTTTTCATAGTTTAATTGTAGTGAAATACAATCTCCCTTTTTTTGAATCTGAATATTTCCATTCTTAACAAACCAATTATAAACCTGATTTTCCATTTTTTAGCTGTTTTGAGGTGTCCACATTTTTAGAAACTTAAACTTTTTTGAGTACTCCTCTCTTGGACAAAATGCCAAAGCAACTTCTTTATTGTCAAGTGAGGATTCTGTAATTACAACAAAATCAGTTTCATTTTTAAGTTTATCAAATTCAATTTCATTCGCTAAGCAAACGACTTTTTTAAATATCCCATTTATCCATTTTATCATATCCTCATTTTCTTGAAATTTTTTATAACAAGCCAATGATGCATGTGCTGCAATTACTGGAGCTAATTTATCTGGAATATTGTCTTTAATGATAATATACATTTTCATACGTTTGCCTTTAAAAAGATTATGAGAACCTGGGGTTGTGTATTATAGAGATCGTTTAATTCAAACAAAATTAAGTTAAATATAATGCAAAAAAATCAATGTTATAAAATAAAAATGGTTTGACAGATATTGTAAAAACAAATTAAAATGAGAACTTATAAGACAAAAAATAGCAGTAAAGTAAAATTTACTACTATCTAAAATTTGTACTTTTATTTTATTAATCCTGTATTACTTTTTTAAGACTTGACACTATAGTGGCTATAAAAACATTGTCACTACATTTTTACTGGTTACTAGCTAGTTCTTCAATGCTTTTCAATAATCAAAAAACAGATTAGACAAGCCTAATTGTCCTCAGTATAATGGCTGTTAATTTCATTAATTATTTTATAAACCTGATTAATATTATTCTCATTATATCTTCTTGCCCAAAAACTATAAAACCAAACAATATCTCCATCCGCAAATTGTTTCCCGGAAATTAATCTTATTTCTTCGAGATTTAGTAAAAATTCATCTGACGTGAAAGGTTCTATTTTTGAGTAAAATTTTTTTGCGTCATCATCTCTTTCTTTTTGAAATTTCATTACTTTATATATTTCTTCTAATCTTTCTTTATAATCTGGAGTTGAGTATATATCGTTATAACTTATTAATAATCCAGTGACAACTTTATCAAAGTCCAATTTTTTGTAAGTACGGCGAGTTATTAAACTATAAAACATATTATGATTTTTTTCAAAAATATCAGTAATTAAAGATGGATTCTTTTTAAGATGATTGACAAAACTTGCAGAAAGAAAGTCATTAACTCCTTTATAATTATGATCACTAAGATATGATGATATATAGTGTCTTTTCTCATCAAAATTTTCACCTTGTTCAAGGTAATCTAATATATTTTTCATTTCTTCAATCATTCCTTGTTCTTCAGTTAAAGGATCCTCCTCATGTCTAGTAGCAACTTCTTCAAAAGCTATAGCAGTTGGAGGTTCAATGGAGTTCTCATTTTGATTGCTCAAATTATTTCTTTTATGTTCTTCATTTGTTTTAAAAAGTTCAATTATTTGGTCTTTTTTGTAAATCGAAATTCCAATAATGAAAATAATTATGACTATCGTTATATTTCTGCCTTTCATAAATTTTAATTTGAAATAATTAATGTTTTATAATTTTAATTTTTTGTAAATTAGACTTTATCAATTAAAGTATGTTTTCTTCTTTTTGTGACGAGACACAATTAGTTTGAGAAACTATTCTTTACATTCTATGGAATTTATTTCTTTAGCATACAATAACTTACACTCAATCACCGAAGTATCTTTTAGTCCACCTAGATGCAAATAGTAAGGCTTACTTTTGATTCGTTTGAATACATACTTTCTTCAAATACTTTTTCGACAGTATACGAATATCTTTTTTCATCAAATTGCTGAATTAAATTATATTTCTCATCGTTCATCTCTTTATGACATTGATATTTCAATTCATATGTCTGGGAAAATGTTTTTGTTGCTATAAATAAAAAAAAGATTAGTTTCTTCATTTGTTATATTTTTTTTTAAGATTATTAAATTAGGTACATATTTTCTACCCTCCATTTTCATCAGCAAGTGCATTTTGATATTCCTCTGATTTTACATAAAGATTTTTATAGCCAGGTAAATTGTAGTAATTGTTTTTTATTATTTCTTTTTTAATAGAATCGTCAATGTCGCGCATCCAAATTCTTTGCATAAAATAACTTTTATCTTTATACTTTTCATCATAACGATATTGCTCCCCAAAATAGACCAGATGAGCTAGCAATTTTGCTCTGTCTTGAAGTGAAAGCTCGTTTCTTTTATCCTTATCCTCAAGCAAATACATTACATACATTTTTAAAGCTTCAAAATAATTAGTCCCTTCGGGTTTTATAATTTCTTTTAAAACAGTGAAAATTTCTAAATTTAATTTTACAGTTCCATCGCATTTTTTATTCCAAAATATCTTGTCTAACTCATTTGGGTTATTGCTATCAAATTTTGTGTTTTCTACTACCCATTTCAACAATTCTTTATCATCATAATAACCAAAAGTTGTTACCAAACTTTGCATGAAATTTTTGTCATTTAAGAGTAACCATTTAAAATGAGCTCTACTATCGTTAAATAAATACATGTTGCGAGCAACTAGAATTTGGATGTTTCTTTTGCGTTGTCCGGCTAGGTCTTTGACGTCTTTCCATCTAGTCACATAAACATTATCACCATTATTATCTTTAAACTTTGTGTTTATTTTTTTTTCAATATCTATTATAGGAGGATAAAGCTCTTCATAGTCTGTTATCTCAGCAATAAATAGTTGGTCAACAATTAACTTTTTTGTTTTTGAAATAAAAACATTAGGTCTAAAACCATCCGAATCTGCAAATGATGATACTCCTTTACAAATATCAAAAGTGTTTATATAAAATAAATTTTTATTATTATGAAGTTTATTAAATATTTTGTTTATATGCTTATTAAAAATTTCTTCTGTTGGAGCTATATACCCATTACTTAATAAAATTTTCGAACATTCGTCCTCTAATACTTCAATATCATCTACACTAAATTCATAATACTTAATATCTGTTACATCATTTGAAACTGAGTTTCCAAACTGTATTTGTCTTGTTAATACTTTATTCATCTTGTCAATTATTGAATCTTTATTTTTAATATTAGTCGCTGTTCTTTCTATATTATTTTTTATTTTTTCATTCACCTCTTTTCCTTGTGAGTTACAAGAAGTAGTAAAATAAAAAATTATAATAATAATCATGCTTTTTGTTTTCATTGGTGTGTATCTGAAGAAGTTAATGAATCAGTTATGTTTTCTGAAGTTAAATTATAAAGTTTTGTATAATCTGAAAAACTTGAAGGATATGTAAAACACTTTATTTCTGAGAGTTTTGCTGATGATAAAGTTATACCACTGCCTATTTTAATGCCATTTTCCTTTACACTTTGATTCCCACCTAAAACTGCAATTCTCCCTGTACTTGTTTTTCCAATAACAAAAGCTACGTGTTCACCTCCATTTTCCCACTTTATCAAAGCTATTGCCCCATAAGCTGGTGTATTATTTTTAGTTTGACTTCCTTCTTCCCAATAATGATCAATAGCATATATCGCTTTTGGAGCGAAAGCTCTTGCTCGTATGGTTCCTAATCCAGATGGAGGTGGATATTTAAAAGTACCTTTTGTTAAACACCAAGTTACGAATGCAGCACACCAATTTTCAGTAAATTTTCCTGTTGTATAATTAGCATTATCAAAATAAGTTTCTACTTTATCTTTTAAAGGAATTAAATTATTATTTAAACCTTTATATTTTTCATATTCTTTCCATGCTACATCCATCCATGGAATTTTCCCCGATAATTCAGGAATTATCCCTCCACTATCACAAACATTTTTATTATACTTGAACCAAGTTTTTATTTTTTGCAAATTTTGTTTTCTTCTATCTAAATGTAAGGTTGTTGGATAATCATCCGTACTTGTGGGCAGATATCCTTGTAGTAAACGACAGATCAAAAAGAAATAATCTTCTTCATTTTCTTTCATTAACAGCGCAATTTCGTTTAAGTTTTTTGATAATCCTTTAGGGAATTTATTCCTTTTCCACTCAAAAGCTCTCATTTTAGCTTCAAATTCAGTTTGTGTTTCATCACTTTTTTTGCCTCTTGCAGGCCATGATGGCGCTTTAATTTGATTCCAAACCCAGCCACCACTGTCGACAGCTAAAAATATTTTTTGAGCTACTAAGTCAGGATTACCTATAATATCGTGTGCAGTTCCTATTTTTTGTTGATAATCAGAATACATAACAGGTTGGTTTCCATCACCTGTCAATTGCAGAAGCCCTCTTCCTTTATAAAAATATTGACTTGAAGCTGTATTACCAGAAATCTCTCCTGCGGTTTGAAAAAAACCAGTTTCAACGCTTGTCATGGCTAAAAAGCTATTTTTTGAATACATTCATTGAGACCATATTTACGGAACATAGCATTGAGTTGAAAAGTTAATGATGCATAACTTTTATCATCTATATTACAATTTTGACTTCCCCAAATAGTATCTTTTCCGTTTACTGCTTTTATTAGATCTTTTACCTCCTCCTCCGTTAAGTCTTTATTACAATAGCAGCTTTTCCCTTTTATAAGCTCCGCCATTTCCAAATCTACCATTACAGGAACAGTACAATTATCAATAGCTTCCTCTGTTAAAATGCCTTTTTCTACTATTAAAGCTGTGTTTTTAAAACAGATGAGTTGTTTTCGCAAGGTTATCTTTTCTTCTTTAGTAAAAGGTGTTTCGTCTTTCTTGGTGGCTTTTATGCCTATGGTTTTCATGTCTGGGCTTCTTACCAAGCTTGCATTTGGATAAGGCATTTCCGCTAATTGATCATCTTCAAAAACATAAACTTCTTTTTTGTCATCGTTTGGGTCTTTTACTTTTCGGCTTACTTGTATAGTAAAACGTACAGGGTTGGTTTCTGCATCGGTAAGGTATTTTTCTTCGGGGGTGAAACTGAGTTCTAAAAGCCCATCACTACCCACTTTCTCTTTAAATTCCTGAATGCTTTGCAATACCGTTATGATGCCGTTTTTTTCTTCCATACAATCAGAATGCGTCAAGCTCATAACATCAACTCTTAATTCTTCTTCCTGCATATTGACAGTATGCACCCATATTTTGTGGCTTTTGTCTTGATGGGTAAGGGTTTGCTGTACACTTTTACCGTCTTCTTTAGCAAAAAATATTGACTTTATTTTTTTGTCGCTGGTTACTGCAAGTTCTTCGTTACTGTCTAATACCTCTATAAATTTTGTTCCCACTACCGGTTTGCCGTTTTTTATAGCCATATCGTCGGGCAAGGTTATTGTTCCTTGGCTTCCAGTTGGTATTTCTACGGTAAAAGTCAAACTTATATTGGGGTTTGGTGTTTCGGTTGTTGCCGGTAGTGCTTTTTTTATTTTTTCTTTATACTTGTCATCAGTAGAAATTTTAAATGAACCAATGCCTTTATCATTAAGAGCTATCTTTTTTTCTTCGAGCATGTATGTTGCCGGCTCTAAATAAAAAGATCCGCCTGCGCCTCTTACCCAAACTTTTATGGTGATCGATTGATTTTCTAATCCTGCAATTTCTACAAAGGCATGTGTTTCTTCCTTATAGCCTGTTTCCGTACGTTTATAACCTGTTCCATACGCCCATAGAGCCCGTTTTACTTCTGGATTGGCTACTTTTATTTTTGTTGTTGCTTTTATATCAAGGGTTTGTTCTCCTGTAAGGTAGGCGGCTATTTCAAATTCTCCTTCACTGTTAAAAGTAATTGTTCCGTCATGATTGTCCACTA
Source organism: Flavobacterium sp. 140616W15 (assembly GCF_003668995.1). Lineage (NCBI taxonomy): Bacteria > Pseudomonadati > Bacteroidota > Flavobacteriia > Flavobacteriales > Flavobacteriaceae > Flavobacterium > Flavobacterium sp. 140616W15. The sequence goes on from NZ_CP033068.1 coordinate 1,720,623, forward strand.
CATCATTTGGCAATTCTAAATTTATTTTTTCATCGCCTACCAAGGGCATAATACGGGCTACAGTTTCAATTTTTACTTTTGCTCCTTTGGGTATCGATTCTGGTAGCTTTACTTTGTCTATAGCATTTCTTATTACCTCAAAGAAAAAGCAGTCTGATCCATTAAATAAAGGTTCGTTAGCCGGCTTTCCGTAGCCTTCTATAACATATTTGCCAAAATAGTTGTTGCCTCCTCTAGCATCATAATAAAGTATTTGATTGATAGGTTTGTTGATGCTTTTTTCTTTTGAAATGGCAGCGTTCTCAAAAGCTGTTAATCTTATGCCGTCTTTTTGCAAATACCACTGCATTTTGGTAGCGTTGGCAGGTAAAAATTCTACATTAAACTTGCTTACTTCTACTTTCAGGCTCTCATTATATCGCAAAAGTTGGTTACAGGTTCCTTTTACAGTATTTACTCCCAGAGATTCTAAAACGGTTAAAGTAGTTTTTATCGGGCTTGAATCATTCGGCGATGTATAGGCCTCAACTTGGTATTCATCGGGGTTTTTGAAGGTAAAAATACCTAGTGCCCCCGTTTTCGTTTCCACTTTTATTAGATTAGATTCACTACTAATCTGGCTATTAAATATTACTGCATTCTTACAAGTTACTCTCCAACTGGCAATTGGCGATGTTTCATAGATAGGATTTAATGATGCTGGATTAAGTATTTTTTGTTTTTCTACTAAGGAACTTGCTTTAAATTTTAAAGTTAAAGGAATTGGTGTGTTTTTTAACAGGGTTTTACCGGGTGCCGTAATTCCTTCTACATGGTCTTTTATATATTCAATAAGTATAAAGCATTTGTCAGATCCGGCTTTGTTTGCATAAGCTTCAATTCGATACACACCTTCCTCCAGATCTCTAAAAAGTTTATCTAATGTAAATACAATGTTGGCCCCAATACCCACAAAAGTTTTTACTTTATCTTTTACCCCATCTCCTTTAAAGATAGCCCATGTTATTTTTGTTGGATCTCCTTTATAGGTTGCTTTTAATTGAAGTTTTGCTTCTGCAACTGACATTGTCGAAGGCCAAATATTTGTGTTTTTAGCTTTTTCTATAAAATAATATTTGCCTGTTGGTTTATCTGCAAGCGGAGCAACGATGGTGATTTCAGAAACCGAATCTTCTTTGGTAGGATCTGAGGTTTCCCACTGAGCAGAGGTGTTTTCAACAGTAAAGGCATCTGCTTCTTTTACATCAATTGTATTTACTGCTTTTTTTGCCCAGTGGTTGCAAATTCAATCGTGCCTTTCTGGCCATAACCTTCACAGGTGCCCGTGGATATATCGAGAAGTACTTTCATACTTTTATGAAAATCTACATTTTTATAATAGTCACTGTATTTGATGTTACATTTTGCTTTGCAGGGTAGTTTTTTATTGTCGGGCGTATTGCACATTCCAAAGCCGTTTCCGCCACCAAAACTTTCTGATGTATCATCAAGATTCGTCGCAATAGGTTTTTCCTGAGCAAAGTATTTATTTTTTCCTAACTTCTTAGTCTGGCTTTTTACCATTAAAGGCACCGCTTTTGCCTTACTATTATTATCAGCAGAATTAGAACAAAAGCATTTAGCTCCATCTACTATTATTTCTCCTTTTGCCATATTATTTAGAATTGATTTCTCTTTTAATATTTAAAAATATTTCTTCCTTATAATGAAATGAAGTGTCCGTCTGAATTTCAAAAATGGCACTTTTGTATTTTACCCTGCTATGCGAACTATCCAAAGCTGTAATTGCCTTTACATTTGTTACATACTGCTCTAGATTGGTTTTATTACTTGTTACAAAATTTATTCTTTCGGTGCATCCTTCATTTACCACTTCTTGCGATTCAAAATACAGTAACGATTCACCATTATCTGATATAACAAATTTTGTTTTACCAGCACATTCTACATTTCCAATTGATTTTATATTCCAATTAATTATTGTCTTATTGGGATGCTCTTCTTTATCAACTTCTGGATTAAAAAAATTAAATTCCAAAAAGGTTCTTTAAACTTATTTTGCGTAAAAACCTGTTTATCATACACATTTAGATTAAATTTTTCTAATATATCTTTAGCATTTTTGTTATCATCGTATTCCTCCATTAGAATAGCAGTGTTTTTCTCCCATCTTTCAAGCCATTCTTTATATTCTATCAGCTTAACAAATTCTCCCTGACTTGTTGTTTGAATCTTAATTGGATAGGTAAGCTGTTCTAAATTCTCTAGAAATGTTAAATAGGTATTTTCATGACTAGGGTTATTAATAACTTTTGTCTTACTAACTTCGTATGTATTAAAATTTGATTTTTTTTCTAAAGCAAGAAATTCAACATTAAAAGACGTTTCAATTTCTTTTGCATTATCATTAACTATTGTGCTTATTTTATGTGTTATTTCAAATGTCATTTTTTATGTAAACTTATATGTTATATTTTCTTTTTTATAACCTTTTTAAACAATAAAAACATTATCCATCCTACTAATAATCCTACACTTATACATAACAAAGATTCTAAAATAAAAACTTTCCAGGAAACAATTTCAAAACCTATCTCATCATCTAAAGGTGCTGTATCAGAATAGCTAACTATAGGTCCTATTAAAGAATACAAAAATCCGATTACTCCGCCTGTTATTATTAATGTCTTTTTCATTCTCTATCTTTTTTTCTTTTATTCAGCCAATACCTGTTTTGGATAATAATTTTGATTTTCATCTCTATATTCTAATAAAATTCGCAACTCTTTCTTTTTTTCAAATGAGAGTTTAATTATTTTATCTGCCTCTTTTTTCCAGTCAGAATTTGTTGTTACATCATCATAATTATCATCTTCGGATGCCTTTTTTGCTAGTTCTGAAGTTGCATATATATCATCATTTGATATGTATCCAAAACATCCATATGAACCTCCTACGTGGTCGTATCCTTTTAGATCATATGTTCCGCCAACATGAATCATTACATCTGTAGCAAATTTTTCCTCTACTCTATGATGGTCTATATTTGTTCCATTAAGTAGTTTTTGAGTTTTTAGTGGCTGAGCAGGGATTTTTCTTTTACCGAACCGAGTAAATATAAAGGCATCTAAACCTGATCTTGCAACTTTAAATTGATTTGGGTAACTCGGAATCCAGAAAACTCCATAAAGATTTTGATTCCAATTTTCTGGAATAAAAGCTCTATTCAATAACTCATATTCATTTTTATTATTTTTTCCTAAGTTATACCATGCATCTCTAGTTACATTAAATGAAAATTGAAATTTACCATCCTTGTTTTTATCATCATAGTTTAGAATTTTGACTTTATAAGTCGGTACTACAACTACCGGATCTGAAAAAATATAATCTTCTCCTTTTAAACCTTGAATAGTATATCCTGTAATTTCATTAGTAATCACAATTCTTATATGTGGCAATAATACTTCTGCTTCAATACAAACTTTTTCACTTGGTTTATTAAAAAAGCATAAACTTTTAATTTGCTTACACTGCTTCCTTTAGGTACATTATAAGAAATAGCATCTAATCCCTTTACAGCAACAGCTTCATTTATCTCTCCTTCATCATACTGTATTCCCCATTTTAGGCTCTTAAGTTCTGATTTTTTTGGAGTTCTGCTAAATTCTATTGCTTCATAATTGTATGCTTTACCTTTTTCTATAATATCAACAGCTTTATTAGTGGAAGGATCTATGGGACCTTTTATTTTTTTAACAAGCAATGTTTTCTCTTCTTTTTTTGCTTCATAATCCGCAAATTTTTTTCCGCCATCTTTTCCGTAAAAAGTATTTTCTTTTGGAGATTTAAAATCCAATGCTCCTTTAGATGCATCTTTAGTAATAGATTCCGCTTCCTTATAAGATTTTCCAGATATGTTACGTATTATATTTCCGCTTTCTCCTGCCATATTACTGCATTTTTACCTGTTTACCGCTGTTAATATTTACTTGCTTGGCGCTTTCCACATTTATAGATTCTTTAGTACTTATGTAAGAACCTGTTTCCATGTTTTCGGTAATACTTTTAGCTTTAGAATTTCTACCTATAAGTGCAGTCTCAATAATATTACTTGCTGTAAGATTATAATCTTCACTTGCTATTTCTGTGATACTTTCTCCAGCAATAACATTTATATCTTTTTGTGCTGTAGCTACAATATTTTGTCCTGCTGACATAATTATAGTCTCTCCTGCATTCATCGTAATGTTCTTTGGTGCCGTAACTTCAATATTACCATTACCATCCATATACCACTTGTTGCCAGAAGGGTCTTTTACTAAAATACTCGAATCACCTTCGTCAAAAGTAATTGTACTTCCTGTACGGGTATAAATGCTTTTGATGTTGTTTTTTATCTTACCGCCAGTACCCGTTTTACCATTAAATAAACTACCAATTACAAATGGCCTGTTGGGGTCGTTATAGCGAAAACCTAACATAACCTGATCACCCACTTCGGGGATAAAAACCATTCCTCGGTTGGTGGTGACTTCACCACTGGTTCCTGCATCAGGTGTCATTACGCGTAACCATGGTGTACGCTGTTGTTTGGTGGCTTGCCATAGCATCTTTACACGTATTCTGCCCTGTCCTTTTGGATCATCATTGGCTACTACTTCTGCTTGTTGCATTTGAGCTATCGGAAAGCTGATATTTGGCTCTGGTAACTTGCGTATTTTGGCAGGTAGTGCTTTAAAACTATTTTCGTACTCGCCAATGTCGCTTGATTTATGAGTTATTTCTGTGATAATATAAATCCCTACTTCATTAGTTTCGTAGTTGATTTTGTTAATGTCTTGTCCACTCTTATATGCATCTAATTTGTCTTTTACCTGCATGGCATCTATGCTAATGCTCATACCTATTCGTAAACTTCTGTTTCGACTAGTTGCGGTTATAAAATTAGATTCTGCAGCGGCACTTTGTTGCCTATTTTGCAGTATGGTTTGCAAATACATGTCATCACCAGTGGCAATTCTTCCATATTCTAATGATGATGTAGCATATAGTTTCTGAGAAGCAGTTATAGCATCAGTACCCAATCTTGGAAATCCTTCTATTTGGTCTCTGGTCTTGGCTTGGTACAGTTTATTTACATCTTCATTATAAGTAAATGCTTCAAATTGGTTGGGAATTGCCTGAACAGAAATATTTAGGTTATAAAGGTCTTTGTTGTAAATCAATTTTGTAAATTCCATACTAACATTTGGTTTACCAAAAAAAAGTTTTTCCCCATCATAATACAACCATTCGTTGTATTGTTTGGCTAAACGTTGTATAAATTGAAAATCTGTTTCGAGATATTGAGTTTGATAACCTAAATTGCTGCCAAATTCAGGTTTGATATTGTTTTGCAATTGTTCGCCTGTTGCTGTTTTTATTACTTCCTCAATGATATCTTGTAAATTGGTATCTTCCCAAGAATTGAGTTTTACTCCCGATTCAAGAAGTATGGTTTTGGAATAACCCGAAATAATAATTTGGCTTCCCACATGTCCCAATTCTTGGGCATATTGAATATTTGTTACTATTCCTAAAAAATTATTGTTGTTTTCAAAAGCAATGTGCAAAACCCCTCCCAACCATTTTTGAGCACTCTCTATCGTGTATGCTCTTGGTTTTTCGATTACAGAATGCGGAACACTAATTTTAAAATGATGATGTGTATTAATGGTTTGATGCAGCTCGATACTGGTAAAATGTGAGATTTCTTTTCTATTAATACCAAATATTATTTTAGGAATGACCATAATATGTTTAGTTATAAGTTTGATTTTTTTAAATTTTAACTTAAATAGATTATAGTCTAAAGTTCTTATTTCTAAAGTTCTTATACCGAATTCGATTTTAAGCTAAAATATCATGTTCTGAAAATAGAAGCAATACTAATCAATGTTTTGTTCAATAAATTATATAATAAAAAAACAAGAAGCGGTATGTTACCACTTCTTGTTTGTCAAAAAGGGAAAAATTAAACTCTTGCCCAATTGTTATCTAATGTTGCATTACCTAAAGTAATTTTCTCTGCTGAGAAAGTGATCTCTGTTACCATTGGAGTTTCTGCCAAAGCATCTAATTGCTCGCTGAAGAAAACAATAAAAGCATTCTCAAAAGAAAGTTCTTTCATTACTTGCTCAGAGTCAGCTTTAAAAAATTTTACTTTTCCACTTACCGGTTTGTGTTGGCTGTTTACTGCTTGCTCAATAACAGTAGTGTTGTCTGTAGATTTTACTTTTAATTTAATCTACCTCCTTTAATTTCAGATGAAACTGCTCCTTTACCGTCAGTATGTCTCATCATATCAACTTTTGAAAATAATACTTGGTACTCGTGTCCTTCGAATTCTAAAATTGCTTTAAATGCCATAATAAAAATAATTAAATTGTAAAATTGTTGAAAATTGTTAAAAATTGTTTTTTAGAACCCTCTCTGTTGTCTGACTAGTATAAACAAAAAAAGAAGTATTCTATATGATTTTAGAATACCTCTTTTTGTACTAACGCACTTTTTTGACTTGCTTCTTGTAGGAAGATAAAGAGGATTCGCAATCAATATTAACGCGAATATACAACTATAAATAAAATAACCAAGCTAATTTGTAATGTTTTTCATAAAAAAAATAAAAATAAAAAGTAAAAAAGTAAGAATACAACCCGTTTATATCTAGTCCATTTTATCCCCCTAGCGTGAGCAGTTTCAAAGTAACCCAAAACAAAAAAGCTTCAGAGAAATCTGAAGCTTGTCTTAGTAACCGAAGCCTTTAAATAGCTAACCAATTTGTTATGAATTAGTATTCTATTTATACTTACTCAAATCTAAATTAAGAATAGTCCCTACTCTGCTAAACTCTTCATTAATCTTTGCATTTAGGATTAGTTGTTTATTATTTATGGGATGATTAAAAATTAACTGATGTGCATGAAGCATCATTCCTTTCAGATCATAATTCTCTAACCACAATTTATTTTGTTTGTTACAACCATGTGGTCGACTACCTAAAATGGGATGAAAAATATGTTTGAAATGTTTTCGCAATTGATGCATACGGCCAGTTTCAGGAATCGCTTCTACCAAACAATACCGTGATGTTGGTTTATTATTAAATTCTAACTCAATTTCAGTATTTTGCAAACGATGAAAGTATGTTATAGCATTTTGTTTAACATCATCATCATTAATTAAATCATAATCAATCGTTAGTTCTTCGGGAGACCAACCACGCAAAATGGCTAAATATTTTTTTTCGACTTCCCGTGTGGCAAAACGATCATTCATAATTTTCAAGACTTCTTTATCCAACGCAAATAACAAAACACCAGATGTTTTTCGGTCTAACCGATGAATAGGATAAACGTGCTGCCCTCCTATTTGATTTCTCAATTCCTGAATAGCATACACTTTTGCATCACGTGCATAAAATGATTTGTGAACCAACAAGCCACTTGGTTTATTAATTGCGATAATATATTCGTCTTGGTAAAGAATTTCTAACATTTGGCAAAAGTAAAAGAGATTTCGATTAAAATCATTTTTATGACTTATTTGTTTCTATACTTTTCCTTATTTTATTTTAGATCGAAAATAAAAAAGAGACTCGAAAGTCTCTTTGTAGAATTAATATCTTTTTATAAATGATTATTTGGTAATTAATTTTTCAAGCCTTGCCATCATTTCATCTTTCTCTTTCAGCATACGCTCGTATAATGCTATTTTTTCATCATATAATTGTACAATTTTATCAGCGGGATTGAAAGAAGGTTGGTAACTGAATCCAGAAGCAACTGCATTGTCTTTGAAATCTTGGAATGAATAAGTATTTGCAATTACATTCACTGCCTGCTCCTCATCAAAATTCTGAAAAGCTTCCACTGGAATTTTAAATACTGCAGATATTTGTTTCAACAGATTATCTTCAATTACATCTTTCTGCTCCAGCATAGAAATTTTCTTCTGATTCCAGTCTTCTCCCAGATCATAAGCTAATGCCTCCTGTTTTATGTTAAGCATTTCTCTGAAGCGTTTTACGTTTCTTCCTTGATGTATTTTCTGTTCCATAATGAATATCAATTTTTCTAAAGGCTCAAAGATAAAGCCATTTGGCTTAAAAATCCTGAGTTTCAAAGATAAAAAAATATCTTATAAAACATTCTTTTGTCAGATATTATATCTGCTTTTGTCCTACTCTGGGATGAATCTCTTTCGTGTGATACAAAGAATTAAAAACATAATAAAAAACAAAGCTTCAGATTTCTCTGAAGCTCTACAACAGTTCCTGCTATTCCTCTGGAGGAGATTTCGTAAATTCTAAGTGTTTTGTCAACTTGATTCATAAACAATACTTTTGAACTGCTAGAAGGATTTATTTTACTATAATCCCAAGTTGAAAGAGCCAATTTATATGCATCTTTTGAAGATTTGATTTCTGGTCTTTCAAAGTTTTTTACTTTCGTTTTGTAGTTCTGTTCAATTTCAAATAAAGTCTGGCAGTTTTGATTTAAAGTTTCCATAATTTCTATATTTAAAATTAATTATGGAACATCTACCAGGAATAGCCTAGTAAACTCAAAATCACCACAATAAAGCAGGTTTTTTTTTCTGAATTTATGGAGTTTTTTTGCTAGTGCCCGCAAACGATTCCCGAACTTTGTGAGGAAATTAAATTAAGATATTAGAAGAATAAGGAATCATTTGATAAATGCGTCTTAAAAATACTAATTAAATACTATTTAATTTAATGAGGTTCTAACTCCTCCGTGATCACTGAAAATAGAACAGCTTACGAAGAGTATGAACTGCTAAATAGAAACTACTCAAAGAAAAACAGACCAAAAAAGTTTTTTTTGCATAAGCCTCCTCCCTTTTTTTTATTATCAAAGTCTATTCAAAAAAGCTATTTTTGTCAATCGGTATAGAAACATATATAGGAAAAATAAAATGAAAGACTGGAATTTAGAAGACAATGTAAATGATTGGGTAAAGTCAGAATTTGCAAGAATTAAGCAAACTAAATATACTGTAGAATCAGCAATGTCTGATTATCTAAAAAATGCAATTCAACAAGGTGTAATTTTAAAACGTCTCGAACTTGAAGAAGCAGGAGAAACAGAAAAAGGCAAATCTTGGAAGCCCGATTTTCATTTGGAGACTTTTGATATACCAGTTTTAATTGAAAACAAACTAGGGATTAATAAATTATGGGCAACAAATGGAGATAAAATAAAAAACGATATCAAATCCGTTAAAAATTTTGCAGTTAATGGAGCAATCCATTATGCACAATGTGCAATAATGAGTAAAAAATATACCGAAGCAATTGCAATTGGGATATCGGGTAATAACGCCAACAATGTAACTATCAAAATTTATTATGTCTTCGGCGCAACCGATGAAACTTACAAGTTAATAAATACTTACACTTCATTAGATTTTTTAGAATCTAAAAAATCATTTACAGAGTTCTATAAAGCAGCAACACTTACAGAAGACGAAAAACATAAAATTTTAATCGACTCGCAAGCAAAGCTACAAGAGTATGCAAAGAAACTTAACAAGCTAATGCACAACCATGCAATTACTGCCCCGCAGCGTGTATTATATGTTTCGGGCATGCTTTTAGCAATGCAAGACATTGCAGAAATTAAAAAAGGTTTAGTACCAGAGGATTTAAAAGGTTTTAATCTCGACAATCAAAGAGACGGAGACAACATTGTAATGCAAATAGAAAATTACCTAACATTAAAAGAGATTCCTCAAGATAAAAAAAATCTAATGATGGCATCATTTAGGGAAATTAATAAAGATACTGACCGTGACAAAAAAATAGATTTAGACACTATCATTGGAAAATTATTACCTAATATGGCAAGTGTCAATAAACAAATTTTCACTTACATTTACGAAAACATCTTTTTATCTATCGACTCTATGAGTGGCCATTTAGATATTATGGGAGAAATGTATTCCGAATTTCTAAAATATGCACTTGGAGATGGAAAAGAAATTGGTATCGTGCTAACACCTCCCTATGTTACCAAAATGATGACACAAATTTTAGAGGTAGACGAAAACTCTAAAGTTATGGACTTAGCAACAGGTTCAGCCGGTTTTCTAATTTCATCTATGGAACTTATGATAGATTATGCCGAACAGAAATATGGTAAAAGAACCCAAAAAGCATTAGAAAAAATTGAGCAAATCAAAAAGCACCAACTACTTGGTGTTGAGTTAGACGCTCAAATGTTTACACTTGCATCTACTAACATGATTTTGCGTGGCGATGGTTCCAGTAACATTAGGAAAGGCTCGTCTTTTAAAGAACCTGCTGAACTTTACAAAACATTTAACGCAGATAAATTATTACTTAATCCACCATTTAGCTTCAAGGAAAATGGAATGCCTTTTATTTTGTTTGGTCTTGAAAATATGCAAATTGGCGGCAAAGCCGCAATTATCATTCAAGATTCAGCAGGAAACGGTCGAGGTGTAGAAAGTTGTAAAGCTATTCTTGCTCAAAATCAGTTATTAGCAAGTATCAAAATGCCGATAGATTTATTTATACCAATGGCAGGAGTTCAAACATCTATTTATGTTATCGAGCATACAGGCAAATCACACGATTATAAAAAGCAAGTAAAATTTATTGATTTTAGAAACGATGGTTACAAACGCACAAAACGAAGCCTTATTGAGATAGATAATCCTGCACAACGCTACAATGATATAATTGAAATATATAAAAATGGAGCTACAGCAGATGTTTCTCCCACTTTATGGAATTTGAAACAAACTGTTGTAATGAGTGTTATAACCAATAAAGGGGATGATTGGAATTATGACCAATATCAAAAAATTGACACCAAGCCAACATTACAGGATTTCAAAAAAACCATAGGTGATTATCTCGCTTGGGAGGTTTCAAGCATTCTCAAACAACAAAACGAAAGCAAAAGTTTGGGAAAGTAGATGCCCTACTCAACGAAAAGTTACAAAAAGTTGAGTGGGGAGATTTTTATTTAGGTGATTTATTTGAAATAAATCCAACAAATTATTACCGTTTGCAGAATAGTGAAATAATTTCAATAAATGGCAACATTCCATTAATATCAAACTCTTCAACTGAAAATGGGATAATGGGTTATTCTAATTTAGAACCTAATAATGCAGGAAATACAATTACTTGTTCCGATACTACAATTGGTGCAGAAACAATGTTTTATCAAGAAAATGATTTTATAGGTTATTCCCATATACAACATTTTGTACCAAAGTTTGAACCTTTTAATAAAGCAATTGCAAGTGTTATTATTTCTGCGTGTAGAGTTTCCACTTCAAAGCAATACGATTATGGAAATAAATTTAATCGTGAAGCAATGAATAAAACCAAAATCCAACTTCCAACCAAAAAAGGCAAAGTAGATTTTGAATTTATGAATAGTTTTATAAATGAGCTGGAAGCTCAGCGTATAGCAGAGTTGGAAGCATATTTATCCGCTTCATTTGTCAAAGATTATGCTTTGACAAATGAAGAAAAGCAAGTACTTCAAAAATTTGAAAAAGGAGAAGTAAAATTTGAAGAATTTGAAATTCAAACACTATTTACGGTTTCACCGTCAAAAGCATATGTAATGAATGACAGAGATATTCTTGTAGAAAATGGCAAAACCCCGTATGTTTCCAATCAATCACAAAATAATGGTTATATTGGTTGGAGTAATCTTGAACCATTAAATCCTTCAAATGTAATCACATTGAGCGACACTTGGCAATCAGAACGAACAATTTTCTATCAAGCTACTGAATTTATTGGCAAAAGCCATTTACAAGTAATGAAAGCATACGATCCAAAATTTCAGAAATTTGAATTATTCTTTGTTATTTCAAGTTTTAGAAAAGCAATTTTAGAATTGAATTATGATTACGGAACAAAATTTAATCGTGACAAAATCAAAATAACTAAAATTCAACTACCTACTATCAATAACAAAATTGACTATGCTTTTATGTGTACTTTTATATCTGCTATTCAAAAATCAGTTATAAAAGATGTTGTTTTATATACCGATATAAAACAGAAGCAACAAAAAGTGCTGTGAGTAAATAAAATAAACGGTCTTATGTAATAGCTACTAAAATGTCTTTGAGCAATTGGCTTATAAATATGCAAATAAAATTGGAGAAAAAGTCAAGGTTGTATTTTTACAATCTTGACTTTTTAAATTTACCCGCTCCCCTAAGTATTCAACTAAAAGCAGTACGAATGTCTCCTGACTTGGCACCCACGACCTGAATCAGGTATAGATTGTTTTTTATAGATTAAAACAAAAAAAGCTTCAGAGAAATCTGGAGCTTTGTCTTAATATAAAAACGCATTCAAATAGCTAACCAGTTTGTTGAGGAATATTATGGCATTATTGCATGCGCATCTTAGTTTTAAAAATATAAAGTCAATCTGTTTGAAAAAAAATAAGGTACTCTGTATTGAACTAAAAACTATTGAAAGAATTTAAGAAAATCACAGATTAGAAAAATGTAAATGGTGATCAGGAATACATCTAATATGTTGCGCTCTTAAAAACACGAAAAATTCTATTACAATACTACTGTTTTATTATATTTGTTTTTAACCAAACGGAAATTTTTTACAGACTGACGTTGTACTACACTTTTACCAAACAGAATGAAAAAACATAAATAAAATGAAAAAAATAATTCCAATCTTCATCTTTCTAATTTTCACAATTCACTCCTTTTCACAAACCAAAACTGGAAACGAACTTGTAGCCGAAGGAATTGCTAAAACAAAGATAAAACCTGATTTAGCAAATTTTAAAATAACTATTGCAAAGCAAAATACAATAGAAAAAAATGCAATAAAAGAATTAAATCAAGAAACAGAAAAATTGCAAAGTGTGCTATTAAAATTGGGGTTTACAGAAAAGAATGTCAAAATATCGGAGTATAAAATCTCTAAAGATGATTACCAAAATAGAAAAGAATTTTCTGCAATAAATACATTATCTGTAGATTTTGTATTAGATAACAAAAGAATTGAAGAGTTTTATCAAGAGATTCAAAACGAGAACATACAAGATGTAGATATTGAATTTAAAACTCAAATATCAGAATCTTTAGAAAAAAACATAAGACAAAAGTTAGTGCAAAATGCAATTCAAAATGCAAGAAATAATGCTGAAAATATTGCAAATGCACTAAGTGTAAAATTAAACAATGTTAAACAAGTTTCTAAATATAATTTACGTGATATTGCATTTTCATCAATAAAAGTAGATGAAGTACGATTTTTAAAGCCAAGAGTAGCTAGTGAATCAATAAACCCTAGAACTTCATTTGATAGGTTTGAGGTTGAAGATGTTGAATTAGAAGAAACAATAACAATAGTTTACGAAATAACAACTAAATAAAAAAGCAATCACATAACAGCTCCTACAACAGATTTGGGTAATAGACTTGATGGAAAGTTGGTTTTGTATTCGTGATGTTTGGCAAATCCGAAGAAAGGGCTTAATTTAATCTAAAACATGCTGTAGCATTGAAGATTAGCTATAATTATAATCAATGTTTTTCTAAAAATGAAAATTATAAATAAATATCCAATACTAGCAGAAGTTCAACAATTAGATGAGAATTCAATTTTATTAAAATTTGTAGATTATAACCGTATTGGTCGAAATGAGAATGTATTTGTGCTAAAAATCATAAGAAAAGATATAGCAAGAAGTATCAATTTAATCAATGAATGTCACCTAAATTATCCAACTGTAGTTGTAGATGATGGCGAGTTAACTTTTTATAATGGTAACATGGATGAGTCTCCAGATTGGGGAGATTGGACAAGTTCTTTCGGATTAACTTATGAAAAATATGAATTTGAATTAATTGATTAAATAATATGGCTAATCAAAAAACAAATATAACTAACAGCTACTACAGCGAAATTAGACAATTGGTTTTGTATTTACGATGATTTGCTTCGCCTGTTAGCTATCGCTTCAGTGACAAATCCTAAAATAGGCCTTGATTTAGTTCCAAACTAGCTATAATGCCATAATTTTATATAAAAGTTTGCCGAAAAATCGTGGAATAATAATGATTGAATATGAAAAACATTTTAACTCTAGCAATTGCATTAATCTTGGTATTGATAAATGGAATTATTGGTCATTTTTTTCCGCCAAATGGAATTAATTTTACTATTATATTAATTCCAACAATTATTATAATTATTTGTTTTGCTTCAGAAAATCTGAGTTCAATACTTAAAAGTCTATCTATATCTTTATTAGTAATAGTAAATGACATTTTAATAAAATTGTATTCAGGTGGAACTCACGATTTGGAGGGATTGGAATGGATTCACTTTTTTATGTATAGTGGAATATTAATCGGTCTAATAATATTATCGATAAACGTCATGAAAAATAAAAAAGAAAATCTCTTCATAAAAATTTCATCAATAATTGGTTTTCCCTTTATAATTTATATTTATTTACAATTTTTTTACCAATTAGGATTAGAAAGAAAGTATCCTATTTTAATCTAAAAATCATGATGCTAATTATTAAAGGAAAAATATAAGTAATAAAATATTTCACACTAATGGACAAAGAAACAGCTGAATATATTGTAACATACTTTTTTAGTCTTTTACCTGAAAAAGAAAAACTTGCTTGGAGACATCATTCTTCAATTTTAAAACTTGAAGACAATGACAGTCCTAAACTTTTAGAAATGTATAAACGAAAAGGATGAATAACTGATAAACAAGAAGTTTTAGATTTACTTAAACTTGGATATGATGATTTCGAAATTAATACCGCTAAAAAAATTATTGAAGAGTATCCTGATAAAGTATTTTTCAACACATGTCCAAAATGTAAAAAACTAGCAAGAACGCCAAACGCCAAACAATGTCGATTTTGCGGTTTTGATTGGCATAAATAAAACAACAGTATAACAGCTCCTATAACGGGGCTTAATAGAAACTTGGTTTTGTATTTGGAATGATTTGCGAAATCCGAAAATAGGGTTTAATTTAGTACCAAACCCACTTTAGTAGTGAGACGTTAGCTGTAATAGTACAACATCACTACGTCAAAACAAAACTCGACAAAAAACAGAAATGAATACAATCGAAAAAATGATTATCGACAATGTCACCAATGGTATTGCCGAAGTAACAAAAAAAGACTTAAAAAATCATATCGGAGAAACCGCATATTCTGAATGTGAAATTCAGGAAGGCTATCACGATTACCTCAAAATTCAATTCAAAGGACAGAAGATAGGATTCTTTTTATATGATTTCGCTTGGGACAGAACACCTTACTTTAAACTCGAAATTTCAGAACCCATCGATAATCTCCCAAAAGAGAATCTTATTGACAATGTAATTTCTGTTCTGAAACAACAAATTTCAGATTTCTTTTTTGACAAAGCCAATCAACCAATGTTTAGCTATTGTATTAAGGTAGTTTTGGAATTTGAATATAAAAGCGGTTCATACAAGGAAACACTTTTCATCGAAGATGAAGAACGAAAATTAGAGCTTCGGGAACGAATGAACAATTATATTACAAAAGTTATTTACAATCTTGACAGAAAAGTCAAGGATGCAAGGGAAGTAACTGTGTTTGCTGGCAACCTAGTAAATTTTAATTTGATGGATTTTTCGCCAGTGAAGCTAATTGAAACAATAGAACATTGTTTAAATCAAACTTTCAAAGACATCAAAAACAGAAAATCAAGTGATGATTTTGAACGAAGCATTTTACATAGACTCAAAAACTGGGTAAAAGACGAATTTAAACCATTACATTTCGATATTTCAGTCCGTATCTCTAAAAAAATCACAATCAAAAATGATTTTAAGAAAGAAAATGTAAACGCTGAACAACTTTCACTTTGGGTTTACACTTCCTATTTGAGGATTAAACTTAAAGATTATGCTTCAGATGCGTTGAAAGATTTAGAAATAGCAAGCAAGGATTTCGGTTCTGAAACGGCAAAAAAATATCTTGATTTCGGTACAGGATTATTTGCTCAAGAAGATATTCATTATAAAGACAAAAACATAGAATGTAAAGCCAATGATGTTTTTTCTACAATTTCCGTTACTATCAAAAACGAAACTTCAGAATGCTACGGAAAGGCTTTAGATTTCATAGTTAATTTACTTCAGAAAGGGTTTCCTAACAGTTACTCTATTAAATTTTCTTCAAAATCTGAAAAACAATTTTTACCAATTAAAGGAATTGCAAAATCTTCTACCAACAGATTTTTTACCAATTGCTTACAATATCCCGAACTACACGATAAAATCGAGCAATATGCATTGGTTGCCATGAAAGAATTTGAATGGTATAATGACGTAGAAGAAGGCGAAAAAAGCTGCTTACCTGGAAGTTATGCCGTATTTGGGTTGGGATTGGCTTCTGAAAAATATTTTCCATTAGTTCATAAATATTTTGAAATATTAGATGATGAACATCAAATGGTTCATAAATACTTTATTAATGACCTAATTGATAAATATGGAGTTACTAAAAAATCAATAGTTCTGATTTGTGAAGGTATCCTCTCTGCACAGTTTGAAATGACATATAAAAATCTTGCAGCATTGATGAATAAAGAACAAAATTTAGAGCTTTTAATTGATGAGTTGAAAAAACTAGAAAGCTATAACGTTGAAGAGATTATCTATTCTATTTGGGGAAGAAATTATACAAAAGCAATCACAAAATTAGATTCACAATTAAAAGAACTATTGCTTGAACAACTAAAGAAATAGCTGGTGTAGCCACAAGCATAGAATGACAGTATACCAATTTGAAACATCAAACATAAATGGACTATCAGACTTATAAACCACATCCCGATTTAGAATCATTAGTCAAATATTATTGGACATTGAAAGTACCTTTTGACCCCAAAAATCAAAAGCAAAAAATTATTCCTGACGGCTGTATTGAAATGACATTTAACTTTGGCGACAAGATTAAAAGATATATTTCTGAAAGCGAGTACATTTTTAATCCAAGTGCAATGGTAATGGGACAGCGAACCAAATCATACTTTATAGAGCCAGTTGGAAATGTTGACACATTTGCAATTTGCTTTTATCCATATGGGTTTGCAAATTTTGTAAACACACCACTCGAGAATTTAGTTGACCAAGAAACACCAATCAAATATTTGTTCAATGAAATTCAAGCGAATGACTTGGAACAAAGTATCATTACTGCAAGCAACACAAAAGAACGAATCGACATCATTGAAACATTTCTTTTAAGCAAACTCAATGAAGAAACAACTATTGAAAACATTGTAAAAAATACTGTTGATAGCCTTATATCCACAAATGGTAGTACGCCAATCAATATTATTTTGAAAGATGAATTGTCGAAAAGAAGACAGCTTGAAAGACATTTTAAAAAACAAATTGGAATAAGTCCAAAGCAATTAGGTAAAGTAATTCGTTTGCAGTCTACCTTACAAATGTTGCTAAATAAAAAATCTGAAACCTTGACTGAGATTGCCTATGAAAATGAATATTTCGACCAAAATCATTTCATAAAAGACTTCAAAGAATTTATCGGAATTACCCCAAAAGAGTTTTTAGATAATGAAAACATGGTACTTTCTTCGCTTTTTTATAAATAAAGTTTTTGGGTGTCGCGTTCTTACTATTTTGACACAAAGTACTATGATAAATTTGGCAGTAAAATTTAATCATATTAGACAATGGTAGTAAAGAACATCTTATTCGCAACAGCATTTTTGGGACTTTGTTTGACCTCTTGTAATAATTCAAACAAGACTAATGCAAAAACCACATCCCAAGACACTTTAACAAAAACAAATAATATGAAAAGTTATGTTTCAATCTTTGAAATTCCAGCAACGGACATTTCAAGAGCAATCGATTTTTATGAGGCAATTTTGGACATTAAAATCGAAAAAATAGACATGCCCGGAATGCAAATGGGAATTTTACCCTATGAAGAACAAATGGTTACAGGTGTAATAACTAAAGCCGATGGTTACAAACCCTCTGCTGATGGTGTTACTCTGTATTTGAATGGTGGTGACAATCTTCAGGTTATCCTTGACAAAGTAGAGAAAAATGGTGGTAAAATTCTCGTACCAAAAGCATCTCATGCAGATGGAATCGGTTTTTTTGCAATATTTCTTGACTCGGAAGGAAATAAAATAGGACTTCATTCACCGAAATAAAAATTTAAAGCAAATAGCTCGGGTGGTAAATCAACTGAATGGGCTTAATTTAGTTTCAAATCCGCTGTAGTATTAGAACCTTAGCGGTAAATTTACAAAACGATACAAATTAACAGAAAATGGCAACAGACGGAGTTAAGATAATTGATGGTGACACAGCTCACGATACTTATTGGGGTATTATGGACTTGTATGACAATGGAGTAGAATTTGACATTATAGACAAAGAATTCCCTTTAATTCAATCTGACTACTTTGACGACTTTGACAATGAAATTTATGTTACTTCTTGTGCCTTGGCTCTTTGGGAAATGGGAGTATTGACTGATGAAAAATTAGCTTATGTAAAATCAATTATTGACAAAGCTGCTTGCGTTAGAGAATGGACAAAAAATAATGAAAAAGACGGCAAGGCAAGAAAAAAGGAACTTGACAAATTTTGGAAGAAAATAAGTCAGACAAATACAAAAATAAGAGCAAGAAAAAAATATAGAAAAATAACCAACTTCTATTTTCAATCTGACGACTTATTGACTTTTAAACTTAAAGACGGCAATTACAGAGCCGTTATATGTACAGCTATTGAGCAATACAGAGGACAATGCAATTATATTTTAGTTCCGACAACTTACAATTCAAGTAAAAAACCGACAATTGACAATTTGAAAGACAAGGAAATATTAGGCAGACAAATTGGAAGTGGCTACGACCAACGAACAACAAAAGAGATGCAACCAGGCATTGAGAGAATTTGGAACTTTTCAGGTGGAAATTGTAATTTCTTTTTTGGCGTAATACAGCTTGCTATAACCCACAAAGACTTTATAAACTTCAAAGAACGATTTGAAAAAGTTGGGACTTTGAGAATTATAGATGGACTAAAAAAGATGGGATCATTTGGTTATGAAGAGGACTTTGAAAGATTTGAAACAATTTTTAGTGACTTAGAAAATCACATAAAAATATTTCAACAGAAAAAGTACCCAGTAACAATATTATGTGACATATAACAACAGACAAAAAAGCTATCGCCCTGCTTGCGCAAGCATCTCGTTTGTGAATACAATGAGATGTTGAGAAAAAGAGTTAAAAAACAAAAAAAGCTTCAGATTTCTCTGAAGCTTTGTCTTAGTAGCGGGAACAGGACTCGAACCTGTGACCTTCGGGTTATGAGCCCGACGAGCTGCCTACTGCTCTATCCCGCGTTGTTTCGGGTGCAAAGATACGTAGTTTTTACGGTTAAACAATACAAAAAATGAATTATACCCGATAGTCCAGATTTGCAACCTTGCGCACAAACGTTTGTCTCATCCTAAAAACAAGTCTACAGATTTAGCTTACTCATTAAACCTCAATATACTATACTGCATAAACAAAGCTTCAGATTTCTCTGAAGCTTTGTTTTAGTAGCGGGAAGTATTTAAATAGCTAACCAAATTATCTTGGGTTATTACGGTATTTTAGCACGTGCATCTTAATTTTCTCTATGCTTTTTGTTTGCATAACCACTCATATAAGTGCTAAAAAGTATCAATCAAATTTAATGTCCTTTTGACAGTTTGTAGTGAAAAAAATATATATTTGAAAGATAAATAATGTATAAAATTTATCATACATAGCTATCCAAATTTGGATGGCTATGTGTGATTTTGTCACACATATAAATAAGTTGGTGGCAATTTTGCGAGACATCTCGCTACATTAATTAACTAGAAATAAAAAAATGAAATTAACAATTACAATCGGACTTCTTTTAATTGGGCATCTTACATTTGGACAAGACAGAATTCAAAAAATTGACAGTTTACTCAATTCTCTTTATTCAAAAGAGAAAATCAATGGAAATTTTCTAATTGCAGAAAAAGGGAAAGTTATTTATAACCGTAGTTTTGGACTTGCAAACGAAACAACAAAAGATAAATTGAACGAAAATTCGATTTTTGAATTGGCATCTTGTTCAAAGCAGTTCACGGCTATGGGGATAATGATACTTAAAGAAAAAGGGAAATTGAATTTGGACGATGACATTAAAAAATACTTACCAGAACTTTCTTTTTATAAAGGTGTAACTGTAAGAAACTTATTGAATCATACTGGAGGTCTGCCAGACTATATGGCGCTTATGGATAGTTTATTTGACAAATCTAAAATTGCTACTAACAAAGACATAATTAATACATTTAGTAACCATCAGCCAAAAATATTATTTGAGCCAAATACTAAATGGGAATATAGCAACACGGGCTATGCACTATTGGCATCAATAATTGAGAAAGCATCGGGTTTGACATACGCTGATTATTTAAAAACAGCTATTTTCGAACCGTTGAAAATGAAAAATACCTTTGTTTACAATCGTAGATTATCGCCAAAGAAAATTGACAATTATGCTTTTGGTTATATTTACTCAGATAGTTTGAAAAAATATGCTTTACCAGACGAATTGAAAGAAACTAAAATCGTTATTTGGCTTGATGGTATTGTTGGAGACGGATCAGTTAATTCAACTGTAAAAGATTTATTAATTTGGGATAGAGCATTATACACCAATAAATTACTCACAAAAGAGGGAATGAAAGCAGTTTTTGAATTAGCAACTTTGAAAGACGGAGCTAAAAGGAATTATGGTTTTGGTTGGGGAATTGAAAACAATGCTGATTTTGGAAAAATTGCAAACCATGATGGGGGTTGGCCAGGTTATGCAACTCTAATCGATAGACATATTACAAATGATAAAACAATAATAATACTTCAAAATCACAACAACGTTTCAATTCCTACTAAAGCAATTAGAAGTATTCTATATAATAAACCATTGCCTGTGCAAAAAATCAGAAAAGAAATTAGTATTACAGCTGAAGAACTTCAAAAGTTTGTTGGGACTTATGAAGTTGAAAATGGTTTTGAAATCAAAATTACAGTAGATAAAGACCAACTTTTTTCACAATTGACAGGACAAAATGTGTTGCCGATATTTGCAGAAAGTGAAATGTTGTTTTTCTACAAAGTAGTAGATGCACAAATTCAGTTTGAAAAGAACGAAAAAGGAGAAATTTCAAATTTGTTTTTATTACAGAATGGAAAAAAGATAGAAGCAAAACGAATCTAAAATATTCGGTTTTGTACAAAAGTTCAATCGAAGAACTGAACTTGAATTTAGCACTAAAACCGCCATTTTGCCCAACTGCTGTTATGTACGGTTTGTTTTTATTTTGTGTCTATTTATTTATGTCATCATACAATTTATCAACTACTTTTTCTAAAATCTCTCCTGTTTCATTAAAGCTGGTATTTGTCAATATGGATATCCCTATATTTTGTTTAGGATAAATTACAAACCAATTCTGCATTCCGTATATACCTCCGTGATGTCTATAAATTAATTTATTATCACTTTCTATGATATACCAATGATAGCCTTCCCAAAAATCAGAACCTTCTTTATATAATTTTTTATGAGATTCGTTTACAATAGGATTTGACTTGTCTAGTTGCAATTTCATATATTTCACTAAATCCGTAGTCGTAGAATGCAATCCAGAAATCCCGCCCCATAAAGTTCTATTGAAGTTAGGCATTAACTCGTTTTTATCATTATAACCTTTTACCAATCTAGTGCTATCATTTTCATTTAGTGTAAACTTGGTTTGGTTCATTTTATTTGGTTTCAAAACATATTCAGTTACCAATTCCTCATATGGTTTTTGATAGACTTTTTCAAGTATATATGCTGTCAACTCTGGAGCCGTGTTTGAATAGGAATATACTTCTCCTGGTTGCGTTTCTATTTTGATTAGCTTTAATCCCTCAAAAAAAGCTTTTTTATTTTCGCCTTTTATAGGGAAATTTGGAAATCCACTTGTATGCGTAATGAGATGTTTGATTCTTATGGGGTCTCCTTTAAATTCTAAATTGGGATAAGGTTCATCAAGATAGATTCTAATATCATCATCTAGATTTATTTTTTTATCAAGTACGGCTTTAGCGGCTATATAACCAGTAAAAGTTTTGGTTACAGAAGCTAATTCATAAAGTGTAGAATCGTTTGGTTTATTTCCTTTTCCGATAGTTAATTCACCAAAATGTTTTATTGTGGCTTCTCCATCTTTAAACACTGTCACGGAAACAGAATGAAATCTTTTATCCTCTAATAACTGAACAGCATTTTTTGTAATCGCATTTTCAACACTTTCTTTATTGGTTTGATGGACACTTTTACATGCAAGTAATGTGAAAAATAAAATAGTGGTTAAATATTTCATTGTCGTAATTTATGGTTTAATTTTCTGATTAAGTGGTTAGATAGCAAGTAACTTGTATATGGATCAAACGATTTCTGGTATATCTAACCTAAACTGGATGGGTATGTCTCATAAATGTCATTCTTTCTTTGTTTTCAAAAATAGAATTTTTATTTCATAAACGATCAAACGCAAACGGAGTTTTTATTTATTGAATACTTTTCGTACTAACATTAATGTAAATTCCTGAGGATTAGCCACTTTTATGTATTAGCATGCAAGCTACGAGAATACCTCGTGACTTCGTACCCGCGATCTGAATCGGGTATTATTTTGTAAGTATAATTAAAACAAAAGAGGCTGTCTCAGAACTCAAAAAATAGAAAAATCGATGCTAAATTCGTAATAAAGCACTCTGTTTTAGGATTTTATATTAACACAATCAGCGTAAAACCGATTTTTATCTGTTAATAAAATTTAAAAAGAGGAAATCTCAGGGTATTGAGACTTCCTCTTGTCTTAGTAGCGGGAAGTATTGAATTATCTAACCAGATTATTGAGGGTTATTATGCGATTTTTACTTTAGCATTTTAAAATTAATAATGCAAAAAACTAATATAAAAGACTTGACTCAAATCCCAGCGTGTGTTGGTAGTGATATTTTTTATAGTATTGGTTTTTCAAATCCATCGGTGAATTTCTCAAAATGCTGAGCGATTTGTAATAATTTCTTATCGGTCCATTTTTTGGAATGTATTTGAATTCCTACCGGCATTCCGTTTTTCTTTTTTCCAATCGGAATAATAACTATTGGATGTCCCGAAAATGCAGTTGTAAAGTTAAAGGAAGCGATGGCTTTAGTATAGCCTATTTTTTTATTATTAACAGTAAATGGTTTTCCTGCATTTTGATGTTTATAAGCCTCAAAGGAACAAACAGGGGTAATCCAAACGTCATAAGTTGTCAAAAAAGAATTATAAATTTTAGCAAAATCATCTTTATAGTCAATTGCTTTTGCGTAGTTAATATTGGTCAAACGCTGTCCCAAAGCCATTCCTTTCGCCCACAAATGGTCTCTGTATTTCAGACGAATAAAAGCATACATAAAACTGGCTAATAGTGGTAATTTAGGATTATTAATTCCTATTTCAAATCCAATAATTTTACTACATTCTAAATAGGCTTTTTCTTCGTTATATTTAGGGTGATCAATAGTTAAAATGTGATTTTTATTTTTGATTTTGGCTATAAAGTTCCTGAACAATTCTAAATATTCTGCATCAACTTCTGTATCGTTTATCGTTTCAGAGTAAGCAATTGTTAAAGATTGTTTGTCCCATTCACTGTTGTTTAAGTTAATTGGTGACAATTCAGGGAGTTCATATTTCGTGTTATTTCCTAAAACTTCCATCATTAGAAGTAAGTCTGTTGCATTTTTTGCAAAAGGGCCAGGTGTAATAATATGGCGTCTGCCTTGAGGTTTGTTTTTTACTTTGAGATGACCTCTATTTGAAAGAAAATTTTCAGTGGGGCGCAAACCACAAATGCCGTTAAAATGAGCAGGAACTCTTATAGATCCACCAGCATCAGCCCCTAATTCCAAAGGGCTAAACCCCGAAGCTACCGCAACTGCCGAACCACCGGAACTTCCTCCTGCAACTCTCGAAATGTCATAAGGATTATTAGTTTGTCCGTTCCAGAAATTAGTGCTTTGCCAGTCAATACAATAGAGTGCAGTATTTGTTTTTCCAATAATAATAGCTCCTGCATCTTTTAATCTTTTAACCAATTCGGCATCTTCTGTGGCAACAAAATTTCTTAAAAAAGGGTCTCCATTTGAATTTTTTAATCCATCTACCAAGAAGCTATCTTTTATTGTCATTGGTAATCCGTGAAGAAGTCCAAGACTTTTTCCTTGTGCGATATCCAAATCTTTCTCTCTCGCTTCATTTAAAATTTCTTCTTTCTTTCTTAAATCTGAAATGGCATTAATTCTAGGATTAAACTTTTCAATATGATTTAGAAAAGCGGTTACAGTTTCTACTACTGTTACTTCTTTAGCTTTTATTTTTTTTACGAGCTCTGTCGCACTTTCAAATACGATATTTTCCATTGTCTTTTTTTGCAAAGTTCAAGGAAATATATTTGCCTCTTTTTGATAAATATCAAAATCATCTTTATTTTTCGGCTCTAATTCTGCTTAATGTTTCTTGCGTAATACCTATATAAGATGCAATGTAACCTAAATTCACCCTTTGTTGAAGTGATGGGAATTTGTTGTTTAGTTTTGCATAACGTTCTTTTGCCGAGTGAAAAAGTAAATCTTCAATACGTTCTGCAATATCTATGTAGATATTTTCTAAAAAAATACGAGCATATTTTTCGTAATGAGGCTTATCTTCTAGTAATTTTTTCCAATCATTATAGTTAATATAAGACAAAGAAGTGTCTTCTAATAATTCAATATTATAACGACTTTTTTTTCTTTGGATAAAACTGTCAATAGCTGTTATTGTGGTATTTTCTATCGCAAAATGAGCAGTAATATCTTTGGCATCTTTGTAGTAGTATGCTCTTGCTAATCCTTTGTGTAAAATAAACAATTGACTACAAATGGTTCCCTCATGGTGTAACAAGTGCTTGCTTGGTAATTCCTGAAAAGTCATTAGTTTACTAAAATCTTCCAAGAAATCTGATGAAATTTGATCAGAGAAATTTAGGTTGTTGAATATCAATTTTTGTTATTTTGGATTAATGTTGTCCCCAACGTTTAGTCTCTTGGTGAGGTTGAATTAGATCTTAGGTAGTGCTATTGTGACTTTTATTGTCTTACGAAGGTAACTAAAATAAGGTATCATGAGTAAAAAAAAACTGATATAAATACAATAAAAAGTCTTCTAAAATGAACTCCGCACCCCTCGTAGAGTTCCGTGTGGGCGAATGTCTCCTGAGATCTGAATCAAGTACAGATAATTTTTATAAATATAAACAAAAAAAGCTCCAGATTTCTCTGAAGCTTTGTCTTAGTAGCCCAAACGGGACAATTTTCGAACCATTTTGTGGATGACTTAAAAAAATAAATATTATTTTATATTAATTTCCATGTTTAAATTTGATCTTAGTCATTTATAATATTGAATCAATGGAATAAAAGTCTGCTTGTTTAGTTCTTATTTTATTCTCAGAAAGTAGAACTAATTAGAGTTTAAACAAGAATTAGCTTGACATAAAATTTTATACTGTTGAAATTGCACTCATAAATGTACTAAAGGATTCAACAAATATAAGTTCATTTGGATAATGTTAAGTAAAAATCCTATTTTTGAAAACAAATAAACTCTGACATTTGTCAGACCTAGCAACCCACTTTAGGATAGATAAGTCGGACGTAGTCAGACATATATACAAGTTAGGCGTAATTTAACACAACCAAAAGTATGTCAATGACACAAATAGCTTTCATAAGAAAAGTAGACTTGCCAACAAACAAACAAATTCAAGAAGTTATCCAAAAGCTTGGCTATGACTTTAAAATATTGAACGACCTTGAAAAGCAGATTGATGAAGATGGTCTTGAATGTAGCATAAACGGACATCAAACATATTTTGAAACTTACCTTGACGAAACGGAAAATGTTATAACCGAACCAGAAGCGGAATGGATTAAACCTGACATAACGAATCAAGATATTGCTATATCATTTGTTTGGGGTGCAGACTTTTCTGCAGGTGCTTGTATCGGACTTATTTCAATAGCATTAATCGACCTAAGTAATGCTTTGGTTTATTATATGGACGACCAAATGAAATACACAAGAGAAATGTTGGTGGCAGACACACCACAATTTCTTGCAGAATTAAATAAACAAACAATTCCAAATGTAAAACTGCAAGAAGTTGTAAAGCCTAATCAAACAAACAAGCAGACAAAAGATACATTTTGGGACAGACTAAAAAACATATTCAAATAAACTACGCCTAACAGCCACTACAACGGATTTGGGCATTGGGCTTAATGGAAAGATGGTTTTGTATTTGGGATGATTTATTTCGTCTGTTCGCTTCGCTCGGGCGGCAAATCCGAAAATTCCAAAAATATGGCTTAACTTAGTCCAGAGCTCTTTACAGGGCCAAAAATCAACATTTTTCTACAAATGAATATCAATATTTGCAGAAGGTCCCAAGCGTCCCGCTCGTGCATGGTATGGAACGTTAAGTAAAATAGTAAAACAAAAAAAGCTCCAGATTTCTCTGAAGCTTTGTCTTAGTAGCGGGAACAGGACTCGAACCTGTGACCTTCGGGTTATGAGCCCGACGAGCTGCCTACTGCTCTATCCCGCGTTGTTTCGGGTGCAAAGATACGTAGTCTTTACGATTATACAATACAAAAATTGAAATATTTTTAAATAAAACTAAGTACCAAACTAAGTACACTACTTAATTTACTGTTATTCAAGGAATTTATACCTATTATTTTTTCAAAAATAAATCTGCCAATAAGAAACAAAAAGCCCAATCCTGTGAAGAATTGGGCTTTTATATTTTAAAAATGCAATCAGAATGCTATTCTTTATACTATGTTTTATTGCTATGTACCGCTTTTACTCAAAATCAATACTACAAAAACATGCTTAATAAAAAACCTGAAGCAATCGTTACAGCAATAGTAACAAGTCCGGGAAGCATAAAACTGTGATTAACTACATATTTCCCAATACGGGTTGTGCCAGTACGGTCAAAATCCATTGCAGCAACCAATGTTGGGTAACCCGGTAATATAAAATCTGCATTAACTGCAGGGAACATCGCTATAAGATGTGGCTGTCCTATTCCTAAAGACAATCCTATTGGCATCATGATTCTTGTCGTAGCTGCTTGACTAAAAGTCAGCGCCCCCATGATGACCAATGCGAAAGCAAAAGTAAAAGGATACTCAGAGGTTATGTCTCTGAAGGTGCTTTCTATTAAAACTTCATTAGCCCCCATAAAAGTTGCACTCATCCATACAACACCAAGTACTGAAACAACAGCGGTCGCCATTGAGGTAAACAGACTCATTTTTGATACCGATACAGCCGATGTTTTTGTAATTATCATTATCAATGCCGAAGCCGATAGTGTAATCATTATGATCAATCCAGTGAGATTAACAGCTCCGTCTGCTCCTACCGCAAATCCTGCTGCTCCTGCTCCAACATTAGGAAGAAACTGAGGAAAAGCTCCAAAAAAGATGATCAGCAATATTGCGCTTCCAAAAATAAAAACGGCTGTTTTAGCACCTGGTTTTAATTCTCTGTTTGATTCAGATGTTTTATCTATACTCTCTGCAAATACAGGATCTTTCATTTTTTCGATAAACTCTGGATCGTCGTTAAGTTCTTTTCCTTTTTTCCATACCGAAAAAACTCCTGCGGCAATTCCTATAAGACAAGCAGGAATACATACTTTCATTATATCAACCACAGCTGTAGAATACATCAATATGGCTGCCAATGATGCCGTTGCTGCACTCATTGGACTACCAGTAAGCGCCATATGCGAGGCGATAACCGATATACTTAATGGTCGTTCTGGTCGTATTCTTTTCTTGGCAGATACTTCGGCTATAATAGGAAGCAGTGAATATACAATATGCGCTGTTCCTGCAAATAAACATAAGAAATAAACAGTAAATGGCGCTATAAAAGTAATGTGCTTCGGATTGCGTCGAATAATTTTTTCGGCAATGCTTACCAAATAATCCAAACCACCAGCTGCCTGTAATGTGGCAGCTGTGGTTACAATGGCTAAAATGATAAGTAGTACTGCTATAGGAGGCTCAGCAGGGCGCATATTAAAGATCAGAACAAATATAAGCAGTCCTATCATTCCCATAACGCCTAAACCGATTCCCTTAAGCCTAGATCCGATTAGGATCATAGCCAAAAGTATAGCGAACTGTACTAATATCATGAAGTAATGAATTTAGGGTTAATTAGGTTTTCTATTGAGTAGATCTCATCCCATTTTTCTTGAGTAATAAGCTTTCTTTCATTTACTACAATATCATGGATTGATTTACCAGTTTTAAGTGCTTCTTTAGCTATGCTTGCAGAAGACTCATAGCCAAGAATTGGATTAAGCTGTGTAACAATACCAATACTATTCATCACTAAATCTTTAGCATGTTCTGCATTGGCTGTGATTCCTACAATACATTTATCTTTTAAAGTATTACAAGCTTTGGTAAGGTATTCCAATGATGTAAACAAGGCAAATCCTATTACAGGCTCCATTACATTTAATTGTAATTGTCCCGCTTCAGCAGCCATAGTAACCGTTAAATCGGCTCCAATAACATAAAAACAAGTCTGATTTACCACTTCTGGAATAACAGGATTTACTTTTCCAGGCATAATCGATGATCCTGGCTGAAGTGCTGGTAAGTTTATTTCATTAAATCCACAACGAGGTCCGCTGCTCAATAATCGTAAATCATTACAAACCTTACTTAATTTAATAGCACTTCTTTTTAAAGTACCACTTACTTCTACAAAAGCACTAGGATCATAAGTAGCCTCAAATAAATCGGCTGCAAGAGTCACAGGAACTCCACTTACTTCCTCAAGATATTTTACACAAAGCTCAGGATATCCTTCTGGAGCATTTACTTTACTACCAATAGCAGTAGCTCCCATATTTACTTCGGTAATTAACCTTTCTGATTGACGCAACCTGATCACATCTTCTCCTATGGTTGTTGCAAAAGCATTAAACTCCTGCCCCAATGTCATTGGTACAGCATCTTGCAATTGTGTACGTCCCATTTTTATAACATTAGCGAATTCTTTCCCTTTTTGGAAGAATGAATCCTGTAGTTGTTCTAATGCATTGGTAAAAGACTCTATTTTAAGATAAATTGCTATTCTAAAAGCGGATGGATAAGCATCATTTGTACTTTGCGAAAGGTTCACATCATTATTAGGATGAAGGTATTGATATTCTCCTTTTTTATGCCCCATATATTCCAATCCCAGATTGGCAATTACCTCATTTGCATTCATATTGGTAGATGTACCTGCTCCTCCCTGAATTAGATCACTGATGAACTGATCTACAAATTCTCCAGCAATTAATCTATCACATGCATAAATAATTGCTTCTGCCTTTTTTGCATCTAATACGCCAAGATCTCTATTGGCCATTGCTGCAGCTTTTTTTACATGACCAAAGGCCTTAATAAATAAAGGTTCTGATCCTATTGGAATACCTGTTATATTAAAATTTTCTTTGGCACGTACGGTCTGTACTCCATAATAACAATTGTTTGGTATTTGTTTTTCTCCAAGAAAATCATGCTCTGTACGAAAATCGCTCATAATAGTATATATTAAATTATTAAAGGAAATTAAAAACGGAAGAAAAAATCTTGCAGTTCTTTTTGATTTTTAGTTTTTGTAAGTCCAAGCATCAACAAGATTCTTGCTTTTTGTGGATTTAGATTATCTGATACAACTGTACCAAGTTCATTATCATTAGTTTCTCCATCCAGCACTACTCTGCCTTCTAGACTACGGCTTGAACGACATACAGCGATCTTTGCCTTAGTGGCTTTTTTTATTGCATCTGTAAAAGCCTTTGAGAAATTTCCATTTCCAACTCCAGCTATTACAATTCCATCTACTTTTTGCTTTACTAAATAATTTATATAATCAGCAGATGCATCCGCATACATATATACAACTTCTACTCTAGGCAGTTTAGTATTATTGTTTACTCCAAAAGGTTTTTCTTTACCGCTTTCTCTTACTGCTGTTTTATAATATTCAACACGTCCGTCATATACTTCACCAAGTGGCCCTGTATCTGGAGATCTAAAAGCATTTACTTTGGTCGTACTTGTTTTAGTTACTTCTCTTGAGTCGTATATTGATTCATTAAAAGAAACCATTACGCCACGTCCTTTGCTTTTAGGATTTGCGGCAACAGTAATAGCGTCAAAAAGATTTTTAGGCCCATCGGCACTAATAGCAGTTGCTGGACGCATAGATCCAGTTAATACAACAGGCAAATCATTTGGTACAACTAAGTTAAGAAAATAAGCTGTTTCCTCCTGAGTATCGGTACCATGTGTGATAACTATACCATCAGCTTCATTTTTGCTAGCTATTTCATTAATACGTACCGCTAACTTTTTCCAAATTTCTATACTCATATCTTGACTTCCAACAGAAGATATTTGTTCACCGCTAATATCTGCAATAGCATTTACACTAGGGATACTCCCTATAAGATCAGACACAGGTATTTTACCTGCAGTATACCCTGCTCTATCTGATGATTTTCCTTCACCTGCAATAGTTCCTCCGGTAGCAAGAATTATAATTCTTGGCTTTTGTTGTGCAAAAGCCATAGATGTTGCTATACACAACAAAAATACAAGTACTAATTTTTTCATTTTTTTAATATTTATTGAGTTAATCATGTTATTAGAAATTAAATAGCATTCCAAAATTAATGCGGACAGCGTTAGCACCTTGTTTGCTGCCATCACTGTATTGCAATTCTTTATAGCCTATTTGGGGTTCAATACCCAATGTTAAAAAATCAAAGAAATCATAAGACACATTAAGCGTAAACTGATAATTAGTCATTTTATCCCATCCTGCCAGAGTACCACCTCCATCATAAAAATGATTGTATGAAGTCATAAGCATGGTATTAAACTTTTTATCCCAATAGCGTTGATAGGAAATAAACCCAGCATGTACAGGCATTAAATCCAGTTTTCCTGAAAAATCAGATCTGGCAAAACCATCAAGACCAGAGCCTCCTACAGCCAAAAAGTAATCACTAATCCCCTTACCTATTGTCCATTGTGCCTGCAGATTATTTACTAATCCCGATTTTTTTCTAAAAAAAACACTCATAATACCTGTAACACCACCCGCATTTTGAGAATCAAAGTCAAATTCGGTCGCACCAGCTGCAATGTTTTGAGAATCATAAGCGATACTGCGATAAAGACCTGCTAATTTCATAAATCCTCCATTATCAAAAGCATATCGTATACCTGCTACCACATCAGGAAGTCTGGATGGCGCATAATCTACTCCATTAGTTGGACTTAAGGTATAATCATATAAACGGCGCGGTTCCATAGTCTCAGCAGATAATTCAAAAGCAGTATGTCCATTTTCTTTAAAGTGCCCTGTATATCGTATCTGAATTCTACGTGAGAGTACCATACCTGTTGGCCCATCCCAGTCTAGTAAGGGTGCTGGCCATAATGATGAATCTCCAAAATTTGACCAGGTTTGCCCCACTGTCCAATTTTCATATTGAATATAAGCATGACGCAACCTAAATTGAGATGTATTATTCGCTCCTTCAAAATCAGCTTCCAGCATTGATTTTAATTCTTTACCATTATTTAATTGTATTGTACTTACAAAACGCAACTGTGATTGTCTCATATCCATACTAAAAGCAGGTATATCCAAACCAGAAACATCATTATTATGAATAAGAAAGGAACTATTTCCGTTAAGATTTCCTTTAATATCATAAATACCATTTAGTTTAAGCCTACCTATAAGCCTTGCTTTAAATTTAGGTTTTCCGTTTAAAGTGTCTTTTGATTCTACTGCCATTAACTGTGCGCTTAATAAGTTGCTGAACAACATAAAAGAACAAAAAAGAACTACTAGAAAAAGTTTGTTTTGTTTCATAATTTATAAGAATTTGTGGGATAATGATATTCCTTTTAAATAGGTAGTTTTTGGAATGGCTTATACAATTATACCTCTACAGGTATAGTAATTATACTGTAAAATAATTATAAAGATTTATCTAGATTAAATTTGCTAGATTGGTGGTATTGTAAATATCTCAATGCTTTTAAAATCATCCTCAAATATTTAATCTATTCTTGTATTCCTGCTATCAAAATTGGTAGCATAACTTAATAAAGTTAATAAATAAGAAGATACCTTTCTTATACAATTCCTGATATTGGATTTTGTACAAAGCCAGTGATATAGACAAATATAAAAAATTTACTGCAAAATCTTACAAAAATAAATTTGTTTTATCCTAAATAATTACTTACTATTTAATGAAACCGTTATTTTATTTTTAATAATTCATTATTAGTGAATAAGTTCGGCTTAAAATTAAAGAATAAATAATACTCCTATTTTAGGTGCTTTTTTTTGAAATATTATTAATTTGTTTGTGAATAATAATCAAAATAGCATTCAGGGCTTCTAAATATTAAGTATAAAATAATATCCAAAATAGTTCTTATAGACTTATTTCTTTCACATAACCTTAATGTCATTTATTTTGAACAAAATTCATTTAAAGCAACAAAACCATAATTGCATTTATTAAAATAATTATTCCATAAGATTATAGCCAAATTATTTAAACCCATTCCAATTTATATTTTTAATCGAAAGATTCTTCTTAAAATTCAATGATAAATAGTAAATTTAGGTTCTCCTAAATAATAAGTTATTAAATAATCTTGCAAATAAATGAAATCTACAACTTTAAAAAACAAGATCATTATCGCTGGCACTGGTCTCTTTCTATGCTTTTTCCTTGTAATCCATTTACTAGGTAACCTACAGCTTTTTTTACCCGAAGATCAAGCAAGAGAACAATTTAATTGGTACTCTAAGCTATTATCCGGTAATATGTTCATCAAAATCATTTCATGGATTCTGTATTTGTCTTTACTATCTCATGCTCTCTATGCAATAATAATTACAATAAAAAACAATACTGCTAGCAAGCAAAACTATCATTATGACAAAAGAAATTTTGCCAGTGCTTGGAATAGCCGAAACATGGGAATACTAGGAACGATTCTGCTTTTATTTCTTATAATTCATTTTAAGGACTTTTGGTATGTTTATAAATTTACAAATCTGCCTGTAGATGCTGCTGGAAATAAAGATCTATATGAAATTGTCGTGCAATCCTATTCACAATTATGGTATGTTATAATTTATGAGATATCTTTTGTAGCATTAGGTTTTCATTTGTTGCATGGTTTCTTTAGCGCATCTAGAACGCTAGGTCTTTATCATCCAAAATACGTAAAGGCAATAAAAATATTCGGATGGGGATATACCCTAATCATTACGGGAGGCTTCATGGCAATTCCTCTTTATATTTATTTAAAATAGTATGAAAATGATAGATTCAAAAATACCTGATGGACCTCTTGCTGATAAATGGAATACTTATAAAGCAAAAGCAAAGCTTGTTAACCCAGCCAATAGAAAAAAACTTACTGTTATAGTGGTAGGAACAGGACTTGCAGGATCTTCTTGTGCAGCATCGCTTGCTGAGCAAGGCTACAATATTCAATCATTTTGTTTCCAAGACTCTCCCAGAAGAGCCCATTCGGTAGCAGCACAAGGAGGAGTGAATGCGGTTAAGAATTATAAAAATGATGGTGATAGCGTTTTTAGAATGTTCTATGATACTATTAAAGGTGGTGATTTTAGATCTCGTGAAGCCAATGTATATCGATTAGCCGAATGTTCTGCGAGTTTAATAGACCAATCTGTAGCTCAAGGTGTGCCTTTTGCCAGAGAATATGGAGGCTATCTTAATAATAGATCCTTTGGAGGAGTGCAGGTTTCAAGAACTTTTTATGCCCGCGGGCAAACAGGTCAGCAACTTTTACTGGGAGCTTACCAATCACTTCTTCGCCAAGTAAACACAGGAAAAGTTACAATGCATACCCGTCATGAAATGCTAGAACTAGTATTAGTTGATGGTAAAGCCAAAGGTATTATAGCCCGAAATCTTGAAACTGGAGCAATAGAACGCCATGCTGCCGATGCAGTAGTACTTGCAACAGGGGGTTATGGTAAAGTTTACTATCTTTCTACCCTTGCCATGGGATGCAATAGTTCGGCACTGTGGAGAGCCCACAAAAAAGGAGCTTATATGGCTGGAGTAAGTTGGATTCAGTTCCACCCTACTTGCCTTCCACAACATGGAGCAAATCAATCAAAGCTTACTCTTATGTCCGAATCATTACGTAATGATGGACGTATTTGGGTACCTAAAAAAGTTGGTGACGACAGACTTCCTAATTCTATTCCCGAAGAAGAACGAGATTATTATCTAGAACGCAGATATCCTGCCTTTGGAAACCTTGCTCCCAGAGATATATCATCTCGCGCCGCCAAAGAACGCATTGATTCTGGACATGGCGCTGGGCCAATGAAAAATGCAGTATATCTAGATTTCTCTGATGCTATAGCCGCTCAAGGCAAAAAAACAATCGAAGCCAAATACAGCAATCTCTTTGCTATGTATGAAAAAATAAACGGAATCGACGCTTATAAAGAACCTATGCTTATCTCCCCTGCAGCCCATTTTACAATGGGTGGACTTTGGGTAGATTATGAACTAATGACAACAATTCCTGGATTATTTGCACTTGGAGAAGCCAACTTTGCTGATCATGGTGCCAACAGACTTGGAGCCAATTCGCTACTTCAGGCTTGTGTCGATGGTTATTTTATAGCTCCCTATACTATTCCTAATTATTTATCAGGAGAGTTAAATACAACCAAAGTTACTACTGAGCATCCCGCTTTTGCAGAAGCAGAAAATTCGGTTAGAGAGCAATTAAATCGTTTTTTGCAGAGCAAAGGAACTCTTTCAACTGATTACTTCCATAAAACCATAGGCAGATTACTTTATGAAAAATGTGGTTTGTCTAGAAGCAAGCAAAATCTTGAAGAAGCTATTGTTGCCATTAAATCATTAAAAGCATCTTTTGAAAAAGATTTACTAATAACGGGAGATGATACTTTAAACAGCGAATTAGAAAAAGCAGGACGTGTGGCAGACTATATAGAATTAGCTGAACTAATGTGTTATGATGCTTTACAAAGAGAAGAATCTTGCGGTGCGCACTTTAGAGAAGAATATCAGAGTAATGAAGGGGAAGCAGTACGAAATGATACTGACTATTGTTATGTTTCGGCTTGGGAATGGAAAGGTATTGCTAATCCTCCTGAACTGCACAAAGAACCTTTGGTATTTGAGAATGTTGAACTTGCGGTACGTAGTTACAAATAATTAAAATCCGAAAACATGAAACTATATCTTAAAATATGGCGTCAATTAAATGCCACTTCCAAAGGTGAAATGGTAGATTATGAAATAGATGGCGTTACTGAGCATATGTCTTTCTTAGAAATGCTCGATCTTTTAAATGAATCACTTATTCAGCTTAAAGAACGTGTTATTGAATTTGATCATGATTGTAGAGAAGGTATTTGTGGGCAGTGCGGTGTTATGATTAACGGGAGAGCACATGGCCCTTTAAAACATACTACCACTTGTCAACTTCATATGAGAAGCTTTAAAGATGGTGATACTATATATATTGAACCTTTTCGAGCAACTGCTTTTCCTGTAGTTCGGGATTTAAAAATTAACAGAACATCTTTTGACTCTATCATCGTAGCTGGCGGTTATATCGGAGCTTCAACTGGTCAGGCTCCAGAGGCCAATAGCATTCCTATTTCGTACGAAACTGTCGAAGCTTCATTTGATGCAGCGGCCTGTATAGGATGTGGTGCCTGTGTAGCAACTTGCAAAAACTCGAGTGCCGCGTTATTTGTTGGTGCCAAAATAACACACTTAGCATTGCTCCCACAAGGAAAAATAGAAGCTTCAAAAAGGGTATTAACTATGGTTGATCAAATGGATACTGAAGGGTTTGGCGCTTGTTCTAACACCGAAGCCTGTGAAGTAGAATGCCCACAAGGTATATCGGTATTGTCTATCGCGAAAATGAATTACGAATACAATAAAGCATTAATAATGAAGAAATAAGCTCTTATCTTATTTACTCGCATTACCCAACACAACCCTATAAGTTTTTAAACATTATAATTTAATCACTTATATGGTTGTTGTTTTTTTAGGTAAACAAAACTTAAAGTTTACATCTTATAAGCATTATAACCGTCTATTTTTCTAAATTTGGCAGTTAATACATGAGTCTATGATGCTTCCCAAAAACAAGATTATTTATCTGTTATCGATACTAACAATACTCTTATTCTCCCCCCTAACGTACTCTCAAACTACTACTCCTTCTGCTAAAACTGAAGCAAGTAGTAAATTATTTGGAGGAACAAGTAATACCGATAGCGAATATCTTATGGCTATCGAAAAGGCTGGTGAAGTTATACAATCTGCCTACAATGATGCTGATTTTGAGACAAGCACATTTCATTTGTTTGCTGAAATTGACAGAACCCAACAAAAATTAGATCTTATATTAACTAATTTAAAAGGCGCAAACCCAAATGTTCGTAATCAGCAAATGTATCGTATTGTTCTACAAGAAATTCGTCAGGAGCTAGATGAACAAAATGCTGCTATTAATTTACGCAACAAGAACCTTGATAAAATCAAAGACAGATTTATCGACTTACGAAAAGACAAAACCTTAATTACTCTTCTAAAAGATACTATTCTTCGAAAACAGTTCAAGAATGAATTTCTTAATCTGAAAAAAAGCTATTTGAGCACAGATAGTCTTATGAACCATAATCTCGAGGTTCTAAACACTAAAAACAGATTAACTGTACAAAGAAAAATCGCTGTATCCAGTGCTCTATTAACAGTCGAAAAGAAACTCGAAAAATCAGGAATAAGTATTTTAGGCAGAGAATATCCTTTTTTATGGAAAACAAGCGATACCATTGCTAAAAAAGACATTTCTAAAAACATCAAAGGAAAAGTTGCTATAGAAAATAGCGTAGTTTCTTATTACTTAAACTACAGCATCAGTGGGTTAATTACTTTGGCTTTTTTTATGGGATTATTGGCTTGGTATATATCACGTAATCTTAAATACCTAAAGAGCAATAATCATTTTGAAAATCTTTCTCTCTTTGATTTTAAATATCTAAATAGTGGTATCCTCCTTCCTGTGATTGTAATTGGACTCAACATTGCTATAGTAAGTAATTTGTATGCTCCTGCTTTATTTATAGAATTATTACAGTTGATTCTTCTTATAGCTCTTACTATTCTTTTTAAAAATCATTGGTCTAAGGAATCCATGCGAAACTTATTTCTCTTAGTAGGATTATTTTCAGCCCTTTGTTTTCTGGATTTATTTATCGGAATTAGCTTGTTTCAGCGTTGTGCATTTATCCTAATTAATGTCTTAGGAATACGCTATGGCTTAGTACAACTAAAGAGTATAAAAGACCAATTATACATAAAGGCTTTCTTCAAGTGGGCTAGTATAATATTCATTAGTTTAAATGTTTTAGCTATAATTTTTAATCTTTTCGGAAGAGTTTCTCTTTCAAACATGCTTAGCCTTACTGCCTTTATTGCAATTACACAAATTATTGCTCTTAGTGTACTCTTAAAAATAATTTTAGAAATTATTCTTTTACAAATATATACCACAAGAATCAAGCGCGGTATCGAAACTATCTTTGATCACGAGAGCTTATCAGATAATTTGAAAAGACCATTTATAATAGTAATTAGTTATATGTGGTTGGTTGTGATTGCATCTAATTTAAATATCTGGGAGTCGCTACGTACTTCATTTAAATCAATACTTACCCACCCTAATACTATCGGAAGCATCACATTTACTCTGGGGAATATTGTTTTATTCTTTATTATAATTTGGATGGCACATCTTCTGCAAAAATATGTTGCCTACTTTTTTGGAGAGGTTGATGAAGAGAATGAAGAAAACGTAAATAAGCGTCAGCATTCTAAATTATTAATTACACGTCTTGTTGTGCTAATTGGTGGTTATTTATTAGCAGTAGCTGCATCGGGAATGCCGTTAGACAAACTTAGTATTTTACTCGGTGCGTTGGGTGTTGGTGTTGGACTTGGTTTGCAAAACATTGTAAGCAATTTTGTATCTGGTATCATTTTGATCTTTGATAAACCAATACAAATTGGTGATGTTATCGAGATAAGCTCTCAATCTGGCCGAGTAAAAGCTATGGGACTTCGTACTACCAAAATTAATGCTCCAAATGGTGCTGAAATAATTATTCCAAATGGTAATTTATTATCTCAAAATATAACCAACTGGACCTATACCGATAATTTTAAACTTGTAGAGATTTCCTTCGAAGTAGTAGGTGATATTATTCCGGAAAACATCAATTTAATTGTACTAGAAGCGCTAAAGAGTCAACCATTGATAAACGATTCTAGAACTCCACAAATATATTACACTGCAATATCTGATGGGAATTATAAATTATTAGTTAAATTTTGGTGCAGTATTTATCGTACCGAAGAAACGATAAGTAGTGCTCGTCAAGCGTTGTTTAGTAATTTTAAAAATAAAGGATTAACCTTTTCAACCTAAACAGTCTTGAACATAATTATCAAAAGCTGAATTCATATGGATTTAGCTTTTTTTATGCGATATTGTTTCTTTAAAAGAGTTTATGCTTTTTGTTTCCATTTTAGTATTTGGGATTTTCGGTAAACCAATGGAGAAACTCCTTTGATCTCTTTAAATTTTCTGTTGAAATTAGAAATATTATTAAACCCACATAATTCTGAAACTTCTAGAACTGAAAGTTCATGCGAACGAGACAATAACTTTCCCGCCCGCTCAATCCGTATTTCAATTAAAAACTGAAAAAAAGTCTTGTTGGTCCGGACTTTAAAATATTTGCAAAAAGCATTTTTAGTCATATTCGATAGAGCGGCGATTTCTTCAAGAGTGATATTCTTTTGAAAATTTGTCATTACATATTCAAAAACGGTTTGCATTCGTTTTCCTTCATTATCTGTAATTTTTTTATCATATATATAACTAGAAAGTGGCACCTTCTTATCTTTAGAAAGCTTCTTTGTTATTTCCAGGAATAGAATAAAACGATCCAATTCATTTACCTTTTTAATTTTCTTAAAGCACTTAACGGTCTTACTAGAGGGGTTATTAACTACAAATCCATTCCTACTATTTTCCCAAAAAGGCTGAATATCTTTTAAAGCAGGCAACATAAAGAAATCTTTCCCAAAGGAGTTCGCTGTAAAAAACAAGGTTAGCATAACCGATAACTCATTTGTATTGGTTTCGCTTCTAAACACATGTGGTAGATTGCTTCCTATAACGACAATATCTCCCTTTTGATAAGGAGAAATAGTATCGCCTACAAAAATGGTTCCTTCACCATTTTCGATATAGCTGATTTGAATTTCTTCATGTTGATGTAATTTATCATAAAAAACAAACTCTACATCCTCTTGATAAATTAATGAATCTTCTTTAGTTTTTGGAATTTTAAATGGAAACACTTTCATAACAGATAAATTATATGCCATAAATATAAAAAAACATATACATATTAAGTAATAATTTTAAAATTTAGCACTAAACAGGATAATATAGTATCTTTTTATGATAACTTACCTAATTACATATTTACTGGTTATAAATATTTTTGAAAAAATTAAAATCGTAATTATGAGTATTCAATGGAAAGGCGTTATGCCAGCAGTTACAACAAAGTTTACTGCCGATGACAAATTAGACTTCAACATGTTTGAAGTAAATGTAAAAGCGCAGCTCGAAGCTGGTGTTTCTGGAATTATCCTAGGAGGAACACTTGGAGAAGCAAGCACATTATTAGAAGATGAAAAAAAAGAATTGATCAAAGAGACTATTAATATAGTTAACGGACAAGTTCCAGTGATCATGAATATAGCTGAACAAACTACCCGGGCAGCAATTCTAGCCGCTAATAAAGCCGAAGAAAATGGCGCTAAAGGATTAATGCTATTACCTCCTATGCGTTACAATGCTGCTAGTCATGAAACAGTTACTTATTTCTCTGAAGTGGCAAAAAGCACCTCACTTCCTATAATGATTTACAACAATCCTATCGATTATAAAATTGACGTTTCACTGGATATGTTCGAAGAAATTTTGAAATTCGATAATATTCAAGCAGTAAAAGAATCTACAAGAGATATCTCAAACGTAACCCGAATTATAAATCGTTTTAAAGGGCGTTTAAAAGTATTATCTGGTGTTGATACACTAGCATTAGAAAGTATTTTTATGGGGTCTGATGGATGGGTTTCGGGCCTAGTAGATGCATTCCCTGCAGAAACAGTAGCCATTTTTAAACTAGCAAAAGCAGGAAGAGCCGAAGAAGCATTGGCAATTTACAGATGGTTCTTACCATTATTAGAATTAGATATCAATCCGCTTTTGGTACAAAATATAAAATTAGCTGAAGTAGCTACAGGTCTGGGAACAGAATACGTTCGCGCTCCGAGATTACCTCTTCATGGGGCTGAAAGAGAAAGAGTTTTAGCAATCATTGCTGAAGGCTTACGTACAAGACCTACGCTTCCTGATTATAAATCGATAGTACTATAAAAATATACCCCGTTGGTTAATAAGCCTATTTTTTATTGAAAAATTTGAAATTATTTATTGCAAACTTCTAAAGGCACTTTAAAAAAAATTGTCCGGACTAAAAGATTAAAAAACTGAATCGTTTTAATCTGTAAAATCTGCGACAAAACAAAACACACAACTCTAGGTGTTGAGTAAAACTTTGCAATTCAAAACCAACGGGATTAAAATACTTTTTTAAAAAGTTTAGTTTGATTTGTTTTTAGTTTGGTTTGTTTTTGAGCTGGTTATTTTGTGATGATGGCCAGCTCATAAAACATACTACTTTTTAGCAAGTCTGGATTCAATTATAATCTTAAACATATAAAAATGATTACAGGAAAAAATTATATAGGAAGTCAGCTTAAAGCAGCAGGAACCAAAATATACAAAACAATAAATCCTCAGTTGAATATAGAAAATCCTTGGTCGTTCATAGAAGCTACTTCTGAGGAAATAAACGAAGCTGTTGCACTGGCAAATGATGCGTTTAAAATTTATAAAAATTTTCCAGCACAAAAAAAAGCTGACTTTTTAAATGCTATTGCCGAAGAAATTCTTGCGCTTGGCGATGAATTATTAGAAGTATATTGCTCCGAATCAGGATATCCAAAAGGTAGAGCTGAAGGCGAACGAGGTCGCACCATTTTTCAATTGCGGTCTTTTGCAAACATGCTTACTGAAGGAAGCTGGCTCGAAGCAACAATAGATACTTCTATTCCTGATAGGATACCTTTGCCAAAAGACGATTTACGTAAAATGCTAGTTCCATTAGGACCAGTTGTAGTTTTCGGATCGAGTAATTTCCCATTTGCTTTTTCTACTGCAGGTGGTGATACCGCCTCGGCTTTGGCAGCTGGTTGTCCTGTTATTGTAAAAAGCCATTCGATGCATATCGGAACAGGTGAAATGGTTGCTTCTGCAGTCATAAAAGCAGCAAAAAAACACCATATGCCAGAAGGTATTTTTTCTAACTTGATTGGTAGCGGAGTAACGCTCGGAACAAGCTTGGTGAAACATCCTCTTGTAAAAGCTGTAGGTTTTACAGGAAGTATTAACGGTGGTAGAGCTTTATTTGATTTGGCTTCACAGCGTCCAGAACCTATCCCTGTATTTGCCGAAATGGGAAGTATTAATCCTGTGGTTATATTACCTGATGCATTAGAAAAAAATAGTGAAAAATGGGCAACTGCCTATGCAGGTTCAATAACATTAGGAACTGGTCAGTTTTGTACCAATCCAGGTCTGCTTTTGGGTATAAAGGGAAACAATTTAAATCAATTTATAGCTCAATTAGCTGAGGAAATTGAAAAAATAGCTCCTTCATGTATGTTGCATCCATCTATTAAAGCCGATTTTAATAATGGCAAAGAAAAGATACAATCGCAAAACGGAGTAAGTACTGTTGCTGAATATAAAGGAGAAATCGCTCCAAATTATGCTCCACAAACCATACTCGCTGTAGATGGTAAAACCTTTTTAGAAAACCCTGCTTTAAGTCATGAAGTTTTTGGTCCATTTTCTATTATTGTTCAATGCGAAAATAATGAGGAATTGCTAACAATAATTAATAAATTAGACGGACAGTTAACAGGAACTATAATTGCCGAACCAATGGAACTTTCTACTTATAATACTGTTGTAGATGCTTTACAGAACAGAGTTGGAAGATTAATTTTTAACGGAGTACCTACAGGTGTCGAAGTTTGTGCTTCGATGATTCATGGTGGTCCCTATCCTGCTTCTTCAGATTCACGATTTACAGCTGTAGGAATCCATGCGGTTAAACGTTGGGTACGACCATTTAGCTATCAAAATTGGCCAGACGAATTGTTACCTGATGCATTACAAAATAAAAACCCTTTAAATATTACCAGAACCGTAAATGATATAATAACCAACAAATCTATTTAGTTTATGCCAAGAAAAACTTTTTTTTGTGTCGATGCACATACCTGCGGTAACCCAGTGAGAGTGGTTGCAGGGGGCGGTCCGAATTTAGTTGGAAACAACATGAGTGAGAAGCGCCAACATTTCTTAAAAGAGTACGATTGGATTCGTAAGGGGCTAATGTTTGAACCGCGAGGTCATGATATGATGAGTGGAAGCATACTTTATCCGCCTAGTGATC
The DNA here is from genome assembly GCF_003668995.1 of Flavobacterium sp. 140616W15. Lineage (NCBI taxonomy): Bacteria > Pseudomonadati > Bacteroidota > Flavobacteriia > Flavobacteriales > Flavobacteriaceae > Flavobacterium > Flavobacterium sp. 140616W15. The sequence continues at coordinate 1,763,731 of NZ_CP033068.1, forward strand.
CAAATAATGATTTTGGGATCTTATTTATAGAAACATCAGGCTGTTTACCAATGTGTGGTCATGGAACTATCGGAACGATAACTATCGCTGTTGAAGAAGGATTGGTAACGCCAAAAATTCCTGGTAAGATAAAAATGGAAGCTCCTGCTGGTTTGGTTCAGATTGAATACCAACAAACGGGTAAAAAAGTGGACTGGGTACGATTAACGAATGTTAAGTCCTATTTAGCTGCAGAAGGACTTACTGTAGATTGTCCTGAACTGGGTGAAATAGTTTTTGATGTTGCTTATGGTGGAAATTATTACGCAATTGTAGATCCGCAAACCAATTTTTCGGGAATACAGGATTTTACAGCAGGAAAAATTGTTCAATACAGTCAGGAAGTTCGTAAGCGAATTAACGAAAAGTATCCTGATTTTTTCATTCATCCCGAAAATGATACTATACGCGATGTAAGTCATATGTTATGGACAGGTGATCCTATAGACCCTACATCATCAGGAAGAAATGCCGTTTTTTATGGAGATAAAGCTATTGATCGTTCTCCTTGCGGAACAGGAACATCAGCAAGACTTGCTCAGCTTCATGCAAAGGGCAAACTAAAAAAAGGGGATGATTATATACACGAAAGTTTTATAGGCAGCAAATTTATAGGAAGAGTCGAAGAAGAAACAACTATTGGAGACATTAAAGCCATTGTTCCAAGTATACAGGGATGGGCAAAAGTATATGGATATAACAATATAATCATTGATGAAGATGAAGACCCATATGCATTTGGTTTTCAGGTAATTTAATAAAAATATAATCCAAAATAAATCATTGATTGATAGAACCTAGTTCTTCCCAATGATTATTTAAATCTATAATTATAATGAAAAAAGTAAGTATTATTGGTGGAGGAATAATCGGACTATGTTCAGCGTATTATTTAGCAAAAGAAGGGTATCAGGTAGTTGTCTTCGATAAATCGGATATGACAGATGGTTGCTCTTATGGAAACGCAGGAATGATAGTTCCTTCGCATATTATTCCGTTGGCGCAACCAGGAATGATTACTCAAGGGATAAAATGGATGTTTGATAGTCAAAGTCCGTTTTATGTAAAACCAAGATTAAGTATGGATTTGGCAAAGTGGGGATTACAATTTTACAAACACGCCAATAAACAACATGTAGAGAAAGCAATGCCAGCGCTTTGTAATTTATCCCTTTTTAGTAAAGAGCTATATCAAGATTTTATTAAAGAAAACAATTCTTTTTTTTATGAAAAAAAAGGACTCTTAATGCTTTATAAAACAGAGAAAACAGCTGAAGAGATTATTCATGAAGGAAAATTAGCTCAATGTTTTGGTTTAGAAGTAGATTACCTTTCTAAAGATGAAGTAACTAAACTAGAAACAGGCACTAATACGGATGTTCTGGGTGGCGTACATTATAAAAGTGATGCGCATATCTATCCTCAGAAATTTATGCAATTTATAAAAGAAGAATTGAATAAATTGAATGTAACAATTCATAACAGAACTCTAGTTGAAGATTTTGTAATAAAAAACAATACCGTTACCGAAATACTTACCGACATGGGTCCTTTTATGACTGATGAGGTTGTTTTAGCAACTGGATCATGGAGTCCAAATATTGCTAAAAAATTAAATAGATCTATTTCTATTCTACCAGGAAAAGGATATAGCTTTACTTTAAGAGATGCTAGCAAAAAGCCTTCTATTCCGGCAATTCTGTGTGAAGGAAAAGTCGCTGTTACTCCTATGAGTAATGATATTCGTTTTGGAGGTACCATGGAAATTACACATACAAACGATATCAAAATTAACCAAAACAGAGTTCAGGGAATCGTTAACAGTATCAATGATTTTTATCCAGACTTAAAGATTGAAATGCCGAAAGAAAAAGAAACATGGTACGGATTTAGACCCTGTACTCCATCTGGAATGCCAATTATTGCTAGAGATAAAAGAATAAAAAACTTAACTTTGGCAACTGGACATGCCATGATGGGATTAAGCTTGGCACCTGCAACTGGTAAAATTGTTTCAGAAATTATTTCTGGAAAAAACACCTCTGTTAATACACAAATGTTTCAATTATAAAATTATGAGATACGAATCGATTCCTTCTTCTTTATTTATCGAAAACAGAAAACGTTTTTCGACAAAAATGAATGCAAATAGCTTAGCTATTTTAGTTTCCAATGATGTAATGCCTAATAATGCCGATGATGTAATGGGATTTGCACAAAACAATGATTTATTCTACTTAACAGGAATCGATCAGGACGAAACTATTTTGGTTCTATATCCAGATGCGTATAAAGAAGAAAATCGAGCTATTTTATTTGTAAAAGAAGTAAGCGAACATACTAAACTTTGGGACGGCGATTTTTTGAGTAAAGAAGAAGTGTCATCAATTTCGGGTATAAAAAATGTAAAATGGGTTCATGAGTTCGAAAAAACATTACAGCTTTTTGCTTTTGAAGCTGATACAATTTATTTAGGTCATAACGAGCACATTAAAAGAATAACATCAGAAATGACCACTCGACAAGATCGCATGATACAATGGTGCAAAGAAAAATATCCATTACACAAATATGATCGAGTTGCAAAGATAACCCGTGAATTAAGACCTATAAAATCTGAAGAAGAAGTAGCGCTTATAAATAAAGCAATTGCAATTAGTATTAAAGGTTTTAAAGGGCTCCTTACTGCTATAAAACCAAACATAAAAGAGTATGAACTCGAAGCTGAGCTTACTTATGAATTAATTAAAAATGGAGCTACACGTCATGCTTTTAAACCAATTATAGCAACTGGTAAAAATGCCTGTGCACTACATTATAATTCTAATGATGCTGTTTGTAAAGACAACGAAATGGTCTTAGTTGACTTTGGTGTTTGTTATGCCAATTATAATTCGGATACAACCAGATGTGTTCCAGTAAACGGTGTCTTTTCTCCGCGTCAGCGAGAAGTATATTCATCTGTTTTACATTGCTTAAAAGAAGGCTCTAAGTTATTAAAGCCAGGAGTTAAGCATAGTGATTATGAGAAACAAATGGCTGGTTTAATAGAAGTAGAATTAATCAAACTTGGACTTATAACCAATGAAGATATTGCAAATCAAAATCCAGATTCTCCTGCTTACAAAAAGTATTTCATGCACGGAACGGCTCATCATTTAGGATTAGACGTTCACGATTTGGGACTATACTCTCGTGATTTAGAAAAAGGAATGGTCCTAACTTGTGAACCTGGAATTTATATTTCAGAAGAAGGAATAGGTTGTCGATTAGAGAATGACTACTTACTTACTGAAAATGGAAATATCAATCTATCTGAAGCATTACCAATAGAGATTGAAGATATAGAAAAACTTATCCTAAAAAAATAGCTTATACCCTCCTTTTAAGTCTATTTAATTTTAACAGCTACTGAGTAATCTTGTAGCTGTTTTTTTTTTGATTGTTAGTCAAATTACCATTCAATTTCGCTCAGAGTGACACTGAGTACTGAGACTTTTTTTACACGCAGATTAAAGGGGATTGGGGCAAAATTAGCAGGTTTTCTCTCTTAACTTCATTCCTCAGAAAGACAAGATTGACGAACTGCATTGAAGCTATTTCGCAAAGATTCACAAAGAGAACACGCTAAGTTTCTTGAAATTGAATACCGCAAACTAAGACAAGTCTAAAGAGTTACTAGTAAGATTCTTCATTCCTCAGAAAGACAAGATTTTGGCTAAAAGAATTCCAACAAAAAACATTTCTTACTACTCTACAGGTTTTCGTATTGATCCCTAAAAACTGGATATTGAGACTGATACTACAAACTAAATACTACAAACCAAGACCAAAAAACAGAATACTCAAAACAAGATAATATAATCTGAGTTTATGATAATATATTGGCATAAAAAAAGCTATAAATGCAAAATATTTGCACTTACTAATAATAAAACCAGTATAATGAAATTTAAATTTAATTTTAGGAAAATTGCAATACTCTTTTTTGTATTTGCAACACAACTAATTCTTGCACAAGAAAGATTAGTTACAGGAATTGTGACCGATGACACAGGAATGCCTTTACCAGGCGTGAGTGTATTAGTTAAAGGAACTAAAACAGGAACACAGACTGACTTTGATGGAGCATACGCTATCAATGCATCTCCCGCTCAAGTTCTTTCATTTAGCTACATCGGAATGAAAACTCAAGAAATGCCTGCAACTACCAACAAGGTAAACATTAAAATGTCTGGTGGTTCGACATCACTTGACGAAGTTGTAGTTACTGCATTAAATGTGAAAAGAGAAAAGAAATCTCTTGGTTACGCTACTCAGGAAGTAAAAGGAGAAGATTTAACTAAGGTAAATAGTGGTAACGTAGCGAACTCACTCTCAGGAAAAGTTGCTGGTATTGATATTAAACGAAATAACAACATAGGTGGCTCAACGAATGTTGTTATCCGTGGATCATCATCGTTAACGGGAAACAATCAAGCCTTATGGGTTGTAGATGGAGTTCCGTTAAACAATGACAACACCAATACTAGTGAGCAAAAAACAGCAGGAAACACTGGCGGATATGATTATGGAAACGCTGCATCGGATATAAATCCAGATGATATCGAATCTATAAACGTTTTAAAAGGGGCCGCTGCATCTGCTCTTTATGGCTCTAGAGCTGCTAATGGGGTTATTCTTGTAACTTTAAAGAAAGGCAACAAGACTAAAGCTGGATTAGGTGTTACTTTTAGCAGTGGAGTAAACATTGGAGTTGCAGATAAAAAAACATTACCAGAGTACCAAATGGAATACGGTGGTGGTTATGGAGGTTTTTATGGTACTGTAAATCTAGGTGGTGGTGTACATCCTTATGCGGCAACAGATGATGCTTCTTGGGGACCAAAATATGATCCAAGCATATTAGTTTACAAGTGGAACTCTTTTTATCCAGAATTACCTACCTATGGTGTTCCAACTCCATGGGCTCCTGTTAAAAAAACGCCTAATGATTTTTATCAACACAGCCTTACTTACACTAATAATATAGCTGTAGCAGGTTCTAATGAAAATGGAGATTTTAGATTTGGATATACAAACTACAATCAAGCACAAGGAATATTACCAAATAGTAGTAACAAAAAGATAACTTTAATTTTTCTGCAAGTTACAACATTAGTCCAAAAACTAAAATATCTGCTTCAGCAAATTACCTAAAAGCATATGCTAAAGGGATGAACGAAACTGGATATGGTGATGGTGGAAATAACTACCTAAGTAGTGTGAGACAATGGTATAATACAAGTATTGATTTTCAGGATTTAGAAGATGCTTACAATATAACAGGCAGAAACACGAGCTGGAGCATTGGAGGGCCAAAAGATTTAGATGTACAATTTCATGATAATCCATACTTTCAACGAAATAAAAACTACAACTCTTTAAACAGAGATCGTTTCTTTGGTAATTTTGCAATAAGCACAGACGTAGCAAAATGGTTAAACATTTTAGGTAAAGGATCTGTAGATTATTATACTCAATTACAAGAAGAACGTATAGCTGTAGGATCTAGAAGAGTAGCAAATAAAAAAGGGCAATACTCAAGATATGACAAAACATTCCGTGAAGTCAATTTAGATTTAATCTTAAATTTTAAAACTGACATAACAGAAAATATCAAATTTTATGGGCTATTAGGAGGTAATTCAAGACGATCAGTTAAAGGTACTATCTTTTCAGCAACTAATGGAGGTTTAATCGTTCCTGAAAAGTATATGTTAAGTAATACTATATCCCCTATTAACTTCCCTCAGGAATTTTTAGAAACTATAGGTACACAAAGTGTATATGCAAATGCAACTTTCAATTTTAAAGAAACCTATTTCTTGGAAGGTTCTTATAGAGTTGACCAATCATCAACATTACCTAAGAAAAATAACACATACACATACCCCTCTATTACAGGGACTTATATTTTCAGCAATCATATCGATGCTAGTTGGTTGTCATTTGGTAAACTACGTTTAAATTATGCTGAAACTGGAAATGATGCTGAATTTGCAGTAACCCAATCAACCTATGACAAGTTCAGTAATTTTGGACCTGATGGTATACGTTTTTCCGATGAAAACAATAAGAGTAACGCCGACTTAAAGAATGAACTTACTAAAGGTTATGAAGCTGGTATCGAACTTAAATTCTTAAAAAACAGAATAGGATTAGATTTTTCTTATTACAAAACAAATACAACTAATCAAATTTTATCAATCGAAACTCCTTCACAGACTGGATACAGCAGATCATGGATAAACGCTGGAGATGTAGAGAATAAAGGATATGAACTTTCTTTAAATGTTATTCCGTTTAAAACTAAAGACTTTTCTTGGGAAGCTAGAATTAACTGGGCAACCAATAAAAATAAAGTAATTGACCTTGGTGGTGCTGAAAGATTTTCTATCGGATCGACTCAGGGAATTGGATATATCGCAGAAGTTGGTAAACCAATCGGACAACTTATCGGAAGAGGATACAAATATCTAGACGGACAAAAAGTTGTAAAAGCCAACGGACGATATGAAGTTGTAAATGGAGCAACAATTGGTGATGTTAATCCTGAATGGACAGGAGGTATCAACAACATTCTTAACTACAAGAATTTTACCTTTAATTTCCTTATAGATATTAAAAAAGGTGGTGATGTGTACTCACTAGATCAACAATATGGTCATACAACTGGTATTTACCAAAGTACTGTAGGAAATAACCATTTGGGCAACCCAGTAAGAAATTCTATTGCTAATGGTGGAGGAATTATCTTTGATGGTGTAAAAGCCAATGGAACTCCTAATACTACAGTTGTTTTAGCTGATTATGATACTTACAACGCTATGCCACAGGAAAGATACGTTTATGATGCTTCTTACGTAAAATTACGTGAAGTAGGATTAAGCTATAAATTGCCTTCTAAATACTTAAAAAACACATTTATGAATAGTGTCATTTTTGCTGTAAACGGTAGCAACTTATGGATTATTAGTAAAAACCTTCCGTATGCAGATCCAGAAGCTGGAACATCATCTGGTAACTTACAAGGTTTTCAGTCAGGAGTATTGCCTACAACAAAAGAGTATAACTTTAATTTAAAAGTTCAATTCTAAAAACAAATAAAATGAAAAATTTAAAAACAATATTCTTTGCAGGAGCACTATTGCTTACAATAGCTTCTTGTGATGATCTCGATAGATTAAACGAAAACACTAAAGCGTATACAACTACTATACCTAGTGCTTTAATGACTAGCTCTCAAGTAAATTATTCTTATTTCTTGACAAATGCATCTGTAAATGATAATAATTTTAGAGGATATGCTCAGTACTGGTCTACATCAATGTATACAGATGAGGTAAACTACAACCAGGCAAAAAGAAATTTAGGAAATTCTCATTCTGTAATATTATATCGAGACGTTTTAAAAGATTTACAAGTTGCTAAAAACATGATAACTAATGAGCAAGCTCTAGGTTCTGTAGAAATTGCTATTAAGAAAAATAAATTAGCTGTACTAGATATTCAAATAATAATGGCTTACCAAACCTTAGTTGATATTTTTGGTGACATTGTTTACTCAGAAGCGTTGGATATTGTGAATCATCCAACTCCAAAATATGATGATGCCAAAACAGTTTATCTTGATTTAGCAAACAGATTGGATGCCGCTATTCAAAACCTAGATAGCAGTTACAAAAGTTTTGATTCAGCAGATCTTATATATCATGGTAATGCTGCAAAGTGGAAAAAACTAGCCAACAGTGTCAAGTTAAAAATGGGATTACATCTTGCTGACGTTGACGCTGCAAAAGCAAAAACTATGGTAGAATCTGCATATAACTCAGGATTAATAAATAACAATTCCGAAAATGCTTTATTTCAATACTTTAACACTATTGTAGATCAAAATCCATTATATACAAGTTTGGCTGAGGAGAAACAAATCATACTTGCAGAATTTTTTGTAAACGAGTTAAATGCCAAATCTGATCCAAGAAGAGATATCTTTTTTGATCCAGCTACAAAAATTGGCGGCGTATATAAAGGTGCTCCTTATGCAGAACAAGTTACTTACGGTGACTTCTCACTCCCTGGGGTTAGAATAAAACAAAATACAAATCCTGGTGTGATTTTCGATTATACTGAAACTTGTTTTTTACTCGCCGATGCCGCAAACAGAGGGTTTAGCGTGGGTGGTACAGCTGCCGATTACTATGAAAAAGGAATTCGTTCAAGCATGGATTATTGGAACGTTTCAAGTGCTGATGCTGATGCTTATATAGCTAGAACTGATGTGGCTTTTGCTACTGCTTTTGGAACTGATAAACAAAAAATTGCTTATCAACTTTGGATCGCTTACTACAACCGTGGTTTTGAAGCTTGGACTGAGTACAGAAGACTAGACTTCCCTATTTTAGTAGCTCCACCAACAGCAGTTTCTGAGGCTGAAGGAAAAGTACCAGTAAGAAATATCTATTCTCTTTTTGACTCTACATTAAACAGAGATAACTACAATGCTGCTGCCACTGCAATTGGTGGTGATAAAATGACAACAAAATTATTCTGGGATAAATTATAATTTTGAATTAGTAACATATTAAACTTTCCTTGAATTTAAACAGGCACTACTCAGTGCCTGTTTTTTTTATGCCTAATTTACTAGTTTATCATTAAACAACTGAATGTAAAACATTACAGCACGTAGAAAAATAGATTTCACAAACTCTAAAAGAGATGTTTTATTTATTTATAATCCAGCTATTCTAATGAAATATTCTTTTGTACACATAAAATCTATGTAGATACCCTCTCTTAAGATTACACTCAATGCTAATTATTAATTAAAAACAATAATCGCAGTATGAGAAATATTCAATGTTTTATAAGAATAAAAATACATAATTAAATTTTAAGCATAATTTATAGATAATTTCATATCATAAACGAATAAAATAGTACAACTAGATAATTTAATATAAAAATATCTTTGGTTTCATACTAACAAATTCCTAAGATTATGAAAACAAAATTATTTTTATTTATGGCGTTCATTTTCGTTTTAAAAATAAGTGCGCAAGGATTACCTTGTCGGACTAGCGAAGAAAATGAAAAAATCTACAAACTGAATCCACATGCATTAAAAGAAAAACAAGACTTTGATGCATTTAGCAAAAAATTCAGTACAGAAAGAAAATCCAAGACATCTAAAAAAACAGAAACATCCTATGTTATACCAGTAGTGTTTCATATTTATGGTGATGTGCAAAGTGGAAAAACCGTTACTTACCAAAAAATCGTAAATCATCTGAAAGAACTTAATGATGATTTTAATGGTCGTAATGCTGATTATGCTACCGTTGATCCTTTTTTTCAAGCAAGAAGAGGAACGTTAAAAATTGAATTTAAACTTGCCAAAATCGATCCAAATGGTGGTTGTAGCTCAGGGGTTGTATTTCACCCAGCTAAAAATGGTTACGGTAATGGCGGTGGATACGATGACCAAATTGCTGCTGATGCATGGGATAATAAAAAATATATGAATGTTTACATTCAAAACGATTTATATGCTAATGGAGCACTTAACAATTCAGGGGTTGCATGGTACCCAAGCACAGGTATGACTGCCAGCAATACAGCTAGAGTTGTTTTTAACGGAGCATATTTATTTGACAACTCATACAGCAAAGAGTTTTCTGCTACATTAACACATGAATTTGGCCATTTCCTAAACTTAATACACACTTTCGAAGGTGGATGTACAGGTTCAGATGAGGTAGATGATACGCCACTTGAAGACGGAGAACATAATTTATCTTGTACACAAGGTACAAACTGTAATGGCGACAGAGTAAATAATGAAAACTATATGGGATACAATGGAGCCCAAGGTTGCTATAAAATGTACACTCAGGGACAAATCGACAGAATGCTTGCCGCATTAGAACATCCAGCTAGAAAAACACTTTGGCAAGAAAGTAATTTAATCGCTACAGGAGTAAACAATACAGGAGGATTATTAGCATCAAGCACAAACTTCTTTAAAGAAACTACTGTTAATGATGGTTCGTTTGATGCAGCACCTGTGATTACCCTTACTGGAACTGAAACATTTGCAATGGCATCTGGAACAATGGTATCTGCAACACATTTTACTCATAACTTTCCTGCTGGAATTACTCCAGTAATTACAGTTAATTCTAATTCTCAATTAACAGTTACTTTAACAGGAAAAGCGACAAGTCATTTAAAATCTAATAGTGCAAAAGCAACAATTACATTTTTGCCAGCAGCTTTTTCTAGCGGAGCCTCAACCATGACTTGTACTGCAATGTATTTTGATATTAAATTTGTGGACCCATACGGGGTTTTCTTCGTAGATATGCCAGACGCTACTGCAAATGCATCACTCACATGGAAAGCATTTGATATAGAAAAAGGTGATGATCCGTCTTTTGGAGCCTGGAGATATGCAACCAATGCATTAAAGATCGAAACTTATGCAAAAAAACTGGTGTGTGAAACAGGAACAAGAAATATCTCATTACTTCCTGCAAATACACCAGTAGGACCAACAAGTAATTTTAAAGCTCCAGGAACATACCCTGATCAATTAGATTTACGTACTTCAACATACAAAACTTGGGATGGTAAAACTGGATATGTAGGTTTTGACTATCTACTTGAGGGTGCTACTTGTTATGGATGGTTTAAAGTTACTGTAGATGCCGATGGAAACGGATATACAATATCCGAATATGCTTATAATACACAGCCAGGCTCTCCTATTACTACAGGAGTAACTGCAAAAGTTGGAGTAACATTATCCCCTAGTACACTATATGAATCTGATGCTAATGATGGTAGCATTCCAACAAATGCTGTAATTACGTTGTCTACCAATAACGGAACTTTTACAAAAAGTACAGGTACATTAACAGCAGGTACTGATTATACAATTACAGGAGTTCCTGCTGGACTAACCGCAACTTTAACATTAGAGAATAACTCCAAAGCTGTTCTCGCATTTACAGGAAAGGCAACTTCTCACTTACCTAATAATAATTCATCGGTAATAGTAACTTTTAAAGACGCAGCTATAACTGGTGGAATTGCAACACTTGATAATGCATCAAAAACAATAAAAGTAGAATTTGAGGCTCCTTATGGAATCTATTATGTAGATAACCCTGATTATAGCGCTTCATCCGCAGAAACCTGGAAATGGTTTGATTTAACTATCGGAGATAATACAGTATTTGGAGCATGGCAATATGCTGTCAATGCATTAAAAATTGAAACCTATGGCAAAAGATTGGTTTGCGAACCTGGAACAAGAAACATCACCAAAGTTGCTGCAGGAGCTACAATAGGCGCTTCAAGTAATTTTACAGCTCCAGGAGCATATCCTAATCAATTGGATCTACGTACAGCTACATACAATGTATGGGATAACCAAACTGGTTATGTAGGTTTTGAATACACCAACAGAGGAAGAACTTGTTATGGATGGATGAAAGTAAAAGTAGATGCAACCGGAAATGGATATACCATTACTAATTTTGCTTATAATACAAAACCAAATGAATCTATAACAACTCCAATTATTAATGCTCCAAGTAATCTTACTGCAACAGCAAATGTAACAGCGTTGACGGTTGCATTAACATGGGTAGATAACTCAGATAATGAAACAGGTTTTACATTAGAGAGAGCCGAAGGAACTGGTGCATACAGCACTATTAAAACTTTTGCTCCAAATATGACTTCTTATACAGATACAGGTTTAACAAAAGGAAGTGCATATTCTTATAGAATTAAAGCAAATATGAATGCCACTAATTCAGATTATTCGAATATTGCAACAGTAACTATCGAAGATGTGAATCCAAATCCAACTTTAGCAAAACCTGTAATCAATGAAGGTGATACAGGAATCTATGCAACGGGATTCTATGTAACATGGGGATTAATTAATGGAGCTACAAGCTATGACATTCAGGTATATAATGAAACAACAGGATGGACTGACCAGGGAACATCAACTGTACATTATTTATACATTAACAAACAAGGTAGCCAAACAAGTTATAGAGTAAGAATGAGAGCAGTAAACGCAACTGGAACGAGTGACTGGAGTAATCCACGCGATTTTACACTTCCTGGAGCATTAACAGCACCATCAAATCTTGTTGCAACAGCTAATGCAACAACTCTTGAAGTTGATTTAACATGGGATGATAACTCAGATATAGAAACTGGGTTCTCTATAGAAAGAGCTTTAGGAAACGGGGCATATAGCGTAATTGCAACCCTTGGTTCTGACGAAACTTCTTATACAGATACAGGTCTTACTGCAGGAAGTAGCTACTCATATAAAATAAGAACAAACGAGAATACGACATATTCTTCATTTTCGAATATTGCAACAGTAACTTTTGATGATGTAAACCCATCTCTTGAAATACCAGTATTTTACGACCCTACAAATGGAACTTATGCATATGGATTCTACGCTACATGGGCTTTAATCAATAGCGCTACTAGCTATGAAATTCAATTATATAACCCAGCAACAGGATGGGCTGATTTTGCAACATCTACCACTTACAATCAATATATTGAAAAACAAGGTGCAGAAAGAAACTATAGAATAAGAATAAGAGCTGTATACGCGAATGGAACAAGTGATTGGAGTACTCCTATGGATGTTACCCTTCCTCCTACACTTGGAGTTAATGAAGTTGAAAATGAAAAATCATTTACAATCTCTCCTAATCCTGCTTCAGATGTAGTTAATTTCACATTTAAAAATATAGAATCAACTAATCTGATAATTACAATTTATAACAATAACGGAGCATTGATTGATACCGTTCGTAATACAACTAGTTATCATGTGAACCATTTACCAACAGGCATTTATTATGTAGTAATTACAGATGGTACGCTTAAAGAAACTAAAAAATTAATAATTAAATAAACGATACTTAATTTTTTTAGAATAATGCTCATAAAACTAAACCGCCGAAAGATATCTTTCGGCGGTTTTTCTTTTTATAACTTTGTGTGATTAATTTGAGAATCATATGAGAAAACAATATAATTTACGCCCAAGTAAAGATGGTTTAAGAGCTTGGGATATACATCGATTAATAGAGTTATCTAAAAACTTCCTAGTTAAAAACATTTTGTTGAGCGAAATTAAAGAAGTAAATGAAACATACTGGTTTCAAGACCCAAGTCAACTACCCACTGGTACGGCAATTTTGGAACATATAAAACTCATGGAAGAAGCTAGTTTAGAATATCCTATTATTTTATGTGCCGACGGACGATTAATGGATGGTATGCATCGGGTTATGAAAGCACTACAACAAGGACATACTGATATTAAAGCAGTACAATTTGAAATTACTCCAGAACCTGATTTTATAGGTATTCCGGCAGATGAATTGCCATATTAGGCATACTATATTAAACACAAATTCCACGGATTTGCACTAATTGGTTTGTGTAAATTCGTGGAATTTGTGTTTAATTTTAAATAGTATCTATAAATATTATCACACCTACAAGGTTTTAAAAACCTTGTAGGATAATAAATCTGCAAAAATTAGCTTAAATCTGCATCATCTGCGTGAAACTTTAAACTATAAAAAGCTTCGATCAATATTAATATCCAAAAGGATTATCTACACTATCCATAGGTTCAGTAAACCATTTAGGCCCATTAGCAGTCATATAAAAATGATCTTCATGGCGAATACCAAATTTTCCTGGAATACAAATCATAGGCTCATTACTAACCACCATGCCTTCACGAAGTTCTATATCACTTCCTCTTACTAAATAAGGATATTCATGAATGTCTAATCCTGTTCCATGCCCTACTCTGTGTGGCAATCCAGGCAAATTATAATCCGAACTTAATCCTGCCGCTGCCAATGTTACTCTAGCTGCATCATCTACAGAACCACAGCTTGCTCCTATTTGAGCAGCTTCAAAAGCAGCGCGTTGCGTAGCTTTTTCAAGATTCCAAATCGTTTTGTATTCTTCAGAAGGAGTCCCATAGGCATACGATCTGGTAATATCCGAAAGATATCCTTCTAATCGACAACCCGTATCTATAATAACAGCCCCATTTTCTTTTAAATCTTGAGGGACAGATACACCATGTGGATATTGAGTATCATCATCAAACAAAACAATACAAAAATAAGATCCTGAAGCAACACCTGCTTTGATGTGTGCATCATTAATAAAACTTGTAACTTCATTAACACTAATTCCTGGTCGCAATATTCTAGCCACTGCACGTTGCACTACCATTGTAATATCTTTGGCTGCTTGTATAATAGCAATTTCATTAACCGATTTTTGCATTCGACAACCCGAAGTAATTGGCAAAGCATTTATAATTGTATAAGATTGATTTGTTTTAGTTACACCATCGACTAAAAAATAAGGAGCTGACTCGTCTATAGCAATGGTCCCATCAACGATATTTTTATTTTTTAATAAATCTCCCATTAAAGCATATGGAGATTCATGCTCTTCCCAACAATTAATTTCCCCGCTTAATTGCATGTATTTATTAAATGTACCTTCTTCAAATTTTGGAACAATATAATCAAGCGTCCCGTCATCATACAATAAAGCCCCTACCATTCTTTCAGATGGATTCCACTTTGTACCTGTAAAATAATAAAGATTCGTTCCTGCATTTACATAAGTAGCTTTTACCTTTATTTCTTTCATAAATGCAACTGCTTTTTTTATTCTGTCTTCATACTCTTCTGTCTGTATTGGTTTTACATCCAGTGTCATATCTTCTATTTTTTCCAACTCAACAGCAGCGGTTGAACCTCCTATTCCAATTGTCATTTTTTATGTTTTTAATTATTTTAATTAATATGTTTAAAACCGTGTGGCAAAAAAATTCTAGCTTCAGTATCTCAGAATCGTAAAATTTTAACCGCTAAGTTCGCAAAGTTTTTAAAACCATTCTAATCATGAACGAAATTTAACCGCAAAAGAGCAAATATTTACGTAATGCTCGCTAAGTTTCTCCTCAATCTTGTCATCCTAAGCGGAGTCGAAGGACCATAATCTTTATCGAGCTACTCGAGAAAATCCTTCCTAGGTCAGGATGACAAGTTTGTGGGTGCTTGCACTTTTCCTCAGAACCTTCCTATCTTAGCCCTTCAGCACCTTTGAACCTCTGCACCTTTGATCTTTTGAACCTCAAAAAAACCTATCTAAGAATAAACCCATTTTTCATGGGATCTTTTGGATCTATAATAAAAGTATTAACGCCCGTTACAAATGCAGTTCCTTCTACTTGTGGAATTACAGCTTTAAATGGTCCAAAATCTTTTTCCTCAACAAGAGCCCCCTTAAAGGTACTTCCTGTAATACTTTCTATTGTAATAGATTCATTGGGTTTTATTGCATTTCTAGCGTTCTCAATAGCAATTCTACCCGAAACACCTGAACCTGTTGGAGAACGATCTACTTCGCCATCGGCAAAAACACAAACATTTCTACTATGATTAGTAATATCCTGAGGTTCATCTATAAAAATTGTTCCATAAAGAAAACTCAAATCATCTTCAAAGGGATGCAAAATTTCTTTATCCTGAACCATAACAGCATGTTTTATATCCATACCACTTAAAATAATAGTACGATAGTCTTCTTCTGTTAATCCAAAATTTAAATGTGTATTTTTCCTCAAATCTACATAAGCATAAAAAGCACCACCATAAGCCAAATCATAAATAATATTTCCTATTCCAGGAACATTTACAGCACGATCCAATCCTACAACAAAACTTGGTACGCAATGAAATCTAACACCAGTTACTTCTCCATTTTTAATGTTGACATATGAATAAATACGACCACATGGAGCATCAATTTTTAATTCGTTATCGCCTTCCTTTACAGTAATCCAATTCATTTTTGCAGCGAGTGTGCTAATAGCAATAATAGCATGACCACACATACTGCTATATCCTTCATTATGCATAAAGAGAATTCCAAAATCACCCTCTTCATCATTTGGCGGAAGCAAAATACAACCGTACATATCGGCATGACCTCGAGGTTCAAACATTAATGAAGTTCTTAAATAATCATAGTTTTCTTTTATATCTCGACGATATTCCAATACACTATTCCCTTTAAGATCTGGAAACCCAGAAACAATAACACGCAACGGTTCTCCACCAGTATGCATATCGATAGTTTTTATTTGTAACGCATTCGGCGCTATTTTATATTCTGTATTTGCACAAATAGTATTATAGGTTTTAGACATTTATTTCTAATTTTAAATTAAACTCTTTATAAAAATAAGCAGCAGCAACAAGATCTTCTAAAGCATGACCTACAGACTTAAAGAAAGTGATTTCTGTATCAGATGTTCTACCCAATTTTTTATTACTGCATAGTTCAAATAAATCTGCCTTAATAGATTCTCGGGTAATAATCCCATTAGTTAATGGAATTAAAATATCGCCACTTTCTTTTAATCCTCCTTGATAGGTATCAAGAAATACACTTGATCTTAAGATCGCTACATCATCGGCCTCGCGCATATCTTTTTTATAAGCACCCACCAGATCCAAATGCTGTCCGGCTTTAAGCCATTTTCCAAAAATAAGTGGAACAGGAGATAATGTAGCCGAAGAGATAATATCTACCTCCTGCACAACTTCTTCGATAGCCGAAATAGCAGTACAAGTAAACGGGAAGCCTTTTAATGCATCACAGACCATTTGTGCTTTTTGTATGGTTCTCCCCCATACATATACCTCTTTTATAGAACGAACACTAGCATGCGCCTGAATTAGATTAATTGCCAAAGCACCAGTTCCAATCATAAGCATAGAAGAAGCGTCTTTGCGAGAAAGATAACTACTGGCCAACGCTGATGTCGCAGCTGTTCTTTTACCAGTTAATGATTTTGCATCTAGAATTGCTTTGATATTGCCTTTATGCCCATCTAGATAAATGTATGTTCCTTGTATTGAAGGCAAATCATATTTACCATTATTAGGACTTACAGTAACAATCTTTACTCCCAAATCTTTTCCGGGTTGGAATGCAGGCATTAATAATAATGTTGAATCTTTGTTTTCTTCAGGATTAGCAAAATCATGATGGTGCCGAAGAGGTACCTCTATTGTTGAATCTGAAAACCCCTCACGAAGTTCCTTTATTAGTTTTTTAAAATCACAATTTTCTTCAATGAAATTGTCTGAAATAAGTTGAATAGGTTCCATATTTTGAGTTGAAATTTCACTAAAAATAGTAGATTATTTTTTCCAAATCCAATTTTACAAAGAACTAGTTAACATAAGACAACTTAAGGTTAATATAGTATAAATTGATTAGTTTTGAAGACTATATTTTTATAAAAAAATCAATTTTAAAATAATGAAAAAGTTAAAACACACTTTATTACTTCTGGTGGTTTCCTTCATTTCATGTTTGAGTTTTGCTCAAACTGAAACCATCACTAAAACCGATTTAGAAAATAAATTATCTCAATTATTTCCTGGCGTTGAGATTACCAAAATGAAAAATTTGGAAGGATTTACCGAATCGTATCAATTGGTTCTTAATGAACCATTAGATCATAAAAACCCTAAAAAAGGAACTTTTAAGCATTATATCTATTTATCACATTTAGATTTTAACAGCCCAATGGTTATTGAAACTGAAGGATATGCTGCTCGATACACAAAAAATGAATTAAGCTCTTTATTAAATGCTAATCAGCTCATTGTAGAATATCGTTTTTATGGAAAATCAAGACCCAACCCAATTCCTTGGGAATACCTAACCAATGATCAGGCTATAGCAGATTATCATAATATAGTTACCAAATTAAAACAATTATATACTGGTAAGTGGATCTCGACCGGAATTAGTAAAGGAGGAGAAACAACCTTAATTTACAAATCGAAATACCCAAAAGATGTTGATGTAGCCGTTCCTTATGTAGCTCCTTTAATTAATACGCAAGAAGATCCTAGAATACAACAACATCTTGCAACTGTAGGAACTGCAGAGTGCCGCGAGAAAATAATTGACTTTCAACGTGCATTACTACAAAACAGAACTGCTCTTCTTAATGAAATAAAAAATTATGGTGAAGAGAAAAAAATGACTTTCAACGAAGTTTCTATGGATGGGGCATTAGAATATAGCGCATTAGAATTTCCTTTTTCTTTCTGGCAATGGGGAGGGAAATGTGAAGATATTCCAAGTAAAAATGCTACTTCTAAAGAATTGTTTGATTATATGAATAAAATAGTTGGTATTAGTTTTTATAACGATGCTACTTTCCATGATTTATTACCATCTTATTATCAGCATATGGCTGAATTGGGCTATTATGGTTTTGATTTTACACCTGTAAAAGATTTAGTAACGTCAGTAAAAAGCACTTCAAATTCTCGATTTGCACCAAAAGATATTCAGATAAATTACAATCCGAAATACATTAAAAAAGTTAGAGACTATGTAGAAAATAAAGGTTCTAAAATACTTTATATCTATGGAGGTTATGACACTTGGGGAGCATGCGCTCCAACCCCGAACCCTAAACTTGATGCGCTAAAAATGGTTTTACCTGGCGGAAGTCACGCTACAAGAATTAAAAATTTTCCAGAGCAGGATCAGGAAAAAATAATGAAAACCCTAAAAAAATGGTTAGCCCAATAATACAATAAAAGTATATATTAAATGGAAAGAGAGAACAGCAAAATTGTTGTTCTCTTTTTTGTTCCCGTTTATTAATATTTAATTAAATCAGACTGAAAACAGGTGATAAATTATCTCGTCAGACGTTAATTTGTCACGTTTGCGCACAAGTATTTATCTTTTAATTTCTTTAGGAATGATTTATAAAGAGTAGTATTGCTTTAACTTATTGAGATTGTGCTCGTACCAAAACAAGAAAAATCAACAAGCCAAATCCAAAATAATCATGATTTTTTTAACAAAATTCGATTAAAAATCTTTAAATTTATGTTCTAAAATATCTCTTATGAAAAACTACGTATTACTATTCGTTTCTGTTTTAACACTGTCATTTAATTCTTGTACAACAATGAAAGACACAACAAAAACTGCTGATCTTTATAATACAACTTGGGAACTAGAATATATTACTGGTCCACGTATTGCGTTTGAAGGTTTATATCCTGACAAAAAACCATTTATTAAGTTTGACGAAAGTACTGGTCAGGTTTATGGAAACGCAGGTTGCAATGGTTATAGTGCTCCGTATACTTTAAAAGGTAAAAAACTTAGTTTTGGAGAGCAAGGACCTGCAACTCTAATGTATTGTGAAGGTGGCGGAGAACAAACATTTTTACAAACAATTAAAAAAATTAATGGCTATTCTATCGATAAAGATGGAAAACTTAATTTAATGATGGATGAAATTCCAATGATGAGATTTAAAAAAGTAGCCAAATAATTTCATTAAAATACTAAGATTCTTAACTCCCTTAAAATCTTAGCTTTTTTATCTACAAAATGTCTCCAATATTGTATCATTTAAAGAAATGACAGTATTGGAGATTTTTTATGTTCAATTTTTAGATATTGAGAGTAAATACTATATCACTAAAACTGTGTACTATTTATCAATTATTCGCTGTCGATGTTTAATACCCCAATCTGCAATTACTTTAGTAACATCTTTGAGTGTTGCGCCATATTCAGTAATCTCATATTCAACCATAATAGGTTGAGTACCCAAAACCCTTCTTGTAATAAGTAAATTTGCTTCTAACTCCTTCAGATCTCTACTTAACATCTTGCCTGATATGCCTTTGATTTCTTTTAATAAATCTGAATAGCGCATTTTTTTATAGCATAAGCAGGCAATAATAGATATCTTCCATTTACCATTTAGTATATCAACCACATCTTGAATGGCCATTACTGTACTATAGCATTGTTTTAATCGAATTTCATTGTCTGTTTCCATACTATGTTACCTGGTTACCCATTTGTTACTATTACTTTTCGTTACAAAGTTACTAAAAGTAACAAGGTTTTACATAGATTTGTATCTCCTAATTAAAAATAATTAAAAAGATGAATTTAATAGATATCTTAAATTGGCGTTATGCTACTAAAAAAATGAACGGGAATAAAGTACCGCAAGAAAAATTGGATTATATACTGGAAGCTGCCAGACTTGCTCCTTCTTCTTCTGGATTGCAGCCTTATAAAATTTTTGTAATTAGTAATCCTGATTTATTAGAAAAAATAAAAACTATAGGTTGGAACCAAAGTCAAATTACAGATTGTTCACATTTACTAGTTTTTGCCGCTTGGGATGGTTATTCTCTTGAAAGAATTACTGCTGTTTTCAACAAAACCCTTGCAGAGAGAGGCTTACCCGCTAATACAATGGATGATTATAAAAAAACTCTTTGGGGACTTTACGAGCCTCTTTCTACAGAGTCGCATGCAAATCATGCCGCACACCAGGCTTATATCTCGATGGGGATTGCAATGGTTGCAGCTGCTGAGCAAAAAGTAGACGCTACGCCAATGGAAGGCTTTATTCCTGCAGAATTGGACAAACTTCTAGAATTAAAAGAACAAGGCTTAAAAAGCGTATTAATGTTACCACTTGGTTACAGAGATGAAGCTAACGACTGGTTAGTTAACATGAAAAAAGTTAGAACTCCTAAGGAAGAATTTATTACAGAAATTAAATAAATTATTTTGAGGTGCTAAGGTTTTTAAGGAACCAAGGTTCAAAGGTTCTGAATTGCAAAGGAGGGCACTGAAAAAGTCCTTAAAAGTTGAAGAGCTAGTTATATAAGTAAAAAGGAAGCGCTGAGAATCGTCTGTACGGAAATTCTCTCCGCTACCTATCAAGTACGCCAAAGAAAAAGAGGCTGTTTTCGATATCGAAAACAGCCTCTTTTGATAAATGACTACTTTTTTAGTGCCCTCTTGCAAAGTTTTAAACCTTTGTACCTTCAAAAAAGAACCTTAAAAAAATATTTATTTTTTTATCTCTTCAAATATAAATTCAGCATCTGTATAAGTTATAGGAACTCCAGGAGCGAAGCAAGGAAAACCAAGATAGGTGGTTGTAACTCCGTTTCCTAAGAATAGCTTCTTCCCTTTTCTTAATAAAGATATCGGAACCCTTTTTAAATTCCCTCCGTAAGGTCTACAATAATACTCCCCTGTAAATATATCTCCTTTAATATTTCCTTTTACACTTCCAGAATCTTTAGTGCTTTCCCCATATTTAATCTCATACTGACCATAAAAACGGGTATCATTTATCACTATCGATAAAAGTGCCGTGTCTTTATTGATATTTACTGCCTGATAAAAAGATTTCTTTTCTTTAATAGGTTTGTCTTTTGAATTACAGCTATATAACAACAATAGCAAAGTAATTACAAATAAAGATATAGATTGAGTAACTACTTGCTTTTTTATTATTTCTATAATCATAATTTGGCTGTTTAGTTTTCCCAAAAATATGAAATAAAATACTTAAAAATAATAAAATACTATAACTTAATCATTGTTAATATATAAATACCCTGCTTTATCTTTAGAAGCTCCATGGGTTACTTGATATTTTAGGATATAAAAATATGTTCCTGTTGGTAAGCCTTCTCCCTTATTTATGGTAACTCTCCCTTCGGATATTCCTCTAAACCAATTTCCATTGGCTCCATAATTTGAAGTCTCAAATACTTTTACCCCATAACGATTATATATCTCTAATGTATTGTCTGGAAATTTTTCTAATCCTGTAATATTGAAGTAATCATTATAACCGTCATCATTGGGTGATACAGCATTATAAACAACAACATCATCTACATTAGGTGTTTTTACTTTACCTAGTGTAAAAATTCCTGATTTATTAACTGCTGCAGTCACAGTTTCGTTTTGGCTATCGACAGCCGATGAGTAAAACTTCCATTTTGATTCAGTATCATCCCATCTAACAATTGCCAAAGAATGATCTGAATCTATTTTTATTAATTCACTTGGTGTTGTATTACTATTCCAAGATAACGTTAATGCTACATCAACTGTAGATTGATTGCTTTCGAACTCCCAATATTCATTGGCATCTATTAATGTAATCAGATCATCCTTTTTAGCATGAGGATATAATTCATCCGAATTTGCAAACACATATTTACTCTTAAATAAATTCTCGACTGAATTCGTTTGACTTATTGCTGATGGTCTAAAATAACCTTCTGCTCCGATAGGAAATTGAAAATCATTATTACCATTACGTTCAACATATCCATCGATATAACTATCGTTATTTGTGTTTCTGTGAGATGCATTTGCTTCGAAAACTACTGTTCCTCCTATATTACTATTGGATACTATTCCTTTATTAAAATCTGAAATTCCATAGATACTAATTGCTGTTGACAACAAAAAAGCTGGCTGAATCATTCTGTTTTCAAACTTTATATTATTAAATTCACTTAATTCATTACCTGAGATGATTTGAGCTGTGGCCGAACCCTTAAAATAGGTTAATCCAGAAGTTACTTTGGGACTAAAAGTTACTAATCCATCATTATTATAATTAGAATAAACTATAAATTGTCCATCATTAATAAAATCACCTGTCGATTTATTATCAAAATCTGCTACCGTTGCAAACTCTGTTCCTGACAAAATCGATACTTCTCCTATATTTATAGTTTGTGCACTCATTTTACCAATAAAAAGTATTGATAGAATTGCTTTTATATAAGTTTTGGTCATCTTTATTTTTTTTAAAATGTTACTTTAAAACGCAACGAATCATATCCTTAATTTAAACGTTGAGTTATAAAAAACACCTCAATTATTACATTGATTAATGAGGTGTTTTTACTTTTATCATTGATTTAAGGAATCAAATAAGTAGGATTAACGTTTTCTTGTGCATATTTAATTGCCCAAGCCATTGTATTAGCATACATCATACTGTTATAAACTGTAATTCCTCCATCATAAGCTTTTGACTGCACAAGTCCAGTTGATGTTATTTTAGCTGGCCAAGTAGTTGTTGATGTATTACCAGATGTACCTGCTGTCCATCCTGAATCACCTATATAGACATACCCTAACGTATTGTGCTTAAATGTAAATGCTCTAGACGCATTACCTCTTTGAGTTGCTAAAACAGTTACATTTGTAGGTAATCCTGTAACATAATAAGAGTTATTCACATCACTACCTAGATCAAATCCTTTTATATTTCCAAATGGCCCTTCTAAAAGCGGATCTGAAACATTCAATATTGGATTTGTGTAGGTTGTTCCTGTTCCTGAAACCGATACTGATGAGCCACAAATAGTATTAATTAAATTCGTAGTACCACTAGCATCATTTTCTTGAGAGTGAATTATTACTCCTTTTTTATTCTTTACAAAATCATTCAAGACTAAAATTGAAGCTGCATTTGGTGTATAGTTATAGCCAATCACTATTATATCAATATTGTTTGTATTAATTAGATTCTTTAACGCATTACCATCATTATTTGCCCCATTAATAATCTTTAAGCTTTGTACCTGTACTGTACCTGTAGGTCCAAAATTTGATGAAGAAGCTAATATAGCTCTTGAAGCCTCTGCTGTTCCTGCTGTTCCTGGCTGATACATCCCTGATCCTAATCCTAACACTTGCATAGTACGGAAAACAAACGATATGCTTTTGTTACAAGTTGCTCCTCCATTGGTACTATTCGCAGTAATTGCATAAGTAAATGAACCTCCTGA
This sequence comes from Flavobacterium sp. 140616W15, assembly GCF_003668995.1. NCBI lineage: Bacteria > Pseudomonadati > Bacteroidota > Flavobacteriia > Flavobacteriales > Flavobacteriaceae > Flavobacterium > Flavobacterium sp. 140616W15. The sequence continues at coordinate 1,787,604 of NZ_CP033068.1, forward strand.
CGCTGGAGTACCTGTCGCAGTCATTACTACGTTTTGTGCTCCTGTTGTTGCAAACGTTCCTGTTGCCGAAAAGCTAATTCCGTTTACTGTATTGGTATTTATTGTGTATGCTCCCACATAACTTACATTTACAGGAACTGTCATTGTGTTTGTACCGTTCATAGTTACACCTGGGGCATAAGTCCCGCTTGTTGTAATTCCTGTGCAATTTGTTGTATAAGCAACTGGTTGTCCAGCGATAACAACTTTAAGCGTACATGTTCCTACCACGCCTGGAGTTCCAGACACTATAAGATCTGTTGTTCCTCCAGCAACTGGTTTTCCAGAACCTATAAGTGTTACGTTTTGTTGTCCTAGAGTAGATAAATTTATCAGTCCTGAAGTAAACGAAATTCCATTTGCAGTACTAGTAGTAATAGTAGTTTCTCCAGTTGCAGTAACGTTAATTGGTAATGTTATTGTATTAGCAGCTATTAAGCTTACATCTTGCATGTATGACCCATTTTGTGTTATACTGTTACAATCTATTGTATACCCTACTGGTGCTACTTTAACTGGAATACCACTACATGAAGCTCCTGCAACTGTAGTTGCATTAGATGACAAATTAAAATTATTTATACCTGAAGCAACTGGTGTTCCTGTTCCTAATAATTCTATTGTTTGATTACCTGTAGTCGTAAATGTTCCAGTTGCACTAAATGAATATCCATTTACTGTATTTGTTTTCATACTCCAAAAACCAACACTAGTCACATTAACACTTACTGATAATTTATTTGAAGCCGTAAGTGGAACTCCTATAAAATAAGTCCCCTCGGGATTTATACTTGCACATGATATTGCAAAATCAACGCTGGCATTCTCAACAAAAATATGTGGTACACACGAAATGTCTATCCCGTTTAATGAAATTGTCACTGCATCCCCCGCATTTCCTACGTCATAACCGCTATTTGGTGTTCCAACTCCTGGTAAACTCAATACGTATGAACCTGCACTAGGAAAAGTTCCGCTAGTATTAAAATAATATCCATTGGCTGTTGTTGCCGAAACCGTATAGGTACCAGGTTGTGTAACTGTTACTGGAATATTTAAATAATTAGACAATGCTAAAGTTTCTCCTTGTTTAAAATTTCCATTTGCTTTTATTTGACCACATTGTACTGTAGAAACATTAAATACAGCTGGCGGTGGTGTACCACAAATACTTAACCATACACCTTGTGCCTTACTCCAATAGTCAAAACATCCTGTTGTTATATTGAAGATCAATAATCCATCGGTTAAATTTCCTGCTGATATTCCATCACGTTGCGCAGTTGTTAATCGCGAGGTCAACATTCCTTTATTGGTACTCTCTAATTCAAACAAAGCACCTGGAAAAGCTTTTTCTGCCCCTGCACTTACTGTTCCGTCTTTTATTTTTGTACTTTCTACCTGAGCAAAAAGAGAACAGAAACTTAATAAACTGAAGACCATTGATAAAATAACCTTTCTCATTTTAGATATTTCAATTTTCATGATTTTATATTTAAATTTTTAGAACTATGCTACTCAAAGTATAGGTATTCAATACCTTATTCACTTTTTCGCTAACTTTATCTATTTCTCTAATTAAGTTTTTTTTCTATAATTTTTTCTAATTTCTCTAAACGTTGATTCATTAAATCTGAAGCTTCTTTCAATTCTTTAATCATTTTATCCTTTGCTTCAATTTCTTCACTTTGAGTTTCATTTATTTTATTTTGCTCTATAATGTGCAGGTAAATCTCTTCTGTCTTTTCTAATAATTGTATTGACAATTCTGACATATTAAATGAATAACCATCTTTAGTTTTTTCTAACTCAGTGATTGGTGTTATCCCTGGAAGGTGTTTGTTCTTTTTAATATATTCCTCTATTTCTCCTAATTGTTTAAATTTATAATCAGCTTTAATCTCAGAAAATCCTTGAAAATAATCTTCAAACACATAATCAGCATAGAAACTATTTACTGTCGTTATCGTACCATTTACTCTCAATTTTTCATTTACAGCATTCGATGGTTTTGTATATCCAATTCCAACCCAACCTTTTGTATATATATCCTCTGTATTTAATGTCGCTCCAACATTAGTTGTTGCGCTAAACCATGGTTCTTTTAAAGCTTCTCCAAGATCTAATTGTACTAATTTCTTATTTTCATCAGTATAATCTAAGGTTCTGGTTGTAGCATTTACATCAAGAGTTGTTAATGTTTCAGTATCTCCAACCAAATCCACCATTTTAAATTCTGTAGCATTTCCTTTTTCATCTTTATAAATCAAAGAATGATCTGCTCCATCATAAACTAATGAAGTTAATGTCTCTACTCCTTTAACTAAAACTGATAAATCGATTGAATTGGGAGTGTTTGTTTCATCTGTATAAGTTAATGTGTGTTTGTCAAACATTTGTCCATCAACATCTGTTTCTTGTGTTACAACATCAGCCAAGGACGTTATTGTTTCTTTAATTGCTTCTGGATTGCCTGCTGCATTTGTATACGTTGCAATTGTATTTCCTACTGTTACAACTGGTAATAATGTAGTTACTCCATCAACTCCTTTTTCACCTTTTAAAGTGTCTTTATCGGCTTGGGTTAAATCAGCAAAAGTTAATTTATCTCCTTTTTCACCTTTCAACCCGTCCAGTTGTTCTTGTGTGAAATCAGAGAATGTAAATGACTTTCCATCTGCTCCTTTTAATCCATCCAATTGTTCTTGAGTGAAATCAGAGAATGTAAATGATTTTCCATCTGCACCTTTCAATCCATCCAATTGTTCTTGGGTGAAATCAGAGAATGTGAATGATTTTCCATCTGCTCCTTTCAATCCATCTAGTTGTTCTTGGGTGAAATCAGAGAACGTAAACGCTTTTCCATCTGCTCCTTTTAAACCATCCAGTTGCTCTTGTGTGAAATCAGAGAATGTGAATGATTTTCCATCTGCTCCTTTTAATCCATCTAATTGTTCTTGGGTAAAGTCTGCAAACGTAAACGCTTTTCCATCTGCTCCTTTTAAGCCGTCCAATTGCTCTTGTGTAAAGTCTGCAAACGTAAACGCTTTTCCATCCGCTCCTTTTAAGCCATCTAATTGTTCTTGAGTAAAATCAGAGAATGTGAATGATTTTCCATCTGCTCCTTTTAAGCCATCCAATTGTTCTTGGGTAAAGTCTGCAAACGTAAATGCTTTTCCATCTGCTCCTTTTAATCCATCCAATTGCTCTTGGGTAAAGTCTGCAAACGTAAACGCTTTTCCATCTGCACCTTTTAAGCCATCTAGTTGTTCTTGGGTAAAGTCTGCAAACGTAAACGCTTTTCCATCTGCACCTTTTAATCCGTCCAGTTGCTCTTGTGTGAAATCAGAGAATGAAAATGACTTTCCATCTGCTCCTTTTAAGCCATCTAGTTGTTCTTGGGTAAAATCAGAGAATGAAAATGATTTTCCATCTGCTCCTTTTAATCCATCTAATTGTTCTTGAGTAAAATCAGAGAATGTGAATGATTTTCCATCTGCTCCTTTTAATCCATCTAATTGTTCTTGGGTGAAATCAGAGAATGTAAATGACTTTCCATCTGCTCCTTTTAATCCGTCCAGTTGTTCTTGGGTGAAATCAGAGAATGTAAATGATTTTCCATCTGCTCCTTTTAATCCATCCAGTTGTTCTTGTGTAAAGTCTGCAAACGTAAACGCTTTTCCATCCGCTCCTTTTAATCCATCCAATTGTTCTTGAGTAAAGTCTGCAAACGTAAACGCTTTTCCATCTGCACCTTTCAATCCATCCAATTGTTCTTGGGTGAAATCAGAGAATGAAAATGACTTTCCATCTGCTCCTTTTAAGCCATCCAATTGTTCTTGAGTAAAGTCTGCAAACGTAAACGCTTTTCCATCTGCACCTTTCAATCCATCTAGTTGTTCTTGAGTGAAATCAGAGAATGTAAATGATTTTCCATCTGCTCCTTTTAAGCCATCCAATTGTTCTTGGGTGAAATCAGAGAATGAAAATGACTTTCCATCTGCTCCTTTTAGTCCATCCAATTGTTCTTGGGTGAAATCAGAGAATGTGAATGATTTTCCATCTGCTCCTTTTAATCCATCCAATTGCTCTTGGGTAAAATCAGAGAATGTGAATGATTTTCCATCTGCTCCTTTTAAGCCATCCAATTGCTCTTGGGTAAAATCAGAGAATGTAAATGATTTTCCATCTGCACCTTTTAAGCCGTCCAATTGCTCTTGTGTAAAGTCTGCAAACGTAAACGCTTTTCCATCTGCTCCTTTTAAGCCGTCCAATTGTTCTTGGGTAAAATCAGAGAATGAAAATGATTTCCCATCTGCTCCTTTTAAGCCATCCAATTGCTCTTGGGTAAAGTCTGCAAACGTAAACGCTTTTCCATCTGCTCCTTTTAAGCCATCCAATTGTTCTTGAGTAAAGTCTGCAAACGTAAACGATTTTCCATCTGCTCCTTTTAAGCCGTCCAATTGTTCTTGGGTAAAATCAGAGAATGTGAATGACTTTCCATCTGCTCCTTTTAAGCCATCCAATTGCTCTTGAGTAAAGTCTGCAAACGTAAACGCTTTTCCATCTGCTCCTTTTAAGCCATCCAATTGTTCTTGAGTAAAGTCTGCAAACGTAAACGCTTTTCCATCTGCTCCTTTTAAGCCGTCCAATTGTTCTTGGGTAAAATCAGAGAATGTAAATGATTTTCCATCTGCTCCTTTTAAGCCGTCCAATTGTTCTTGGGTAAAGTCTGCAAACGTAAACGCTTTTCCATCTGCTCCTTTTAAGCCGTCCAATTGCTCTTGGGTAAAGTCTGCAAACGTAAACGCTTTTCCATCTGCTCCTTTTAATCCGTCCAATTGCTCTTGGGTAAAATCAGAGAATGTGAATGATTTTCCATCTGCACCTTTCAATCCATCCAATTGCTCTTGGGTAAAGTCTGCAAACGTAAATGCTTTTCCATCTGCACCTTTTAATCCATCCAATTGCTCTTGGGTAAAATCAGAGAATGTAAATGACTTTCCATCCGCTCCTTTTAAGCCATCCAATTGCTCTTGCGTAAAGTCTGTGAATGTGAATGATTTTCCATCTGCACCTTTTAAGCCATCCAATTGTTCTTGGGTAAAATCAGAGAATGTAAATGACTTTCCATCTGCACCTTTTAAGCCATCCAATTGTTCTTGGGTAAAATCAGAGAATGTGAATGATTTCCCATCTGCTCCTTTTAAGCCGTCCAATTGTTCTTGGGTAAAATCAGAGAATGTAAATGACTTTCCATCTGCACCTTTTAAGCCATCTAATTGTTCTTGAGTGAAATCAGAGAATGTGAATGATTTTCCATCTGCTCCTTTTAAGCCATCTAGTTGTTCTTGTGTGAAATCAGAGAATGTGAATGATTTTCCATCTGCTCCTTTTAATCCATCAAGTTCTGTTTGAGTAAAATCTGAATATTTAAATGAATCTCCTTTTTCGCCTTTTAATCCGTCAAGAGTTATAATTTGAGTAACTCCAGTACCATCAACGTAAGTAAATTGTTGATTAGTTGGATTATAAATAACATTTCCTGTATTAGTATTAATTTCACCCGATACAACAATTCTATTCCATTTACTATCATACCAATAGTAGTATCCTGGTTTAACATCTGCAACAGCCATAGTATTAAAAATCAACAAACTATTTATATTACCGTTTGTAATAGTACTTTTATCTGTTGTGCTTGTTAATTTAATTCTTGGAATCAACATACCTTTGTCATTAGCTACAACTTCTAATTGAGATGAAGCATTGGGCATTGGTGTACCTATACCTACCTGGGAGTAAGCAGAGTAACTAGCTAGAACAAAAATTAATGGGAGTAATTTATTCTTCATAAGATTTAATAATTATGAGTTATTCATTTATAAATTATAATTTGTTATTCTATCCTAAACTTAATTTGTAAGCTTGCATGTTCATTAACATTCAAATATTTATCAGCTTACAATCTCTGTTTAGAATATTAGCAAAATTATAGTCTAGGTCTTTTTTGGAACTGCCACATAAACTTTTAAAATCAGCATAAAAAGTTACAAATGCCTAAAAACAGAACAACAAACTATAAACCAATTAATTACATCATAAAAAACACCTTAAATAGAATTAATAATCAAATAATTTTACATAAAAAAGGGTTTGACTTTTATTAAAAGTCAAACCCTTTTTTTACTAAACAACCTAACTATAAATTGATACGTTCTCTTTTGTTATTTTATTACAATAATAAATTCCGAACGTCTATTTAATTCGTGTTCTGCCTCTGAACATTTTACACCATTACTACAGTTATTAATGAGCTGTGATTCTCCGTAACCGTCACCCCAAACTCTATCTTTAGAAATTCCTCCCTCTAGAATAATATAATCCATGGTAGTTTTAGCTCTGTTTTTGGAAAGTCGCAAATTGTAATCATCTTTACCTCTGCTATCTGTATGCGATTTTACCTGTATCGAAATATTAGGACGACTTTTAAGTATATCAATTATTTTATCTAATTCTAGTTTTGATGATTTACGAATTGCATAACCTCCATAATCAAAGTAAATCGGACTTAATTTCAATTTATTTGTAAGATCATCCCCTTCTTTCAAAGTAACAACCTTATCATCAACCATAACCGAGAATTCATTAAACAAAGCAATTGGTATTTCTATATTTTCTGAAATTTTATGTCCTGCAACAGCTATTCGCTCTACTCCAAACCCTTCTTTTTTAAATTCGAAATTATAATCTTTTAATGGCAATAAATCCAATGAATATTTTCCCAATCCATCTGTAGTCACTGTTTCAACTTTCTCATTTAAATTATTATAGATAGTTATTTCAACATCACGCAATGGCTTCCCCGTTATACTATCTTTTACTGTTCCTGAAAAAACAGGATTAACTTTAAAAGGAAAAAAGACAGGTTTCAATTCTAAAAATTGATATACATCATCATCTCCTTTTCCCCCTATTCTATTAGATGAAAAAAATCCTTTTTTAGAATCTCTATCTATCACATAAGCAAAATCATCACTTGATGAGTTTATAGGTTTTCCCACATTTACGACTGTATATTTCCCTTCATTATTTTTTACAGCGGCAAAAACATCTAATCCTCCTAAACCAGGATGCCCATCTGAAGAGAAATACAATATGCCGCTATTATCTACAAAAGGAAATGTTTCACGTCCATATGTATTAATTTCGCCACCTAAAGATTCAACTTTATTAGAAAATCCTCCTCCTTCTTTTCTGCTTACCACATATAGATCGGTATCGTACCTATTTTTGTTTCTGTTCGACACAAAATATAATTCGCTATTATCTGGACTTAGTGCTGGATGTCCCGATGAAGTTCCCTCCATGTTTATTGGGTAAGGAAGTTCTTTTATCTTAACCCATTTATTATTCTCTTTTTGCGCCTGAAAAAGCTTCAGTCCTGCAATTGCCGTTTTGTTCTTTATTTTATCATAAGGAACCAATCTAGTAAAATACATTGTTAAACCATCATTTGTTATTATTGGTGTGCTCTGATGGAATTTTGAATTGATCTCACCAAGTAATTTTTTCTCATTTTGTAATTTTCCGTCCTCACCAATTTGTGCCGAATATAATTTAAGATATGGCTTTTCGTTCCAATTATGTTTTCGTTTAATGAAAGTTCCAGAATCTTTTGCACTAGCGAATAGTACTTCTTTGTACTTTGGAAGTTTCTCAAAAAGATTAATTTTATTATTACCGATTGTACCGCCTAAAGATTTTATAGAATCATTTTTTTTTTCATTTTCAACTTTGCTCTTGTTTGAACCTTTCGATCTCTCAACTACTACGCTATTATCATCTTTTCTTCTTTTTTTAGCATTCTCTCTTATAATTCTTGCCTTTTCTTCCTTTTCGAATTTAGCAATTTCAAGAACTTGTTTAATTGCTTCTTCATTCGGTACTAATGCTATTCCAAAATCTGAATATATCGAATTTATCCCTACCTCTTCCAACACAGCATATCTATCTGATTGTAGCTCAATAGCCTTTAAATATTCTATTTTATCCCATTTTTTTGCTTCAGCTACATTTGAAGCCTTATCATAATTAGCTTTCATTACTGATAATTCTTGCCTATTATCATTCGCTCTAAAACTTACAGTATATCTGTGATAATACTCTGGTGAGGTATAAATACTCCATTCCATCATTTTAGAATACCATTTTAAGGCATTAGAATAATCAGAATTAAAGAAATAGGTATCTCCTAAGCGAGCATATATTTCTTTAGATTCATATCCACTTTCAATCAATTGCTCATAAAGTCTTCCTGCTTTTACAAAAGCAAATTCATCGTATTTTTCATTAGCTATTGCCAATTTTTTTTCTAGCTTTTGGTTCAGCTTTTGAGAAAAACTGATAGCACTACTAAAACAAAAAACTAAAACAAGTACTTTGCGTATTTTTATTCCCATAATTAATTTAATTAGTTTTATTTAGAAAAATCTTGGTGACATCATTCTAGATTTAGATCTACTTAATAGTTCAAATCTTAAAAAGATCTCATGAGATCCTGAATTATAGTTTGCCAGTTTCGTTGTTTCGGCATCATAAGAATATCCTATAAACCAAGAATCTGAAACCTGGAATCCAACGAGGCCACTAACCGAAGAGCTCAAACGATATGCAACTCCAGCAGTAAATTTATCATTGAATAAGAAATTTGCAGAAATATCCGTTTGTAATGGAGCACCCTGAACGACTTTTGTCAATAATGAAGGTTTGAATTTTAAATTATAATCTAAATCAAAAACGTAACCTGCCATCAAATAATAGTGCATACGTTGTTTTACAACATAACTTTCTGACTCGTCATTTGCTGATGTATTAAAATATTTTTTTTCTAACATATTTGGAACTGAAAATCCGATATAAGATTTATCAGAATGAAAATATACTCCTGCTCCAATATTAGGGGAAAATTTATTGTCGATATTATATTGAAATCTTGGATCTGAAGGATCTTGAATATTTAATTTATTAAAATCAACATTTAACAAATTGGCTGTTCCTTTTAACCCAAAGGACAATTTATAAAATGATGAAGTATCAATTGAGTATGAGAAATCTACCGAAAGGTTGTTATCAGTTGAAGGTCCTATGCGGTCATTAATTACAGAAACTCCTAATCCCATATTTGAATTAATAGGAGTATTTACTGAAAAAGTGTTGGTTACTGGTGCACCATCTAATCCTACCCATTGTGTTCTATGTAATCCAAAAACACTAAGTGTACCACGTGAACCTGCATAAGCAGGATTTATATTAATCGTGTTATACATATACTGTGTGTACTGAGCATCTTGCTGTCCTAACATCACACTAGAGTAACAACACAATATAACTACTATAAATAAATTTAATCTTTTCATTTTCATACTATTTATTAAAAATATGGGCAAAATTATAGTATCATCCTTTTTTGGTACTACCACATAAATTCATAAAATCATCATGAAAAGGTATAGTATATAAATTACTATATATCAACTGGTTTACATATAAAATGAGCTTTTATTTTTTCCTGAAATTTGCCATTTATCAACTTAATAACCTCATTCTTTATATTTCTATGTGCTCCTAATTAAAAACAAAAAAACCCGACTACATCACATAATCGGGCAAACCGTAAAACAAAAAACAACTTATTAAGAACCTATTAAAACATAATGAAAACTATATTTATTTTGCTCTAAATACTACATTGGGTAAATATCCATGATACTGTTTAAATACAAGTGAAAAATAAGAAGTCTTATGATATCCTAATTCATAGGCAATATCACTAATTAATTGAAATTTTTCACTTTCTAATAACTCCTTTGCTAATATCAATTTTTCATTTTTAAAAAAAGTTGCTGGACTCATTCCGAATACATTAGCATATAAACTTCTATATTTTGAAATCGACATATTAGCTATTTCAGCAAGTACTATAATCCCTGGAAAAGGCACCAATAGATTTGATAATAAATATTTCTGTGTTTTCATAATAGCTGTTAAATCTTTTTCTAAAAACAACCCAACTCTTGGCATATTAGAATTAAGTCTTTCTACAAAATAGCCAAAGAGCTTATAAGTCGCACTTTTTATTAAAAACTCATAATTCATAACATTCATATTAAGCTGTTTCAAATTATGTAGCAGAATTTTACTTCTGCTATCTATATGTCCGTAATAAAACATTTTTCTTTTTTTATCTTCAAAGATTCTTTTGAAATTTTTATCTAAAAATGCATCTTTAAAGTATTTTTTTATAAATGATTTACGAATATATAATCTCAAAGAGAATGATCTTTCTCCTACCTGAGAAACATAGGTACTTTTAAGATGACTATCTATAATAGCAAAGCCAAGTTTCGATTTATACCCTATATTATGTTTAACATTATCTACAAAATGTTTGCTAAAACTATCGCTCATATCGTAATAGACTATCCAAAAATCTTCCTCAGATGGCATTCGCGTTAAACGTATCGGTTTGTGTAATACTACATCTACAATAAGTATTGACACATCAGAACAAATCTCCATGAAATAACTGGAACCACTGGCCTCGCTTTCTGGAAAATACATTAAATTATTATTAACTCTTGTACATCCCAATCCATCAGCAAAATCTTGTTGCCACTCTGATGTTAAAGATGTAGTATGTTTAAACTCGGGTATTGTTACATCCATATATTCTTTTTAAAATAAATTTTGATATTCTTTTGGAAAAACGCCATACATCTCATTAAAACGTTTTGCTAAATAAGAAACATTAGCATAGTTTAGTTTATGAGCCACTTCATTTACTGTAAACTTCCCTGTTTCCAAAAGCTCTTTAGCACGATATAATTTATTATTATAAAAATAAGTTCCTGGGTTAACACCTGATATTTTAGCAAATAGTTTTTTGTATTTAGAAGGTGACATTGAGACTTGTTCTGCCAAAAAAACTACACCAGGAAAAGGGCCTTCAATGTTTTTTTGCATCATTGCCTTTGAGGTAATAATCCTCTTTACATCTTCATTAATTATTTTATCAATTATAATTTTCTTTCTTCCTAATTGCTTCAGATAATTTCCAATTAATCCATATATAAGTCCTTTAAAATAGGTTTCATATAAAGGATTATCATATGTTATTTTTCTAAAATCATTTATTAAAATTAAACTATCAAGACACATTCGATCCAAACGAATAATTGTGTTTTTTTCAGCATCAAGCACAATGTTTGCTATTGGAGCTAACTTAGTTATTTTAGAAAAGTATTTTTTTAATGCATCTTTATCAAACAGTATGCAAATAACAAATACTCGAGTGCCGTTTCTAACTATATAATCCATGTCTATAGTACAGTCTACAACAGATAAATTAAAATTTAATTTCCCTATTAAAGTTGATTGATCTCCTAAAATAAGTTCAACATCTGAATTAGTTAGATAAAAATACAGTCCTATAAAATTGGTGTTTTCATTGTGATATTTTAATAATACTTCTTCTTTATATGTTGTATCAACCAACAAAGCAGTAATTCCTTCTTCTATTGATAAAAATAAATGAGTTCCTGTGTAAGTTTCATTATCACCTTTAATAAAATTCCCTTCTATTGAGCCTCCCATGGCTTTCGCTAATACATCAATCCAGTTGTGTTCTGCATTATTATTATGAGTAATTGTTTTCATACTAAAAGTTTAACTTATAATTTTGTAATCCTTGATTTGATAAATTCTTCCAAAAACACAACTAACTGATTATAAAACAAGTGAACCTAATCACTAAGTAATAAATTGGTTGTTGTTATACTCACTTTTGTATAACCAGTTTATAAGGATTTTTTTATCTTCGACATACTTTAAGCAGATTTGGGAATTCAAGTATGTAACTCTTATTTTTTATTGCTGGCTTATTTATAACCAGCTTATCATAAACACTAAAATCTTCATGCACCTTGTCGGGTAAATCATATTCGCATTCCTAATTTCTTAGGTTATCTTTATCTGTTAAATGTTCATTCATAGTAAATTGCTCGTATTACTGTTAAACAAATACTACTAGTACTACAATAAATATTCAATTAATTAATAATAATCTTACATAATATGTATTCACTACTAAATCAATACTTTGGAATTAATTTTAATCAAATATTATTAAAGACATATCACAAAAGTATATCGGGTATCGCTTTTTAAACTACCACAGAGAGTCATAAAATCAACATGAAAAGTTACATGTCATAAAACAACATTAGTACTTTTTAAATTTCTATAAGCAAAAAAAAATCCCGATTATTTAAAATAATCGGGAAACAAAATTTTTAATAAATTAAGTTTATAAACTCAAATTAACGAAGTAAAGTATGGGGTAAAACTCCGAAGTGATTTCTAAAAATAGAAGAGAAATAGGTAGTCTTGTTATATCCTAACTCATAAGCCACATCACTAATTAACTTAAAATCACCACTCTCTAATAATTCTTTTGCTAATAGTAATTTCTCGTTTTTAAAAAACAATGCAGGACTCATTCCAAATATAGTATTATACAAACTCCTATACTTTGTAGAAGACATATGAGCAATATTGGCTAAAAATTCTATACCAGGAAAAGGTGCTATAAGATTCGACAATAAATATTGTTGACTGAGCATAACTGCATCAAAATCTTTTTCAAAGTAAGTTGCTATATTAGGCATTTTTACTTTTAACCTTTCTATTAAATATCCTAATAAAGTAAAAACAGATCCTTTTAATAAAAATTCAAAACTAGGATTACCCATACTCTGTTGTTTTAAAGTATGTAATACTACTTTGCTTCGGCTATCAATATGACCATAAAAGAACATCTTCTTCTTTTTATCATCAAAAACATCTTTAAAATATTTCTCTAATTCGATATCATTAAAAAATGTTTTCATATACGATTTTCGAATAAACAATCTTAAAGAATAAAATCGCTCACCCACATTTGGCGTATAGCTACTTGAAATATTATTATCTACAATTGCAAAATTTAGCTTTGACTTATAGCCTGTTCTATGATTTACATCATCTACAACATGCTTACTGTAGCTTTCGCTTAAATCATAATATACAATCCAAAAATCTTCATCAGTGGGCATTCTTGTAAAGTGAATCGGCCTATTTAAAACCAAATCAATAAGATCAACGGACATATCTGGAAGAATTTCTAAAAAATAACTAGAGCCACAAGCTGCTTCAGAAGGGAAACTCATATAATTATCTACAATTATACCACCAAACTCATCGACAAACTTTTGTTGCCATTCAGGGGTTAAAGAATAAATATGTTTGAATTCGGGGGTAAAATCACTCATAAATATGTTTATAATAAATTTTGGTATTCTTTTGGGAAAATTCCATATTTGCTATTAAAGCGTTTTGCTAAATAAGAAATATTAGCATAATTTAATTTATCAGCAACCTCGCTAACTGTATATTGTCCAGTTTCTAATAATTCTTTGGCACGTTCTATTTTTTTGCCATAAAAAAAAGTTCCAGGACTCAATCCAGAAATCTTTGTAAAGAGTTTTTTATATTTAGAAGGAGACATAAACACTTTATCTGCCAAAAAATCTACCCCGGGAAATACTTCGTCTATAGATTCTAACAACAAAGCCTTAGAAGCAAGAATGCTCCTTACATCATCACTCATTACCATACTTATAACAAACTTTTTATTCAATAATTGCCCTAGATAACTTCCGAGTAAATTATATACCAATCCCTTAAAATAAAAATTAAATAATGAATTATCATACGATATTTTCATAAAATCATTAATTAAGGCGGCACATTCCGCATTCATCCGATCCATGTTAATAATAGTATTCTTTTCTGAATTAAAAATATCCTTGGCGATAGATTTTAATTCAGGGATTTTGTCCATATACTCTTTTAATACTATTTTATCAATGAAGATACAAATAACGTATGTTCTCGTTCCTTCGTCAACTACATAATCAAAATCTAATGCACTATCTATAATAGATAAATTATAATCTTGTTTCCCCATTAATGTGGCCTCATTGTTTGAGATAATGTTGGTATCATAATCTAATACATAAAAATTCAATGCAACAAAATCATCGACATCATTAATATATTCTAATAAAGCGCTTTCTTTAAAAGTTACATCTATTAACATTCCAGAAATTTTATTTTCCCATGGCAAGATAAAATGTATTCCTTCGTATAATTCATTATTCCCTTTAATAAAGTTTCCATCAATAGTCCCATTAATAGTCCCTCCCATTGCTTCGGATAATACTTGAGTCCAACTTAAACCTTTATTGTAACGATGGGTAATTACTTTCATGAATAATTTTATTTACTATAAAATTAATGAAAAACAGTCAAATAAAATCGCAAAACACAACTATAATTACCACTATATCAATATATTAAACAAGAGCAAAGACCTGTTTTTTTATAAGAAATATTGTAAAATAATATAACATAATCCATAAAAAAATATTATTTTTCTTCTTTTTTTCAACAAAAAAACTAAATCAAACTAAAAAGATAAAAGATAAAAAGTGCAAAAAACTACTATCCTTTTAAATTGTGAATATCTATTTTTTGAATTGTTGATTTCTTTTTCATTAAAATCTATCTTTGACACCCTTAAAAAAAAACAAATGAGCACAATTTGGTACGAATGCAAAGTAAAATATAGAAAGACAGATGATATTGGAACACAAAAAGTTACAACTGAACCTTATTTAGTAGATGCTTTGTCTTATACAGAGGCAGAAACCCGAATTAATGAAGAAATGTCTGCCTATATTAGTGAAGAATTTAAAATCACAAATATAAAAATGGCTAATTATGCCGAAATTCACCCTTTTGAAAATGCAGATCGCTGGTTTAAATCAAAAGTTTCTTTAATGGCGTATGACGAAGAAAGTGGAAAAGAACGAAGATCAAATATGTATATATTAGTTCAAGCCAATGATGTAAAAGAGGCTTATGACAATACAATTGCTATAATGAAAAACACGATGGGAGATTATACTATTCCTGCTATTGCAGAGTCTCCAATTATGGACGTTTTCCCGTACTTTAGTGGTGAAGAAGGAGAAATGGAACAACTAGAAAGATTCAATGCTCTTAAAGCTTCAAAACCTGAATTGGTAGCTACAGGAGAAACAGGAGATGATTTCGTTGGTGCTGAAAGTGAATAATCACTGCATTTTTATGATCATATATACAGAGAGGACTTTTATAGTCCTCTTTTTTATTTAGAATACAAACGGATGAAATGATACAAAAACAAAGCCACTCCTATTACGGAGTGGTTTATTTGATTGTGATTGCAGTTAAATTAAGAATCAAACTATCATTCTTTATAAAGTAGTATTAAAACTTAATAATCTGCCCATCGTCTGGAATAATCACTTTATCTGAAATTCCATTACTCTTAACATATTCCGTAAGCTCTTTACGACTTAAAATACAGTGATTAATTGCCTCCATATGTACAGCAATTATTGTTGCATCGGGCAAAATTTTATGCACTCTGAGCACATCTTCTTTTCCCATAATCATAGCCCCAAAACCTGTAAGCTGTGCAAAACCAGCGTTCAAAACAATAACATCAGGCTTTAAATTTTTCAAATTAGACTCAAAAGCATCTGTCCAGATTCCATCTCCCACAATGTAAACCGACTTTAGTCCCAACTGATTAAAGAAAACTCCAGAAGTCTCACCCAAAATCTCCGCTAATTGAGGAATAGCGTAAGCTTCATCTGATCCGTGCTGAGCGGTTGTTTTTTGCAGCTTAATATATTCAAAATGTGACTCATTCGATAAAACTCGAACATCTTTAAATCCAGCAGATTTAATTACCGTAGCATCCTGTCCATTCTGTGCATAAACAGGTTTGTTTTTTGGAAGCATTTTTATTGCAGCTTCATCCCAATGATCTGGGTGAAGATGTGTCACAATAATTGCATCAGGATTTAAAAGACTTTTAGCTGCAACTGGAAGCTCAACTAATGGATTACGCAAATGTGAATTTTCTGTTCCTTCAAAACCCGCATAAGCTCCTTTTTTAGCCAACATTGGGTCAATAAGAAATTCTTTTCCTCCATAATTAAATACCAAAGTTGCATTTCTGATTAACTGAATACTTGCTTTTTTATTTGCAGTTTCTTGTCCATAAGAAACGACCATGAATAAACTTAATGCGATACCTAAAATGACCCTTTTCATAACTATTTTTATTTAAATTATTACTATATCCTCCATCCTCTTGTATGAGATGCGTAGAGAGATAATCTATAATGCAAAAATAGATAGGGTACCATTTTATCAAGCTACCAAACAACTATGAAAATATACCATTTTGATAATCCAGCAAGAATTGACCAGTAGTCATTCCGGTTTGTGTCTTAAAGAAACGCATCATATGGTTAGGTTCCGAGAAGTGAAGTGCATAAGCAATCTCAGTCACAGTTTTCCCTGAGTGTATAAGGTCATTTTTTATTTCAAAAAGAAGACGTTGTTTTAAAAGGTGTGTCGCAGTAACATTAAACTGCTTTTTTACCGCTGCATTAATTGTTATTCTGCTTACCCCTAATAAATGCACATAGTTCTCAATTCGTTGTTTTTCTCGAATGTGCAGTTCTAATAATTGTTTAAACTGATACGCATAATTATTTTCAGGTCTATCAAGAGAAAGATTATTTATAGCAGCATATTCCCTGTTGAATTTCTGTAAAAGATAATAAATGAGCGAACGGATTATATGAATACTATCTGATTTGTTATTTATGAGTTCAGTTTTAATTTCAGTAAGTAAGTTGCAAAATTTCTGAAGATCAACCTCATCAATTTTAATACTTAGCAGATAATCCAACTGATAAAAGTATAACAACCGATAAGTAAATAGCTTATCTGAGAAAAAATCATTTAGAAAATCTTCCTGAAAAACGAGTATAGTGAAATCTAATCCTTCTACTTCTAAGTTCCACTGCCTTTTCTGAAATGGCGAAATAAATACAATCGTATTATCAGTAATATCTATTTTTTGTTGATTTAAAATCAAAGATCCTTTAGCCTTTTTAAAAAGTGATATTTCAAAAAAATCAGTATTATAAATAACTGTATCTACATAATTTTCCTTTACCTGATCTCCTCGTAAAACATTAAGAAGTACCTCAACGCCACATTCTGACTTATTAAATTCAATTGTTCTCAATTTATTCGTATTATCTGTTTGAATATTTATGGATAAAATACCTTATTTGTAATTAATAAAAGTCCTAGTTATATACCGTTTATGGTAACTAATTTAAATTAATACTTTAAGATAAAATTATTATCTTAAAACTGAATAACACATACCTAGTTTAATACAAAAATAATCCAAATAAATACCATTTTGATAACGAATAAAAATTTAACACCCAATAACAATCTCCTAAATCAGGTAAATATGGGGCTAAAAATTCAGTACCACTTCAACATATCCAGTTTTTAATTAAACGAAAACTTTGTTGTGGGTTCTTAGCTATCTATATTACTTTCTATTTCTTAACCATCTGTCTATAGGCTCAATAGCTGTATTTACTATAATCACCAAAAACGTACAGATTAAAGCTTCTATAAAATAACCCGATGCAGCAATGCAACCAATAGCCGCACTACACCATATTGTAGCTGCCGAATTTAACCCGTGTACATTAGGTCCTTCTCTAAAAATCACTCCTGCTCCTAGAAAACCAACTCCCATAACAACCTGAGCAGTAATACGAGTTACATCAATATTAGGTGCCGTATCCGAAACTTTTATCGACAACAGCACAAATGCTGCTGCTCCTGTAGCCACAAGCATATTGGTTTTTAAACCTGTTTCTTTATGATGCCACTGTCTTTCAAAACCAATAATTAATCCCGCAAATGTTGCTGTTATAAGACGTATTAAAAATTCTGTTGTATCCAAAATAATTACTTTTTTTATTATTAAACCATTCTTATTATTACTTAATCTATAGCTTTAGATAAATATATTTAAACAATTAAAAATAACTAAATTTAAGTTTTTATATTATTCAAAATGTAAAGCTTCTATTGGATCTAGTTTTGATGCTTTGAGTGCTGGATAATACCCGAAAAATATACCCGTAATAGCACAAACTAAAAACGAAAGAATAACCGAAGATTCAGATATTAATGTAGGCCAGTGCAAGAAATATTGTATCAGTTCTGAAGCAACAATACCTAAAACAATACCGATCAATCCGCCTGTTAAACTAATTAATATGGCTTCGACTAAAAACTGTAATAGAATATCTCTTCCGTTTGCCCCAATAGACATACGCAATCCTATTTCTTTGGTTCGCTCCGTAACCGAAACATACATAATATTCATAATTCCAATTCCACCAATCAAAAGTGAAATTCCTGAAATTGCAGTTAGCAATACAGTCAATAGCTGACTAGTTGAACTAAACGTATTAATTAATTCAGCCTGTGTTCGTACCGAAAAATCATCATCATCTTTGGCTTTAAGCCGATGTGCTGTACGCATAATCTGTTCAATCTCATCTGTTGCCAATTGCGTTAAACTCTCATCAGATGTTGATGCATAAATATTTTGCAGGTAAATAGAATTTGTTATCCTTTTTTGTACCGTTGTAAATGGTGAAATAATAATATCATCCTGATCTTGTCCGAATGCATTTTCTCCCTTAGATTCTAATACTCCAATAACCCTAAAAGGAATTTTATTAAATCGGATAATTTGCCCTATCGGATTTACTCCATACGGAAATATATTATCGACTACTGTTTGACCAATAAGACAAACTTTATTTGCAGTATGTATATCCGATTCTCTAAAAACGATACCTTCTTTTAATGGCCAATCCCTAATTTTTAGATAATCAGTACTTACACCTTGCATTGTAGTAGGCCAGTTTAAAGCGCCATTTATTGCCTGCCCTTTGCTTGATACTGCGGGGGAAATAGCATTCAAATATTTGGTTTCTTTTTTTAATGCCTCAACATCACTAAGAGTAAGGGTTTGTACACTTGATATATCCAAACGTGCTCCTGCAGTTACATTACTATTTGGCCGAATAGTAATCATATTCGATCCCATGCTAGACAATTGATCTTGTATACTTTTTTTAGAACCTTGCCCTATAGCCACCATGGCAATAACTGAAGCCACCCCAATAATAATCCCCAGCATTGTTAATAATGCGCGGAGCTTATTACGGCGTAATGCTTTTAAAGCAATTAGAAAAAGATTAGCTATTTTCATATTTATAATCTTCATCTACACGAAAATCTGCTAACATTTGCTTCGCTGATTTTATGTTTTGGTTATTAAAATCTTTCATGATTCTTCCGTCACGAAGCGTTACTGTTCTATTGCTAAAAGCAGCTATATCTGGCTCATGAGTTACAAAAATTATTGTTTTCCCTTGTGCATTTAATTCCTGAATTAATGCCATGATTTCATAAGAAGTTCTTGTATCTAAGTTTCCTGTGGCTTCATCAGCAAGAATCATTACAGGATCGTTTACCAAGGCTCTTGCAATAGCTACACGCTGCTGCTGTCCCCCTGAAAGCTGATTCGGAAAGTGATCCAGTCTATCGGCTAATTTTACTGCTTCAAGTGCATAAATAGCTCTTTCTCTTCTTTCTTTTGTAGATATTTTTGAATTATATAATAATGGAAGCTCTACGTTTTCTATAGCCGAAGTACGAGCCAAAAGATTGTACGATTGAAAAATAAAACCAATCTTAGTATTCCTTAATGCTGCCAATTCATTCTTAGATAATGATTTTACATTTACCTGATCCAATAAGTAATTCCCATCCGAAGGCTTGTCTAAACATCCTAGAATATTAAGTAATGTTGTTTTTCCAGAACCACTACTTCCCATAATAGTGACAAACTCCCCTTCCATGACATCAAAAGACACCCCTTTTAAGGCTCTAACAGTTTCTGATCCCATGGTGAATTCTCTCTTTAAGTCTTGTATTTCCAAAATCTTTTTACCCATCACAATGTATTTTGTTTTTCTAAATGCTATTATTTTTTTCCTGATCCACCACCGCCACGTTTTGGCATAAACGGACTTTGTTCTGTTGCTTTAGAATTTTTAGATTGTTTTACTGTATTGACTCCGGTAATAATTTCATCTTGCTCAGTGATTCCTTTTAATATTTGAACATTAACATCATCATCTAACCCTATCTTTATATGTAAGGGCAACAATGAATCTCCTACTCTCTTCCATACAATAGCTTTTTTATGATCGATACTGTCTTTTTGTGGCTTCCTAGCAGTTTCGCTTTTCGAATTTCCTCTAGACTTCTTTCCCTTATTGTTTCCTAGAAACATTTTTCTAATTTTAAATTGCTTTCCTAATGTAGAATCAGGCTGAAAAGCAATTGCTTTCGCCGAAATAAGCAATGCATTTTTTACCTCTTTGGTATAAATAATAATATTGGCTGTCATTCCTGGCTTTAGCTTTAAAGCATCATTAGGAGCGTTGATAATAGTCGTATAAGTAACTACATTTGAAGAAATAGCAGGCTGCAAACGCACTTCTATTACAGTTCCCGTAAAGACATCATCAGGAAAAGCATCGACTGTAAAACTAGCATTTTCTCCTACTTTAACATTCCCAACATCAGCCTCATCAACTGATGCCTGAACTTGCATTTTAGTAAGATCTTTGGCTATACTAAATAATGTTGGAGTATTTAAACTCGCAGCTACTGTTTGTCCCTCACTTACTTTTCTAGATAAAACAGTACCATCAATTGGAGATAAAATATCGGTAAACGAAAGATTCTTCTTCGCTGATTTAAGCTGTGCGCCAACGCTATTTACATTATCTCTTGCGACTTCATATTGATTTCTTGCAGTTTCAAAATCGGCCCTACTGATTCCTCCTGCTTTATATAATTCTGTTTGTCTATTGTAATTAGATGATTGATAACTTAGATTACTCTTTGCTAATTGCAAATTGGCTGTTATTTGCTCTACTTGTGCAAGAAATAATGACTGATCTATTTGCGCAAGTAATTGCCCTTTTTTTACAACTGAATTAAAATCTACAAACACCTTTTGTATCGTACCCGAAACCTGAGTTCCTACTGCAACGGTATCCACTGGTTGAATTTTTCCTGTTGCGGTTACACTAGTTGCTATATCTCCATAATGAGGCTTTTCGGTAATCAATGCCACAGAGCTATCTTCTTTATGAAAAATAAAGTATCCTATACATCCTATAAGTAATACCCCAATGATGATGATAATTATTAATTTACTTTTTTTCATTTTGCACTTTTTATAGTTTGATTGGATCTCCTCTATAGAAATCATATATTTTTAAACTCACTACAGCATTATATTTTGCTTGAATAAAATTCTGAAATGCCTGAACATACAAATTCTTCTCTTGGAGATAATCTACAGTATTAATTCCTCCCAATCTTAATTGTTCATTTGCTATACGATAATTCTCTGTATTGGCTTCAAGTTGTTCATCGGCTGCAGTAAACTGAGATTGAGCATTAAGTACATTAATATACGCTTGTTCTACCTTTTGAGAAAGTACTGTTTCAGTATTCGTAAGATCTAACTTGGATTGATCTATTGCTATCTTGGATTTTTCGACATTTGTTCTTGCTATCCGATTATTAAACACTGGAACAGACAAAGAAAGTCCTACACGTTGATAAAAATTATTATCTAATTGTGACGCAAATGAAGTGCTCAGATTATCTGAATATCCCGAAGCCAATGTACCACTTGCGGTAAGTGTTGGTTTAAAACTAGCTTTAGCTTTTAATAACTCCAAATCAGCTGCCTCTTTTTCTAGTAAACTACTTTTAATTTCAGGTCTTTGTTCTAACGCTATTTTTTGAGCATCCTCTAAATTAATCACAGGAAAAGCAGCAGCTAAATCTTCAGGCTTCTGAATATTTAAATTGTATCCTGACGGAAGCTGTAATAACTGCTTTAATGTTAATGTATTTTGACGTTCGTTGTTCTGAGAAACAACCAAATTATAATTATCCGTTGCTAGTTGTGCTTTTAATAAAACAAAGTCTTTCTTTGCAATGCTCCCTGCATTATATTTTAACTCTCCTAACTTGAGCTGTGCTTTTGAAGTCGTTACAATTTCATTTAAATATATACTATTTTCTTTTGCCAAAAGGATAGTTAAATAAGACTGTGTAATTAGTATTGTAATATCATTCTGAGCAGCATCGGCATTAAATTGTGCCGATTTTATAAATAATTCTTTCTGTCTGACATCATTATTTAAATAACCTCCATTGTATATAACCATTGATGATCCTAAAGAATAATTACCTGCAAAACTAGACTGGGTCTGAAATCCTCCAACTACTGGATCTGCATTTTTTGCATTAGTGAAGGTCTGTGAAGCATTACCTAAAAGATTAGGATACTTTGCTGCTTTTGATAACAATAAATCTTGTTCTGTAGATTTAGTTGTTAAACGTAATGTATTAATTTGAATGTTCTGTTGCTTTGAATAAGCAATACATTGTTCCAGATTCCATACTGTAGGCAGTTGATTTGATTCAATAGTTTGAGCTGTACTATGAGCAGCATGAATAATCAAAATCGCCATTAAAGTATTTATCATAAATGACCTCATACTTGTACTTATTTTAAATTAAAAATAAAATGTAACCTGATCTTAGATAATAAAAATGGTTTGAGCGTATTATAGATTTGGTTAAAAAGGGGGATTTTGGTGTGTTATTTATATTAACATTGTCCAAAATGATTAACCATATCAAATATAACGATTATTTTAACACTTTTACAGAAATAAAACCACTGCAATCATAAATAAAAGATAAATCACCTCAATAAAACTTTTTCAAACTATATAAGTCATTTAAGAAAATATAAGCTGTACAATTCTTTCCTTTAATAAACTCACACAACTTATATGGTTATCTTTTTGACAAACAAAATGATTCTAAGTTTTTGTTTTTAAAACTCAGTTTTATAATATAAAAACTAGCGGTACTTCCTATGTTTTTTTATCATGACCTTATAAAACTTATGTTTTACAATTTCAGCAGATAGGATATAGATAGTGATCAATAAAAACATCCATATGTATATCATAAAAGGTAATTTTACAAAATCAAACCATTCTGCAATTGGTGTAAATGGTAATATGAGAACAAACAATACAATGATTGTTGTTGCAATAGATAAGTACTTACCTGGTAAACTCTTAAAAAATGGCAGTCTGGTTCGTACTACCAATACTATTAATGTTGCTGAAATCACCGATTCTATAAACCATGCCGTTTGAAATTCTTTTTCTTTGGCATGAAAAATAAATAATAGAATACCAAACATCAAAAAATCAAAAACGGAGCTTAACAGCCCAAAAACAATCATGAACTTCCGGATAAAAGAAATATCCCAGCGCTGCGGTTCTTGTATATTGAGATCATCAACACGATCTGTTGCAATTGCCATTTCAGGAAAGTCCGTTAAAAGATTGGTCAATAAAATCTGCTTTGGCAACAAGGGTAAAAAAGGTAGAAATAATGAGGCTCCTGCCATACTAAACATATTACCAAAATTGGCACTGGTAGCCATGAAAATATATTTCATTGTATTGGTAAATGTTTTACGTCCTTCGACTATACCATTAGTCAAAACTCCTAAATCCTGACTCAACAATACTATATCTGCAGCTTCTTTGGCTACATCTACAGCTGTATCTACAGATATCCCCACATCAGCAGTATGCAATGCAGGTGCATCATTAATACCATCACCCATAAATCCTACTACGTTACCGCTACTTTTTAAAATAGAAATAATACGTTCTTTTTGATTGGGTTCTACTTCTGCAAAAATATCAGTACCTATTGCCTGATGCATCAATGATGCTTTATTCATTTTTTGCAATTCGGCACCAGTAAGAATCTTAGGGTCTTTTATCCCTACTTGCAATGCCAAACTTTTTGCCACGAGCGCATTATCGCCAGTAATGATTTTAAGTTTTACCCCTAGCGTACTTAATTTGCTGATTATTTCCTGAACATTAGGTTTTGGAGGATCAAATAAAGTAATAAATCCTAAAAAGATCATTTCTTTTTCATCATCACGAGTAAACTCATCAGTAGTATTAACTGGTTTATAGGCTACTCCCAAAGTTCTAAAACCAGCTTCGCTTAACGCTTCATATTGCTTTACTATTGATGCCTTAGAATCTGATATATCAACCAGCTTGCCTTCTGAAACTTCGGCATGCGTACAAATAGTCAATATAGAATTTAAAGCTCCTTTGGTAATAGCTAAATTTCCTTTATCTCCTTTTACTACTATAGTTAAGCGTTTTCGAATAAAATCATAAGGAATCTCAGATTCTGCTGTAAATATAGTTGCTGTTTCTTTGTAAGACAAACATATTGCTTCGTCTATAGGATTACGAAACCCTTGCTGCATAGAAGCATTGAGCCATGCGTATTGTAATACTTTATCATTATGCTTTCCTTCTATATCTAAGGTATCTTTTAAATTTACTTTACCTTGAGTAATTGTTCCTGTTTTATCAGAACAAAGAATATTCATACTTCCAATATTTTCAATCGAAGACAGCCGTTTTACAATTACTTGTAATTTAGCCATTCTTTTGGCTCCTGTAGAAAGATTGACACTTATAATTGCAGGAAGAAGCTGTGGGGTTAGCCCTACTGCAAGCGCAAGAGAGAATAAGAACGAATCGAGAATTGGCTTATGTAGAAATACGTTCACACCAAAAATAATAATTACAAGTATCAAAGTAACTTCCATTAACAAATATCCGAATTTGCGTATTCCAAGTTCAAAATCTGTTTCGGGTGCTTTTAATTGAAGATTAGTCGATATTTTTCCAAATTCCGTTTGCTTTCCTGTTGCCATTACTAATGCCGAAGCTTTTCCACTAATAACACTGGCCCCCATAAACAACGTATTGCTTCTTTTAGACAATACTGTATTAGCAGGAAGCGGTTCGCCACTAGTCTTTTCTACAGGAAAAGTTTCTCCCGTAAACGCAGCTTCATCAACAAACAATTCCTTAGATTCCAGAATAAGACAGTCTCCAGGAATTATATCCCCTGCCGATAAAGTCACCACATCACCAGGTACTATTTCTTCTACAGCTACTTCCTTTGAAATTCCATTTCTAACTACTCTACATTGTAAACGAACCATTTTTAGCAGTTCTTTTACAGCATTTGCTGCTCCTTTTTCCTGCCAAAAACCAAGTAAGCTGCTTAATAATATAATACACAGAATAATCAAAGTATCTGAAATATCTCCTAAACCAGCTGATAATATAGCTGCAACAATAAGTAATATGGTAATGGGACTCTTAAACTGCGAAAGAAACAGTATAAACATGGAAGTATTAGCATTGTTCTTTAAAGTATTAGGACCATACTGCTTGAGCCTTTGTGTAACCTCTGAATCATTTAGTCCATTCGAACTTGCATTCATCTTATGATAAGCATCATCTATGCTTAGATTCCAAAAGCTATTTTCTACATCTGACTTGCTTTCCATAAATCACATATTAATAGTTCATATAAAGATAGCTAATAACTTAGTAATATTCAGATACTTAAATACTCATTTAATTTACATTCAATAACTAGTAAAAAATAACACAATAAAAACAGTTACTAGTACTAAGAACAACTCACTTAATAGAAATTGAAAACTTTAGCGTAATAAATTTAAATTATCAAGCAAAATTTGATATTTCCTTCCAATAGGTAAAACTTCACCATTATTCATCGTCAGCATTCTAGAGGTTAGTGATTGTATAGCATGCGTATTTACAATAAATAATCGGTGTATTTGCACAAAGTTAATGCTATCAACATCTTTAGCTATACTAGTTTTAATTTGGAAGACTGTGATTGATTCCGATAGCTATCGGAACGGCAAATTGAAGCTAACAAAATTGAATCTGGCAAAATCATAGAACTACTCAATATTCTTAGTTTTGATTGCATAAAACTGGAGTAAAACAGTATAAAAAAACCGCCTAGTTAGGCGGTTTTTCTATTTAAGTTTACAGTTCACAGTTCACTTTCTACAAACTAAAACTCATTCTTCCAAAGTAGTACGCTCCTGTTGTCCCCATTTGCACAGGTGCATATTTAAACACTCCATAATAACTGTTCTCATAGATTTGCTTGTCTGGGAACACATCAAATAAGTTGTTTGCTCCTAAAGCAACTTGAATTTTTGGAGTTAACTTATACGCAACTATTAAATCTGTAACCACTTTTCCTTTATGTTTTTGAATTCCACCAAATGGAAATCCATCACGAATTACTTCTCCAAAATAAGTATCTCTTAATAAAAAGTTCCATTTGTTCAAACTATAATTTATTGCAAAAGTTCCTTTGTGTTTAGGTGTATTTGTTTCAATCAAACTTCTTTCTTGTGGTCCGTAATAAACATCTTCCTGACCAGCAAATAAGGCGGGAACATTGTTTAAATGCTTATCGACTTTATTATCATTATAGTTATACAATAATGAAAGATTCATTTTTCCTTCACCAACATTCATATCATAATCAATAACCACATCCAATCCGTTTGTAGTTGTATTAATTGCATTTGTAAAGAAACGCCCTGTTTGAGCTCCATAACCAGCAAACAAATCGCGAAGTTCAGGAACAGGCTCTCCATAAGCATCATTACCTAAATTCCCAGTCAAAATAATTCTGTTGTCAATTCTAATATGATAATAATCGGCTGTAATATTTAATTTCTTTATTGGAGAAAAAACTACTCCAAAACTATAATTTCTAGAAGTTTCTTCTTTTAATTTCGGGATTCCTAGTTGCTTTGCTACATCGCTATCATTTCTAAAAATACCTGAATTTAAAATTTTTCCATCAACAGCATCAGTTGCTATGTTGTTAAAGTATTGTTGGTGCAATGATGGCGCTCTAAATCCAGTACTTATTGCACCACGCACAAAAAGGTTGTCTAGAATTTTATATCTAGCCGATAATTTTCCGTTTAAAGTATTTCCAAAATCTGTAAAATCTTCATAGCGACCAGCTACTCCTATTAATAATTTATCGGTAACATCAGCTTCTACATCAGCATAAAGTCCTACACTTTTTCTATTTTCGTTTACAGCATTCAAAGGAGAAAACCCAGGGAATGATTGTGATCCTCCATCAATATAAGAAGCTTCTTCACCTGCAACAATTTTATACTTTTCAAAACGATACTCTCCACCAAAAGCTACATTCAGACCATTAAAAACATCTTTATATAATCTTGTAACATCTGCGTTTACTGTATTTTGTAAAAAAGAGTGATTTCCAGCTTTAAAATCAGTTGGGCTATTAGCACCTAATGAAACGTTATTGGTATTCGAAACATCATAAACAAATTTATTCTCACCAATAGTATTACTCAAATCTAATTTCCATTCACCAAATTTGAATTTAAACCCTACTGAAGAAGAAAGATCAGTTACAACTGAATTTAATTCAGGCTGAAATCCGAATGGAAAAATAGAAAACACTATATTCTCTGTCTCACTCGGCAAACGTCTAAACCCATAACCAGTACCGTTTCTGTGACTTACACCACCTGAAGCATAAAATTCTATTTGATCATTTAATGGAATCGATGCATTAAAGAATCCTTGGATATTTTTGATTTTCGCATCTCCTATCTGGAAATTAAAATCATCGCGTTTCAATCCGTTTTGTGCTAATAAATTATCATCAAATTGACGAGATTCAGCAGCGTCATTTGCAAAATCATAAGAAAGAGTCTGGTTATCATTACCAATAGAAGTTTGATCAAAAATAATCAGATTATTGTTTTGTGAGCGATTCGTTTTTTGACGGTTATTAAACTCTGCGGTTAAATTAATAAAACCGCCTTTGTTTCCAATTTTCGCACCGTAGTTCAGGTTCAAATTTGTTGTTTGTCCATCATTTCTAGATGTACTGCCATAAGTTACATTGGCATCTAAACCTGCATTATCTTTTAAAACTAAATTGATAACTCCCGCAATAGCATCTGATCCATATTGCGCTGCTGCACCGTCTCGTAAAACTTCAATACGCTTAATTGCCGAAGCAGGAATAGCACTTAAATCTGTTCCTACAGATCCGTTTCCAACTGTATTTTGATAGTTTACTAATGAAGTTGTATGTCTTCTTTTTCCATTAATTAAAACCAAAACCTGATCTGGTCCTAAACCTCTTAAGGAAGCAGGATCAATATGCTCTGTACCATCCGATGATGACTGTCGGCTTGAATTAAATGAAGGAATTAAATAGGTTAAAATATCATTTGTAGTTGTTTGTGGAGTCGTGTTCCTAATTTTAGCTAAGTTCACAACATCAACTGGAACAGCAGTTTCTAGTTTACTTTTCTTCGGATTTCTACTTCCTACCACAACAATTTCGTCAAGGCTATTACTTTCTAAAATAAGCTGAACATCAATAATGCGTCCTTTTACTATCACTTCTTTAGTTTGATATCCAAATAACGAAATAACAAAAGTCGGGCTAACTGCTGCTGATACTATAGTAAAATTTCCCAAAGCATCACTTGTAGCGCTTACATGACTTCCTTTTATAAGAATAGTAACAAATTCTAAAGGACTTCCATTTTCATTAGTAATAGTTCCTTTTATATCTTGACTTTGTGCAAAAAATAAAGTACTCGATAAAGTGAGAACCGCTGTAATTAGTATTTTTAATTTTTTTTCATTGCTGGTTATTTTAATACATTGTAAATAATTCATTTAGATAAAATGAAATGGGCTTGTTAAATATTCTGTTAAGATTAACAAAGTGCAAATGTAATTTTTAAAAGTTAAACTTCACTTATTAAATAGAGTTTATATAGTTAAAAAGATAAATTCTAATTTTAATGAAATATATTTGTAGAAATTTTTAAAAATAAAAAAATGAAATTACGATTATTACTTTTTTTGTGTGCTGTTACTTTTAATGGTTTTTCTCAAAATAATGTATTAGTTTTTCAATCTGATTTTGGTTTGAAAGATGGGGCGGTATCTGCTATGAAAGGGGTTGCAATAGGTGTTTCTACCGATTTGAAAATATTTGATGTAACACATGAAATTCCAGCATTTAATATTTGGGAAGCAGCCTATCGTTTGTCGCAAACAGCACAATATTACCCAACAGGAACGGTATTTGTATCAGTTTGTGACCCTGGAGTTGGAACAGCTAGACATTCGGTTGTTTTATTGACTAAATCAGGTCATTATTTTGTAACTCCTGATAATGGAACTTTAACTTTAGTTGCTGAACAATTGGGTATCGAAGAAATTCGTGAAATCGACGAAGTAAAAAACCGTCGTCAGAACTCAAATGAATCATATACTTTTCATGGTCGTGATGTGTATGCCTATACAGGTGCACGTTTAGCTTCAAAAACAATTACATTTGATCAGGTTGGACCAAAATTACCTAATGAAGTGGTAAAGATCGAGTACCAAAAACCAATTTTTGAAAAGGGCATCATCAAAGGCGGTATTCCAATTTTAGATATTCAATATGGTAATATTTGGACAAACATCGACAAAAAAACATTTGCTAATTTAAATGTAAAAGCGGGAGACTTTGTTAAGGTTCAGATTTTTAATGGAACTAAAAAAGTATATGATGGAAAACTAAAATTAGTACATACTTTTGGAGAAGTTGAAGTTGGAACTGATGTCGTTTACTTTAATAGTCTTTTGAATTTTTCATTGGCTGTAAATCAAGGCAGTTTCTCTCAAAAGCATAAAATTTATAGTGGAGCTGACTGGAGTATTCTAATTAGCAAATAATTTCATTATATAATATAAAAAAGGTGTTCATTGTAATAATGAACACCTTTTTTGTTTCTAAAAATCTAGTTTTTCAAAGAAGCCATATCTATTACAAAACGATATTTTATATCTCCTTTTAATAGTCTCTCGTAAGCATTATTTACATCGTTTACACCAATCAATTCGATATCTGCAATAATGTTGTGCTTAGCGCAAAAGTCAAGCATTTCCTGAGTTTCTGCAATACCACCAATAAGTGAGCCTGAGAAACTTCTTCTACCAAGTATAAGGCTAAATGATGTTACCGGAAGTGGATCCATAGGAGCACCTACCAATGTAAGTGTAC
Source organism: Flavobacterium sp. 140616W15 (assembly GCF_003668995.1). Lineage (NCBI taxonomy): Bacteria > Pseudomonadati > Bacteroidota > Flavobacteriia > Flavobacteriales > Flavobacteriaceae > Flavobacterium > Flavobacterium sp. 140616W15. Next base: position 1,817,892 of record NZ_CP033068.1, read on the forward strand.
CATCTACTCTAAGTAAATTTAAATATGCATCAATATCATGTTGAGCCGATACACAATCTAAAATAAAGTGAAGGCTTCTAGCATGTTTCTTCATTTCTTCAGGATCGCTAGACAATACTACTTCATCTGCTCCCAAACGTTTAGCATCTTCAGTTTTAGATAATGAAGTTGTAAAAACGACTACATGAGCGCCCATTGCTTTTGCAATTTTAATTCCCATATGTCCCAATCCGCCAATACCTACAATACCTACTTTTTGACCTGGCCCTACTTTCCAGTGTTTTAAAGGAGAATAAGTTGTAATTCCAGCGCAAAGCAAAGGAGCAACACCTGCTAAATCTAATTTATCAGATATGTGAAGCACAAAATTCTCATCCACAACAACGCTCTCAGAGTATCCGCCAAAAGTTTGTCCACCAAGGTGTTTATCTGGAGAATCAAATGTAAGTGTACTTCCTGAATCGCAAAATTGCTCTAAATCTTCTTTACAATGTTCACATTCTCTACAAGAATCGACCATACAACCTACACCGGCTAAATCGCCTACTTTAAACTTCTTAACATGATCTCCCACTTTGGTTACTCTACCCACAATTTCATGCCCAGGAACTATTGGGTAAGTTGTACCATGCCATTCATTCCTAGCCGAATGCAAATCGGAATGACAGATACCACAATACAAAATTTCAATTTCAACATCATGTGCTGTTACAGTTCTACGTTTGATATCTAATGTTTTTAATGGTGCATCGGCAGCTACTGTACCAAAGGCTTTTATGTTCTTTGTTTCCATCTATTTATTAATTTATTTGTTTAAAGTTTTTTTGTTTCAGGGTTAAAGTTTCTTTTGTTTCAAATTTACTTTGTTTCAAGTTTTCTTTGTTTCAGGTTTCTTTTGTTTTAGGTTTCTTTTGTTTTAGGTTTCTTTTGTTTTAGGTTTCTTTTGTTTTAGGTTTAAAAAAAAAATATAGTATTTACTCTCAATAATAAATCTGCAAAATCTGCTAGATCTGCGTGAAAAAAACCTAAATTTCTTCGCCTCAGAGTTTCTTTGTTTCAAGTTTTCTTTGTTTCAAGTTTTCTTTGTTTCAAGTTTTCTTTGTTTCAAGTTTACTTTGTTTCAGGTTTACTTTGTTTCAAGTTTAAAAACAAACTATAGTATTTACTCTCAATAAATGAATCTCCGAAATCTGCCAGATCTGCGGGAAAAAAAACTAAATTTCTTCACCTCAGAGTTTCTTTGTTTCAGGTTTCCTTTGTTTCAGGTTTTCTTTGTTTCAGGTTTCTTTTGTTTCAGGTTTAAAAACAAACTATAGTATTTACTCTCAATAATGAATCTCCGAAATCTGCCAGGTCTGCGGGAAAAAAACCTAAATTTCTTCGCCTCAGAGTTTCTTTGTTTCAAGTTTACTTTGTTTCAAGTTTACTTTGTTTCAAGTTTACTTTGTTTCAAGTTTACTTTGTTTCAGGTTTCTTTTGTTTCAAGTTTAAAAACAAACTATAGTATTTACTCTCAATAAATGAATCTGCGAAATCTGCCAGATCTGCGGGAAAAAAACCTAAATTTCTTCGCCTCAGAGTTTCTTTGTTTCAAGTTTACTTTGTTTCAAGTTTCTTTTGTTTCAAGTTTCTTTTGTTTCAAGTTTAAAAACAAACTATAGTATTTACTCTCAATAATGAATCTCCGAAATCTGCCAGATCTGCGGGAAAAAAAACTAAATTTCTTCACCTCAGAGTTTCTTTGTTTCAAGTTTTCTTTGTTTCAGGTTTACTTTGTTTCAAGTTTACTTTGTTTCAAGTTTAAAAACAAACTATAGTATTTACTCTCAATAATAAATCTCCGAAATCTGCCAGATCTGCGGGAAAAAAAACTAAATTTCTTCGCTTCAGGTTTTCTTTGTTTCAAGTTTTCTTTTGTTTCAAGTTTAAAAACAAACTATAGTATTTAATCTCAATAAATAAATCTCCGAAATCTGCCAGATCTGCGGGAAAAAAAAACTAAATTTCTTCGCCTCAGAGTTTCTTTGTTTCAAGTTTTCTTTGTTTCAAGTTTTCTTTGTTTCAAGTTTTCTTTTGTTTCAAGTTTAAAAACAAACTATAGTATTTAATCTCAATAAATGAATCTCCGAAATCTGCCAGATCTGCGGGAAAAAAAACTAAATTTCTTCACCTCAGAGTTTCTTTGTTTCAAGTTTTCTTTGTTTCAAGTTTTCTTTGTTTCAAGTTTTCTTTGTTTCAAGTTTTCTTTGTTTCAGGTTTCTTTTGTTTCAGGTTTAAAAACAAAATATAGTATTTACTCTCAATAATGAATCTCCGAAATCTGCCAGATCTGCGGGAAAAAAACCTAAATTTCTTCGCTTCAGGTTTTCTTTGTTTCAAGTTTCCTTTGTTTCAGGTTTAAAAACAAAATATAGTATTTGCTCTCAATAATAAATCTCCGAAATCTGCCAGATCTGCGGGAAAAAATCAAAATTTCTTCACCTCAGAGTTTCTTTGTTTCAGGTTTAAAAACAAAATATAGTATTTACTCTCAATAATGAATTTGCAAAATCTGCGTGAAAAAATCAAAATTTATAAAACCCTACTTCCCTACTCTTTTTAAATCTTTACCACTCTTTACAATGCCGTAAAACTATTGTATTCCTCATCTGTCACCTGTTCCATCCAGATTCCGATACCTCTGTCAATCTCAGTAATAATTGCTATATGTGAGAATCGGCTAGTAGGTGTTGCACCATACCAATGTTCAACATCTGGTAGGATGGTAAGAACTTCTCCTTTACGAATTAATCGAATTGAAGTACCTCTTTCCTGAAAATAACCAATACCTTCTGTTGCAACAAGTAATTGCAAACCCGTATTGGTATGCCAATTATTTCTCGATCCAGGTTCAAAAGCAACCTCTTTTATGGTAGTATTACGTGGCTGAATGTCACTGGTTCGCTTTTTAAAAGAAACTTCTCCAGTAGTATATTTATTAGGAACTATTCCTTCTTCTATAATGGTTGTATAATGTGTCGACATAAATCGTTATTTATTCTAATTTGATTTAAATTATTCAATGAACACCAATAAAAAAACACAACAAACTTAAAGACAGTAATTTACAAAAATATTTTATCACTACAAGCGTGAGATAAAAAAATAAAGATTACTTTTTTTAGATTCGTTTTTAAATTAATGTTGGGGCTAAACAACACCTATATACTTTAAGTCTATTTAAAGCTATTGTATTGTTCGTCTGTAACTCTTTCCAGCCAATCGACAATACCTTTTTGAGTATTAGTACTTATTGCTATATGAGTGAATTCACTATCAGGTGATGCGCCATGCCAATGTTTAATTTCTGGCAAAATAGAAACGACATCACCTATATTTAGTAATTGAATAGGTTTTCCTTCTTCTTGGTAATATCCTACTCCATGGGTTACAATAAGTATTTGTCCTCCGGGATGTGTATGCCAGTTGTTTCTAGCGCCAGGTTCAAAAACTACATTTCCTACAACTGTATTCAATACTCTATCGTCTGGTACTAGTAATTTTACCCATGCATTCCCTGTAAAATAATCTGCTGAAGCAGGATCCCCTTTTGGAAAAATAGTATTTTTAAATTCATTTTGTTCTGTTTTCATAATTTTTCTGTTTTATACATCAGTACAAACTAAATTAAAGAAGCGGTCAATATAAAAACCTTACTATTTAGCCAATAATCTAATATGGATTAATACTAATTATTTCTGTGCAAATTTACTTTAGCAAAGACATTCTTAGATAACAATTATCAAACAAAAAATTAAGAATATGAAACAATTTACACCCTTAAGGTTTTAGGCACAGTTCCAGTTAGTCTTTTAAAGTAATTATTAAAGTAACTCGGATATTCAAATCCCAACGAAAATCCTACGTCAGCAATACTCCAATCGGTATGTTGCAAAAGCGCTTTTGCTTCGCTAATAATTCTTTCGCTAATATGAGTAGTAGTCGACTTACCTGTTATTTCCTTTACCGAACGATTAAGATGATTTACATGCACTGCAAGATTTTGAGCATAATCTTGTGGCGTTTTAAGCTTAAGTGGCTGATCTTTGGTCTCAATTGGAAATTGTCTTTCTAAGAGTTCCATAAAAAGTGTCGTAATTCGGGAAGAAGCATTCTTGTGTTTAAAGAAATTTTCTGAAGGTTGCATTTTTAATGATTCATGAATAATCAAGTTAATATAATTGCGAATTAAGTCATCTTTAAAAATGTAATCCGTATCTTGTTCTGCTATCATTTTTACAAACATCGATGTTATATATTCCTCTTGAACAGCAGTTAACGAGAATATAGGAGTCCCGCCTATCTTAAACAAAGGCGATTCATGAAGACTATCAGAACGGTAATTAACTTTTAAAAACTCTTCGGTAAAAACACAGGCGTAGCCGTTATAAATTGGTGAAATAATTTCCCAGGAATATGGAATATGTGGATTTCCAAAAAATAATATTGTACCATCAGTTTCAATACCTCTATCAGCATAGTGAATAAGACTTTTACTAGTATTAATACAAATCTTGTAAAAATCTCTGCGGTTATAGGTAGGAATAGCATTAACACCACTATTAACCTCATATACTTTAAAGCCTTTTAGTTTTAAGTCGTTGGTATTAAAATCTGAAGCTTGAGAAACGATATGATTATTCATGATGCAAAGTTAAGAAAATCAAACATAAACTTATCATGAATTAATTATGAAATTACAAAAACTAATGCTATCTTGCTTGAAACCCCTTACAATCTATATTATAACCACTGATTCTCAAGAATCATAATTATATATAAAACTATATTTTTTATTGAATCGAAAATATACAGCCAATTAAATGATTTTTAAACAACTACGATTAAACATTGATATTGAAGATAGTACATTTAACGAACTATACTCAACTCGTATCAAAAGACTCTCTGAACGTCACTGGACTCCTGTAGAAATAGCCAAAGCCGCTGCTGATTATCTTGTTGATAAACCCAATAAGAAAGTCTTGGATATAGGCGCTGGAGCGGGGAAATTTTGCTTGGTAGGAGCAGCTTCTACAAGGGGGAAGTTTTATGGTGTTGAACAAAGGGAATCACTTATAAAAGTGTCTAAAAAAATAGCCGAAAAACATAATGTGAAAAATGTTGAATTCATTCATTCAAATATCAATCAGATATCCTTTTCAGATTATGATGCTTTCTATTTTTACAACTCCTTTTATGAAAATATCGATATAACTTGTCCAATCGACAAAATAATACTTCCAGAAAAAGAACTGTTTCATTCTTACTCAAACTATGTAAAAGAACAATTAGCTAAAACCCCAAAAGGAACAAAACTTGTTACCTATTGGAGTACCTGGGAGGAAATTCCAGAAAGTTTTGATTTAGAAGAATCTGCTTGCAATGGAATATTAAATTTCTGGAAAAAAAAGGTATAACTTTTTGATTGCAATACCACATAAAAAAACTGCCCGAATTATATTCATAGGCAGTTTAGTTGCTCTTTCAAGCTGTCAAAATTCAAAAAAAACAAATAGATCTAAAGCGTTTTTTCTAACGTCTCTAGTACTTCCTTCCAATTATTTACTCTTAAATGATGTGTTTGATTAATGTTATGAAATGCTGTAAACATAATAGGTTTACCCATACAATAATCTAAATTTTTGCTGTGATCATCAATCATGTAATCAGTATTAATGATTCTTTTACTTCCGCATAGAATGATATTTTCCCATTTTATAAAAGGAAAATGTTCTCCAAGCCATCCAATTTTTTCATGAAGCGACATAGGAAACTCTGTAGCTGCAGAAACTATAAAGATTTCAAAATTTTCTTGTAACTGACGTAAACTTTCCACTGCATCAGACATTACAGGCAATGTTCTGAAAAAATTCTCCGAATTTAAAATGCTACGCAAAATGTCTCTTCCATGAAAAGCTTCTTCTTCGCTCAATCCCTGAATACTTTCTCTTGAAATAGTAGTTCCGCATTCTTTATTATAACACTCAATCAAGCTAGCCTCTATGTCAGCAAGCACGCCATCCATATCGACAGCAATAGTCTTCTTTATCATTGCAAATTATTTTGCCACAAATCTACGCAAATATTGCAATATATTGCAATATTTTATTATTTTTGCAATATAAATTTGCAACACATGAAAAAAGAGGAACGTCAAAATGTAATTTTAGAATACTTATCAAAAGAGCATCGAGTAACTTTATTAGAGCTTAGCGAGTATTTAAATGTATCAGAAGACACGGTAAGAAGAGATGTAAAAGAACTTTCTGATCAAGGATTATTAAAGGCGGTTCGCGGAGGCGCAGTCGCTCCATCACCTATTCCGTTGCATTTTAGAAATAGAGAAAAACATGATCTAGAAAATAAAAAGATTATTGCCGAAAAAGCAATTTCATTTCTAAAAGATGGCCAAGTAGTCTTTATTGATGGTGGAACAACTTCTTTAGCATTAGTAGCCAGTTTTCCATATGATTTAAAAATAACGGTTATAACAAATAGTTTTCCAGTAGCCGTATTAATAGAGGATTTACCCAATGTTGAATTAATATTTGCAGGAGGTAAAATGTGCAAAACTTCGTTTGCAACGGGTAGTATCGAAACCATCGATTTCTTTAGGAATTTTAGAGCAGATGTGTGTATTTTAGGAGTATGCAGCATACATCATGAACGCGGCATTACTGGTATCATATACGATGATTCCCAAATTAAAAAGAATATGATTCAAAACTCAAACTCGGTAATTGCATTAAGCTCGATTGAGAAAATTGGAACTGCCGAAGCTTATTTTGTATGCCCGATTAAAGACATAAATATATTGGTTACAAATATATCCCCCGAAGATGAGCCATTAAAACCATATAAAGATGCAGGCATAATCATAGTTTAATGCTATTAATAAGGAGCTAATCCAGCCATACACTATATCTTTGTTTGCCTAAACAAGGCAAACAAAGGATGCCGTTACTGTCTGGGCTAGGACTCCCGTTTTCATGAAACCCTTTTGGATAGACATATAGACCTTTGTCAAAGGTTGTTAGAGATTTGACTCTTAAACATCTACAAAATTAAATTTAAGACACAAAAAAACCTCCTAGGATTTTACTCCCAAGAGGTTTTTTAACTACAAATAACCAATTTTATTTCCAGCCACCGCCTAAATCTTTATAAATATAGACTGCAGCATTCAGTTGTTCTTTCTTTGTATCAATCAATTCCAGTTTAGCTTCTAATGCATCACGTTGTGTCATTAGCACTTCAAAATAATCAACTCTCGCAGACTTAAATAAATCATTAGAAATATCAATTGATCTATTTAGAGCAGCTACTTGTTGCGATTTTAGATCATATCCTTTTTGCAGATTATCTATTTTAGATAACTGATTTGATACCTCTAAATAAGCATTTAAAACCGTACGATCATAGTTATACAATGCCTGAAGCTGTCTTGCATTTGCACTGCTAAACTCTGCCTTTATTGCATTTCTATTAATTAATGGCGCAGCCAAATCTCCTGCTAATGAATAAAGTAATGACTCTGGCATAGTAAACAAATAAGTAGGCTTAAATGCCTGTACTCCTATTGTTGCTGAAATATCAAGTGAAGGATAAAATTCTGCGCGAGCCACTTTCACATCTAGTTTCGCAGCTACTAATTCTAACTCAGCCTGTTTAACATCCGGACGATTAGTTAATAATTGTGATGGTATCCCAGAATTAACTGATGCAGGCAGTAAAGTCAAAAATTCAGTATTATCTCTTTTGATTTCCTGTGGATAGCGAGCTAATAAAAAGTTAATTTTATTTTCTGCTTCTTTTATCTTTTGAAGAATCTCAAACTCCATACTTTTTGACGTCAAAACTTCAGCCTGAAATTTCTGAACCCCTAATTCTGTTGCTCTTGCTGCTTGCTTCTGAACTTTTACAATTTCTAATGCATTTGTTTGCAGTTTAATAGTCTGTTTTACAATATCCAACTGACTATCTAAAGCCAATAATTCGTAATAAGAATCGGCAACCTCGGCGATCAGATTTGTGATTACAAAGTTCTTCCCTTCAACTGTAGCTAAATATCTGCTTACAGCTGCCTTTTTAGAATTGCGTAGTTTTTTCCAGATATCAACTTCCCAATTTGCAGAAGCAGCTATAGTAAAATCGCCTAACGGATCAGGTGTTTCTTTACCTGGCTTGATCTCGGTAGTCGCATCTCCTGCCCCTTGGCTAGTATATCGCCCTACTTTCTCTACTCCAGCACCAGCACGGATACCTACTGTAGGCAAAAGCGCTCCTTTACGGACACGAATATCATTTTTAGCTATTTCTATTTCTTGCAAAGTGATGTTTAATTCCTGATTGTTTTTCAATGCAGTATCTATCAAATCTACAAGATTCTTGTCTTTAAAATAATTGTTCCACTTAATATCCGACATATTTGTCGTATCCTTATTACTGCCAAAAGACTCCGGAATTGGATTCTTTGGAGTGTCAGCTACTGTTTGTGGAGTCTTACAACTTACTACAGCAAGACATACTACTAAAACAATACTATATTTATATATTTTTAATTTATACATGATTGTTATCTATTTCTTCTGTTAATGGATTTTCTTCTTCATGTTTTACCAGTTTGTATTTCTCTGCAATTTTAGCAAAAATGAAATACAAGCCCGGAATTACAAATACTCCGCAAATAGTTCCTATAAGCATCCCTCCAGCCGCTGCTGTACCAATGGTTCTGTTACCTATTTTACCTGGACCAGTGGCAAATGCAAGTGGTAATAAACCTGCGATAAACGCAAATGAAGTCATAAGTATTGGACGGAACCTTGCTTTTGCTCCCTCCATTGCAGCTTCAAGTACTGACTTACCTGCGGCATGCCTTTGTATAGCAAACTCTACAATCAATACGGCATTTTTACCCAATAAACCAATAAGCATTACCATGGCAACCTGAGCATAAATGTTGTTTTCTAATCCCGTTAATTTCAATAAAAGGAAAGCTCCAAAAATACCTGCTGGCAATGAAAGAATTACAGATAATGGCAAAATAAAACTTTCATATTGAGCAGCTAGAACCAAATACACAAACCCTAAACAAATCATGAATACCCAAACGGCCTGATTACCCTGAGCAACCTCATCAGCAGAAATACCTGCCCAGTCAATATCATATCCTCTAGGTAATTTTTTTGCCGCAACTTCCTGAATTATTTTAATGGCTGTACCAGAGCTATAACCCGCAGCAGCAGAACCACTAATTTGTGTAGAAGTGTACATATTATGTCTCGTAATTTCCGAAAGTCCGTATACTTTCTCTAATCTCATGAAAGCAGAGAAAGGCACCATTTCATCACGATTGTTTTTTACATACAGTTTTAAAATATCATCCGGCTGAGCACGGTATTCTGGAGAAGCCTGAACAATAACTTTATAGTTAATTCCGTATTTAATAAAACTGATTTCGTAATTACTTCCCACAAGTGTTGACAAAGTATTCATGGCATTCTCGATAGAAACCCCTTTTTGTTGTGCCAAGTCATTGTCGACTTTCATCATATACTGAGGAAAACTAGAACTATAAAAACTGAATACATTAGATAATTCCGGATGCGTGTTTAATTCCTTAACAAAATCGTTATTTACCTGCTCCATTTTTTTGTAATCATTAGAACCAGTCTTGTCTAACAAACGAAGCTCAAATCCTCCTGCAGCTCCATATCCTGGTACCGCTGGCGGTTGAAAAAATTCGATATTAGCACCTGCAATATCTTTAGATTTTTCTTCTAATTCAGCCATAATCTCAAGTACAGAATGCTTTCTATCACTCCAGTCTTTAAGGTTAACTAAACAAGTTCCTGAGTTTGAACCTGTACCTTCAGACAGAATTTCATAACCTGCTAATGAAGAAACAGATTTAACTCCATCTATTTTTTCAGCAATTTTTTGCAGTTTTTCAGCAATATTATTTGTTCTTTCTAATGATGAACCCGGAGGTGTCTGAATAACAGCATAAAACATTCCCTGATCTTCATTAGGAATAAATCCTGATGGAACCGAACTGCTTATTAACCATGTTCCTGCACAAAAACCAAGAAGCGCAACAACAGTTACTACTCTTCGGTCAATAATTTTAGCTAATAGATTTTGATATTTACCTTGAGCTAAATTAAATTTGTTATTGAAACCATCTATAAAAATATTTACAGGTGTTTTCTTTTTAGGCTTACCATGATTATTTTTTAACATCATTGCACAAAGTGCTGGTGTCAATGTCAAAGCCACAATACCCGAAAGTATAATAGCTGTTGCCATTGTAACAGAGAACTGTCTGTAAAATACTCCAACAGGACCTGTCATAAACGCAACTGGAATAAATACTGCAGCCATTAAGAAGGTAATTGCAATAATTGCTCCTGCAATTTCATGCATCGCTTTTTTAGTCGCTTTATATGCCGAAAGATGCTCTTCCTCCATCTTCGCATGGACGGCTTCGATAACCACAATCGCATCATCGACGACGACTCCAATTGCCAGAACTAAAGCAAATAACGTAATCAAGTTCAATGATATGTCAAAAAATGTCATGAATACGAACGTTCCTATCAATGATACAGGTACTGCAATTGCCGGAATAACTGTCGAACGCCAATCGCCCAAGAAAAGGAATACTACTAAACCTACCAGAATAAAAGCTTCAACAAGCGTATGAATTACTTTTTCGATAGAAGCATCTAAGAATTTAGAGACGTCATATGAAATTTCATAATCCATTCCTTTTGGAAATCTTTCTTTGATCTTTTCCAACTTAGCTTTTACTTCTTCAATAACCTGATTGGCATTACTTCCAAAAGACTGTTTTAATACAATAGCTGCTGATGGTCTTCCATTCAAGTTTGAATAAATATCATACATTGAACTTCCAAATTCTATCTTAGCAACATCCTTCAAACGTAAAAGTTCTCCGTTTGCATTTGATTTTACTACAATATTCTCATATTGTTCTTTGGTAGTAAAACGACCAGAATATTTCAATACATATTCAAATGCCTGTGAACGCTTACCAGAACTTTCTCCTGTTTTACCCGGAGAAGCTTCTAAACTTTGGCTTGATAAAGCCTCCATTACTTCATCGGCAGAAATTTTGTAAGCCAACATACGGTCTGGTTTCAACCAAATACGCATAGCATATTCACGTGTTCCTAAGATATCTCCGGAACCAATACCATTTACCCTTTTTAATTCAGAAAGTACATTGATATCTGCATAGTTGTACAAGAATTTCATATCGGTATTTTTATCCGTACTATAAAGATTCACATACATCAACATACTTGGCACTTCACGCGTAATCTTAATCCCTTCTCTAATTACCAAAGGAGGTAATTTATTGGTAACCGAAGCTACACGATTCTGAACGTTAATTGCAGCCTGATTAGGATCAGTACCTAAATTAAAAACTACTTTTATTGTTGCTTCACCATCATTTCCCGCATCAGAAGCCATATATTTCATTCCGGGAACTCCATTTAAAGCTCTTTCCAGAGGAATAACAACTGCTTTTACCATCAATTCTCCATTAGATCCAGGATAATCGGCGGTAACATTTACCATTGGTGGTGAAATTGTAGGGAATTGCGTAATAGGCAAATTCAATACAGACAATATCCCTAAAAAGACAATTATAAGCGATATTACTATCGACAGTACAGGTCTTTGTATAAATTTATTAAACATTTATTTATTTTTTTAATGATTAAACCAAATTGGAATTTCACAATGTGAAATGTAAGCTGTAAACTGTAACTACTATATTGCAAACTGTTACTGCACACTGCTACTTTATACTTAGCCCTATTCCGCTTTTAATCGTAAATTATTAATCACCTTTTGAGGAGCGATATAGCCATATTTAATCTTGTCTTTATCTTTTACCTTCTGAACACCTTCAAGTAAGATTTTATCATTTTCAGTAAGTCCGCTCTTAATCACATACAAATCAGGAATTTCGCCTGTAATTGTGATTTCTTTAGAGCTAACTTTATCATTTTTATCAACTATAAAAACATATTTTTTATCCTGAATTTCGTAAGTCGCTTTTTGTGGAATTACGATAGCATTTTTAAGAGGTACAAGCATCTGAACTTGTCCTGTTTCTCCGTTTCTAAGTAATTTAGCAGCATTCGGGAATCTCGCTCTAAAAGCAATATTTCCTGTTTCATTGTTAAATTCACTTTCGATAACTTCAACATTTCCTCTGTCTTTAAAAAGTTCACCATTTGCCAAAACCAAATTAACTTTAGTTTCTGCACGATCTTTTACATCAGTTTGATATTGTAAATATTCTGGTTCTGACACATTGAAATAGGCAAACATCTGACTGTTATCAGAAAGGCTCGTCAATAGATCTCCTTCCTCGACAAGACTTCCTAATTTTAATGGAATACGGTCGATTGTTCCATCAAATGGAGCTCTAATTTCAGTAAATGATAAATGAAGTTTTGCCAATGCAACTTCGGCTTTTGCAGCTTGAAGTTTAGACAAAGCAACTGCCTGCTCGTTTTTTGAAACGATGTCTTTGGCTACTAATGTTTTTGTATTTTGTAATTCTATTTCTGCAGCTTTTTGCTCAGATTGTGCTTTAAGCAGCTCTGCTTCGTACATTTTAGGCTGAATTCTAAACAGCACCTGTCCAGCTTTTACAAACTGTCCTTCATCAACATAAATGTTTTGTAAAAACCCTTTTTCCTGGGCGCGGAGTTCGATGTTTCGTACAGACTTAATCTGCGAAACATACTCTTTAGTAAATGAAGTGTCAATTTTTACAGGATTGGTCACTGTAAATTTTTCAGCTTCTTCTTTTTCTTCTTTTTTAGTTGTACAACTTGTAAGGTACAACAAGGCAATAACGCCCGTTAACACGACTATTCTCTTCATGGTATAAAATGGTAATTAAGCGATTGAATGCTTGGAATGCGAGGATTCCTTTAGATGTAAAAAAAAACATCAGTAGCCATAGTTATGCATGAACAGTCATACGAGAAGATGTAAATTTAATATACAACCACAAGATATGGATCATTACACTTTAGGTAACCGATGTATCTTGTTTATCAGATTCTTAATACTCGTTGAGTAATATAAATAGGATTGGTTTGGCCACAAAATGGCGTGAAGATTTTGAAATTCTTTTGACAATGGTTTAAAAGTGACTGACAAGAGATTGTCAAATACCAATTATCTAATAAGCTATAATTTCCAGTGAAAAGTTTATCTGAAATTCCGTCTTTGATATCACCACCAAGATGCTCTTCGTCGATATCTAAGTCAGCATCCTCAATTAATGAACTGCCAGAATCTTGATTAGTAAATTTTACTCGGTGTTTTTTTTCTAAACTATGAGAAGAATTAGAATTTTGATGTGTACCCGCATTAAGGTATTGCCCTCCGCCTAGCAGAAGCAATCCTAAATATACAAATAGCACAATTAATTTTCTCATTTGGGGTCAAAAGTAAACAAAGTATTGAAACAAAAAAAGAAATTTCACTAGGCTTTAACAAGTAAAAGCCAACGAAAACGTTTTCTATTGGTTACCAAATAGTTATTATCTTAAAATAAATAAAAAAAGACCTCATAAAAGTAAAAAAAGTCTCTTTATCTCAATTTTTACTTAATATGACAAGAATCATATTTTGCAAAAAAAGTTGCTCTTAACTTTGTGGTTTCAAGAAATATAATGAAAAGCCTTGCTTACATCTTTTTAATAGCTATAATTTTAAGACCAGTATTTCCAGTCTTGGACTACATCATTAATTATGATTATATAGCAACAGAACTTTGTGAGAACAAAAGCCTGCCACAATTAGATTGTAAAGGAAAATGTTATTTAAAAAAAGAATTAAGCAAAGCCTCTGAGAATGATTCTCCTTCATCAACAGAAAAAAAAATCTTCCCAACAGGAATTGATTTATTATTTATTGAAAAAATGGATTCTTTTAATTTTAACCTCGCTATTGAATCAATAGTAAAGAAAGACATACTTCCTAGAAATTTCTATTCTTATTCTAATATTAACCATCTCTTTCGTCCACCTGCCCTTCTGTATTAATTTTTGAAATCTTTTTTAATTGTCTTCTCGGTCTTTCAACCGACAAGCATTTTATTATCCATTTTTAATTTAATACTCATGAAAAATTTAAAATATTTATCAGTCCTCATTTTAGCAATTTCCTTTTTTTCTTGTTCCTCTGATAGTGATTCAGCACCAGAAAACCCTATTAACGAAACTTCAGGACTTATTAAAGTTCAAGAACTATCTAATGATAATCATACTGTTGAACTTTATACAGAAACAGGAAAGCTTACACAAGGCTACAATCAAATCTCATTAAGGATAAAAGACAAAACAACCAACAAATATGTAACCAATGCATCTCTTAACTGGGTGCCTATAATGAATATGGCAACAATGAAACATTCTTGCCCTAAATCTTTAATTGAAAAAGTCTCCGATAAACAAACACTATATAATGGTAATATCATTTTTCAAATGGCTCAAAACACCTCTGATTTTTGGGAATTAAAAATTAATTATACCATTAATGCTATTGATTATACAGTAACGACACCGATAAGCGTTACTGCTTCAGACAAACGTATCGTAAACTCTTTTACAGGAACAGATGGTGTAAGATATGTTTTGGCATATATTTCTCCTAAAACTCCTAAAATAGGTTTAAACAATATGACTGTAAGTTTATACAAAATGGAAGATATGATGACATTTACTGCAGTTGATAAATTTAAAGTAAAAATCGATCCTAGGATGCCTAGTATGGGTAATCACAGTTCGCCAAACAATACCGATTTAGTACAATCAGTATCAGGAGATTTATATAACGGAAAACTTTCCTTAACAATGACTGGGTATTGGAAAATTAACATACAACTCTTAAATGCTTCTGGGGAGGTATTAAAAGGAGAAGTAGTCACTCCTGAAAACGCATCTAGCAGTCTGTTCTTTGAGCTTGAATTTTAATCATTTTATTACTAACAAGAAAGAACCAAGTGATAGCGCTTGGTTCTAATTATTTATGATATTATGAAAACTATAGCAACAATTCTGTTAGCAACATTTACAAGTATTTGTTTTGCACAGAAAGAAGAAAAAGACAGTATTTCTCCAATAGGTCTGAATGAAATAATTGTTATTGGTAAAAAAATACCAACATACAAAAAACAGTCTAAATCGTTAGCAACAGTCGAGGAATACTTACAGCAGTCATCGAAAGTAAATATGGTACGAAGAGGCGGATATGCTCTTGAACCTATCATTAATAGCATGACTACCGAACGAACAGTGATAACAATAGATGGCATGCGGATTTTTGGTGCTTGTACTGATAAAATGGATCCCGTGACCTCTTATGTTGAAGTGTCAAACCTTTCTGAAGCATCTATTGCTTCTGGTCAGCAAGGAAGCTGTCATGGACCTACAATCGGTGGAGCTATTGACCTGAAACGGACTAACCTTATTCAAAAAGAACTTGGATGGAATGGAATTTTTAAAACAGGTTACGAAACTAATAATCAGCAAAAAATCATCGGAACATCCATAGGCTACAATCATAGTTCATTTTACTTCAATACTGATTTTACCTATCGCGATGCTGAAAATTACAAAGCTGGAAATCATCAAGAGATTAATTTTTCTCAATTTACAAAATACAATCTATCAGCCACGGCAGGCTATTATCTAAACAAAAAAAGCTTAATAGAAGGTTCTATAATTTATGATAAAGCTACAGATGTAGGTTATCCTGCACTACCTATGGATGTTTCTTTGGCAAAAGCCACAATAACCTCATTACGTTACAATTACATTCCTGCTTCTACCCATTTCACCAATTGGGAAACGAAAGTATATTTTAATACCATAACCCACAGAATGGACGATACCAAAAGACCAAACGTGCCCATTCATATGGATATGCCAGGTTGGTCAGACACCTACGGATACTATTCAAAATTAAAAGGGAAATTCAAAAACCATCACTTTATGACAAACCTTAATGGTTTTTACAATAAATCGATTGCCGAAATGACCATGTATCCTAACAATCCTAGTGAAAACGCAATGTTTATGTACACTTGGCCCGATGTTAGAACATTATATAACGGGGTGTATTTAGAAGATGCAATACAAGTTTCCTCAAACTCTACCGTCAAACTTTTTGCAAATATCGGAATGCAATCAAATAAGGTGGCAGATGAATTTGGTTTGCAAAGCCTACAGATATTTTATCCTGATATGAATGCATCCAAAAATAGAATCTTAAAAAGTCTGTCTGGAAATTACATTTTGCATCATGATAAATTTGAATATGGTTTGGGTTTAGCCTACGGCGAAAGAGCACCATCAGTTTCTGAAGGCTATGGCTATTATCTATACAACAGCAATGATTTTTATGATTATATCGGAAATCCTAATCTAGAAAACGAAAAATCATTTGAAGCGAATCTCTCTTTTGGATTTAAAACCGAGAGATTTATCGCTAGTTTAACTTCGTCATTTTTTCATATTCAGGATTATATTGTCGGCAAGATTGATACCAACATACAACCAATGACTATTGGAGCTTCGGGAGTAAAAGTATATAACGCTTTAAATTATGGTACAATTTTTAATACCGATTTGAATCTGGAATATAAAATTGCAGAAAATTGGAACTTTAAAACAATGTTTGTTTATAGCTACGGAAAAGACAATCATAACAATAATCTCCCATTTATAAGTCCGTTACGTTATTCGGGGAATATTCAATACAAAAAAGAACACTTTAATCTAGGATTTGGTGCCTCTGGAAATTTAACACAAACAAAATTCGCTCCTGTATATGGAGAAAACAAAACACCTGATTATGTGATTTTTAATTTAAATGCAGGATATACATTGCCATGGAATCATAACAAGCTAAACATTCAGGCTGGAATAGAAAATATGCTTGATAAATATTATACCACATTCTCCGATTGGAATAAAATTCCGCGACAAGGACGAAACTTCTTTATTAATCTTACATATGCTCTATTTTAGTAATCATAATGGTAGCTCAGATTTTAGACAATCGTTTCCATAGTCAATACGAAAAAAATAAACCTCTCAAAATAACTTGAGAGGCTTATTACGTTTACTTCTGTTTTCGTAAAGAAATTATTGTTTGTAAAATGACTGAACTCATCACAAAAAACAATCCAATATAAAATGAATTATTCACTTCTTTACCTTCATTAAAAAAGACGAAGGCCAAGATTATTGCATAAATAGGTTCTAAATTAAAACTAAGATTAACCGTAAAAGCTGGAATCTTTTTAAGGATTCAGCAAATAAAACATACAACCCAACAGTACAAAATAGCGACAATAAAATCAAGTAAAAGAAATCTTCTCTGCTTGGAATTAAACTCTGTGCAGGAAAGAAACTTAAATAGATGGGCATTAGAATTGTTAAACCTATTATCCCTCCAATCATCTGATAGTAATTAATGACTTTACTATCATAAACTCTAACTAATTTTTCATTATAAATAGTGTAAACTGCTGCAAATGCTGATGATATCACACCTAGTAAAATTCCTGTTTGATATGATCCGTCAAAGTGAAAGATTAAGCTAATCCCAAATACCGTTATCGCACTAAATAACAATTGAGAAAAAACAATCTTTTTCTATTAATCAATGGATCAAAAATCGCAGTAAAAAAACTGGTAAGGCAATAACAAATAACACCTATAGAAATGTTAGAATATTTTATACTTGCATAAAAAAACACCCAATGAATGGCTATGCAAATACCTATTTTAGAAATATTTATTTTTTCATAGCTCTTCATTTGACTTGAAGTCTTTGTCAACTTTAAAAGGAGAAATAGAATAATAGCCGAAAACAAAGTTCTATACCAAACTAATAAACCTTCGTTAAGGGAAATAAGCTTACCGAAAATACCGGTAAAACCAGAAAGTATTACAGCCACGTGTAATAATAAATAGGAATTTTTCATAAAGAATTGTCTGCCGGAAGAACCGAACAAAATTTTAATTTAATACTAAGTAAACAATGAAGCATAACAAAACAGTCGATTAATTATCAACTATAAAACTTCATCTTAATTTTAGACTGAAATTAAAATCTTGGCGGAGGAAGACAACCTTTTCTATTCA
Organism: Flavobacterium sp. 140616W15; assembly: GCF_003668995.1. Lineage (NCBI taxonomy): Bacteria > Pseudomonadati > Bacteroidota > Flavobacteriia > Flavobacteriales > Flavobacteriaceae > Flavobacterium > Flavobacterium sp. 140616W15. The sequence goes on from NZ_CP033068.1 coordinate 1,836,146, forward strand.
TTTTATATTTTTGTAAATATATTAAATCAAACCTAAATAATGAAAATCTGGATTCTGATTATTTCTTAATCGAGAAATGATTAAATTTGATATCAGTCGTATATAAACCTCCAGTTTACTATTGATTGTCTTACTCATTAATGCTAGAAAGAACCTTATTATAATGCAAAAGAATTAATGACTTCTCTGATAAATGAAACGAACAAGATTTTAAAATAAACTCATATTTAAATTCTAAATAAAATATTAAAGATGAATGCAAATAGTGCAGGACAAAACAAGGAAACAATCAAAAAAGTATTACCCCTCATATTGGCGACTTCCATTTTCATGCAAATGCTCGATTCTACTATCCTTAATACGTCGATAACAGCTATTGCCAAAGATCTAAACGAGTCGCCGCTTGACATGCAAAATGCTATTATCAGCTATGTTTTAACTCTGGCACTTTTTATGCCTGTTAGCGGTTTTTTGTCTGATAAATTTGGCACCAAGAAAGTATTTATTTTTGCGTTACTATTATTCAGCCTAGGCTCTTTATTCTGTTCGCTTTCTCAAAACTTAACTCATTTAGTTTTTTCTCGTGTAATTCAGGGTATTGGAGGAAGTTTAATGACACCTGTAGGAAAGCTTGCACTTATTAAAACATTTCCAAAAAAAGAATTATTAAAGGCAATGAATTTTGCCATTATTCCTGCCTTAATTGGTCCAGTATTAGGTCCATTGGTTGGTGGATATATGGTTGATTATTTGTCGTGGCATTGGATTTTCCTGATTAATATCCCATTTGGAATTATTGGTATTCTATTAAGTTTAAAATACATGCCTGATTATAAATCTCCTATAATCGATTTTGACTTAAAAGGCTTCTTAATCTTTGCTGCAGCCTCGCTCCTGTTGTCTATTTCTTTAGAATTATTTGGTAACACCGTTCAGTTAACATCCGTTTTACTGATATTAATGTCAGGTTTAATGATGTTGTATTGGTATTATCGTCATGCTTTAACCGACAACAACCCTATTTTTCCTTTAAATTTATTTCAGGTAAGAACCTTTCGTGTGGGCATAATAGGTAACCTCGCAACTCGTTTGGGTTTTAGTTCAATCCCTTTATTATTACCTATGATGATTCAGATAGCCTACGGGCAGTCGGCAGTTACTTCAGGATGGATTGTCGCTCCCATGGCTCTCACTGCAATGTTTGGAAAATCGGCAGTAATTAAAATATTAAATACTTACGGATATAGAAAAACTTTAATGGTGAACACTTTTATTATTGGCATCCTAATTTGTACCCTTGCCATTCCATCCATTCATACTTCTATCTATTGGTATATTCCTATTATTTCGGTATTAGGATTCTTTAACTCTATACAATTTACCTCTATGAATTCTATTTCTATTGCCGATTTGAGAAATTATCATACTAGTAGTGGTAACTCATTAGTTTCTGTAAATCAGCAACTGGCAATTGGTTTTGGTATTGCTTTCGGACTATTGGTTCTTAAAATTTTTCAAGGTGATGTAAAACTCATTCACAACGAAATTCACAATGCTTTTCGATATACATTTTTGGTTGTAGGCTTTCTGACTATTTTATCTGGGTTAGTTTTCAGAAGACTGCATGATAAAGATGGTGACAATTTAAAGTCAGCTAATTAATAAAACATAAAACCCAACTCTAAAATTAGAATTGAGCTTTATTATTTTCTTGAATTTTATAAATTAATTCCATCCGCCACCAAGAGCGCGATATAGATTTACAACTGCATGTAATTTTTGGCTTTGATCATCAATTCCTTTTAGTTGCGCATTTAGCAAGTTCTGTTCGGCTGTTAATACATCGGTATAATTAGTAGTAGAATTATTTAATAACTCTTTATTAAAATCTACCGCTTTAAATAAAGCCTCTAACTGTTTTTTCCTTTTTTCTTCTTTTAAGGTGGCTTTATCGTATCTAGACAAAGCATTCGAAACTTCTTCGCTTGCTTTTAACATCGAAAGTTCAAAATTATATAGCGCTTCTTTTTGCAAAGACAATGCTGTAGCTAATCTTGCCTTATTGATTCCTTTATTAAAAATAGGTTGTGTAAGTCCTCCGGCTATATTGCCAAAAAGTCCACCGTTTGTAAACCAATCTTTTAATCCAAAACTAGAAAAACCTGCTGCTCCACTGATTGTTAAAGCAGGATAGAAATAAGCTCTTGCTACATTACTTTCTTCAAATGCGACTCTAAAATTATATTCGGCTTGTTGTACATCTGGTCTATTAGCAAGAAGTTGCATCGGAACTCCTATTTTTAAATCATAAACAAGTTTTTGTTGTTCTAGAGAACTACGTTCAATCTTAGTTGGAGATTTTGCCAGAAGCACGCACAAAGCATGTTCTGTTTCAGTTATCTTTTGTTCGATATCAGGAATAGCTAATTCAGCTTCATAAAAATTGGCTTCGCTCTGTACCACTGCTACTCCATTAATAATCGAATTTTCGAAAAGAACCTTAATCGTTTCTGCATCGGTTTCTCTATTTTTGGCTGTCTTTTTAAGTACTTTTAATTGTTCGTCGAGTATCAGTAACTCATAATACGAATTAGCAATATTAGCAATAAGTTGGGTCTGAATGGCGCGTTTAGCTGCATCTGTAGCTAATAAATTGGCAATAGCTCCCTTTTTGGCACTTTTTAATTTACCCCAAACATCTGCTTCCCATCCAACAGTAATACCCAAATCATATTGTGTCGATTGGTCAAAAAGCCCAAACCCTTGCGGGAAAGCTAATCTGGATTCTTTTACAGAAACGTTACCATCTACCGAAGGCAAAAAAGCAGCTTTTTTCAGTCTAAGGTTAGCTGTTGATTGGTTGATACGTTCTACCGCAATCTTTAAATCTAGATTTGCCGCCAATCCTTCGGAAATAAGTTGCTGCAAATTAACATCTGTAAATAGCTCTGACCATTTCATTGTTGCCATGTTTGTAGTGTCCTTATTATCAGGCTCACGATACGTTACTGTTGTTGCTGGTTTTGTATAAGGTTTCGTGATTTTACACGAACTCCATATACTGCCAACAATCAGTATAATAACTATTAATTTATAATTGTATTTATTCATTATAATATGTTTTTTGTTTTAATCTATAATTTTAACCGCAAGGTTCGCTAGTAAAGTCTCTCTCCAATATTGTCATTTCGACGCAGGAGACTCGAGCGATAGCGAACAGACGTAGTAAATCTCCGCGAGAAACTCCATAATCTTTGTCGAGCAACTTAATGAGACCCTTCCTTCGTCAGGGTGACAAGATTGTTGTAGTATTATGGTCTATGTAAAAATTTAATCGTAGTTTTCAGAAAGGTTTTCACAGCGTCCACAAAGCAGGTTCAACACAAAACTTTGCGAACTTTGCGTTTTACAAAACCATCCAGGTAAAAACTTTGCGTCCTTCGCGGTAAAATAACCACAAAACTATTCCCTCTGAACCTTTGTCCCTTTGCTACTCTGAACCTTTGAACCTTCTTTAATCAATTTGTCTCGGCTCATGAATTGGTTCTTTTACTCCACCTATTTTTTCTTGCATAGATTGAAAAATGATAAACAACACTGGAATTACAAAAACTCCGAATAATGTACCAATCAACATTCCGCCAACAGCAGCTGTACCAATTGATCTGTTACTTAATGCTCCAGCTCCTGTAGCAATCATCAATGGAATTAATCCGAAAATAAAAGCAAAAGAGGTCATTAATATTGGTCTTAATCTGGCTCTTGCTCCAAATATTGCGGACTGTACTAGACTTCTTCCGCTTAAGCGATGTAATAGTGCAAACTCTACAATAAGAATTGCATTTTTGGCCAAAAGACCTATTAACATAATCAAACTTATCTGAAGGAAAATATTATTGTCAACCCCAAAAAGATTCGCAAATATAAATGCTCCCGCAAGTCCTATTGGTAAGGATAACAATACCGAAAATGGCAAAATATAACTCTTGTATTGTGCACTTAGCAAAAAGTAAATAAAGATCAAACAAAGCCCAAAGATTAATATTGTTTGGCTTCCGCTAGAAAGCTCTTCTTTGGTTAAACCAGAAAACTGATATGTATATCCTCTGTCTAATGTTTGGGCAGCCACTTCCTCGATTGCCTTTATCGCATCACCAGAACTATATCCTGCATTTGGTGCGCCTGTAACTGTAGTAGACGTAAATAAATTAAACCGATTTAGAAATTCAGGACCGTATGTTTTTTTCAACGTTACAAATTCCGATATTGGAGCCATTGCTCCTTTATCTGTTCTGACAAATATTTTATTGATATCACTTTCTTTTGCTCTATAGTCAGGATGCGATTGTAACATCACCCGATATTGTTTTCCAAATCTATTAATATCCGAAGCATAAATTCCGCCAAAATACCCTTGGAGCGTATTAAGCACCGTATTTACAGACACACCTGCGTCTTTGCACTTTGCTACGTTTACATTGACTTCCATTTCTGGGAATCCAATATTAAACGGACTTGTTGCATACATAATCTCAGGTCTTTGATTGATTGCTGCCATAAATTTTCCGATATTTTTATCAAAATTCTGATAGCTACCTCCCGTTTTATCTTGCAATTGTACTTCGAATCCATTGCTATTTCCAAATCCTTGTAAGGTTGGTGCAGCAAAGAAAATAATACTTGCCCCTTTTATATGTGCTGTTTTTGCAAACAACTGACCAACGATTGAGTTAACATCCTGAGTTTTGCCTTTTCTTTCGTTCCATGGCTTTAGCCTAATAAACAATGCTCCATAAGAACCTCCATTTCCATGAATTAAATCCATTCCAGAAAGTGTCGATGAAAGCTCTATTTCTGGAATACTTCTCGCAATACTATCAATTTCTTTGGTAATTTCTTCGGTACGTTCCAGAGTCGAAGATGGTGGTAAAACTACATTTCCAAAAATAGCTCCTCCATCATCATTAGGTACAAAACCAGTTGGCGTATTTTTCATAAGTACATAGAACACTATTCCGAAAATTGCAATTGCAACTAAGGATATCCATTTTCTACGAATCAGGAATCGAACTGCATTAATATATTTATTTGTAACCGTTTCAAAAGCTACATTAAAACTCGCATAGAATTTAGGCAAGAAACCTTTGGGATAATCTGATTTTTGTGAATCGTGTGGTTTTAATAATATAGCACAAAGAGCAGGACTTAAAGTCAATGCATTAACTGCAGAAATTAATATGGCTACTGCCAATGTCAATCCGAATTGTTTGTAAAACACACCCGCCGAACCTGTAATGAATGTAACCGGAATAAATACTGCTGACATAATTAAGGTGATTGATATAATCGCTCCACTAATCTCACTCATAGCATGTATAGTCGCTTTCTTAGCCGATTTTGCACCTTGATCTAATTTTGCATGAACAGCCTCAACAACTACAATCGCATCATCCACGACAATACCAATAGCAAGAACCAAAGCAAAAAGAGTCAATAAATTAATCGTAAAGCCAAATAACTTCAAGAAAAAGAAGGTACCGATAATCGATACTGGAACTGCAATTGCTGGAATTAATGTAGATCTAAAATCTTGCAAAAAGATAAATACAACAATAAAAACCAGAATAAAAGCTTCAATAATAGTATAAACCACCTTTTCGATTGAAGCGTCTAAAAAGTCATTGGCATTTAGAAATGTATGATACTCTAATCCTGGAGGGAAATCTTTAGATGCTTTTTTTAAGATGTCTTCACAAGCAATAATAAGCTCTCTGGCATTGGATCCTGAAATTTGACTTATTGCTCCTCCCGAAGAAACTTTTCCTTGAGTAATTAATGAAGTCGTATAATCTAAAGCACCAAACTCAATATCAGCTACATCTTTTAAGCGCAACAAACTCCCCTGTTTACCACTTCGTAAAACAATGTTTTCAAAGGCAGCAGGGCTTTCTAATCTTCCTGTAAATTTTAGAGCATATTGAACTGATTCTTTACTATTTTCTCCAATTTTCCCTGGGGCTGCTTCGATATTTTGTTCTTTTAATGCCGCGATGATATCATCAGGAACAAGGCCTTGACTTGCCATCGCATCAGGTTTTAACCAAATACGCATTGAATATTCCTGGCTCGTATAAATTTCTGTCCCTCCTACACCTTCGACACGTTTCATCTCTGGCATAATATTTATTCTCAAATAATTATCGAGAAATTTTTCATCATACTTTCCATCTTTGCTATATAACAAAAAACTAAAAGCAGTACTGCTTAGTTGTTTGCTTGTTGTAATCCCAGATTTTATGACCTCATTAGGTAATAAACTTGTAGCTTTTGTAACTCTGTTCTGAACATTTACTGCAGCCATATCAGGGTTAGTTCCCTGCTTAAAGAATATCGTTATTGATGCATTACCATTGCTGCTTGCAGTAGAAGTCATATAGCTCATATTCTCTACTCCATTTATCTGTTCTTCTAAAGGAACAATCACACTTTTCATGACCACATCGGCACTTGCTCCTTGATACGAAGCTGTTACAACAACTGTAGGTGGAGCAATTTCGGGATATTGAGAGATAGGCAATGAAGCCAATCCTAATAATCCCAAAATCACTATTATTATCGATATTACCGTGGATAATACCGGATTTTCTATAAATTTTCTAAACATGATTTATTATTTTTTAGCTAAAGAAGCTATCGGTGCTATTTTCATTCCATCTCTTAAATTTCCAATTCCGTCAACAATTATAGTATCTCCAGATTTTACGCCTTCGGTTACTACATATTCTTTTTCGGTTGCAGTGTTTCTTATTTTTATTTCAGTATTATGTGCTACGTTTTTTGCATCTACAGTAAAGACAAAAAAGCGCCCTTGCAATTCAAATACTGCCTTTTTAGGAACCAGGATTGCATCTTCTAATTGTGTTGGAATAACAATCGTAGCGCTTGCTCCACTCCAAAGTTTAGCATCTGGATTTGGAAAAACTGCTTTAAAATTAGCAGCTCCAGTACTTGCATTTAATACACCACTTAAAGTTTGAATTTTTCCTTTTAGTGGATATGTTTCTCCATCAGCAGTAACTAAAGAAACGGCTGGCATATTCTTAAATTTTTCTTTTAATTGATTTCCTGAATATTGACTCAAAAAAGAATTTAATTGTTGCTGACTTAATGAGAAATAAGCAAAAACGTTTTTGGTATTAGCAACTGTAGTTATAGGATCTGGTGCAGAACTACTCACCAAACTTCCTATCTTATACGGTAGGCTTCCTACTACTCCATTTATTGGACTCACTATATTGGTGAAAGCAAGCTTTGATTTAGCTGCTGACAAATCAGCATTTGCCTGACTTAATTCAGCTCTTTTTACTCTTTCTATATTCTTGGCAGATGTTAATTCGTAGTTGTTTATTATCTTTTTTTCTGCCAATGCTGCCGTTCTTTTGGTTTGTATAACTGCTGTTTCCAAGCTGGCTTCGGCAGCTAGAACTGCCGCTTTTTTGTTGTTTACTTCTTGTAAATAACTATTAGCGTCTATTTTAAATAAAGGCTTCCCTTTGGTTACAACCGAACCTTCTTCTACATAAACCTGCTCTATATATCCGTCGATTTTAGAGCGTATTTCGACTGTTTGTTCTCCTTCTAATGTTGTTGGAAATTCAATAGAAACATTTGCTTCTTGAGCCTTTAATATAAGTGTTGGATATGCTGTCGGACTTTCTATTTGTTCTGTACTTTTTGTATTACATGAAACTATCGAAAGAGTTCCTATGAACAGAATTGCTATTATATTTTCATTATATCTCTTATTTTCTTTTATAAATCATTAAAGGAGAACCTGCTTCTCCCCACATTAAGGTTTGTACATATTTTATTAACTGACTTGTAGCCAATACAAGAATTTCTTCTGGTATAGCTGTATTTGCTTTTAAAACCACTTTCTGACCGATAAAAGCCGAAAATTCTATCTTTCTTATTCTTTCCATCCATAAAAGGTTTTCATGATTCCCTATTGTTGAATACACCACTATAGATGCATGAGGAGCTAAGAGTGAACTAATTAATGCATAAGCCCAAAGTGGTATAATCGCATCATTAGAACAACAGATAACAACGTCTTTTCCTGTAAATTGATTCCAATCTATTTGAGCCATTTCTGATCGAAATATTTTTTCCTGTAATAGAAAATCTTCTATTAGAAATGGTACAATATCAAATACTATAAAATCTTCTCCATTAGATTTATAGTTACGTAGATCTAGTGTTTGTATGCCTGAAGCATCTATTTTATTTATTATTTCCATATTCTGATTATTAAATTATTGAGTTATTTATTGCGTTATAATTTTTGGGTATTGCTAATTTTTAGACATAGGTATCCCCCGCCCAATCTGAATACTATTCTAGGTTGCTGAGCACATTGTAAAAACTGCTTTAATTTTAATTAAAGATTTTTGAGATTTCTAAAAATCTATAGTTGAGGATATATACTAATTGTAAATTTCATAAGTACATTCCAGTACGGAACGATGTATACAGGAAAGTCAATCATATTATATGAACTAATGGGAAGCTCTTGTAATTCTAATAACATAATCTATAATTTTACGTTTTTAAATTCTGTAACTTACAATATTGATTGAATTTAGGTGGATAAAATCTTCCAATCAGCTTTGATAAGTTATGCAAAATTAATAATTTTGCATAATAAAACAACTAAATACTTGTTTTATTAATTTATGACTACAAATAAGATATTAATGCTACTCAAAATGCGAGGTCCTCTTACGGCTCTTGAAATTGCGCATGAACTTAAGATAACAAAGGAAGGGGTTAGACAACAGCTACTTAAACTTGTTGAAGAGGATCTTATTCATCCACAAGAAGAATCCAAAGGTGTGGGTAGACCTCAAAAAACATTTAGCCTAACTTCAAATGGAAATGCAAAATTTCCAGACACGCACGCTGAATTAACTCTAAAGTTGATAAACATTATTAATGCAATGGGTGAAAATGCTTTGCAAACGGTTATAGATGTTTATGAAGAAACAGGAAAAAAGAAATATCATGAAGAAATTGATACCATTAGTAATCTGGAACAAAAATTACAAAAACTTGTCGAAATAAGAACAAGAGAAGGTTATATGGCGGAATACTCAAAAAATGATGAGGGTTATCTTTTAGTCGAAAATCATTGCCCAATTTGTGCGGCCGCAACTATATATCAAGGTTTTTGTTCTTCTGAATTAAATACTTTTAGATCAGTATTAGGTAAAGATATTATAATTAATCGCGTTAGCCATATCATCGGAGGTGACAGAAGATGTGCGTATCAGATTACTTCTAATTAGTTTTTTTTAGTTTCAGGTTTTAAATTTTTGGTTTCAAGTTTCAGGTTATGCAATCGCTATTTTTAGTTATTATTTTTGCCGATATCGAAGTTACGAGACGCAAGAAATTGTTTTTAATAGCTCTAGTGGAGCGATACCGATCTCAGATTATTAAATATAACACCCCGATGGGGTTCTTTTGAAAAAAATATCTTTCCTATAAACATAATGTCCGATGGGACTTACTTATCAGGTGATTAAGAGTAGCTTGATAACAATTGAATCCTAAGATCGTTAACTTACTCTAGCTGATTTAAGAGATATAAATAAGGTGGAAAAGAATGATGCATCATTATGTCCTTTGTATTATTTGGGAATTTTTCATAATAATTTATATCATTGGGGTTCGGATATAGAACAATCGTATTTCCAGTTCTCACATAATTGTTACTATTATAAAATGGAGGTGGTACAAATTCTGGTAAAAATTCTTTCACTCTTTTTGCCATTTCTTTACCTAATATTTTTTGATATGTCTTAACGGTTTTACGGGATGGATCTGTTAGTTTTCCATAAACCATATTTAAAAACATTCTCTTAAAAAAAGTCTGATTTTTAATAGTTTCTTCTACCATTGCAATTGGACTTACTATTGGTAAATCTTCTGGCGTTTCAACCGAAAAAGGTGTTTGAGGTACCCAATCTGCGGCGCTTACTACATTAAATGCCCAACCGTTTTGCGTTTTACGCTCATAATCATATGCAAAATATAAATTCCCTGGTTTTGGTGCAGCACTACAATACGTTTTGAAACGAATATCGGCAGGTAGTTTACCTTTGCTTTGTAAACTATAAAAATGAGCCGTAAGTAGATAGCTTATACCTCCACCTTGGCTATGTCCCATAATTATGAAATTTTTAATTCCTGAATTATAACAAGAATCTATCTTAGGAAGCATTTCCTTTGAAATAAAAGCAGTACTTAACAGATATCCTGTATGAACGGCGGCATCTTTATTAGTCGATAATTCATACTCAAATGTCTCTGAATTAGAAATTTTCATTTCTCCTTTTGCCGGTGTCATTGCTGCATAAAGATTAGCAAGCCAGCTTTCTCCTTTTTCAGTAGTTCCTCTTGTGCATAATACAGCTGTATTTTCATCTTTTAGCCATAACTCCCAAAGATTATCCAGTCCTATTGGCTTACTTCTATACACCAGTTTTGAGTGTTCTGGCTGAGGAATTAGTTTTGCTTTTTCAGGAGATTCTGTCGATTGAGTAGCCAAATATATTAATTCTCTATATTCAGCTTTATCAAAACCTGGCTTTAAATTTTGCGAAAAACCATCTAAAAAATTAAACAGTAAGAAGCATATAAGGACTAATAATTTTAGAAATTTCATAGCGTAAACATTGATTGATTATTAATAATATTATTTTAACTAAACACTGATTTAAAAGTCATTATATACAATAATATAAACTTTTACTTTAAAATAAAAAGCAATAACTACTAAGCATTTAATTTGTAAACTTATCTTACAATAAATATAATCAATTATTTAAGTACTACGACATAATTTTTAATCACATAATCATTCTCAATAAACTAAATTGTACATCAAGTCATTATGCTAATTAATTCAAAAAATTATATAATCTGTAGGAGAATAAAAGTACCCCTATCACAACAAAAAACCACCAATACTTTTTTATAGAGGCATAATTTTCATTATCTGAATTTCTTATTGCTAATCCCATGACAATACTTACCAAAGGCAAAATAAATCTTATTATCTGTTCTATTTCCATTTTAACACTAACTATTTTCTTATTTGCGAATATATGTATTTTATTTTTTTACTTTTGATAAATGCACATCAATAACATGACAAACCTATACCAAAGCCCAAGGATAATCATTCGTGAATTTTTGCCAGAAGAGCAACAAACATTTTTAAACTTGTTTAAAGATGCTGAAGTTACCCAATACTTACCAGAAACTTCTGCTGAGAGGTATATAGAAATGTTTAAAGAATTACTTGAAAATTATGAAAAGGGTAATCTTAGCCGTTGGGCAATATTTGACACTACAAACAACAATTTTATAGGGATGTGTGTTGCGCGTATTTTTGTACACAACAGCAATCAAATAGAGATTGGATATGTTCTTAGTAAAGAATATTGGGGTAAAGGCATCGCTACTGAAGTATGCAAAGCTATGACTCAATATTGTTTTACAAACACCAATATTCCTGAAGTAGTTGCCATAACTGATCTTGACAACAGTGGCTCACAAAATGTATTACAAAAATCTGGTTTTGAACGAAGAGACAATCTGATAAGAGATAATGAAGAACTAGCCTATTTTATAATTAAAAGAGCGCAACTTTAATTTAATAAATAATACAATTTGCTGATAGTCTGTAAAATCGTTTTCTTGAAATAAATTAATCTTCCTCGGCAGGAATCATTAATTTACCCCAATCATTTAGCATCCATAAAATCGTTACCAATTTTTCTCCTAATTCCGTAAGTGAATATTCAACTCTTGGCGGAAGCTCATTAAATGACTCTTTGGTCAGAATACCGTCTTGTTCCATTTCTTTTAACTGTTGATTCAAAACTCTTCTGTCGACTTTTGCAATTCCACGTAAAAACTCGCTTGGGCGTTTTTTACCTTCATTGATTTGCCAAACAATAGGAACTTTCCATTTCCCACTAATAGAATTAACTGCTACTTCTAATGGGCAAATTTTATTTTCTAAGCTTCTTTCCTTTGTTTTCATAATAGTGACTTTTTTATCCCTATGTGCTAAAATTATGCGCTATTGCAGATACAGATAATGTTTTGAATCTTTGCAAAATTAATAAAATAATTAACATCTATTTTAGCAAAGCCAATGTTTATGCTAACTAATCGATACTTTATTAGAGAATTTATAAATTATTATGACAGAAATAAAACGTAAAGGTTCGCGCTCAACTAAGGACATACCCGTCGATATTTTAGATAAACTTAATAAAGGAGAAATTGAGACTGCCAATTTAGTAGAATGGTTAGCTATTGATCAAAAACTGTTACTTAAAAACGTTCTTCATCAAACCAATCGTTCTAAGTATTTGGAGCCAATTATTACAAATATTGAGGCACTAAAAAAACAAACTGTCAATACTATAAATGAAACTATTGGAACTAGTCTTTTTAGATTAGCTAAACTGGAAAATGATAGTGAACTTTTTACAATAATTTCAGCTCATAAATCAGACTTAGTTAGATGCTGGGCAACTTATACTATTGGAAAGAACGCAGAACTATCAATTAGTGAAATGTTAGATCAAATTCAGCCTTTTGCTGCTGATAAACATTTTGGTGTTAGAGAAATTTGCTGGCTAGCAGTAAGACCTTCTATAGCTAAAAATTTAAACGAAAGCTTAACCATTTTATCAGAATGGACAAAACACTCTGACGAGAATATAAGACGGTTTGCAAGTGAAGCTACCAGACCGAGAGGAGTTTGGTGTGAGCATCTTGAAATATTAAAACAAAACCCTGAATTAGGGTTAATTATTTTAGAACCTCTAAAATCAGATAATGCAAAATACGTACAAGATAGCGTTGGGAACTGGCTAAATGATGCCAGCAAAAGTGATCCTGATTTTGTCATTGAAATTTGCAAAAAATGGAAAGAAATTAGCCCTACAAAACAAACAACATATATAGTTAAAAAGGCACTTAGAACTATCGAAAAATAATTATTTATCTGCGTTTTTTATTCATTAGAATGTCTAAAATTAAATTAACAACAAATAAAAAATACATACATTAGCCATAAAACCAACTAATGTATAAACAATGCAAGACGTTATTAAAAAATTAAAATTTAAGGACAGCGGGATTGTTCTTAATGCACCTAAAGAAATAAAAGAAGAGTTTATTAAACTTGGAATGAAAATTACTTTTGATAAAAAAACAAAAAGCACGAACACCTTGATTTTTATTAATAATAACCAAGAGTTTTTAAACTTTCTTAAATATGATTTAGAAAATATCGAATCTGATAGTGTTTTATGGTTTGCGTATCCAAAAGGGACTTCAAAAATTAAAACCGATATAAACAGAGATACAATTCGAGTAACTGCAGAAGAATTCAGACTTAAAACTGTAACTGCTATTTCTATAGATGAAACTTGGAGTGCATTACGTTTTAGGCCTATTGATAAAGTGGGAACAAAAAAAACTTAAATAGAAACTTAATCTCTTTAAATACTAAATTGATAAATACTAAATCCCATAGAAATATCCATTTAAATCAATATTTCTATGGAATTATTTAACTATAAATTCTAATTATCCATTTGAAAATAAGGGGCTAAAATATCTTCAAAATTATACAATCCTATTTCTTTATTTTCAATATTTACAGCTACAAAAACAACGCCCGTTCCAAATGCTTCTCTTGAAATTGATTCGTGAATAAGTCGCACCGTTTGATATGGAAATCCAAATATTACTTCATGTTTTCCTACAATACCTCCTGCCCTAACCGAATTTATATTTTCTTTTTCGACATCTAGAGCTTCCGCAATTTTAATAGCCGTGCCTGACGTTCCTTGTTTTAATTTAAAATGTTCTTCGTTTACTTCAATATCTACCCAAGGAGCTATTTTCTTTAAAAATTTAGCAGCAAATAACAAATAATTTACCCCTAATGTAATATTTGGAGACCAAAATACAGTTGTTTTAATGGCTAATTTTTTCAGAAGGTTTAACTCTTTTTCTGTATAATGAGATATTGCAGATATAATTTTAATTCCTCTTTGTGCTGCAGCCTCGCCATAAGTATGAATACCTAAGCTAGAAGAAAAGTCAATTATAATATCTACGGGATGCTTGTCTAAGAGCTCTTTTATAGTTGTTTTTGAGCTTGAATATATTAATCCTGGCTCATCTGATGGAACTCCAAAAAATTCTGGAACTGATCGATGTTCAAGTACTGTACTTTGCCTTAAAACCCATTCTAAACAAAAAGCCTTATTTTCTAGTAACACTGAAGCAACCGATTTTCCTGTTTTTCCAAATCCTATTAATCCTATTTTCATAACTTTTTATTTAAATGATTTTCAATTTATTTCGCTTATAATCTTTTGATTTCATTACGAAACAAACTGATAATTAATACTATTTAAGTAAAAATAGGATAAAAAAACAAAAAAAGGAAGCCTAAACTTCCTTA